>JBQCGH010000053.1:0-32542 GCA_051955835.1 Gemmatimonadales bacterium
AGCTCGGCCTCGGCGGGGTACTCCCGAACCAGGGCCTGGGCCGTTCCCAGCTCAAAGTCCTCGAACTCGAATCCGGGCGCCACCGTGCAGCCCACCAGCACCGCGCCGCTTACCGGCTCCGCCGCCTGCCACACGCCGGCCGGCACCGCCGCCTGCGGCGTGTCGGCATCGAGGCGGACGGTGGGCATACCCAGGCGATAGAGCGCGAGCGGCCCCCCGTCATAGTGGTGCCACACCTCGTCGGCGCGCACCCGGTGCCAGGTGCTCCAGCTGCCCACCGTGAGGAGATAGTGGATCGCCGTCGAGGCACTGCGGATCCGGCCGTCGGGGAGCGTGAGCCGGAGGGGGCTGCGGAAGGTCTCGCCGTAGAAGCCGCCCTCGGGATGCGGGCGGAGGCCGAGACGCTGAATGGCTTCGTCGGGGCTCAGCGGTCGCCGCTCACGAGCGCGCGAGGCGAGGGCGCGGCGCTTTCCGGCGCGCGCCACGGAAGGTGTGTCGACATCCGCGTCCAGTGCACGAGGGGCCGTTCGGGGAGGCCGAAATGCTCGTCGGCGGCGCCCTGCAACTTGGTGACGTTGCGGCGACCCGTGTCGCGGAGCACGCGACGACGCAGCTCCTTCGCGACCTTGAGCGGCCGCTCGCCGGAGGGATCGAGCTGCAGGGCGGGCGAGTCGGCCCCGCCCAGAAACTCGACCATGTAATCGTACGAGAGGCCCAGGTGCCGCTCGACATCGTCGTCGCCCAGTGGCCAGCGGCTGTATTCGCGCGCCACCTGCGTCGCCCGCTGCCAGCTCGAGGTCTCGGTGAGGTGGACCATGCCGCGAAACAGCCGGCGGTTGGTGCGGACGCTGAAGATGGTGGGCGCGATGATGCGGTCGAGATGGGCGTCGGCCTCCCGATGACTCAGGCGGATGACGTCCTTCGCTGAGCGGGCGTAGGCGTCGCCCAAGTGGGTCTCGACCCGCGTCTCCCAGTACGAGTGTCCTACGGCGGCCGTGCTGCTCGTGATCATGAGCTGGCGCGGCACGAAGTAGTTGTGCGCGACCGTGTCGGCCGCCAGATGGCACAGATAGCCGAGACCGAACGCACGCAGCGCATCGCTGCCGGCCAGGTCATGGATTTCCTGACCCACGTGCCAGTAGTGGCAGTGGCGGCCAAGCGGAGCGTAGTGTTTCGCGATGGATGAGTCGGCCGCGATGTTGCCGTAGAGGAAGTCGAAGGGATAGGCCC
This sequence comes from Gemmatimonadales bacterium, assembly GCA_051955835.1. Lineage (GTDB taxonomy): Bacteria > Gemmatimonadota > Gemmatimonadetes > Gemmatimonadales > GWC2-71-9 > CAVVWJ01. Next base: position 1,231 of record JBQCGH010000053.1, read on the forward strand.
GCAGGAGGTCGGCCACCTGGGCGGGTAGCTGCCCCAGGCTCGCCAGCACCGATTCGCCGAGATAAATGTGGGTGCCGGGCGTCCAGGCATGGGCGGGATGCGGCAGCACCAGCATCAGGAGCCCCACGCCCGCAAAGGCGAGCGTGAAGCGCGCCAGGCTCATGATCGTCCGGCCACGAGCATGCGGCGGACGCGCCCCAGCATTCCATTGCCGCGGCGGACCGAGCGGAGCGTCGCCGCGACGTCGAGCGCGGCGTCCTCGACTTCGCCGTGCACCAGGTCGTAGAGCGTCTCGAGATCGGTGAGCCGCTCCTCCACCCGGTCGACGCCGCGGACCAGCTTGCGCCGGACGCGTCGGCTCGTCTGCGCGAAGGCGCCCGCCTCGTTGCGCACCACCACCATGAGGTCCTGGGCCTGCTCGGTGAGGCGCCGCACCGCCTTGAGTGCCTGGCCGGTATCGTCCTGGAGGCCGGCCACGACGCCGGTCACCTTTTTCACCTCGGTGGACAGGCGGAGCGCCACGACCGCGAGCGCCGCGCAGACGCCGAGGATGGAGAGCGCGATGACGGCGAGTGAGACGGCGACGGTCGGGCCGACCCAACCCGGCTGGGCCGCGACCTGGAGTAGTGCGAGCGTGTGGGCTGCCACGATGTCCTCCCCGTGAATGCCGGCGACAGCGGGTGTCGCCGCGGCGCGATGCGCCTGTCGGTAAAACAACGGCGTCGCGGATGCACCGCAAGCCCCCTCGGTCCGCTTGACGCGATTGCCCGGCGCGGTCAGCTTTGGCCATGCCTCCTCGATTTCTCGTGCGCGGCGGCCGTGCGTTGCGCGGGTCCGTCCGGCCCGCGGGCAACAAGAACGCCGCGCTGCCGATCCTCGCCAGCACCGTCCTGGCCGACGGCCCGATGGAGCTCGACAACATTCCGCGCATCCGGGACGTCGAGACCATGCTCGACATCCTGGTCGACCTCGGCGCCTCGGTCGAGTGGCGCGGGCCGAATCTCGTGCGGGTGGATGCGCGCGCGGTGCGCCCCAAACCGCTCGACCCCAAGCTGTGTGCCCGGATCCGCGCCTCCATTCTCCTCGCCGGTCCGCTGCTCGCCAGGTTCGGCTCGGTGACGCTGCCGCCGCCGGGTGGCGACGTCATCGGACGGCGCCGGGTCGACACCCATTTTCTCGCTCTGGAGCAGCTCGGCGCCGCGGTGAACGTGGGCGACCGCTACGAGCTCGACGCGAAGAAGGGGCTGACGGGGGCGGACATTTTCCTCGACGAGCCCAGCGTGACCGGGACCGAGAACGCCCTCATGGCGGCCGTTGCCGCGCGAGGGCGCACCGTGCTCCGGAACGCGGCGTGCGAGCCCCACGTGCAGGACCTCGCCCGGACGCTGGTGGCCATGGGCGCCAGCATCGAAGGCATCGGCACCAACGTGTACACCATCGACGGCGCGCGACCGCTGCATGGCGCCGCGTACGCCATCGGTCCCGATCACATCGAGATTGGCAGCTTCATCGGTCTCGCCGCCGTGACCAATGGCACCATCTCCATCGATCCCGTCCGGATCGAGGATCTCCGCAGTACGCTGCTCGGCTTCGAGCGTCTGGGCATCCGCCCGCGGGTGGACGGACACCGCCTGACGATTGACGGTGACCAGGAACGGCGCATCCGGCCGGACTTGGGCGGCCACGTGCCCAAGCTGGAGGACGGACCCTGGCCCGCGTTCCCGGCCGACGTGATGTCGACGACGATCGTGACTGCCACCCAATGCGCGGGCATGCTCCTCGTGTTCGAGAAGATGTTCGAGTCCCGGCTGTTCTTCGTCGACAAGCTCATCGGGATGGGCGCACGCATCGTCTTGTGCGATCCCCACCGCGCCGTCATCTCGGGGCCCTCGCCGCTCAAGGGGGGCGTGGTGGAGTCGCCCGACATCCGGGCCGGCATGGCGATGCTGCTCGCGGCGCTGGCCGCGGAAGGCGCGAGCACCATCCACAACGTCGGTCAGATCGAGCGGGGCTACGAGCGGATCGACGAGCGCCTGCGAGGCCTGGGCGCCGACATCGAGCGCAAGGATGACTAGTCGCGCGCCTCACCGGTGAGCGACCACGACGCCCCCGACGTCCTCCGGGAGACGCTTCGGCTCGGCCCGATTCCCTTCTACGATCTCGAGTCCTGGCACGCCCGCGGCGTCGTGGCCGGCATCACCGGCCGCGGCCCCGAGCCGGGACGCGGTTACGACCTCGGTCTCTGGTCGGAGGCCCCGGTCGGCCAGGTCATGGGCCGGTGGCGCGCCTTGCGGCGGGCGCTCCCCGGGTTCGATACGTGGATGCTCGGCGGTCAGGTGCATGGGACTACGGTTGAACTGGTCGGTGGCGGACGCGGGTGGACCCACATCGATGGCGTGGATGGTTGGGTCACCGCAACCCCGGGGGTCCTGCTCACCGTGACCGTGGCCGACTGCATTCCCGTCTACCTGCTGGTGCCGGGGCGGGGAGTCGCCTTGCTCCATGCCGGGTGGCGGGGCACCGCCGGCGACATTCTTCCGGCCGGTCTCGCTCGACTGCTCGCGGGAACCAATAGCCAGCCCTCAGACGTTGTAATGCACGCCGGCGTCGGCATATGCGGCGCATGCTATGAAGTTGGGTCTGAGGTCATGGCCGACTGTGGGCTTCCCACCGAAGGGCCGGGGCCGTGGCACCTGGACCTCCGGACGCACCTCGCGGCCCAGGGCCGAAGGCTCGGGATCGGTTCGATCTCGATCTCCGGCTGGTGTTCGAGCCACGACCGCCCCTCCTTCTATAGTCACCGCGGGTCGGGCGGCGCAGATGGGCGCATGGTCGCCTACCTTGGCGTCCCGCATCGCATTGACTCTGATTCGACGGCGCGATAGCTTTTACGCGCTGTCCCGGGGGCGCCTGATCGGGCCAACTGCCGATGTGGGGGAGTTCCCCCACATTTTTTTTCCTGCAACCCCCGATGTCTGTCGACGCGCTGCTGGTGCCCATTCGTGATCACCTCGCCGGCCTCGGTTTCGAGCTGGTCGACTTGCGCCACGTAGGTACCGTGGAGCGCCCCATCCTGCAGGTGCGGGTGGACCGCCCGGACAGCCGGCCCGGCCATGGCATTACGGCCGACGACTGCGCCGGCATCAGCCGGTCACTCGAGCGCTTCCTCGAAACAAGCGCGATGGTCGGGCCGCGGTACGTGCTCGAGGTGTCCTCACCAGGCATCGAGCGGCCGTTGCGCTGGCCGGAGCACTGGCGGCGCTTCATCGGCCAGCGGGCGCGGGTGCGGAGTTCCGGCCTCGGCGGCCACCGCGAGGTGGAGATCGTCGCGGTGCCCGACGACGCGCACGTGACCGTGCGCCAGGAGGACGGCACCGAGCGGACGCTCGCGCTCGACGAGGTGGACGACGCGCGGCTGGTGGGCGAGCTCCCCGAGCTCAAGCCGTCGCGCCCCGGCGCGCCCCGACGCCGGCGCTAGGCAACGACGGACGACGTGACAGCGAGACTTTTCGCGCGACAGGAGTGAGACGCATGGCCGGATCGACCGAAATGCTCGCGGCATTCCGCGAGCTCACCACCGCGAAGCAGCTGGAGCGCTCCGACCTGCTCGACCTCCTGCGGGACGGCATCCAGGCGGCGCTGGTTCGCAAGTTCGGCCCCAACGTCAAGTTCGAGCTGAGCGTGGACGAGATGCAGGGCACCATCAAGGTGGTGCGTCTCCGTCAGGTGGTCGAGACGGTGGAGGACACGAGCTGGCAGATCGCGCTGGAGGAGGCCCGATACGAGGACCCCGACTTCCAGGTGGGCGACATGCTCGAGGAAGAGGTGCCCTTCGTCGAGTTCGGGCGCCTTGCCGTGCAGGCAGCCAAGCAGCGGATCATCCAGCGCGTGCGCGAAGGCGAGCGCACCCGGATCCGTGAGGAGTTCGCCTCCAAGGTCGGCGAGCTGCTCTCGGGCGAGGTGCAGCAGATCGAGCGCGGCAAGCTCGTCATCATGCTGAACAAGTTCCGGGAGGCGGAAGCGATCATTCCCTACCGCGAGCAGAATCACCGCGAGCACTTCCACCAGGGCGACACCATCCGGGCCGTGCTCAAGCGGCTCGAGGAGACGCCGAAAGGGCCGCGGCTCATCCTGTCGCGCGGCGACCCGCTGTTCGTGAAAGCGCTGTTCAAGCTCGAGGTGCCGGAGATCCAGCAGCAGATCGTCGAGATCCGCGCCATCGCGCGCGAGGTGGGAAGCCGCACCAAGGTCGCGGTCATCTCGCGCGACGACGCCATCGATCCGGTGGGCGCCTGCGTGGGTCTCAAGGGCTCGCGAGTGCAGGCCGTGGTGAACGAGCTCGGCGGCGAGCGGATCGACATCGTACCCTGGTCGCCCGATCCCGAGCGGTTCGCCCGGCTCGCGCTCGCGCCGGCCCGCGTCGCCAAGGTGTTCAGCGATCCGGAGGCCAAGACCATCCAGGCCGTGGTAGACGAGGATCAGCTCTCGCTCGCCATCGGACGGAATGGCCAGAACGTGCGGCTCGCCTCCGAGCTCACCGGCTGGAAGATCGACCTCTACTCCAGCCGCGAGTGGCTCGAGCGCGGCGGCGAGGGCCCGCTGTTCGCGCCGCTGCCGCCTGAGGAGGAGACTGTCGCCCAGGTCCCGCTCAGCGAGCTCAAGGGCCTGTCACCCGAGCTCACGGCGATCCTCGAGAACGCCGGCTACCGGATGCTGAACGACATCCTCGACCTCGAGCGCGAGGACATCGCCAAGATCCCCGGGATAACGCCCGAGGCCTCCGAGCAGCTCCTCGCCTTCCTCGCCGAGCTGACCGACGAGGACAGCGGGGAGAAGTAGGGTCCGGCGTGAGCCGCCTGCTCGGGCTGCTGGGGCTGGGGTACCGCGGGCGGCGCGTCGTGGTCGGAGTGGACGCGGTGCGGAAGGAGCTGCAGGCAGGGAAGATCTGGTGCGTGGTGCTGGCGGAGGACGCGAGCCCGCGTGCCGTGGACAAGGTGGTCCGGCTGGCATCGGCGAAGGGTGTACCGACCATTCCGGGCCCGCGCGCCGCCGCGATTGGCGCGCAGCTGGGAAAGCCGCCCGTGATGGCGGTAGGCGTACGCGACCGCGCGCTGGCCGACGGCATGGTGCCGACGGCGCCCGTACGCTCCTGATGGAGGACTGAGTGGTCAAGACGAGAGTGCACGACCTGGCGGCGGAGTTCGGCGTCGCCCCCGAGCAGCTCCTGAACATGCTCAAGGACATGAACATCTTCGTGCGCAGCCACCTGTCGGCGCTGGAGAACGACCAGGTGTCGGCGATCCGCGTGCGCTGGGAGCGCGAGAAGCGGAAGCATGCCGAAGAGCCCACGGTCAAAAAGGGTCGCCGCAAGGCGGTCAAGGCGGAGCCCGCGCCGGCGCCCGTCGAGGCGAGGCCGACCAAGCGCCGCCGCACCGCCGCCGAGGTGGCCCAGGTGGAAGCACAGGCGCAAGCGGAAAAGGCCGCCGAGCTCGCCGCGTTGGAGCTGGGGCGTCCGGTCGTCGAGCTCGAGGAGCCGTCGCCGGCGCAGACGCTCGAGGAGCGCGCGCGGGCGCTGTTCAAGGATCTGCCGCCCGCGCCGGTCGAAGCCGAGGAAGAAACCGCCGCGGCGGGCGAGGAGTCCCGCGCGTCCGCTCCCGCCGCCCCCAGCGAGGCGGCACCCGCACGCCCGAACACGCCGACGCGGGCGCCGTTCATCCCACCGCGGATTCAGCGGCCGGCGCCCTCGGCACCCCGTGGGCCCAAGCCGGTGTTCAGCAGCAGCGCACCGGCGGCGCCGTCCCGTCCGGGCGCGCCGGGGCGCCCCGGCGCCGACCGCGGGGCCCCATCCCCCTAGCGGTTATTAGGCCCCGACGCGGAGAAAGGCGCTGGCCGGAAGTAGGGGAAGAAGGGCAATCGCTCCATGGTGGATCAGGATGCGGTGCAGGCAAACATCCTCAAGACCCTGCAGGGCATGAAAGGCCCCGCGGGCCGCAAGGGCGTCCGCCGCGGCGATGAGCCGTCCTACCGTGACGTGGTCGCCGGCCGTCTGGCTGAGGAGAAGGAGCGGGAGAAGACCCGCATCCGGGTCAACGAGTTCGTCTCGGTGTCGGAGCTGGCCACGGCCATGAAGGTCGCCGCCACCCAGATCGTCCAGTTCGCATTCAAGGAGCTGGGCCTGATGGTGACGGTGAACCAGCGGCTCGACTTCGATCAGATCGAGCTCATCGCGTCGGCGTTCGGGTTCGAGGCGGTCCGGGAGGACGAGTACGCGGCCGCGGTCGAGACCGAGACGGTGGACGAGTCGCCCGAGCATCAGATGCCGCGGCCGCCGGTGGTCACGATCATGGGTCACGTCGACCACGGCAAGACGTCGCTGCTCGACTACGTGCGAAAGGCGAACGTCGTGGCCGGCGAGGCCGGCGGGATCACCCAGCACATCGGCGCCTACCACGTGACGCTCCCGGGCGACCGGGCCATCACGTTCCTCGACACGCCGGGCCACCAGGCGTTCACCGCCATGCGCGCCCGCGGGGCGCAGGTCACCGACATCGTCGTGCTGGTGGTGGCGGCGGACGACCAGGTCATGCCGCAGACGGTCGAGGCGATCAGCCACGCCAAGAACGCGGGCGTGCCGATGATCGTCGCGATCAACAAGATCGACCTTCCCACCGCCAACGTGCAGAAGGTGAAGCAGGACCTCCTGCAGCACAACGTGGTGCTCGAGGAGTTCGGCGGCAACGTGCTGTCGGCCGAAATCTCCGCCAAGAAGGGCACCGGCGTCGACAACCTGCTCGACCAGATCTTGCTGCAGGCGGAAATTCTCGACCTCAAGGCCAACCCCGAGGGGAAGGGGCACGGCGCCGTGCTCGAAGCCACGCTGGACGCGGGCAAGGGCCCACTGGCGACGATCCTGGTGCAGCGGGGCACGCTGCACGGCGGCGACAACTTCATCTGCGGCAAGTTCAGCGGCCGCGTCCGCGCGCTGTACGACGAGCGCGGCAAGACGGTGAAGGAGGCAGGGCCCTCGATTCCGGTGCAGATCCTTGGCTTCGAGGGGGTGCCGGCCGCGGGCGATACGTTCGCGGTGGTGACCGACGCGAACGAGGCGCGGGAGATCGCGCAGAAGCGGCAGCGGCTCGAGCGCGAGGCTCAGAACCGGCGGAGCCAGAAGGGCACCAGCCTCGAGGACTTCAGCCGGGCGCTCAAGGAGGGCGGCGTCGCCGCGCTCCGGATCATCATCAAGGCCGACCAGGGCGGTCCCGCCGAGGCCCTGGCCGACGCGCTCGCACAGCTCAGCACCAGCGAGGTGCGGGTGGACGTGGTCCACCGCGGCGTCGGCGCCATCAGCGAGAGCGACGTGCTGCTCGCCAAGGCCTCCGGCGCCATCGTGCTTGGCTTCCACGTGCGGCCGGACTCGAATGCGCGCGCGGCCGCCGAACGCGAGCAGGTGGACGTACGGACCTACCGCATCATCTACGAGGCGGTGGAGGACGTCCGGAACGCGCTCGAGGGCCTGCTCAAGCCCGAGGAGAAGGAAGTCGTGCTGGGCGAGGCCGAGGTGCTCCAGTTGTTCAAGGTGAGCAAGGTGGGCACCATCGCCGGATGCGTGGTGCGGAGCGGGACCATCCAGCGGACCGCCAAGGCGCGGATTACCCGCGACGGCACGACCGTCTACACCGGGTCGCTGGCCAGCCTCAAGCGGTTCAAGGACGACGTCCGCGAGGTCCGCGAAGGGCTCGAATGCGGCATCGGCATCGAGAACTTCAACGACCTCAAGGTCGGCGATCGGATCGAGTCGTTCCGGATGGAGGAGGTGAAGCGGACCCTCCAGCCGGCGGCCGGCGGCGCGGTGGGGTGATCGTCGGCATCCAGGTGTGGGAGCTGCATCTGCCGGGGTGCCATTCGTTGAAGGAGAAGCGCGGGACCCTCAAGCCGCTGACGGCGGCGCTCCGGCAACGGCTCAACGTGTCGGTGGCCGAAACCGGCCACCAAGACCTGTGGCAGCGGGCGGAGATCGCCTGCGCGGCGGTAGGCTCGGCGCGGACCGTGGTCGAGGAGACGCTTCGGGCCGCCGATCGCGCCGTCGACTCGGCCGACGGGGTGCGGATCGTGGATACCGTGACGGTCTGGCGATGAGATCGCCCTCGCGCCGGCGTCCCGAGCAGGTCGCCGCCACGGTGCGGCAGGTGATCACCGAAGCGCTGGCGCGCGAGGTCCGCGATCCGCGTGTGGGATTCGTGACCGTCACTACCGTGCTGGTGACGCCCGATCTGTCACACGCGCGGATCATGGTGAGCGTCCCCGGCGAGGACGCGGACCGCCAGCGCGCGCTCGACGGTCTTCGGAGCGCGGCGGGGTTCCTCCGGACCCGCACCGCGAGAGCGCTCTCGACCCGCACGGTTCCCGAGCTGCACTTCGAGCTCGATCAGGGCTTGGCCCACGCCGCCCGGATCAACGAGCTGCTCGAGGACCTGCGTCGGGAGGACCCCAGCTGATCGGCGCGGTGCTGGTGGACAAGCCGGCGGGGCTCACGTCGCACGATGTCGTGCACCGGCTGCGGCGAGTGCTCGGGACCCGGGCGGTGGGACACACGGGCACGCTGGACCCGTTCGCGACCGGTCTGCTCGTGGTGTTGATCGGGCGCGCGACCCGGTTGGCGCGCTTCCTCGACGCGCACGCCAAGCGCTATCTCGCCGTCGCGCGCCTCGGCTGGGCGACCGACACCGACGACCTCACCGGCGCGCCGCTCGGCTCGCCGGCGACGCTGGAGGGCCTGACCGAGCCGGTGGTGCGCGCGGCGCTCACGAGCCTGGTCGGTGCGCAGCGACAACGGCCGCCGCGCTACTCGGCGAAACATGTGGATGGTGAGCGCAGCTACCGGTTGGCGCGTCGCGGGCGGCCGGTGGATCCGGCACCGGTCGACGTCGTCGTTCATCAGGCGGCGCTGCTCCGGTTTACGCCACCCGAGCTCGAGTTCCGCGTGACGGTGAGCGCGGGCACCTACGTGCGGGCGCTGGCACGCGACCTCGGCGAGCGGCTGGGGAGCGGCGCCCATCTCGTCGCGCTCCGGCGCGAGGCGGTCGGCCCGCTCTCGGTCGACGACGCCACGCCGCTCGCGCACGTGACGGCCGGGTCGGTGCTTCCACCGTCGGCCGTCCTCGGGCACCTGCCCGCGGTCGAGCTGGCGGCGCAGGAGCGGCTCGCCGTGAGCCACGGGCGCGCGGTCCTCGCCTCGGCGCCGCCAGGGGATGTGGCGTTGCTCCACGCCGGGGAGCTGGTCGCGGTGGCTCGCGCCGAGGATGGCTGGCTTCGGCCGGCCGTGGTGCTAGGGACGCCGTGAGCGGAGGATTGCCGGCGCTCGCACGGGGCAGCACCGTCACCGTAGGATCGTTCGACGGCGTGCACCTTGGCCACCAGGCGGTGCTCCGGGAAATTGCGCGGCGCGCGAACGCTGCCGGGCGCGTGAGCGTCCTGGTCACCTTCGAGCCGCATCCACTCGAAGTCGTGAACCCGCAGGCGGCCCCGCCGCTGCTCACGACCGACGCCGAACGCCGGGAGATCCTCGCTCAGCTCCCGCTCGACTACGCGCTCTTCCTGCGGTTCGACCGCCGGCTGGCCGATCTTGGCCCCGAGGAGTTCGTGGATCGGGTGCTGCTCGAGCGCTGCGGGATGCGTGAGCTGGTGATCGGACACGACCACGGATTCGGTCGGGGGCGGAGCGGCGACGTCGACACGCTCCGGCGGATGGGCCTCCTCCGCGGATTCGACGTGGATGTCGTCGACGCGGTCGACGTGGGCGACCAGCATGTGTCGAGCTCGCGCATCCGGCGCGCCGTCGCCGGCGGCGATCTGGCCACCGCGGCCCGCATGCTCGGGCGCCCCTCCCCGGTGAGTGGCCGGGTCGGCGAAGGCGAGCGGCGGGGCCGCACGATCGGGGTGCCGACGATCAACCTGGTGGACGTCCCACCGCAGAAGCTGCTTCCGCCGGACGGGGTGTACGCGGTCCGGGTGGAGTGGCGCGGCGGTCGGGCCGACGGAATGATGAACCAGGGCCCCAAGCCGACCTTCCAGGACGGCCGACGGTCGCTCGAGGCGCATCTGTTCGACTTCGACGGGAATCTGTATGGGGAATGGGTCCGGGTCGAATGGGTCGAGCGGTTGCGCGACGTGGCGCGGTTCGCCTCCCTCGAGGCGTTGCAGCAGCAGTTGGCCCGCGACCGGACCCGAGCGCGCGAGGCGCTCGCGGCGGCCGGCGCGCGCCGGATGGAACCTCAAGCCTGAGACCGTGACCTGACGATGCTTTCCTCTCTTCGGTCCCGCATGATCGTGATCGCGCTGCTCACCATCGGCTCGATCTACTTCCTGTTTCCCCGGACGGTGGAGCTGCGGGTACGCGGCGCGGACGGCGTCATGCACGACGACACCGTCACCCGCGTTCCGCTCAAACGGGGCCTCGACCTTCAGGGCGGCATGCACCTGGCGCTCGAGCTCGACCAGTCCAAGCAGGTCTCGGCCGACCCCAAGCGCGACCTCGACCTGGCCCTCACCGTGCTGCGCAAGCGGATCGATGAGTTCGGGGTCGAGGAGCCGCTGGTCCAGAAGGCGGGCGACAGCCGAATCGTCGTGGAGCTGGCCGGCATCACCCAGCCGGCCCGCGCCAAGGCGATCGTGCAACGGAGCGCGTTCCTCGAGTTCCGGATCACCAACAAGACCAACGCGCTCGACAAGGCCATCCCGGCCATGGACCGGACACTTCGCGGTCTGGGCATCAAGGGCGACACGGGGAAGGGGAAACCGTCGGCGGTCGAGCAGCTCCTGGGCCGGGACACCGCGAAGGCCGACACGGGCGCCAAATCGGATTCGGCGAAGGCCGATTCCACCCAAGCCAAAGGGGCCGCCACCGCGAAAACGGGGACCAAGACCCCCGGAAAACCCGGCGCCAAGCCCGCGACCAAACCGGCGGTCAAGCCCGCGGCCAACGACACGGCCGCCGCCGACAGCGCGCGCGCGGCTGACGTCGGCGGCGTGCTCGCGGGCCTGATCCAGCCCGCCGCACAGGTGGCAGGCAGCGCCACCCCGGGCGAGTACGCCGTGCCGGAAACCGCATTCCCGCGGGTGGATAGTCTGGTCAATATCCCGGCGGTGGCGCGGCAGCTGCCCCGCGGCGTGGTGTTGCGGTGGGCGGCCGCGCCCACCAGCCTCGGTGCCCAGTCGTATCGGCTGCTCTACGCGCTCGACGACCGGCCCATCGTCACCGGCAGCAATCTCGAGGATGCGCAGGCGACCATCGATCAGCTTACCCAGGGTGCCATCGTCACCTTCCAGCTCGATCGCGCCGGCGGACGGAAGTTCAGCGACGAGACCGGGCGTCACGTGGGCGACTACATGGCGATCCTGCTCGATGGCCGGGTCCAGGGCCGGCCGCCGGTCATTCAGAGCCGGATCGGCCGCAACGGACAGATCACGCTCGGCAACAAGAGCCTGCAGGAGGCGCAGGACCTGGCGCTCACCTTGAAGGCGGGCGCGCTCCCCATCCCGCTCAAGATCGTGGAGGAGCGGCAAGTGGGCGCCACGCTGGGCAGCGACTCCATCCGCGACGGCATCACCGCGGGCGTCGTGGGGACGGCGCTGGTCATTCTCATCATGCTGGTGTTCTACCGGCTGAGCGGCGCGCTCGCCGTCGCCGCGCTCGCCCTGTACATCCTGTTCACGCTGGGCGGGCTCTCCATGATCGACGCCACCCTCACCCTGCCTGGGCTCGCGGGAATCGTGCTGTCGGTCGGCATCGCGGTGGACGCGAACGTCCTCATCTTCGAGCGGATCCGGGAGGAGCTGCTGCACGGCAAGACCGTGCGGCTCGCCGTGGACGAGGGATTCAAGCACGCGATGAACGCGATCGTGGACTCGAATGTCAGCACGGTGCTAACCGCGCTGTTCCTGTTCCAGTTCGGCACCGGTCCCGTGAAGGGATTCGCGGTCACGCTGATCATGGGCATCATCGCCTCGATGGTCACGGCCGTCTTCGTGACCCGCACCTTCTTCATGATCTGGCTGCAGCGCCGGCCGACCATGTCAACCCTGAGCATCTGACATGCTGAGACTCTTCGCCCACGCCAAGTACGACTTCATCGGTGTCCGCCGCTATGCCTACGCGGCGACGGCCTTGTTCATCCTGCCCGGGCTGCTCCTGCTGCTGGTGCGCGGGCTCAATTACAGCATCGAGTTCACCGGCGGCACCCTGATCCAGGTGCAGAGCAAGCGTCCGGTGGACGTCGCGGCCGTGCGGAGCGGGCTCGACCGGGAGGGCATCCACGGCGCCGAGATCCAGAACTTCGGGGCGGCGAACGAATTCGTGGTGCGCGCGCGGGTGGCCAAGCCGGGCACCGACGCCAACGACACCCAGGCGACGGCCAACGCGGTGCATGAGGCGCTCGCCACGGTGCTCGGCACCGAGAACTTCACCATCCTGCGCACGGAGGCGGTGGGGCCCAAAGTGGGTGGCGAGCTCCGGACCAAGGCGTTCCTGGCCATCTTTCTCTCATTCTTCGCGGTGCTCGCCTATCTGGCGTTCCGGTTCGAGTGGCGGTTCGGTCTCGCCGCGGTGATCGCGACGGCCCACGACATCGTCGCGACGATCGGCTTCATCGCGATGCTGCACCTCGAGGTCAGCCTGACGGTGGTGGCGGCCGTTCTCTCGATGGTGGGCTACTCCCTCAACGATACGATCATCATCTTCGATCGGGTGCGCGAGAACCTGAAGAAGCACAAGAAGGAAAGCTTCGAGCAGATCCTGAATCGCTCGATCAACGAGACGCTGCCGCGGAGCGTGCTGACCCACGGCACCACGCTGTCGAGTCTGCTCGCGCTGGCCGTCTTCGGCGGCGAGGTTATCCGGCCATTCGCGCTGGTCATGTTCTTCGGCGTGTTCACCGGCACGTTCTCGTCGATCTACATCGCCTCGCCGGTGCTCATGGCCATCGAGAAGCGCTGGCCCGGCCAGCTCGCCCGCGGCCACCTGGCCCCGCCCGCGGCCGCGTCGCCGCCGGCATCCAGCCCGAGTCGCAAGACCGCGCCGGTGGGGTAACGCGCACACGGTGAGTGGTGAGCGGGGCGGGCACACCGGAGCAGGCCGGTGTCCCCGTCCCGCTTCCCGTGTCCCGGCGCCCGACCTCCATGCTCATCGACACCCACTGCCACCTTGCCGACCCCGCCTACGACGCCGACCGCGCCGAGGTCATCGCGCGCGCCCGCGCGGCGGGAGTGGAAAGGGTGGTGGCGATCGGCGAGTCGCGCGCGGCCGCAGCGCGCGCCGTGGCGCTCGCGGCCACCGAGCCCGCCGTCTGGGCGACGGCCGGCATTCATCCGCACGACGCCGCGGGCTGGGATGACGCTGCGCACGACTGGCTCACGGACATGCTCCGCCGCCCCGAGATCGTCGCCGCCGGGGAGATGGGCCTCGACTACCACTACGACCATTCCCCGCGCGCCGCGCAGCGGGCGGCGTTCGAGGCCCAGCTCGAGCTCGCGCGTGAGGCGGGGAAGCCGGCCGTGATCCATGCCCGTGACGCCGACGACGATGTCGCGGCGATCCTCCGCGCGCATCCGGATGTCCCCGCGATTCTGCACTCCTTCAGCAGTGGTCCGGCCCTCTTGCGGGCGGGGCTGGACCTCCGCCACTATGTGTCCTTCAGCGGGATGGTGACTTTCAAGAACTGGCGCCTCGACTCGGCCATTCTCGAGACCCCGCTCGACCGAATTCTGGTGGAGACCGACGGTCCGTACCTGGCCCCGGTCCCCCATCGCGGCAGGCGCAACGAGCCCGCCTACGTGCGCCTCACGGCCGAGCGGGTTGCGGCGGTGCGTGGTCTGCCGGTCGATGCGCTGATCACCGCCACCGGCGAGAACGCCGCCCGCGTGTTCGGTTGGCCCACCTCCACCCGGGAGCCGGTCCGGTGACCGACGTACCGTCCGACATCGCCATTGCCCAGGCCGCCAAGCTGCGGCCCATCCAGGATGTCGCCGCCGAGCTGGGGCTTGGACCGGACGACATCCTGCCGTATGGCCGCTACAAAGCCAAGATCAGCGCCGAAGTGGTGGCCCGAGCCACGGCGCCCAAGGGCCGCCTGGTACTCGTCACCGGGATCAACCCGACGCCGGCCGGCGAAGGCAAGAGCACGGTGACCGTGGGCCTCGCGCAGGCATTCCGGCGCCTCAAGAAGAAGGTCGTCGTCGCGATCCGCGAGCCGTCCCTCGGCCCGGTGTTCGGGGTCAAGGGTGGCGCCGCGGGCGGCGGGTTCGCGCAGATCGTGCCCATGGACGAGATCAACCTGCACTTCACGGGCGACTTCCACGCCATCACGTCGGCCCACAACCTCCTGTCGGCGATGCTGGACAACCATCTCCATCAGGGGGACGCGCTCAATATCGATCCGCGGCGCATCACGTGGCCGCGCACCATGGACATGAACGACCGCGCGCTCCGGTCGATCGTGATCAGCCTCGGCGGCATCAACGCGGGGCCGGTGCGCGAGGACCGGTTCGTGATCGTGCCCGGTAGCGAGATCATGGCCATTCTCGCGCTGGCGAGCGACCTGCCGGATCTCGAGGCGCGGATCAGCCGGATCATCGTCGGCCTCACCCGCGACCGGAAGCCGGTCACCGCCGGCGAGCTCAAAGCCGCGGGCGCGATGACGCTGCTGCTCAAGGACGCGCTGCTGCCGAACCTGGTGCAGACCCTCGAGGGCGGACCCGCGCTGGTCCACGCGGGCCCCTTCGGCAACATCGCGCACGGCTGCAACTCGCTGGTCGCGACCAAGCTCGCGCTCGCGCTCGGCGACATCGTGCTCACCGAGGCCGGCTTCGGCGCCGACCTCGGGGCGGAGAAATTCTTCGACATCAAGTGCCGGTTCGGCGGACTCAAGCCCGAGGCCGCGGTGGTCGTGGCCACGATCCGCGCGCTCAAGATGCACGGCGGGGTGAAGAAGGACGCCCTGGGCACGCCGGACGTCGCGGCGCTCAAGCGCGGCATGGTGAATCTCGAAGCCCACGTGAAGAACGTGCAGAAGTTCGGCGTCCCCGTGGTCGTGGCCCTCAACCGGTTCACCTCCGACTCGAAGGACGAGATCGACGCCGTGCTCGAGGCCGCCAAGAGTTGGGGCGTGCGCGCGGCGCTGAGCGACGTGTGGGCGAAGGGCGGGGCGGGCGGCGAGGCTGTGGCCCAGGAGGTCCTCGCCGTGCTCGACGAGCGCAAGGCGAACTTCAAGCCGCTGTACGACGTGCACCAGCCGATCAAGGCCAAGATCGAGGCTATCGCCAAAGGCATCTACGGCGCCGACGGCTTGGACTACAGCGCCGCCGCGGAGAAGAACATCGCGCAGTGCGAGAGCATGGGCCTCGCGGCGACGCCGGTCTGCATGGCCAAGACCCAGTACAGCTTCAGCGACGACGCCACCAAGCTCGGCCGGCCGAGCGGGTTTCGCCTTACGATTCGCGACGCATACCCCTCGGCGGGCGCCGGGTTCGTGGTCGCGCTGGCCGGAGAGATCATGACGATGCCCGGCCTCAGCAAAACGCCGTCCGCCGAGGCCATTCGGGTCCACCCCGACGGCACCATCGAGGGACTCTTCTGATGCCCATCGGGTTCGTCTCCACTCCCAACGCGCCTCGCGCCATCGGACCCTACAGCCAGGCCACGCGCGCCAACGGCATGCTGTTCACCGCGGGCCAGGTCGGTTTCGACCCCTCGACCGGAGAGCTGGTGGACGGCGGGATCGCCGAGCAGACCGAGCGCGTCATTCGAAACCTCCGCGCCATCCTGGAGGCCGAGCGGCTCGACCTCTCGAGCGTCGTGAAGACCACGGTCTACCTGGTGGACATGGCCGATTTCACGGAGATGAACACGGTGTACGCCCGCGCGTTTGGCGACCACCGGCCCGCCCGCTCCACCGTCGCCGTGGCGGCGCTCCCGCGGGGCGCCCGCGTCGAAATCGACGCCGTGGCGGTGTTACCTTCCTGACCCAGGGGAGCGGATCGGGCCTGGTGGCTTGGCCGGTCTTCAAAACCGCGATGGAGACGCCTTCGGCGGCTCCGGTGAGTTCGATTCTCACACGCTCCCGCCACCGCTACCCCTCGGGAATCACCTGACGTGACGCTCACCGCCCGCTGGCTCGCCGTGCTGCTGGTCGCTGCGGCCTGCGGCGTGCCTTCGCGCATCGCGGCGCAGGACACAACCGCCGTTCGGCCGGCGACGGACAGCGCCGGGCTCGCCGCCCGACCGTCGCCCACCCAGAACCTCACGGTCCGGACCAGTCCGATGAACGCGTTCTGGCGCTCGTTCCTGCTGCCGGGGTGGGGACAGGCCAAGCTGGGTCGGAAGCTCACGGCGGGGATCTTCATCGGCTGGGAGGGCACCACGCTCGCCATGAGCCTCAAGACGCGCCACGAGCTCGCCTATCTCCGCCGCACCAACTCGGCCCGCGCCGATGACAAGCGCCGGGAGCACGAGGATTGGCTGGTGCTGCTCGGGTTCAACCATCTCTTTTCGGGGCTCGAAGCTTACGTGTCCGGGCACCTGACGGACTTCCCGGGTGACCTGCACATTGAGGCGCTCCCGGGGGGCGTGGGAGGCGGCATCTCGCTCCCGGTTCGCATCCCATGAACACCGCCCCGATCGGCATCTTCGATTCGGGCATCGGCGGTCTCACCGTGGCCCGCGCTGTCTACGAGCGCCTGCCGCAGGAGTCCACGGTCTACTTCGGCGATACCGCCCGCGTGCCCTATGGCCCCAAGTCGCCCGACACGGTTCGCCGCTACAGCCTGGAGATCCTCGACTGGCTGCTCCGCCAGCAGGTGAAGGCCGTCGTAGTGGCCTGCAACACGAGCACGGCGCACGCCCTCGACACCCTTCAGGCGCATTCGCCGGTGCCCGTGATCGGCGTGATCGAGCCGGGCGCGCGGGCCGCTGGAAACGCCTCCCGCTCGGGGCCCATCGGCGTAATCGGCACCGCCGGTACCATCGCGAGCAACGCGTACGCGCGGGCCATCGAGCGCCGGCGGCCGGACGCGCGGGTCGAGCAGCGCGCGTGCCCGCTGTTCGTGCCGCTGGTCGAGGAGGGCTGGTTCGAACATCCGGCGGCGGAGCTCATCGCGCGGGAGTACCTGGAGCCGCTGCGCGAGGCCCGAGTGGACACCCTGGTCCTGGGCTGCACGCATTACCCGCTGCTCAAGCCCCTGCTCCAGCGGGTCATCGGCGACGATGTCCGCTTGATCGACAGCGGCGAGGAGACGGCGGCGGTGGTGGAGCACGTGCTGCAGCGAGGCGGCCTCGCCGCGCCCGAGGGAGGTCGCGCCACGCACCGGTTCGTCGTCAGCGATGACGAGGCTCGGTTCCTCCAGGTCGGGGCGCGCTTTATCGGGGATCGACTGGGGCGGGCGGAGGTGGTTCCGCTGGACTGAACCGTCGGAGCTCGACGGTTCGTTCGGTGACGAGGGCGTAGCGGTAGTCGTCGAACCAGGCACCCGGGTTGAGGTACTGCCGACCCCCGCCCATGTCTGCCGTGGCGGCATGATGGGTGTGGCCCATGACCACCACGTCGAGACCCGGCTCACGCCGGAACAGGTCGCCGGCCCATGACCGCTGGCGGTCCGCCGCCTCCGCGAACCTCGCCGGATCCGGCGTGTGATCGCCCAGGTGCGGGCTCAACGCGTCGACCAGTCGCAGGCCGAGCTCGGGGTGGAGCAATCGATACACGCCGGCGGTGATCGGGTGATTGATCAGGCGGTGCAACAGGGCCGCACGGAGTCGGGGTTCGGCGAGGCCATCACCGTGGATGGCGGCCACCCGCCGGCCGCCGATCTCGAAGGTGGCGCGATGTGGATGGAACTGCGCCCCCACTTCCCGCTGCCAGAAATCCCCTCCCCAGCGGTCGTGATTGCCGCCTATCATGACGATCGGCACCCGGCGCGCGAGCCGTGCGAGCGCGGCCGCCACGTGGAACCCGCGGCGGGGGATTACCCGCCGGTATGAATACCAGAAATCGAAGAGATCGCCGTTGATCAGCAGCGAATCCCCGAGATCGGGCACCGTCTCGAGGAAGGCCAGCAGCGCCGCCTCGATGGGCGGAGGCGTCGCGCCGAGATGGGCGTCGGAGACGACGACGAGGACGTGGCCCAGCACGGCGCCAAAGATGGACCGCCTCGGACGCCGGGGCAACCGAACGCACCGCCGGCGTGTCGCTCACCCGCCTGCCGAACGTCACCAACACCGAGAGGCCGGTATGACGGTTCCGACCGTCTCCGAAACCCTGGTCCGGGTGAACTATTCCGAGACCGACCAGATGGGCGTCGCCTACCATGCGCGGTATCTCGTCTGGCTCGACATCGCCCGCACGGAGCATCTGCGTCTGTGCGGTGCGAGCTATCGCGACCTCGAGACGACCGGCCTGCGGCTGGTGGTGAGCGAGGTCGCCGTTCGGTACCGTCAACCTGCCCGTTTCGACGATCGGGTACGCATCCGCTGCTGGGTCCGGGAGGTCGGGTCGCGCCGCATCACATTCGGCTATGCCGTCGAGCACGCGGACGACGATCGGCTCCTCGCGACCGCGCGCGTTTCCTTGCTGGCACTGGACCGATCCATGACCCTGGCCCGGTTGCCGGCCGAGGTCCGGAGCCTGTTCCGGCCCGTAGCCGATCCGGTGCCGTTGGGCCTCGCTGCTGCTGACGAGCGGGTCCATGAGTAGGCCCGCGGCCGGCGCCCGACTCGCGCGGGCCGCGGGGATCGCGATTTGGGCCTCGCTGACGGTGTCCCTCGCGACGAGAGTGACCGCCCAGGAGCAGAGTCTGGTGGAGCAGCTCGCGCCGATCTTGGCCGCGGAGGACGCGCGAGACTTTCAAGCGGACGTGCTCCGGCGGGGGCTGGTGGCGTCGGACTCGCTGGTGCGGCGCACCGCGGTGCTCGCGGCCGGGCGCATCGGAGACTTTCAGGCGACGCCGCTCATGCTGCCGCTCCTGTCCGATCCGGATTCGACAGTCCGTGCCGCCTCGGCATTTGCACTCGGGGTGCTGAGAGACACCGCCGCGGTCCGACCGCTCATGGACCGGCTCACCGGCCTGCCCGCCCTCGACGCGACCAGCGCCGCCGAGGCGGTGACCGCGCTCGCCAAGATCGGGGGACGAACGGTCGGCGATTTCTTCGCGGGCGTGCTCGGGGGCAAGGTGAGCCTGTCCCAGGACGACCGGCGGCCGGCCTTTGCTCAGGTGCTCACCGACGCCTGGCGGCTCGGCGGCGACGCGCCGGTCACTGAAGTGCTGCCGTTCATGGAAGACACCAATCCGGCGACCCGGCTCCAGGCCGTGTACAGTCTCGCCCGACTGCAGGCGCCAGCGGCCGGCAATCGGATGATGCTCGCCCTCCGGGACGAGGACGGGTACATCAGGTCGATCGCCGCGCGCGCGCTGACGCGCGGGTACGTCGATTCCGCGAAGGTCGCGGCCTCGGCGGCGGAGGAGCTGCTCGTTCGTGCCGCCGACGACGCCAATCCGCAGGTCCGGATCAACGCCCTACGCGCGCTGGAGACCTATCGGGACAGCGCGGTGTCGACCAAGGTCTCGCCGCTGCTCAACAATGGTGTGCCCGGGGTACAGGTGCAGGCCGCCGAGGCGTTGGGTCGACTGGGTGGCGCGGAGGCGGCCAGAACCCTGGCGCAACTCGCGTCGAGCAAGGCGCCCTTCGGTGTGCGGCGGGCGGCCCTGGTGTCACTGGCGCGGATCGACACGGCGGCGTTCGCCCGCGCGTCGGCGTCCTGGCGCGCGAGCAACGACTGGATCGAGCGCGCCGCCGCGGCGGAGGGCACGGCGGTAGCCGGGCCAGGCTCCTCGCCCTGGTTCCTGGCCGATCGCGATGGCCGCGTCATCGCCACGGGTCTTCAGGCGTGGGGCGACAAGGTGGATGGGCCGAACCCGGCCCTCCTGACGGCAGCCTGGCCGCTCCTCACCCATCGCGATGGGGGCGTCCGGAGCGTCGCCGCCGACGCGGTGGCCCGCGCCGCCGATCCGGCCGACCTGCCCGCGTTGATCCGCATGTACAACGCCACGGGCCGGGACTCCTTCCCGGACGCCGCCCTGTCGGCCCTCAACGCGATTCTCGCCATTCGGCGCACCGGACCCGCCGCGCAGGCGCGGGTGGACCGTGAGTTCCTCGCGAGCTCGGCGCGGCCGGCGAACTATCTGATCCGGCGCTGGGCGGAGGAGCAGTGGCCCGAGGCCGCCGCGCGGTGGGGACCGGCGTACCCCATCGCCACCGGGCGCTCACTGCAGGACTACCGCGACGTCGTGCGGCGTTATCTGACGGCCGCCGATTCGCTGGCGCGGCCGCATGTCGTGATCGAGACTGTCGGAAAGGGAGACATCGAGATCGAGCTGCTCGGTCCGGACGCGCCGCTCACGGTGGACAACTTTCTGCGCTTGGTGGACCGGCACTTCTTCGACCGGAATCGCTGGCACCGCGTGGTGCCGAACTTCGTGATCCAGGACGGCGACCCCCGCGGCGATGGCTTCGGCAGCCCCGGCGGCGCCATCCGCGACGAGATCAACCGCAACCACTACGACGCGCCCATGCTCGGAATGGCGCTGTCCGGGCCGGACACGGGCATGAGCCAGTGGTTCATCAACCTGAGCGGCCAGCCGCACCTCGACGGGACGTACACCGTCTTCGGCAAGGTCGTCGATGGCGTAGCGACGCTGCCGCGCATCACGCAAGGCGACGTCATCCGCGTGATTGCAAGAAAGTGAAGGACGACCATGACGGAGACGTGGCAATGGACTCGGCGGGCTCGATCGCACCAAGGGCGGTCGGCGCCCGATTCGCCCGGCCAGCCGGGATTCAGCACTCCCGGCCCGACTCGACGGGTCTTTGCCCTGTCCGTGTTCGCAGTCCTCTTCGTCCTCTCGCTCGGCGGCGCGCCGACGGCGCGCGCGCAGTTCTTCGCCTTCGGCCAGAATAAGATCCAGTATCGCAAGCTCGACTGGCGGGTCATGAAGGGCCCGCATGTCGACCTCTACTACTACTCGGCCGAAACCGACTTGGCGCCACCGGCGCTCGCCTACGCCGAGGCGAGCTACGACACGCTGAGCGTGCAGTTCGGTCACGCCGTCGAGACCCGCATCCCGCTCATCGTCTACGCGTCGCACACCGACTTCGAGCAGACCAATATCCTGCCATTCACCCCGCCTGAGGGGCTGCTCGGCGCAACTGACTTCCTCAAGCGCCGCGTCGCGCTGCCGTTCCGGGGGAACTTCGCCGAGTTCCGGCACACCATGCGGCACGAGATGGTGCACGTGTTTCAGCTCGACATGCAGGTCGAGGCGTACAACCTGTCGCCGCGGGGGAGCCGCGTTCAATTCCCGCTCTGGTGGACGGAGGGTTTGGCCGAGCTGTGGTCGGCCGGTCAGGACGCCCGCGACGAGATGGTCATGCGAGACCTCACCCTGAGTGGGCGCCTGCCGGCCTTCCGCCAACTCACCTATGAGACGGGCGGCATCGTCTATCCCCTCGGCGGGCAGATTCACCGATGGCTGGCCGACACGTACGGCGACTGGCGCGCCGCGCTCATGTACAAGGAGCTCAACGAGCACGACGGCTTCGAGGCGGCGATCCAGGCGATCTACGGGCGCACGCTCGACCAGCTGAGCGACGAGTTCCAGCTCGCGATGCGTCGGCAGTATTACCCGTCGGTCGACAGCCTGGCCCCCCTCAACCTCCTCGGCACCGAGGTGGCGCGGCTCGGAGTGAAGGCCACCGCGCTCCCGGACAGCGCGGGCGACGAGGGACCCGGCCAGATCGCCTACGTGTCGCCCGGAAACGGCTACGTCTCCATCTATCGCAAGGCACTCGAACGCGGTGGCCGCGCGCACTCGATCGTCACCGGTGGCCGCTCCGCCGATCTCGAGTCGTTCCATCCCTTCGAATCGCGGATGGACGCATCCAAGGCCGGCCTGCTCCTGTTCACCGCGCGCTATGGCGACCGCGATGCCCTGATCATCTGGGACCTCAAGCGTCGCCACATCGCCGGCCGCTATCAGTTTCCCGAGCTGGTGTCGCTGCTCTCGCCCCACTGGATGCCCGATGGCCGCAGCATCGTCCTGAGCGGGCTGTCGCAGCGCGGCGTCTCCGATCTCTACCGAGTCTACCTGCCCGACGGTCGCCTGGAATCGCTGACCGCCGATCGGTATCAGGACCTCGATCCCTGCCCGAGCGCCGACGGCCGGCGCCTGGTCTTCGCGTCCGACCGCACGGCGGAAGGGCGGGGGGGCGCCGCCAACCTGTTCCTCCTCGATCTCGAGACACACCGGATCTCCCAGCTCACCTCCGGAAGCTGGGTGGACGAATCCCCGATCTGGTCTCCGGACGGGCGCATCTATTTCGCCTCGGATCGAGACGGCGTGCTCAACATATTTTCGATCGACACGCTCGGCGACGGCCGGCGCGAGACCTCGGCATGGACCGGCGCATTCGATCCGGTTCCGCTCTCCCGCGGCGGCCTTCTCGTCGGCGGGTTTCATGATCTGAGCTGGAACGTGTACCGCATCCCGGTCGACAGCGCCGCCCAGCGCGACCAGTTCGCGGCCGTGCCCCCGGCCCCCGCCGGCCAGTGGAGGTGGGAGTCGCCCTCCGACACGGTCACGAGCGTGGCCACCCGGAAAGAGCCGTATCGGACGCGGCTCACGCTCGATTTCGCGGCCGGCGACGCCGTGGTGATTCCGGGCTACGGCGGGGCACAAGGCATTTTCCTGTCCGCGAGTGACCTGCTCAACGACAACGTCCTGCTTGGCTCCGTGTCGTCGTACCAGGGACGCCGGCTCGGCAGCATCCTGGCGAACATCAGCGCCACCGCCATCTACCTGAACCAAGCGCACCGGGTGAACTGGGGCCTCGGCGCTTTCCGCACCAAGAGTCGGAACTTCGAGGGCGACGCCATCGTCGCCTACGATGAGACCGCGTACGGCGCCCTCGGCCTCCTGCGGTATCCGATCACGCGGTTCACCCGCATCGAGGCCACCATGGTGATGGAGCACTCGGACCGGGTGGATTTCACCCTGCCCGTGGACGATCCGCGCCGAGTGGGATGGATCGCCTCCCACTATTTGAGCTACGTGCGGGACAATTCGCTCTGGGTCCCCACGGGGCCCATCGACGGCGGGCGGCTCGCGCTCACCGCCGGCGTGTCCAGTGACTTCACGAACAGCCGGTTCGACAGCTACCTGCTCAGCGGCGATTGGCGGCAGTATTTCCGGCTGGGGCGGCGGAGCGCGTGGGCCATTCGCGGCTACGGGTTTTACAGCGGGGGCGATCGGCCGCGCCGTGTCAACATCGGCGGCACGCTCGGCCTCCGGGGCTACCCGCAATTCGGCTACATCGTGGGCTCCGAGGCGGTCATGTTCAATCAGGAGGTGCGCTTCCCGTTGCTCAACCATCTCACCTTCGGCACTCCGCTCGGCGACGTAGATTTTCCCGAGATTCAGGCCGGGTTGTTCACCGACTTCGGTCAGGCGAAGTTTTCGACCAGCACCGATCGCGGGCTGCTCGGCAGCTACGGGATTAGCTTCCGCATGGCGCTGGGGCCCGTCGCCGTGCTGCGGCTGGACGTTGGTCGGCGCTTCAGCAACAACGGCTTCACCGGGTACAGTCTCAGCGCGAGCCAGCGCGACCCGGGCTTCGTGAGCTTCTTCTTCGGTTATAACTATTGATGCCACAACGCTTTTTCGTTGACCGCCATGTGCCGGGGGCCTATCTTGCGCTGTTGCTCGCCGCCTGCCACGGAGCGCCGGGCGCGGTCGTGCCGGCTGGTGCGGCACCAGTCACTCGCGCGCAGGTGGGACAGTGGGTCGAGGTGACGCTGCCGCGACAGAATCGACTGCACCGCTTCAAGTGGCTGTTCCAGGACGAGCGCTCGAGCGCAGGCGGGCGGGGGAGCGCGCGCGTCGCACCGCCGGACTCGCTCCGGTTCGATGTCGCCGGTCCCTTCGGCTCGAATCCGGCCGCCGCGGCGGTGGTGGGCGACCGGCCGCTCTGGGCCGAGCCACCCGACGCCGTCAGGAAGCTGGTGCCCAACTACCCATTGCTGTGGGCGCTCCTGGGGATTGCCCGGCTCCCCGATGACGGCGCTCAACTGCGCGGGGTCTCGCAGGGGGATGTGACGGCCTGGCAGTACGCCGGGGCCGCTGATACGGTGAGCTACGTGCGCACGGCGGGCCCCCGCGGCAAGCTGGTGACCGAAGTGCGGCACGAAGGCAAAGTCGTCGGTCGCGCCGAGACGATGCTGGACTCGACCGGGGCGCCGCTCACGTCGCGGCTCGTCGTGCCGAGCGTGCCGGCCAAGCTCAATCTGACCTTCCTTTCGACCTCACGGGCCGACTTTGCGCCTGACATCTGGATTGATCGCAAGCCGTAGCCTCGTTCTGCTGCTCCTCCCGGCCGCGCTGAGCGGCTGTCTCTATGGCTTCGCTGGCGGCGGCCTCCCCCCGTCGATCAAGACCGTCGCTCTGCTGCCTTTCGACAACCAGACTGCGGAGCCCACCCTCACGCAGGAGGTGGCGAGCAGTGTCCGCGAGGCGCTCGAACGCCGGCTCGGCCTGCGACAGGCCTCGGAAAGTCAGGCCGATGCACTGGTGCGCGGCACGATCGTGCGCTACGAGCCGGATTTACCGGTGCAATACACCGGCGAGGAGAACCGCACGGTCAATGTGACGCGCCGCCAGGTTCAGATCACCGTGTCCGTCGAGATCATGGATCAGAAGCGCGGGAAGCCGATTTGGCAGAACAGTGGCCTGCTGGTCAAGGGCGATTACGACCCGGGCCAGGAACAGCAGGGCCGACAGCGAGCGCTCGACGACCTCGTCACCAACATCGTGGAAGGAGCCCAGTCGCAATGGTGAGCGTTCGCGGCCGCGAGCGAGGCACCAGCACGCTCGGCTGCCTATTCAGCGCGCTCGTATTCTGCGCGGCTGCCTATTACGGGGTTCATGTCGGCGGCATCTACTGGCGGTTCTATCAGCTCAAGGACGACATGCAGCAGCAGGCCATATTCGCCAGGCAGAACACGGACGAGATCATCCGCGCCCGCCTCACGGCCCAGGCCGACTCCCTGCTCGGCTCCTCGCCGGCGTTTCGCATCGCCCGGGGCGGACGCCACAACGTGATCACGATCGAGACTGAATACAGCGAGTCGGTGGACCTGCCCCTCCTCAAGAAGACCTTCGTGCTCCGTCCACGCGTCGAGGAGCCGCTCTAGCGTGGACGTCGCCAGGCTGTTCCTGACCCTGGCCGCCATCCTCATCGCCGCGAAAGTGCTCGGAGAGCTGGCCGAGCGGATGGGACAGCCCGCCGTGCTCGGAGAGCTGGTGGCCGGTGCGCGGCTGGGCGGCTCGGCGCTGGGGGTGGTGCCAACCACCGGGGTCGGCGCCGACGTCGTCCATCTGATGGCCCAGCTCGGCGTCGTGCTTCTCCTGTTCGAGATCGGGTTGGAAACCGACCTCAAGGCCATGTTCCGCGTCGGGCCGGCCGCACTCACTGTGGCGGTGGTTGGCGTGACCGTCCCCTTCGGCCTGGGCTACGCATACTGGGCGAGAAGCGACCCAGGGCCGGCCGCGATCTTTGTCGGAGCCACGCTGACGGCGACGTCGGTCGGCATCACCGCCCGCGTCCTGGCGGATCTGCGCGCCCTCGGAAGTCCGGAGGCCCGAGTCATCATCGGGGCGGCGGTCATCGACGACATCCTGGGCCTCGTCATTCTGAGCGTCGTCTCGGCTCTGGCCATGGGCGGTGCCGTGACGATCACCGGAACCATTCGGACCCTGGCCGTCGCCGTCGGCTTCCTCGTGGCGGCGGTGCTGATCGGCCGGTACGCCATGCCGGCGCTGCTCGATATCGTCGTCCGCATGCGCGTCCGCTCGGTGGTACTCGTGGTCGCGGTGGCGTTGGCGCTGGGCCTGTCCGCACTCGCCGAGCAGGCCGGCTCGGCCCTCATCCTCGGCGCCTTTGCTGCGGGCCTCATCCTGTCGGGCACCAATCAGTTCGACACGATCGCCCGGGAAGTGCGCTCGGTGGCCTCCGTGTTCACTCCCATCTTCTTCGTGAGCGTCGGGGCATCGCTGGACTGGCGCTTGCTCGACCCGTCGTCCGCCGCTGCCCGCGCGACGTTGGTCCTTGCGCTCGCGCTCAGCGTGATCGGGATCGTCGGCAAGATGGCCGCGGGCTGGGCCGCCCCCTGGGAGCCGATGCGCCGCCTCGTGGTCGGCGTCGGAATGGTGCCGCGCGGCGAGGTTGGACTCATTTTCGCCGACGTCGGGCGCCGATCGGGCATTCTGAGCGACGAGGTGTTCGGCGCCGTGCTGCTCATGATCATGGTTACCACGTTCGTGGCGCCTCCCGCGCTCAAGGCGTTGCTGCGATCCCCCTCCGAGGCACGCGCGTGAGCGGAACCGAGGCCAAGGTGCGCCTGCTCCCGGAGGCCCTGGCCTGGCGCGCGGCCGTCCGCGGACCGCTCGTCTTCACCAACGGTGTGTTCGATCTGCTGCACCCCGGGCACGTCGAGCTGCTCGAGTCGGCCCGCCTCGAGGGCGAAGCACTGGCGGTGGGCGTCAACAGCGACAGCTCTGCCCGACGCCTGGGCAAAGGCACCGAGCGCCCCCTCGTACCGGAAGCCGCGCGGGCCAGGGTGCTCGCCGGGCTGGCCGCTGTCGACTGCGTGATCCTGTTCGACGAGGATACCCCGCTCGAGCTCATCCGTTCCCTCGCCCCCGAGGTGCTGGTCAAAGGTGCCGATTACGATCGAAGTCGGATCGTGGGCGCGGATTGGGTCGAATCCCGGGGCGGCCGGGTCGTCCGCGTGCCGCTCGTCACCGGCTTTTCTACCACCGCCATCGTGGAGCGACTTCGTGCCTCGTCCTGACGGCCGCGCCAATGACCATCTGCGTCCACTCGTGCTCGAGCGCCGTGCCAATCCGTACGCGGAGGGGTCTTGCCTGATCCGTATGGGTGGGACCCTGGTGCACTGCACCGCTTCGGTGGAGGCCGGCGTCCCCGGATTCAAGAAGGTATGCGGTGTGGGCTGGGTGACCGCATAATACGCCTTGCTGCCGCGGGCCACGGTCGAGCGCACCCAGCGGGAGCGCAACGGCCCCGGTGGGCGGACCCAGGAGATCCAACGGCTGATCGGGCGCTCGCTCCGGGCCGCGATGCGCACCATGGCCTTCGGTGAGCATACCATCCGGATCGACTGCGATGTGCTGCAAGCCGATGGCGGCACGCGCACGGCCAGCATCACCGGCGGCTGTGTGGCCCTCGCCGATGCCTGTGCCTGGCTGGCCGAGCGGACGGGACAGCCCTCGCCGTTCGGGCACCTGGTCGCGGCCGTGTCGGTGGGGGTGGTCGAGGGCGAGGAGCGGCTGGATCTGGCCTACCTCGAAGATCGCTACGCGCACGTGGACGCCAACGTCGTGATGCTGGAGCCTGCCCGCTTCGTCGAGGTGCAGGGCACGGGTGAGCACGACACCTTTTCCCGGGCGCAGCTCGATGTCTTGCTGAATCTCGCGGGCCAGGGGATCGAGCAACTGTTCCACGCCCAGCGGCAGGCGCTTGGCGGGTGAAGCTTCTCGCCTCCACCCGCAGCCGGGGCAAGCAGCCCGAGATCCGGCGCATCCTCGCGCCGGCCGGCTTCGATGTGGTCTTCCCGGACGACCTGGGGCTCTGGGAGTCGCCGGCGGAGGAAACGCTGGAGACCGCGGAGACATTCGAAGGCAACGCACGTCGCAAGGCCGAGCATTTCGCCCGTCTGACCGGGCTCCCCACGGTCGCCGACGATTCCGGACTCGAGGTCTTTGCTCTGGGCGGCGCGCCGGGCGTACGGTCTCGACGGTTCGCGGGCGCCGTCGGGCCGTCCAATACGGTGGACGCCGCCAACAACGCCGAGCTGCTGCGGCGCCTGCGCGGCGCATCGGACATGCGCCGTCGCGCACGCTATCGCTGTGTGCTCGTGCTCCTGCGCGAGCCCGGCGGCGTGCCCGAGGTGTTCGAGGGCGTGTGCGGCGGCCGGATCCTCGAGGCGCCTCGGGGAGACGGCGGGTTCGGTTACGATCCGCTGTTCTACAGCGACGAGCTGGGGCACACCTTCGGGGAAGCGACGCCCGAAGAAAAGGACCGGGTCAGCCATCGCGGCCGGGCGCTTCGTGCCCTGGTCGCCGCACTGGCACAGCCGGCCCGCTGATGCCGCTGCTGTGCTACCAGCCCTCACGGACCGCGGCTATGTTGGACGGTGCTCCACGTCGTTCGGGGTGTGGCGCAGTCCGGTAGCGCGCCTGCTTTGGGAGCAGGAGGTCCCGGGTTCGAATCCCGGCGCCCCGATGATCACCGCCGCCCTTACGCGCCCGTAGCTCAGTTGGATAGAGCAACAGCCTTCTAAGCTGTGGGTCGGTGGTTCGAATCCACCCGGGCGCATCCCCCCTGCAGGTCATCGCGCGCCCGCCTGCTGGCGTCATGTCCGCGCTGCTGAACGCCGGATCGCATGAGAGTGCCGCCGAAGCGCGACGTTGTGGACAGGCGTCGGCCCGGAGGCCAATATTCCCCCATGTCCTCGACAACCCCCGTTCCGTCCGATCGACCTTCCGACAAGTCACGAGGAGTGGCACTGGCCCTCGCGACGGTGCTGGGACCCTTTGGGGGACACCGGTTCTACGTCGGAAAAACCGGAACAGGCGTGCTTATGGCCCTCACGCTTGGCGGCGCGGGCCTCTGGTGGCTGTATGATTTGATCCTGGTTGCCAGCGGCTCGTTCCGCGACCTCGACGATCGCCTGGTCACGCGCTGGGATGTCGAGGGCGTGCCATCGGAGAGAACGATGAGCGCTGAGGTGCTCGACGAACTCGACCTCCTGAAGCACGAGGTGGCCGAGCTCGCAGAGCGGATGGACTTCGCGGAGCGACTGCTCGCGGGACCGCGGCCGGAGCCGCCGACGGTGCGGCGGCCGGTGACGCCGGCCTAGCGGTCAGGTTTCCGGGCGGGCCTCTTCCGCGTCGATGTCCTCCGCATCTTCTGCATCCTGATTGATGACACTTTCGGCCAATGCCGTGAGCTTCTGGTCTGTGGTCTCCTCTTCATCCAGTTTCTGTCCCAGCAGCTCGTGCACTTGATCATAGCCGAGCATTTCGGCGTAGGTGCAGACGCAGCCGTAGCTCGCGATCTCGTAGTGCTCCACTTTCTGGGCCGCAGCGATCAGGGCCGCATCCAGCACCGAGGGAAGGGCGTCTTCCTCGATCGTCTTCCGACCCTCTTCGAGCAGTCCGGCCATCCCTTCGCACTTCTTTCCCTTGGCGGGGACCCCCAGGAGCTTGAATGCCTGCTCCAGGCGGCGAACCTGTCCCTCGGTCTGCTGGCGATGCTCTTCGAACGCCTCCTTCAGGTCCGGATGGCTGGCTGCCGCGACCATTTTCGGCAGTGCTTTCAGAATCTGACCCTCGGCATGATAGATATCCTGCAGTTCGTGGACGAGCAGGTCGTCCAGCGAGGCTAACTTCGACATGGGGGGTCTCCTTGCAGGTGTGCGCCAATTAGGAGGAGAACGTAGGAGGCGCGCCGTATTGCCCTCCGTGCGCCACATCACCCCTTGGCGCCGACGAGAACGCGTAGCACCGGTTGGGGTTCACGCGATCCGGGTGCTGATCGCCGATCAGTTTCTGTCGCCCAACGCTCTCCGCGCAGCTTGACGCGACCAGGTTTTCAGTACTTTTCCGCTCGTGAATCCTTGGCCCCAGTACGTCACGAGGACGCATCGCGTTCCTCTTGCGTGCGACTTTTGGCAGGGTTAGAATTGCGGTCCCTTACGATTGCAATGCCCGATCAGTGGTCTGGCTTTCGGGATGCGGCGCGAGGGGGCACCGAGGCGGTGCCGGGGTGGGTGGTGGGGCGGCGAAGACCGAATCGATCTCCGTACGTCCTCCCGTTGACATTCCTGGCCGGCTTCGGTAAATTTTCGGGCTACCAATCTTGGGCAAAGCGGACGGAGTGGCACCGGGGTGTAGGGGAGCTATCCCTTGACCCAGCGCTGAGTTTCGACTATAATTGGTGGCTACCGGCAAATAGTGGTTCTGCCGGTTCCCAAAGCTCTTTGACAAGCGATGTGAGCGAAAAGTGATGGGGTGCGGACCCTCTGATCCGTCCGGGTACAGAGCCCGGCGGGTAGGGTTTACCTCTGATCAACGTGATTCGGACGACAGAAACCAGGTCGTTCGACCGAGCTGTTCAAACACTCGTATGAGTCATCATTGGAGAGTTTGATCCTGGCTCAGGACGAACGCTGGCGGCGTGCCTAACACATGCAAGTCGAACGGGACTGGGGGCAACTCCAGTTCAGTGGCGGACGGGTGCGTAACACGTGAGGAACATGACTTTCGGTGGGGGATAGCCGGCCCAACGGCCGGGTAATACCGCGTACGACCTGTCGGGGACATCCCCGGTTGGTGAAAGCAGCAATGCGCCGAAAGAGTGCCTCGCGGCCTATCAGCTAGTTGGTGGGGTAATGGCCCACCAAGGCGACGACGGGTAGCTGGTCTGAGAGGATGGCCAGCCACATTGGGACTGAGACACGGCCCAGACTCCTACGGGAGGCAGCAGTGGGGAATATTGCGCAATGGGCGAAAGCCTGACGCAGCGACGCCGCGTGTGGGATGACGGCCTTCGGGTTGTAAACCACTGTCGGGAGGGACGAATGCCCCGCAAGGGGAGTGACGGTACCTCCAAAGGAAGCACCGGCTAACTCCGTGCCAGCAGCCGCGGTAATACGGAGGGTGCGAGCGTTGTCCGGAATCACTGGGCGTAAAGGGCGCGTAGGCGGCCTGATAAGTAGGGGGTGAAATCCTGCGGCTTAACCGCAGGGCTGCCTTCTAAACTGTCAGGCTGGAGCACAGTAGAGGCAGGTGGAATTCCCGGTGTAGCGGTGGAATGCGTAGAGATCGGGAAGAACATCAGTGGCGAAGGCGGCCTGCTGGGCTGTTGCTGACGCTGAGGCGCGACAGCGTGGGGAGCAAACAGGATTAGATACCCTGGTAGTCCACGCCGTAAACGATGGACACTAGGCGTCGTGGGGAGCGACCCTCCCGGTGCCGTCGCTAACGCAGTAAGTGTCCCGCCTGGGGAGTACGGCCGCAAGGCTGAAACTCAAAGGAATTGACGGGGGCCCGCACAAGCGGTGGAGCATGTGGTTTAATTCGAAGCAACGCGAAGAACCTTACCTGGGCTTGACATGCACGGGAAAGCCGGTGGAAA
>JBQCGH010000054.1:0-42186 GCA_051955835.1 Gemmatimonadales bacterium
TTCATCCCACACCCCCGCAACACAACAGTAGTGTCGCGCGCGCCACACAGATATCAACCCCGCTCCGCCCTAACAACCCACCCCCAAACCGGTGGCGGACGGGGAGAGAACCGCCTCCCCCGGTCCGCACATCCGGAACAAATATGTACCCGGCGGGGTTTGCTCAGGTCCTCCGACACGCCTTCGCAGGCAGCGTGGCCAGCCGGGACGCGATGCTCTGGAATGCGAGCTGATTTTTCGGGTCCAGCACCAATCCCGAGTCGTATCGCCACATGAGCAGACCACACCCCGATGGGCCAAGCGCCAGGCCGAAATCCTGAATCTGATCGGCGGTCATCCGGCAGTTGGGATCGTAGGTGCCCCGCCCACCCGTGGTGGTGAGGGAGCAGTTCCAGAGGCCATCACGCGCGGCCTGAATGCCACCGTTCAGGATGTTCATGCTGAAGAGAATCGCGTGCCCGTCACGACGCCCCATGGCGAGGGCATCGTCGCGCCACTTGCCAACATCGCCAAATCGATACGAATACGCGTCCACCAGGAACTCGCAGACGCGATAGGAGTTGGTCGGCTCGAAGGCCTGGTGGGGATGAACAACGCCGACCGGCATGGTGGGGAACATGCCCTTGACGTACCCGCAGAGCGAGTCAACACGAGCCTTGGTCATGGTGCCTATAGGTCCCCACGTGTTGCCGTCACCTAGCCCGTGTACGTTGGGCTCATCCATGACGGACTCGCCCACGATGGTGCCGTCAGCCACCGCGGCCGCAACCCCCTGCCGGATCTCCGCGGTGTTATACAAGTCCATCTTGCTCGTCCATTTGGCTCGGTCGAACACGCCATCGGTGAGGTACTGGTCGTGCGCGCCGCCGGTCATGTTGAGCACCAGGTGGAGCTTCTGCTGACGAGCCTGGTTGAGTGTTCCGAGAATGGTGCTGGCCGTCGTGCCGACAATGGTGAGGGAGAACGGGGTGCTGCCCATGCTTTGGTTCAACAGCTGGGCCGGGCCGAACGGAATCCCGACGGCTCCGGTGAGGCTTGGCGCGGAGCCAAGCACCGTGACCGCGGCGGTGTCCGCCAGTCCGCTCGAGCTCGCGATGATGCGATAGGCTCCCCCCGTCGAGCCGGCCGTGTAGAGACCGTTGGAGCTGATGATGCCCCCGGTCGCGCTGAAGGTCACGTTGACCGCCACGCTGTCGCCATTCGAATTGCGGCCGTATGCCGCAAAACCCCGCGTTGTGCCGGAGGGAACAGAGGCGCTGGCCGGCGAGATGACCACGCTCGCGAGGGTCACGGGCGGCGAGGGTGCGGGGGCGGCGGCCTGGACATGCACGCCCACCGTGTCCGCGACCGACCCGGACGTGCTCGTGGCCACCACCTGGTAGTCGCCGGGGGTGCTGCCGGCGGTGTAGGTACCGCCGGCGTCGATCCCACCGCCGGGGGCGGTCCACACGACCCCGACCTTCGAGGTCGTCTTGCCGGAGGCGAGCTGCGCCTTCACGGTGAAGGTTTGCTCGGCCCCCGACTGCAGCGACGCCGAGCCGGGCCGCACGGAGAGACCCACGACGTTCTGGTTGGGCGGCACCACCTGCACCAGCGACGAGTCGGTGTGCTTGCCGCCGCTCTGGCCCACCACGGTATACGTCCCGGGAACGTCGGACGAGAACGTCCCGTTCGCGGTGATGGTCCCCCCGCTGGAGGTCCACGCGAGAATGACGGGCACCATGCCCTTGACGTTCCGGTCGCGTCCGCGGAAAACGATGGCTTGATTGGTCTCGATCGTGACGGCGCGAGGCGTCACCTCGAACCCAGGAAGAATTCGGTCGGAAAAGCCGGGCGACTCGGCGTCAGGAGCGGTGGAGTCTCCGGAGCAGGCTGCGAGAAGGATGATGGTTGTGAGCACGCCATAGTGTCGTGAGACCGCGAGCCTGCGCGCAAGCTTGAACGTATACGTCATTTGCGGGGGGCCTTTCGTCGGCTCCGTGCGGGCACCCAACCGTTCCCAAACCGCCACAGCCACCCTTGGGCTCCTGCATATTTACGGCAGCCCAAGGCACAACTCAATGCGAAAAAACTCTACGCACCGCTCATGTTAATTCTTAGCGGATCAACGCATCTCATTGAAGGCAGCAGGTCTGCAAAATAGGCCGCTGGATGATTGTAACAATTTATTGTATCGTTCATCGACAGTAACCAATCATTAGCGAGCTCGCGCGCCGCCCCCTGCGCCGAATGGCACGACACCCGCAAGAGCCTCTGGGAATCCGCCTTCCGGTCCTATATTCCGGCCCCATCGGCCGAACCCCGCCACCGTTCGCCTGGGATTTCCACGGATGAAGATCGCCTACATCGTGACCCGAGCTTATCCCCTCGGCGGCGCGCAGATTCATGTCCGCGACATGGCAGGCGCGATGCGCGCGCATGGTCACGAGGTCACGGTCCTGACGAGCGGCCGGGGAGCCTTCGTAGACGATTTGCGCGCGCAGGAAACCCCGGTGCGTCTGATGCGGCACCTGACCATGCCGATCGTGCCGCTGCAGGATCTCCAGGCGCTACACGAGATCCGGCAGGTCTTTCTCGAGCTTCGCCCGGATCTCATTGCCGCGCACTCCTCCAAGGCGGGGACGCTGGCGCGTATCGCCGGGCGGTCGCTGGGGATCCCGGTCGTGTTCACGGCACATGGTTGGGCGTTCACCCCCGGCGTACCGCCGGCGAAGGCCGCGGTCTTCCGCCGGGTCGAGCGCATCGTGGGCCCGCTGGCCAGCCGAATCATCACGGTCTCGGAATTCGATCGTCGGTTGGCGCTGGAGGCGCGTGTCGCTTCCGCTGACAGGGTGATTACGGTCCACAACGGAATGCCGGACCTGCCTGCATCAGCCCAGGCGGATCCGGGTCGTTCGCCGCCTCGCCTGGTCATGGTGGCGCGGTTCATGGCGCAGAAGGACCACGCGACGTTGTTCCGCGCGCTTGCCGGCCTCACATCCAGTCCCTGGGAGCTGGACCTCGTCGGCGACGGACCGCTGATGGCTGATGCCGAGCGACTGGCCCAGTCGCTGGGTTTGTCAGGCCGAGTGAAGTTCCTCGGTCAGCGCCTGGACGTCGCCGCCATCCTGGCCGAGTCCCAGGTATTCCTGCTCGTGACCAATTGGGAGGGGTTTCCGCTCAGCATCCTCGAGGCGATGCGGGCGGGGCTTCCGGTAGTTGCCACGGCCGTCGGCGGGATCAGCGAATCGGTGGAGGATGGCGAGACGGGGCTCCTGGTCCCGCGAGGCGACGCGAGCATCCTCCGGGATCGTCTGGGCCGCCTATTAGCGTCGGCCGAGCTGCGGGTGCGCCTTGGCCGGAATGGACGAGCGCGCTACGAGGGAGCCTTCACACTGGAGCACTCGGTGCGGCGGACCATCGACGTGTACCGCGGCGTGCTCGCGGAGCAAAACGGCCGCTGACCGCGGGTCAGATCTCCCAGTTAGAAAGCACCAGACCTGGCCCGGCCGGCGCCTGCGGGTAGCCGTGCAGCAGCATGCGCAGATCGGTCCAGTGCACCCGGAATCCGGCCGCCACGAGGCGGAGATAGGCGTCCGAGAAATCGCTCTGGCAGCGGATCGCGAGCCGGCCAACCCGCTCGCGCACCGCGGTGCCGTGCAACGCCTCGAGCAGGCGTTCGAACGCGGCGGTTGAACGGGCGACGAGCTTGAGGACCCGTACTTCGTCCTTGGTCCGACCGGCCGCAAGCGGCGTCGAATGCCACAGGGCGAACGCGACGAGCTCGCCCTGGTCGCGCACCAGCGTCGTATCGCCGATACCCAAGTCGCGGGTCAGCGCGATCTCACGGGTGAAGTCCACCCCCGGCGTGATGTCGTCGGTGAGCCGTCGGCACTCCTCGATCCGGCCAGCAAGCTGTGCGCCCGACGCTGAGAGCAGCTCAGGGAGAGTTGTTCCGCGGCGGGGTACGTCGTGCACCAGCGTCACGGTCAAGGGTCCGGGAACCAGTCCGATGCGGCTGTAGAAGCCGATGTTCTCTACCGTGCGAGGCATCGTCTCAAGGCCGATGGTTTGCGCGCCCTGTGACTTGAGCCATTCGATACCCAGCCGCACCATCGTCGAGCCGAGTCCTTCACCCTGGCGGTCGGGACGCACGGCGAGGGGCCCCATCCATCCCTCGACGCCTGACTGGTGCACCATGTTGAACGCGACCATCTGCCCATCGGCGTCGCGCCAGACCATAGCGCCGTCGCCGGCATCCTCGAGGGCGTACCGCCATACGAGCGTATTCAGATGCGGTACGCGCACCCCCACCAGGCCGTCCCGGCTGTAGCGGTCGGTGAACGCGTCCGCGAACACGCGGTTGAGCGGCTCGATGTCGCGCAGCGTCGGGCGGTCGGGCCCCCGCACGCTTCGATCAGGCCGCCACATCGTGATCTCCGCCGGGCTCGTCCTGCACGGTGGCGACGCCGCGCGCGACATCGTACCCTACGCGCACGACGCGATCGAAGCCTTCGCGCACCGAATCGACGTGGGTGATGAGGATGACCTGCGGGAAACGGTCGGCCAGGCTCCGCAGCAGGTCCACCACCGCGAGACGCCGATCCTCATCCAGCGAGCCGAAGATCTCGTCCAGAATCAGCAGCGAGAGCGGCTGACCGGCCCGCTCGGCGATCATCTGGCTGATGGCAAGTCGGAGCGCGAGGTTGGCCACATCTTCTTCGCCGCCAGAGATGACGGCCTTCGGATCCCCGTCGTCGAGCAACGTGGCGCCATAGTCTTCGTCCAGCTCGAGATCGGTGTAGCGGCCGTTGGTCAGGTCGCGGAGGAAGCCGGAGGCGAGCTCGCTGAGGTCCGGGCGCAACGTCGAGTTCAGCTCCGTCCGGAGATCCGACAGCGCGCGATCGAGCTCCTGGTGTAGCGCGAGGTCGGTTGCCGTGATCCTGGCCTCCTGTTCCCGCTCGGCCCGCTCGGCCCGGCGGCGCGCGGCGGCCTCGACCGCTTCGACGGCCGCTGCCCCCTCGCCCCGGGCCCGCACCAGGGACAGCTCCGACTCGCGTCGCCGCCGTTCGGCATCCGCTTCGGCATCGCGGGCCGCGCGGTAGGCATCGTCCGTGTAGCCGAGATCCGCGAGGCGACGACGGAGCGCCTCGGCGGCGGCCAGACCATCCGTGCGCTCGGTCACGACCGGCGCAAGTTCCGCCGCGACCGCCGCACCTCGATCGGCCGTGACGCGCAGGCGCTCCGCCTCGAGCGCGAGCGGCTCGAGCGCCCGAATCTCGGCGAGCACTGCCTGATGCTGTCGCTCGTCATAGTCCCCCGGCGAGGCGGCCAGCGCGGCCTCCACCTCCCGCACCCGCCCGAGCAGCCGCTCGCGTTCCTCCGTGAGCGGGGCGCGCTCCTGCGACAATGCTTCGAGGCGACCGCCCTCGCCGGTGGCCTCGGACAATTCCTGTTCGAGCGCGAGCCGCCGGCGGTCGGCCTCATCCACCTCCTTGGGCTCGAGCTGCAACTGCTCGATGCGCTGCTTGTAGAAGTTTCCGTTCGCGATCACATCCTCCATCTGCCGATCGAGCACGCCCAGCACCGTGGCGTACTCGGCGCCCAGGGGACGTGCGCAAGTGGGGCAATCGCCCTCGGGTCCGGCCTTGACGATGCGCTGCCGCTGGTCCTTGAGCTCCTGGTACTGGTCCAGCAGACCTTGCCGCTTGGTGCGAGCGTCCTGGGCATCGCGGACCCAGGCGGTGCGGAGATTCTCGGCATCGAGCGTAGCGCCGGCGAGCGACGCACGGACATCGTTGATGCGCTCGCGCGCCGCCTCGAGCTGCTCGCGGGTCGGCAGCCGAGCGAGGCCCTCCTCCACCGACGCCAAGTGGCGCCGCACGTCGTCGACCTGGGCGAGAAGTCCACGGCGCGCCGCGTGGCGCTCGGCGGCGCGCTCGTGGCCCGTGAGCGCCTCGCGCAGGCCCGGCAACGGCGCGAGCCGCCGCGACACCGCCTCGAGCTTCCGTGCCGCGGCCGAGGCGGCCGCCGCCTCACGCTCGAGTCGCTCGGCCCGTTCGGCAGCGGCCGCCGCACGGTGGTCGGCCACGCGCAGCTCGGCTTCGAGTGTCAACGCCGACTCCCGCAGGCGCTGGACGCGCTCCCATTCCGGACGCGCCTGCCGGAGAGCCCGCTCGGCCACGCCGGCCGCGGCCGTGGCCTCCTGTTCGGCGCGCTGCGCGGCGGCGACGCGCTCATGCGCACGCGCTTCCGCGGCCTCGATCTCGGCCAAATCGCCGAGCCCCGCACGGAGCGCATCGAGCCGGGCGCGAAGGGTGGAGCGGCGCTCCTTCAGCCGGTCCTGGGCCGCGCGGATTCGCTCGTAGCCCAGCACCCGCGAGAGAAACTGCGCCCGCTCGGGAGCGGACATGGCCGCCATCACCGCCAGCTCTTTCTGGCCGGTGAAATAAGTGTTGAAGAACTCGTCCCGGGTCATGCCGAGCAGGCGGGTAACCCGCTCGCTGACGGCGCCGATCGAGTTG
This sequence comes from Gemmatimonadales bacterium, assembly GCA_051955835.1. Lineage (GTDB taxonomy): Bacteria > Gemmatimonadota > Gemmatimonadetes > Gemmatimonadales > GWC2-71-9 > CAVVWJ01. Next base: position 6,504 of record JBQCGH010000054.1, read on the forward strand.
GCAATGGGCGACGGATCGCCATCCTGGTACAGCTCGGCTCCGTTCAACGTGCGGACGATGCGGAACTGATGCGGTCCGAGGGCGAACTCGAGCTCGACCTCGACCCGCGACCGCGCCGGTGCCCCGCGGCGCCGGATGGTCTCCCGACTGCCGCGCGCGGCAGGCATGCCGTACATCGCCCACGCGATGGCCTCGAGCAGGGTCGTCTTTCCCGCCCCGTTAGGTCCGATAATGCCGGTCAAGCCGGGACCCAGCTCGAGCTCGGTGTGCTCATGCTGGCGGAAGTTGCAGAGCCGCAGACGGTGGATCTGCATCAGGTGCCGGCCAGGTCGCGCTCGACCGCGTCCATGAGGGTCTCTCCCAGCCGCACGAACGCCTCGCGGTCGAGCTCCGCGGGGAGGGGCCGGCCCGCGAGGTAGTTCCGGACCAGCTCGGGAAGCGTTTGGCGCCGTCCGGGCGCTCCGACACCGACCAGCCGATGGACCTCGGGACGGCGCATATCGAGGTGGAAGTGGAGGGCCGCCGCCTTGAGCGCGCGAATCGCGGCGTGGTCGAGTTCGCGCGCCACATGCCGCGGAATGTTCTGGACCAGCTGGCGGACGATCTTGTCGGTGACGCCGCCGGGGAGCGCGTCGACGCGCTCCCGGATGAGGGCGTCCACGGCGGAGGCGGCGAGTCCGTCGGCCTCGATCGGCTCGAGGTCGAGGATTTCCCGCGCCAGCGGCACGCGCCGACGCTCGACCGTGCCGCGGTCGAGGTCGGCCAGGAGCCAGCCCTTGCCCTGAAGCCCATGGTCGGCCTCGTCGACCAGCTCACCCCACAGATTGGGGCTCACGTACTCGAGCGAGCCGGCATACCACACGCGGGGCGCCACCTGGTGTTGCACGTGATAATGGCCGAGCGCCACGTAGGTCCATTCGGAGGGCGTCAGCTGTTCGAGGCCGAGCACCGCCCCGCCGTACTCGGCGCCGGTCCGATCGAACGGGAACACGCCCTCGATCTCACCGTGCAGGAGGAGCACCCGGCGGCGCTCGTCGCCTTCGGGACGGAGCGACGGCCGGTTGGGACTCATCAGCGCCTGGTGCGGCACGGCGAGCACCGACAGGTCGAGCGCGGGGTACACGAATCGCCGCGCTACGTCGGTGGCCACGTCCACCCCCAGCTCCTCGAACAGCCGCAGGATCGACCCGGTCTCGGTCGAGCGGGGAGTGTCGTGATTGCCGGCGATGAGAACGACGGGGGCATCGGGCAGCCCCTCGCGCAGACGCTGGAGCTGCCGGAACGCGAACACGATGGCCGCGTTGGTGGGTCGTACGGCGTGGAACAGGTCGCCCGCCAGCACGACCGCGTCGGGCCGGGCCTCCAGCACGCCGTCCACGGCCGCCCGGAAGGCATGGGCGACGTCGGCCTCGCGCTGGTTGATGCCGGACGGGGTTTGGCGATGGTACTGCCGGATGCCGAGATGGGTATCGGCGACGTGGGCGAGTTTCACACCATTAATGTCTCGTAAGCCCTTGCTAAATCAAGGCCTCACCGGCCGCGCATCACGCGGCCCGACGCTTGCCGCCAGCCGCACGGCTCAGTTACGTTGACCCCATGAACCCCTCCTCAGGCTCCCCGAACGCAACAATCGCAGACACACTGTCCCCCGCGCCTCCCGTTCCACAGCACCACGACGACCGACTCGGCGACTTCACCACGGATGCCCGGCTGCTGATCATCACCCCGATGGCGGCGCTGGTCGGGGTGATCAGCGCCTTTGTGGCCGTGGCACTGGTGTGGCTGATCGGGAGCCTGACGAACCTGTTCTACTATCACCGGTTCGACTCGCACCTGGTGTCACCGGCGCACAATCAGCTCGGCGCGTGGTCCGTGCTCATCCCGATGGTCGGCGGTCTGATCGTCGGGCTGATGGCGCGGTACGGCTCGGAGAAGATCCGGGGCCACGGGATTCCGGAAGCGATGGAAGCAATCCTGATCGGACGGAGCCGCATGAGCGCCAAGGTAGCCGTGCTCAAGCCGCTCTCGTCGGCGATCGCGATCGGGAGCGGCGGTCCGTTCGGCGCCGAGGGACCGATCATCATGACCGGGGGGGCATTCGGGTCGCTGTTCGCGCAGGCGTTCCATCTCTCCGCGTCGGAGCGCAAGACCTTGCTCGTCGCCGGTGCCGCGGGCGGCATGGCGGCAATCTTCGCGACGCCGCTCGCGGCGGTGCTCCTCGCGGTGGAGCTGCTGCTGTTCGAATGGAAGCCCAGGAGCTTCATCCCGGTGGCGGCGGCTGCCGCGGTGTCCGGCGCGGTCCGGGTGCCGCTGCTCGGGGCGGGGCCGATCTTCCCGGTCACGCCGCACTCGGCGCTGGCCTGGGAAGAGCTGGTGCTGGCGCTGGCGGTCGGCATCGCCGCCGGCTTCGCATCGGGGATTCTCACCTGGCTGGTGTACACGTTCGAGGACCTGTTCGCGAAGCTCCCGTTCCACTACATGTGGTGGCCCATGATCGGCGGCCTGTTCGTCGGCATCGGCGGCCTGCTCTACCCCCGGGCGCTCGGCGTGGGCTACGACACGATCGCCGATCTCATCAACGGTCACCTGTTCGGCGGATTTCTGCTCGGCCTCACGATCACCAAGGCGCTGATCTGGGCGATCGCCCTGGGCTCGGGCACGTCGGGCGGCGTGCTGGCGCCGCTGCTCATCATGGGCGGCTCGCTTGGCGCGCTCGAGGCCCACTGGATTCACGCCGGAGACACCGGTCTCTGGGCCATGATCAGCATGGCAGCCATCATGGGCGGCACCATGCGATCGCCGCTGACCGCCGTCGCTTTCATGCTCGAGCTGACCGACGACATTCACGTCCTGCCCGCGCTGTTCATCGCGTGCGTCGGCGCGCAGGCGGTCACGGTGCTCATCATGCGGCGCTCGATCCTCACAGAGAAAGTGGCGCGGCGAGGCTACCACGTGATGCGCGAGTACATCGTCAATCCGCTCAGCCGGGTGCGGGTCGAGGACGTGATGCAGAAGGACGTGCCCCCGGTGCAGGCGGAGATGACGGTGGAGGCGCTGTTCGCCAAGCTGGCGGCGAACGATACGATCCTGGCACCGCACTACGCGTGGCCCATCGTAGACAGCAAGGGCGCGCTCGTCGGCATGATCACCCGCGGCGACGTCGTGCGTGCCATGGAGCAGCGACGCGAGCCGTCGCCGACCGTGGTCGAGGCGGGAAGCTCGCCGCCCATCGTGGCGTATCCCGACGAAATGCTGGAGGAGGCCGTGGACAAGATGATCAGCCACGGCATCGGGCGCCTCCCGGTCGTGCCGCGGGAGCACCCGACCCGGCTGCTCGGCTATCTCGGCCGCAAGGGCATCGCGGATGCGTGGGAGGATCTGCGAGTGGTGGATCAGGTCCGCGACGCGGGCTGGATCACGAGCCGCACGCGACTCTTCCGTCGCAAGGTGCACCAGGTGCTGTCGGACTCGAAGTAGCCCGCCTAGACGCCGTAGCCGTCGTCGTCCCCGTGGCGCACCGCTGGGACGCCGCGGCGCGGACCCGCAACCACCTCGCTGTTCACTCGCCTGCCCAGACACACACTGAAGAACGCGAGGGGATCCGCCGGCCGCTCGCGGCGGGTGGCAGACAGGGCGCGCCGCACGTCGTCCTCGCGGCGACCCTCGAGCAGGGCTTCCACGGCTGCCGGCGCAATCCGCCGGTCGAGCCGGCGAAGCTGGCGCGCGACCGCGCCCGCGAACGGCAGCTCCGGGCCGGGCGGGTAGCGCTCGATGCCCTCCCGGCCGCCGAGGACCGCCGGCCGGGGGAACCGCACGAAGATCGGCTGGGTGAAGTGCGGGTGGCGGACCATGAGCTCACCCTTGGGCAGCGTGGCGAGCTTGATCTTTGTGGCCGGCGAGAGCGTGGCATACGCCGGCATGGCGAGCTCGTCCATGTCCATCCGGCCGAACACGGCTGTGCCTGCGTTGCCGACCACTCGCCGCTGCACCTGCGAGCGGAACTGCTGGGCGGCGAAGAGGACCAGGCCGAGGTAGCGTCCGCGCTCGGAGAGATCGAGCAGCATCTTCCGCACGTAGGTCTCGGCTCCGTCGGCGGGCGCGTACTTGTTGAGCTCGTCCACGAACACGACGACGTGGTCGACCCCGAGGTCACGCCGCTCGAGGTGCTCGCGCAGCTTGGACACGACCCGCGCGAACACCAAGTCCTGCGCTAGGGGGTCGAGCCCGGCGACGTCCACGACGTGCACGCTGCGATCGGTAAAGGCGCCCCACGGGAGATCCTGGGCGGTCCCATCGTCGGTGACGAGGCCCTTGGACCGGGTGGAGATATTGCTCAGCCGATTCCGCACCTTGCGAATCGTGGCCAGATGGTGCGTCTTCCACACCTCGCCGCCCTTCCCCAGCACCTCCATGAAATCGAAGATCGCACGGAAGAACACCTCGAGATCGGCAAAGCTCTGGACCAGGAACGGCTTTCCCCGGAGCATGTCGTCCTGGTACTCACGACCCACCACCCGCTCGGCCAGAAAATCGATGAAGGCGTCGGCCTTGGCGTCCACGTCGTCGCGATTAAGCACGACCTCGGCGTAGTCCAGCACCTCGCGCAGGCCCCACACGAGCGGCTGGGTGTTCGCGGCGAGCGAGTCGTGCGTGCGCAACGTGTTCAGGTTGACACCGTCGGGCTTGTGTGGGGCGTAGTAGTGCACGTCGCCGAACGGCTCAGGCCGGAGGCCCAGCCGTGCATACTGGCGACGGTCCTCCTCGGTGAGCTGGGCGGGTTGGTCGAGAAAACAGAGATCGGGGCCCTTCACGTTGAAGCACAGGGCCGCCACTGATCCCTTGTGGCGCGGGAACGTCTGAAAGATGCTGCCCAGCAGGAACTCCACGGCGCTGGTCTTGGTGGCAAGGCCTGACACGCCCGTGATGTTGAGATGGGCGGCCTCCGGGCCCAGCAGGAAATCGCAGTCCAGGTAGACCGGCGACTCCAGCCCGCCTGCGGCGTAGAGTCCGACCGGAATGCCCGTGGCGCGATCACCCGCGGTATAGGCGTCCATCCGGAGCGCGAGGGCGACGTCCTGGTCGCTCGCGAGCCAGACCGGTCCGAGGGGCACCGGCTGTAGCGGCTCCTCGGGCATCTGCCGTAGGACCGCTGCCGTGAAGAGTCGGATCTCGGCTCGTTCGGTAGGCTCCAGTCCCGCCGCGACAGGGTCGCCGTCCGCACCGATTACCGCATGCATGGGCGTGACCAGGTCCGAGTAGGCAAAGCCATCCGTGACCACGCCGAATACGACGCGACCGCCGTGCTCCACCCGGACGATCGCGCCGATGCCGATGGGGGTCTCCCGAGCGGTCCAGAAATGGAACTGGTGCGGGGTGGAGGGCTTGAGCTCGGTAGCGACCACCTGGCCGAGCGGAGGCATGTCGTGGGGCATGTCCCAATGTGGCGGCCCGGGGGCCAAATCAGTAGTGGGCAGGAGCGGCGCGGAGAAAGCGTTGGACCGAGTGCATGCCATAGAGCAACCGCTCCGAACCATCCCCAATCGGACTGATGGGGGCGCGCTCGGCAAGCAGGCGTCGAGAGATCAGGTCGGCGCGTTCGGGCGTGCCATTTTCGGGCGCGACCTGTACCCTCACCAGTCCGTGGAAGAGATCCCGACCCTCCCAGGGCCACAGGCGAAGCGCCCATTCGAGCACCGGTGTGACGCTTCGCGTTTCGGGCGCGTAGACCGACGTCCGGTGCGCGGCGGGGAGCCGAAGCCACCGCTCGAGGTCGCCCCCCTCGAAGGGGAGGGTGGCGTGGTTCCTGGCGACGCCCACGGTGCGCGGATCGGCGGCCCACGAGGGGCTTTCAGTCAGGACGCCGTCCACCAGAAGCCACCCTGCCGAACCCCGGCGATATTGCACACCCAGGGAGAGCTCGAGCGCGCCGCGCGTCCGATCCAGTGCGCGGGACGCATTGGCAAGGTCGCGTGCCGGGTGGGCGGGCTCCTCGGCCGGGAGCGCCACCGTGTCCACCCCACCCAGCGCTTCGCCGGCCGCGTCGAGAGCAGACGGTCGGCCAAGCAGCAGGACCCGTCGGGCGTCGAGCACACGAGTCAATCGGCGGAGCCGGTGCTCTCGTAGGGCCGCGGCCACCTCGCCCACCACGAGCGGTGCGGCGCCCGCGTAGGCGAGCAGCTCCAGGCGCTGAACACCGTCGAGGAACGCCACGGGATCCGGCCACGGTTCCGGGGCGCCGATGGGATGCCACGCGAGACATGAGTCCTCGAGCAGGCGGGCTGGGCGAATCCGCGCGTCCTCCCGGGCGACTCCGGTGTCCGGGACGGCGTGGGCGGGGGTGAGCCCCCTCACGGTGAGCAGGCGGCGCAAATGGGCGATATTGACTAGAGCGTGTACCATGAGCAAACGTACTGCAGCCCCACCGGGAGGTGCAGTGACCGACGAGAGCATCGACATTCCGCAGGTCGTGCCGCCAAGCCGGCGCGACCGGCCCTCCATCTCGCCCGCGCACATCTCCGCGCTCCGGACGAACTTCGCGGAGCTTCGCCAGCGCCGTCTGCTGCTGATGGCAACGCTCCGGGCCTCCCTAGATGAGATCCATTCCAGCCGTGCGCGGCTTCAACACGGGTCGCATGCTGACGGCGCAGCGGCACTGGGTCACTCCGCGCGGCTCCAGCGCGACTACGGGTTCACTGCCCGGGAGGTCGAGGTCGCGGCGCTGCTCGAGTACGGTCTGTCCAACGTTGCCGTCGCCCAGCGCCTTGGCATCAGCCCCCACACCGCGCGCCACCATACGCAGCGCGTACTCGTGAAGCTCGGCGTGCACTCGCGCGCCGCCGCCGCCGCGCGACTCCGCGCCTGACACGCGACGTAGGCAATACTACCTACGTCGCCCCACCCCTTTGAAGTTTTCTCGCCCGGCTCTCTACACCGGTGAGTCTCGTCACAGACAGGTAAGTGCCTCGGCGCGAACACTGCGTCGTACTTCCCCAACGAACCCGGGACGCGTTCGATCTTGTGATGAGGGACTTCCACCGGCTGCACGGCGTGGACGTCCGCGTCGCCCGGATCTTCAAGAGCTGCGGACCGCGAATGGCCGAGCACGACGGACGGGTGGACGCGGTGCCCGAGCTGTTCGCGCGCTTCGCCGCGACCGTCCACGTGCCGCATCGCCGTTACGTCGAGACCCTTCCCGGAGTGCCGACTATCCGGATGTTCGAAGCCTTCGCGTGCGGTATCCCGCTGGTCTCGGCGCCCTGGGACGACTGGGAGGGACTGTTCCGCCCAGGCCTCGACTATCGGGTGGCGACCACCGGCGCCGAAGTGGAAGCCGCGCTCGCCGTATCCTGGCCAACCCGACGAGCTGCTCACCATTGTGTCCGAGCCTCAGCCCGCCAGCGTACCGGTTCACGCGACGGAGCATCCATGAGCACCGCCCCCCATCTTAGGAGCTTCGATGAGCCCGCCGCTCCGCATCGTCATCCTGGGCCTGTCCACTAGCTCTTCGTGGGACAACGCGCACGCCACCACCTATCGCGGCCTAGTCCGTGAGCTCACGGCACGCGGACACGACGTACTGTTCCTCGAGCGTGCCGTGGCGTGGTGCGCCGACAACAGCGATCTGCCGGCGTCCCCCCACGGGCGCAGCGTGATGTACCGCTCGGTCCGGGAGCTCAAGCGGCGGTTCAACCGCCGGATCCGCGAGGCGGACCTCGTCATCGTCGGGTCGTACCTGCCCGAGGGCGCCAAGGTGGGAGAGTGGGTGACCTACACCGCCCGCGGCCTCACCGCATTCTACGACATCGACACACCGGTGACGCTCGCGCGGCTGGCCCGCGGCGAGGTCGATTACATCACCCGCGCGCTGATCCCGCGCTACGACCTGTACCTGTCCTTCACCGGAGGCCCGACGCTGCGACGCCTGGAGCGGGAGTATGGCGCGCAGGCCGCCCGCGCCCTCTACTGTTCGGTCGATCCCACGGTCTATCGTCCCGAGACGGTGCCGCTCCGGTACGATCTCGGCTATATGGGCACCTACAGCGCCGACAGACAGCGGCGGCTCACCCACCTCATGTTGTGCCCGGCGCGCGCATGGTGGCCCGGCCGGTTCGTCGTGGCGGGGCCTCAATACCCGGCTTCGATCCGGTGGCCGGCCAACGTGCGGCGGATCCAGCACCTCCCGTCCGACCACCATCGTGCCTTCTACAATGCGCAGCGCTTCACGCTCAACATCACGCGCGCGGACATGCGCGCCGCGGGCTTCTCGCCGAGTGTCCGGCTGTTCGAGGCCGCGGCCTGCGGCACGCCGATCATCAGCGACGCATGGGACGGCATCGAAGCGTTCCTGCAGCCCGGGTATGAGGTGCTCCTTGCGGATACCGAAGCGGAAGTCCTCGCCTGCATCCGCGACTTGCCCGAAAAGGAGCGCGTCGCGCTCGGCGACCGGGCGCGCCGGCGGATTCTGGCCGAGCATACCGCGGCGCGGCGGGCGGAAGACCTCGAAGGGTATGCGCTGGCGCTCCTCGCGGGACACGCGCCCCACGAGGCGGTCAGGTGACGCGCGTGGGGGAGCGCACGCGGAACGGCGCCCTGACACGGCGAGGGCGGAGCGGGCGGGCAGAAGCGCGGGCTGAACGACCTAGCGGCCTAAACGGCGAGACGGAGAGGTCGCAGGTGCCCTCCCCGTCTCGCCGTTCCGGCCCCTCGCTTGCTTCGTCCATCCTCCTCCTACATCTCGTCCTCGAACGCCGTAAACGGCGGCACGTTCGACAGCCAGAAGCCCGCGAGACCGCCCTGCTGGTCCACCTCGACGTAGAAGCTGTCAGCTACCCGAACGACCTCCACGGCGCGGCGCGGACCGATCCGCAGGTGGAACAGGCTCTCGGCGCCGTTGGTCTCGACCGAAAGCGTGGTGTCCACCTCCATCGAGGCGACACCCGGCCGCGAGGGCCGCGAGGGCAGGACCACGCGGCCGTCGGTGAGTTGGGCGGGCACCCGGAGGCTGGCGCTCGTGGTGACCTCCGGCCAGACCACCACGTCCAGGCCGCAGATGACCCCGTTGTTCACGTCGAGCACCGCGATCGAGCCTTCGGCATCGGTAAGCTCGACCGTGCCCGTGAGCCCCCCGCTCTTGCGGTTGCCCTTGAACGCGCCCGAGAGGATGTCGGTCTCGGGGTCCCAGCGCCAGGCGATCGACGGCAGGCTGCCGGTGAGCGGCTCGACCCGGGCCTCGACGTTCACGCCCGAGATCTCAGGCCGCACGGGCGGATGCGAGCCGTTGGATCAAGCCGAAAATCTTGTCCAATGCTCTCTCCAGTTCTGAGTCGGAGACGGCGTAGCTGAGCCGGACCCATCGATCGTCGGCGAATGCTCCGCCCGGTACCAGCGCCACGCCTTCCTGCTTCATCAGTTGCTCGCAGAACACCGTGCCCGTGATGGGCTCCTTGTCGCGAATGCCGTCCACTCGGAAGAAGAAGTAGAACGCGCCATGCGGCTCGACGAACTCCACGCCGGGCGCCTCGCGACGGAACCGGTTCACCAGCAGGTCCCGCCGGCGGCGGAACGCCGTCACCATCCGAGTCACCTCGGCATCCACTTTCTCGTCGGCAAAGGCCGTCGCTGCCGCCCACATGGCCGGTTGGTTGGCGCCGGTCGTGGTGTGCGACTGGAAGGCGGCCATCGCCTTCGTGAGGTGCGGCGGGGCGAGCGCGGCCCCGATGCGCCAGCCGGTCATCGCGTACGCCTTGCTCGCGCCGTAGATGATGACCACGCGCTCGAGCAGCTCGTCGGGCAGGTCCAGGAGCGACGGCGCCGGGCCCGGGCCGTAGTTGATCCGACGGTAGATCTCGTCCGAGATGATCCAGACGTCGTTCGCCTTGGCCCACTCCGCGATCGACTTGAGCTCGGCCAGCGTGTACACGGCGCCGGTCGGATTGCAGGGCGAGCAGAGGATCAGCCCACGGGTCAGCTTGTTGCTCGCACGGTCGAGGTCCCGGGCGCTCACCTTGAGGCCCCACTCGAGGTCGCCGGGCACGAGCACGGGCTCGGCACGGCAGAGGTGCACGATCTGCGGGTATGACACCCAGGCCGGGGCCGGGATCAGCACGCGATCCTTGGGACCGAACAGGGTGAAGCAGGCGTTGAAGATGGATTGCTTGGACCCGGAGCTCACGATCAGCTGATCGGGATCGATCGCGCGGCCACCCGACATCCGGCTCATGTTCTGCGCCATGGCCTTCCGCAGCTCGGCGATGCCGACGTTCGGCGGATAGCGAGTGAGGCCCTTCTGGATGGCCTGGATGCCGGCCTGCGCCGCGGGGGCCGGCGTGTCGAAGTCGGGCTCGCCCACACCCAGGTCGAGCACGTCCTCGCCCGCGGCCTTGCGGCGCTTGGCTTCGTTGCTGATGGCCACCGTCTCCGAGGCCTTGAGATACTGGACGTTGGGCGAGAGCGGGTCGGGCATGCGAAAGTCTCGTGTGGGTGAGGAGTGCGAAGTCCGGGGAAAGCTCAGGCGGTGGCGAGGCGATGTCAACCGGCGCGCGACGTTGCCCGGACTGCCGGCTGCTCTTAGGTTGGCGGAGCCATTCACCGCCCGCCGAGGCTCGCGTGACCGCCCTGGAAGCCCTGCACGTCGCTCCCCCGATTGCCGCCGGGCTCACTCGTCTGGGCTGGCAAGCCGATGACCCACTGACGCGCGAGGCCGCGCCGACGGCCGCCCGAGGCCACAATCTCGTGCTGGTGCTGCCGCCCTCCCCGACCGCGGCGACTCCCGCACTCGCGGGGGTGCTGAGCCGGGTTACCAACGGACGCGTGGCGCTCCTTCTGGTGCCCACGGGGCAGCTCGACGAGTGGGGCCGCGTCATCCACGGGCTCGACACCGGTCTGCGGGTGCAGGTTGCCCACGGTACCTCGCGCGCCACGCGGCGGCTCCGTGAGGACGGCGTGGATGTGCTGGTGGCCACGCCCGATACGGCGCTGGCGCTCCAGCGGCGGGCAGCGCTCCACGCCGCCACCCTCTCCAGCGTGCTGCTGGCGTGGCCCGAGGCTTGGGACGGCGAGGAGCCGGTGGCGGAGCTGATGCAGGATATGAAGGAGATACCCCGCGTCGTCTTGACCTCGGCGCCCGAGCGCGCCGCCGACCTGGTCGAGCGCTACGCACGCCGGGCGCTCTCGCTCGGCGGATCGCTGCTGGACGGGGCCCCGCTCGGGCCGGTCCGCACGGTTGGGGTCACATGGTCTCGCCGGGTGGCCGCGCTGCCCGATCTCATCGAACTGCTGGACCCGGCCTCCCTGGTCATCTGGACCGCGGACCGCGGGCTGCACGACGCGATCCACGCCGCCACCGCTCTGGACGGGCCAAGCCTTCGCCTCGCCACGGGCGAGGCTCCGAAAGCCGGCACTGTGATCGCGCTCGATCTGCCGGGCGCCGCGCGCCTTCGCCAACTCACCGAGGCGGGGGAGGTGGTCCTCCTGGTCCCGCCCGGCGCCGAACCATACGTCGAGCGTTTGGCCGCCCCGCGCCGGCCGCTCCGGCTGCCCGGGGCACTCGAGGCCGCCACCACGGCCGCGGCGGCGCGCCGCGCCGCCATCGTGCGCGCGCTCGAGGGCGGCTCGCCCGAGCGGGCGCTGCATACGCTCGCCCCGCTGTTCGAGCGGCACGACCCGGCCACCGTGGCCGCAGCGCTGTACGAGCTCTGGACCAGCGCGGCAGGCACCGCGGCGCCCACGGCGCTCCCCGACATCCCGGTGACGGCACGGGTCTACGTGGGCGTCGGCAAGAAGGACGGCGCCACGGTCAACGATCTGGTGGCCGTGCTGACGAAGGAGGTTCGGCTGGACCGCGGAAAGATCGGGCGGGTCGAGCTGCGGGACGCCTTCTCGCTGGTCGAGGTCCCGGCGCAGGAGGCCGAGCGCGTGGCGACAGCTCTCAATGGGACGACCATTCGCCGGCGCCGGGTGACGGCGCGGGTAGACCGCGGCCCCGCGCGCCCGCCTGCGCCGCGAGCGACCGGCGCGCGCCGCCCAGGGCGCGCGCCGGAACGCTAGCGCTTCCGGTTGAGCTGGGCCTTCAATACCCGGCCGGCACGGAACGCCGGCACCATCGACGACGTGATCGTCATGGCCTTGCCGGTGCGCGGATTGCGCGCCTCGCGCCCGGCGCGGCGCCGGAGCTCGAAGCTCCCGAAGCCACTGATGGCCACCTTGCCGCCCCGCTTAAGCTCGCTCGCGATGACCCCCTCCGGGGCGAAGAACAGGTCGGTGATCTCTGCCGCACGCGCACGCGTGACGTCGAGCCGCTTGGCGACAGCGCCGATCAGCTCCTGCTTGGTCACGGGGCGGCTCCTTGCGTGAGGCGCGACGAATATCGCCGCGTGCCGGAAGGCGCCGCAAGCCCGCTGGCGCCGCAGCCACGGTGCTCTAAATTGTCGTCATTCCCGCCCGACATCACGGAGATCGTGGATGCACTACGGCTCGCACCCCGGCTGGATCGAGGTGATCAGCGGTGTCATGTTCGCCGGCAAGAGTGAAGAGCTGATCCGGCGGGTGCGACGAGCGATCATCGCCCGCCGCCGGGTCCAGGTCTTCAAGTCCCATCTCGACAGTCGCTTTGCCGGCCTGTACTCCGTCGCCAGCCACGACGGCACTGAATTGGATGCCTCGCCGGTGGACTCGGCGGCGGAGATCCACCGGCTGGTGCGCCCCGACAGCCAGCTGGTCGCCATCGACGAGGCGCAGTTCCTCGATGCCCACATCGTCCCGGTCGCCACGCTGCTGGCGCGCCGCGGGGTGCGGGTGATCCTGGCGGGCACGGACACGGACTTCCGCGGCGAGCCGTTCGGTGCGATGGGAGAGCTCATGGCGGTCGCGGAGCTGGTCGACAAGCTGCAGGCGATCTGCGTCGTATGCGGCGATCCCGCCTGCCGCAACCAGCGCCTCATCAATGGAAAGCCGGCGCGCTACGACTCGCCGACGATCATGGTCGGGGGCCGGGAGAGCTACGAGGCCCGCTGCCGTCACTGTCACCAGGTGCCTCGGCGTGACGAGGACCAGACCGCGTTGCTCTGACCCGCGCCGCCGATGCTCAACATCGGACTGACCGGCAACATCGCCGCGGGAAAGTCGACCGTGGCCGCGCTGTTCCGAGCCTGGGGCGCCACGCTCATCGATGCCGACCAGCTCGTCCGCGAGGCCCAGGCGCCGGGCAGTCCGGTGCTGGAGGCGATCGTCGGGCGGTTCGGCCACGGCGTCCTCGATCCGGTCGGCGCGCTCGACCGGGCGGCGCTCCGGCGCGTGGTGCTGGCCGATCCGGCCGCGCTCGCCGATCTCAATCGGCTGGTGCATCCCGAGGTGCTCCGTCGGCGGCGCGTCCTCGAACACGAAGCGCGCGCGCGCGGCGACCGCATCCTAGTCAGCGACATCCCACTCCTCTTCGAAACCTCGGACCCCTCCGATTTCGATGTCGTGGTGCTGGTGGACGCGCCCGCCGACCTCCGGCGCGCGCGGTTGCTGGCCGGGCGGTCGCTCGATGCCGTGGAGGCGGACCGTCTCATCGCCGCCCAGGCACCGAGCGAGCCGAAGCGTGCGCGCAGCACGTTCGTGATCGACAACGATGGCGACCGCACGGCGCTCGAGGCGAGAAGCCGCGAGGTGTGGGAGCATCTGGTCGCGCGCACGCGCGCTTGACCTCGCTTCCTCTCCCGCCTATCCTCCCTCGCGCATCCCGAGCCCGCGAGCGTGCCGTGTCGAACGTTCCCGACGATATGCAGTACACCGCCGAGCATGAGTACATCGCTCGGACCGACGACCCCGCGATCGTCCGGGTTGGGATCACCGACTACGCGCAAGGTGAGCTGGGCGACGTGGTGTTCGTGAACCTGCCCACGCCCGGGCAGAAGCTCCAGGCCCACGACTCCTTCGGCACCATCGAGGCGGTGAAGGCGGTGTCGGAGCTGTACAGCCCGGTCGCCGGAGAGGTGGTCGAGGTGAACGGTGCCCTCGAGGCGGATCCGGCGGCGGTGAACCGCGACCCGTACGGCGACGGCTGGATGGTGACGCTCCGGGTGGATCCGAAAGCGTTGACCGGACTGCTGACCGCGTCGGCCTATCGGTCGCACATCGGCGAGTGACCGTGACAGGAGGGCTGTGCGCTGTGGGCAGGAATTCGCTCTCCCCCAACCGAAGCGTTGTTGACGATGCCCCGACCGCGCGGTCTCGGGGCTTTTTCATGGCCGGGACATCCGAACCACCCAGCACCTGGAGCATGCGGTCACCATGACGAGCACTCTGCCGCCCACCGTCAGCCCCCCCGAAGCCGACGTGCTGCATCCGGGACACTTCGCCTACCGGCACATCGGTCCTCGGCGCGAGGATCTCGTCGACATGTTGCAGACGGTCGGCTACGGCTCACTCGACGAGTTCATCGACGCGGTCGTTCCCGCCGAAATTCGGCTGCGGCGACCACTGGCGCTGCCGCCGGGCCGAAGCGAGCGCGAGGTGCTCCAGGCACTCCGCGGGCTGGCCGGCATGAACCGCGTGTTCCGCTCGTACATCGGCCTGGGATACGCGGGCACCTTCGTCCCGCAGGTCGTGCAGCGAAACGTGCTGGAGAATCCCGGTTGGTATACGGCGTACACGCCCTACCAGGCCGAGATCTCGCAGGGTCGACTGGAGGCGCTGCTCAACTTTCAGACGATGGTGTCCGACCTGACCGGGCTCGAGGTCGCGAATGCCTCGCTCCTGGACGAGGCCACCGCGGCCGCGGAGGCCATGCACCTCACGCTCGCGATGAGCACGAAGAAAGCGCCGCCGGTGTATCTGGTCGACGAGTACTGCCATCCGCAGACGATCGCGGTGGTGCGCACGCGCGCGGAGGCGCGTGGGGTGCGCGTGGACGTGGGCGAGCCCGAGACGTTTTCGTTCGGGCCCGGCGTGATCGGCGCGCTGGTGCAGTACCCGGCCACCGACGGGGCGGTGCGCGACTTCCGCCGCTTGTGCGAGCGCGCCCATGCCGAAGGTGCCCTGGTGACGGCGGCGACCGACCTGCTGAGCCTCACCCTGCTGCTGCCGCCCGGCGAGTGGGGCGCGGACATCGCGATCGGCAACAGCCAGCGCTTCGGCGTGCCGATGGGATACGGCGGCCCCCACGCGGCGTTCTTCGCGACGCGCGACCGCTTCAAGCGCCACCTGCCGGGCCGGATCATCGGCGTCTCGCGCGACCGGGACGGCCGCCCCGCGCTCCGGATGGCGCTGCAAACGCGCGAGCAGCACATCCGACGCGACAAGGCGACCAGCAACGTCTGCACCGCGCAGGTCCTGCTCGCGGTGATGGCAAGCATGTACGCCGTGTACCACGGGCCCGACGGGCTCCGCCGCATCGCCGAGCGGGTGCACGCCCGCACGGCGCTCCTGGCGAACGCGCTCCGGCGGCTGCGCTATCGGGTGGTGCACGACTCCTATTTCGACACGCTCTGCGTCGAGGTGCCCGAGTGGGCGTTGCCGCGCCTGCTCGACGCGGCCCGGGCCCGGATGATCAACCTGCGTCCCCTGCCACCCACCAGGCTCTGCATCGCGCTGGACGAGACCGTCACCCTGGGCGACCTCGCCGACCTCATCTCGGTCTTCTCGCTCAACGAGGCGCTGCCGTTCATGCTCGAGGACATCGGACGGCACCCCGACCGGTCCATTCCGTCCACCCTCGAGCGGCACACGGCCTATCTCACCCATCCGGTGTTCCACCTGCACCACTCGGAAACCGAGATGCTCCGCTACATCAAGCGTCTCGAGGCGCGCGACCTCTCCCTCACCAGTGCCATGATCCCGCTCGGTTCCTGTACGATGAAGCTGAACGCCACCACCGAGATGATGCCGGTGAGCTGGCGCGAGTTCAACCGGCTGCATCCGTTCGCGCCGCGGGACCAGGCCGCCGGCTACGATCTGATGTTCCGACAGCTCGAATACCAGCTCGCGGAGATCACCGGCTTCGCCGCGGTCTCGCTGCAGCCGAACGCGGGCTCGCAGGGCGAATATGCGGGTCTCCTGGTGATCCGCGCGTGGCACCGCTCGCGGGGTGACACGCACCGCACGACCTGCCTCATTCCCATGTCGGCCCACGGCACCAATCCCGCGAGCGCCGTCATGGCCGGCATGCAGGTCGTGCCCGTTCGGAGCGACGAGCACGGCAACGTCGATGTCGCCGATCTCAGGGACAAGGCGGCGGCCCACCGCGACACGCTCGCGGCCCTGATGGTGACCTATCCCTCGACGCACGGCGTGTTCGAGAGCTCGATCCGGGAGATCTGCGCGCTCGTGCATGAGCACGGCGGACAGGTCTACATGGACGGGGCCAACATGAACGCCCAGGTCGGACTGTGCCGGCCGGGCGACATCGGCGCGGACGTATGCCACCTCAACCTGCACAAGACCTTCTGCATCCCGCACGGCGGCGGCGGGCCCGGCATGGGGCCGATCGGGGTCGCCAAGCATCTCGCGCCGTTCCTGCCGGGCCACCCGATCGTGGAGCTCGACCATGACCAGGCCTGTGGCACCGTGAGCGCCGCGCCGTGGGGCAGCGCCTCCATCCTGCCGATTTCCTGGGCCTATATCGCCCTCATGGGATACGACGGGCTCACCGAGGCCACCAAGATCGCGATCCTCAACGCCAACTACATCGCGCGCCGGCTCGAGCCACACTATCAGGTGCTCTACACCGGCCCGCACGGGCTCGTGGCGCACGAGTGCATCATCGACACTCGGCCGTTCAAAGCCTCGGCCGGGGTGGACGTCGAGGACATCGCGAAGCGCATCATCGACTACGGGTTTCACCCGCCGACGGTCTCGTTCCCGGTGGCCGGCACGCTGATGATCGAGCCCACGGAAAGCGAGTCCAAGGAGGAGCTCGACCGCTTCTGCGATGCGCTCATCGCCATCCGGGAGGAGATTCGCGAGATCGAGGATGGCCGCGCCGACCGCGAGCAGAATCTGCTCACCAACGCGCCGCACACGCTGGAGCAGGTGATCGCCGATGGCTGGAACCGGCCGTACCCCCGGGAGCGCGCGGCCTATCCCTCGCGAGCCGTGCGCGAGCACAAGGTCTGGCCTACGGTCGGACGGATCGACAGCGCGTTCGGCGACCGGAACCTGGTCTGCGTGTGCCCTCCGATGGAGGCGTACGGATAATCAGTCCCTCCGGCCTGCACGGCACCTGGCATCTCTGGTGTGATCCCTTGCCCCACCCGGGATGGCTCAACATGGGGATCGACACTGCCCTGCTCGAGCGCGCCAGAGACGGTGAGCGCTGGTTTCGGCTCTACGCCTGGGAGCCCACGCTGTCGTTCGGCCGACACGAGCCGGCGTCCCGCCGCTATCACCGGCCGTCGATCGAGGCCGCCGCGATCCCCGTCGTCCGGCGGCCGACGGGCGGGCGCGCCGTCTGGCACGCCGGGGAGCTGACCTACGCTGTCACCGCTCCGGCCGCCGGGTTCGGCTCACTCCGCGAGGCGCATCGACGCGTTCATCTCGTTCTTCTCGACGCACTCCGCCGGCTCGGTGCGCCCGCCGCGCTCGCGGCGCCGGGCGGACGTTCGAGGCTGGATGGAGGTGCGTGCTTCGCGGCAGCCACCGGGGGCGAGATCGAGGTCCATGGGCGCAAGATCGTCGGCAGCGCCCAGCTCCGGCAGGACGGCGCGCTGCTCCAGCATGGCAGCGTGCTGCTCGCAGACAGTCAGTCGCTGGTCGGGCGCGTCACGCTCGGCGCTGCGCCGCCGGATCGGTCTATTACCCTCAACGAGGTGCTGAGACGGCCCGTGGCCTGGAGCGAGGCGGCGGCCGCCGTCGCCGCCTCTGCGGTCTCGTCCTGGCCGGTCGCCGAGGCACCCCTCCCCCGCACCCTCTCCGACCTGCTCGCCCGTGGCGCCGAGCTGGGCGCGCGGTTCCGCTCACCCGCCTGGACCTGGCACGGCGCCGCGGCGGCTGACGCAATTCGGCCGACCTGCTAGATTTTTCCGACACCCCCACCGCATCGCTCATCCGGAGCCTTCGTGACGCGCTGGATGCTCAGAGCTTGCCTCGGCGCTGGCCTGGCCGCGACCGCGATGACCCTTGGCACGCCGACCGCCCGAGCCCAGACGGCGATCGATCCCACCGTGGCCGTCATCGCCACGGGTGCCGAGGCCTCGGTGCCGGTGCCGACCTTGATGGAAGGCGCCCTGGCGTCGACGGCGAACAGCGAGGTGGCCGATCAGCTCTTCCTGCACCTTGCGGAGCTCGGTCCGACGCTGATGACCGCCGGCGATCGGGCATTCGAGCCGGCGCTGGCACGCCGCTGGACCCGCCGGGATTCGGTGACGCTCGTCTTCGATCTCGACCCGCGGGCGGTGTGGCAGGACGGGGTGCCGGTCACCGCGAAGGACGTCGTCTTCACGTTCGACCGAGCGCGCGACCCGGCGGTCTCGACCCGGCTCGCCGGGGTGCTCCGCCACATCGTAAGCGTGACCGCCGAGGGCGAGCGTCGCGTCGTGTTCCGGTTCGCGCATCCGTACGGCGAACAGCTCTATGACGCCGTGTTCCACGTGGCGCCGATCCCGGAGCATCTGCTCGGCAGGCTGCCGCCCGCGACACTCGCGACCTCGTCGTACGCGCAGGCGCCGATCGGCAGCGGCGCCTACCGCTGGGTGCGGAAGGTGCCCGGCGAGTATGTGGAGCTGGCGGCGAACGACAAGTTCTTCCTCGGCGCACCCGCCGTCCGGCGGGTGTTCTTCCGGCTGGCCACGGACGCCGGCGCGCGCTTGAACATGGTGCTGAGCGGCGAAGCCAACCTGATGGACAACATTCCCCCGCCGCGCGATAACCTCGACCGGGTGGCCGCGGTGCCTACGCTGCGGGTCGTGCCCGTGCCATCGCCGATCCTCGGATTCCTGCTGTTCAACGAGCGCGATCCGCACGATACCAGCCGACCCCATCCGATCCTGGCCGACCGCGACGTCCGCCGAGCCATCGGGCTCGCGCTCGACCGGCGGCTGATGGTGCGCGCGACGTTCGGCACGGCGGCGGACGTCCCCTACGGGCCGACGTCTCCGCTGCTCTGGATCGGGCACAGCGCGCCTCCGCCAGCCTACGCCAACGTCGGCGAGGCTCGTCGCCTCCTCGCCATGCGAGGGTGGACGGACCACGACGGCGACGGCATCCTCGATCGGAACGGCGCGCCGCTCTCCCTCACGATCATGCTCCCCAACACCAGCGGCTCCCGCCAGCAGCTTGCCCTGCAGGCGCAGGAGCAGCTGCGCCAGGCCGGAATCCATGTGGAGCTCGAGCGGATCGACTTTTCCGTCTACACCGAGCGCCGGACCAAGGGTGCGTTCGACATGGACTTCTCATCCACGAGCCAGGACCCCTCGCCGACCGGGTTGTCGCAGGGATGGTCGTGCGGAGGGGGCACGAACGTCGCGAAGTACTGCGACCCGGCGGTGGATTCGCTGCTCGAGGCGGCCGGGCGGACGACCACTCGCGCCGGGGACGCGTGGCAGGCGGTGCTTCGTCGGATCGAGTCGGACTACCCCGCTGTCTTCATGTACGCGCTGAACTATCTCACCGTGATCGACCGGCGGTTCACCAACGTGCGGATCCGTCCCGAGTCCCTGTGGCTCGGCCTCCGCGAGTGGACCGTGGCGCCCGGAGCGCGCGCCCAGCCCGCGGGCTACTGAGGTGCGCCGATGGCTGGCCGGCCGGATCGTGCAGGCGGCCGTCACGCTCGCGATCGCGCTCGTCCTGCTCTTCCTCCTCGTCCACGTGCTGCCCGGCGATCCGCTCGCGCGAGAAGGCGAGCGCGCGCTGACCCCGGACCAGGTCGAAGACCTCCGCCGCCGCTACGGCCTCGACCAGCCGCTGCCATCGCAGCTCGCCGCGTTCGTCGGTGGACTCGCGCACGGAAATCTCGGCACGTCGATCGAATACGGTCGCCCCGTCACCTCGCTGTTGCTCGAACGGCTCCCCGCGACGCTCCTGCTGGGCGGCGCGGTGCTCCTGCTCAACTTCACGGTCGGGCTCTGGTTGGGCGTGCGGCAGGCCGTGCGAAAGGACACCCGGGAAGACCGTTGGCTCACGACGATGTCGCTCGCCGGCTACGCCACGCCCAGCTTCTGGCTGGGTCTCATCCTGGCGGGCCTCGTCGGCGTCCGCTGGCGACTGCTGCCGGCCGCCGGCATGCACGACCCGCTGCGCGCGCACGACCTCCTGACCTCCGCGGCCGACGCGCTGCGGCACCTCATTCTGCCCGCCGTCACCCTTTCCGCGGTGAGCATCGCGGCGACCATGCGCTACCAGCGGAGCGCCATGGTCGAGGTGCTTCGCCTTCCTTATATAGTGACGGCCCGCGCCAAGGGCATCGGGGAGCGACGGGTGGTCTGGCGGCATGCCTGGCGCAACGCCTTGTTCCCGGTCCTCACGCTGTTCGGGCTGTGGCTTCCCATCCTGGTCAGCGGCTCGGTGTTCGTGGAGGCGGTATTCGCCTGGCCGGGCCTTGGGTCCCTCGCGGTCGCGGCGGTGAACAACCGGGACTACCCGGTGCTCATGGGCACTTCCGTGCTGGTCGCGTTCGCCGTGGTGGTCGGCACGCTGGCGAGCGACGTCGCCTATGCCGTGCTGGATCCTCGAGTGAGGCGCTCATGACCGCGGCGCGCGAGGGACTTCGAGCCGTCTGGCGCGCGCCCCGCGGCCGCGCGGGCCTCCTGTTCCTCGCCTTTCTCGTGCTCCTCGCGTTGTTCGGTCCGCTCGTGGTGCCGGATCCCTCCCGACAATTCGATCTGCTCGAGCTCTCCGGCGTGGGCCCGAGCGTGGATCATCCGCTCGGGACCGATCAACTGAGCCGCGACGTCCTCGCCCGCGTGGTGAGCGGTGCCAGAATCTCGCTCTCGGTGGCGGCGCTCGCGGTAGGACTGTCGATGACCCTCGGCGCGGGCATGGGCCTGGTCGCCGGCTACTCGGGCGGCGCAGTGGATACCGTCATCATGCGCTTCGTGGATGGCGCGCTGGCCGTCCCTCGACTGTTTCTCCTGCTGCTGGTGCTCGCCGTGCCCGACCGGGTACCGCTGATCGCGCTGATCCTGCTCATCGGGACGACCGGCTGGTTCGCCACCAGCCGGCTCGTGCGGGCGGAGGTGCTCCGTCTTCGCGAGGAGTCCTTCGTGCGTGCCGCCGAGGCGCTCGGCGCCTCGAGCAGGCGGGTTATCTTCCGGCATCTGCTGGTGAATGCGACGGGTCCGCTGCTAGTGGCCGCCACGCTCGGCGTGGGCGACGTGATCCTG
Organism: Gemmatimonadales bacterium; assembly: GCA_051955835.1. GTDB lineage: Bacteria > Gemmatimonadota > Gemmatimonadetes > Gemmatimonadales > GWC2-71-9 > CAVVWJ01. The sequence goes on from JBQCGH010000054.1 coordinate 27,800, forward strand.
CTCGAAGCCGGCCTCTCGTTTCTCGGGCTCGGCGTGCAGCCGCCGACGCCGTCCTGGGGCGGCATGATCATGGACGCGCGACCGGTGCTGGAGAGCGCACCGTGGGTCGGCCTGGTTCCCGGTATCGCCATCACCTTGACCGTTCTCGCGACCAACCTGGTCGGCGACGCGCTCCGCGACGCCGTGGATCCCAGAGGCGCATGACCCGAGTTCTCGACGTCCGCGACCTGCGGGTCTCGTTCCCCGCGCCCGGCGGCCAACGGGTTCATCCCGTGGACGGCGTCAGCTTCACGCTCGAGCGCGGCGAGACGCTCGCGCTCGTCGGCGAGTCGGGCTCCGGCAAGAGCCTCACGAGCCTCGCGCTGCTGCGGCTGGTGCCGCCGCCGGGCCAGATCGATCCCGAGAGCAGGATCCGGCTGGGCGACACCGACGTTCTCGCCCTGCGCGGCGAGGGGCTCCGGCGCATTCGCGGCAAGCGCATCGGGATGATCTTTCAAGACCCGATGACGAGCCTCAATCCGGTGTTCACCGTTGGCGATCAGATCGCCGAAGGTGTGCGGGCCCACCTGCCGGTGAGCAAGGCAGAGGCTCGGGCCCGCGCGCTGGCGCTGCTGCAGGAGGTCGGAATTCCCGACGCCGCCGCGCGGCTGGGCGCGTATCCCCACCAGTTGAGCGGAGGCATGCGGCAGCGGGTCATGATCGCGATCGCGCTGGCCGCGGAGCCCGAGATCCTGGTCGCCGACGAGCCGACGACGGCGCTCGACGTCACCGTTCAGGCCCAGATTCTCGAGGTGCTCGACCGTCTTCGCCAGAGCCATGGGATGGCGGTGCTGCTCATCACGCACGATCTCGGTATCGTCGCGGGCCGCGCCGATCGGGTAGCGGTGATGTACGCCGGCCAGGTCGTGGAGGAGGCGCCCACGGCCGAGCTGTTCGCTCACCCATCGCATCCGTACACCCGAGGATTGTTCGCGTCCGTCCCGCGCATCAGCGGACCGGTGCACCGACTAACGCCGATCGGCGGCTCGGTGCCGACGCCGACGGCGTGGCCGAGCGGCTGCCGGTTCCGTCCCCGCTGCCCGCAGGCCTTCGAAAAGAGTGAGCGGCCCCCCGAGCTTCTCCCGGTGGGGCCTGATCACCGCATGCGCTGCTGGCTGGCCGAAGAGTCTGACCGGCCGTGACAGCGCCGCTCCTCGAGGTACGGGATCTCGTGAAGCACTACGCCGCAGGCGGTCTCTTCGGCGCGCGAGACAACCCGGTGCGCGCGGTGCAGGGCGTCTCCTTCGAGGTCGGACGCGGGGAAACCCTGGGTCTCGTGGGCGAGAGCGGCTGTGGCAAGTCGTCGGTGGGACGGACCATCCTCCGCCTGCAGGAGCCGACCGCCGGGCGCGCCGAGTTCGAGGGTGTCGACGTCTTCGCGCTCGATCGCCGAGCGCTCCGGCGCCTCCGCCGACGCATGCAGATCATCTTTCAGGACCCCTACAGTAGCCTCAATCCGCGGATGACCGTGGGCACGGCGGTCGCAGAGGGGATCGAGATCCACCGGCTCGCCCGCGGCGCCGAGGTGGGACGGCGTGTCCAGCGACTGCTCGAGGAGGTAGGACTCGACCCCGGCTACGGCCGCCGCTATCCGCACGAGTTCAGCGGCGGACAACGACAGCGCATCGGCATCGCGCGCGCGCTCGCGGTCGAGCCGAGCTTCATCGTCTGCGACGAGCCGGTATCCGCGCTCGACGTCTCCGTGCAGGCACAGGTGCTCAACCTGCTCGGCGATCTGCAGCGCGAGCGCGGGCTGTCCTACCTGTTCATCGCGCACGATCTCGCCGTGGTGCGGCAGATCGCCCATCGCGTGGCGGTGATGTACCTGGGCCGCATCGTCGAGACGGGGCCGACCGAACCGCTACTCGCGGCGCCGCGGCACCCCTACACCGTGGCGCTGCGCTCCGCCGTCCCGGAGCCGGACCCCACTCGTCGCCGCTCCCGCATCGTGCTCGGCGGCGACCTGCCCAGTCCGTCGAATCCACCCTCGGGCTGTCCATTCCACACCCGTTGCTTTCACCCAGCCCGGAACGAGCGCTGCCGTACCGAGCTGCCCCTGCTTCGGCCGGTGGGCGCCACATTGGCCGCATGCCACTACGCCGAGACCACACCCTCTTCGGCCGGTCCCGCGGCGTGATGCGTCGTGGGCCGTGATCGAATGCGCGGGCATCCCGTGAGTGTCATCACCGCCCGGCCTGGGCGTTTTGCGCCATTCTTCGAGGCACGTTGGACCCTGACAACGAGGACAACATGCCTGACAACAAGGACATGGCCACCGAGGGCGCCAAGGAGCAGCTCAAGGGTACGGCCAAGCAGGTCGAGGGCCGGGTCCGCAGCACGGTCGGCGCGGCAACCGGCGATACGAGCGAGGAGCTGAAGGGGAAAGCTCAGGAGGTGAAGGGGAAGGTGCAGCAGGGCATCGGCAAGATGAAACAGCGTAACGATCCCGAGCCCGGGGTGGATGGCGAGTAGCCGGGCCACATCGGGAAACCAGAACAAAGCCGCCGGCCGGATGGTCGGCGGCCTCTGTGTGTGGGGGCGGCTGAGTCACGTCGCTCAACGTTCCCGCAAGCCGCGGTGCGGGTGCTCATCGGCGGTCATCTGTTTCCGTTCGTGATTGGCGGCAGTGGCCAGCCGTTCCAGCTCTACCCGCCGCTAGCGCCGCGATCCGAAACGAGCGTCCCCTGGCGCCCATGGAGACTGCGCGTCAGGGGGATGTCGTGTGGAGTGCGTTCAGATCGTCAGCCGAGCGGCTTTCCGGACCACGGTGTCGCACCCCTTCACTTCCCAGCCACTTGCCCATTATTTCCGCTTCGATCCTGCGGTCCCCCCTGCATCTGCGGACGCCTGTCCGTGACCGCCCGGGTCGCTCTCTGGCGTATTGAAAGAGCGCCACGCGTGTCTCGCAAAAACGTGTACGGTCTCGGGAGCGTGTGCCATGAATCCGGTCGAGGCGTTCGAAACGCTTGACCTGAGGGTGGGCCGGGTGCTGCGGGCGGAGCCCAACGACCGCGCACGCAAGCCTGCGCACAAGCTCTGGATCGACTTCGGGCCGCTGGGGGAGAAGACCTCGAGCGCGCAGCTGCGCGCGCTCTATCCTGCCGAGGAATTGGTGGGGCGATTGGTGATCGCCGCGGTGAATCTGGGCAGCCGGAACATCGCAGGATTCACGTCCGAGGTTCTGGTGCTCGGACTGCCCGACATCGAGGGGAACGTCGTGCTGCTGGCCGCCGAGCGGGACGTGCCACTCGGCGGCCGGGTGTACTAGGGGGCCGCGCCCGGCTGTTCGTCAGGCACCGGGCGAACGACCAGACCGGTGACGGCGCCGTCCCGGCTCAGGCTCCACTCGATGAGCACCGGCCGGCGCGAGGTATCGAACGACGCCGTGCGCTGATACACGCTGAACGCCGACTCGTCGTCCACCCGCTCGTCCAAAGCCTTTTTCTCGTGCCCGAGGCGGGACACGGCGCGCCCCGCGAAGCTGGCCAGGTCGGCCACACTTCCGAAGCTCTCGCGCATCTCCGGCGAGAACCGGTCCCACAGCTTCTGGTACTGGCTGCCGTACAGCCAGTCGGTGTACTGCCGCCCCTGCTCGAGCAGGGTCCGGGGGCGCTGATCGCCCCGCGGGGCGCAGGCGGCCAACGCCGCCGCCCCGATGACACTCCACGTCCGCGTACGCATCACTCGATCCGTCCGGTCTTCAAACCGGGTTCCGACTGCGGGGAGCCGCCATGCGGGTGTACATCTCCGTCGACATGGAGGGTGTGGCAGGCGTGGTCCACGAGGATCAGACCGATCCGATCGACCCGCGCCACGCTGCAGAGTATAACAGATTTCGCCGACTCATGACGGCCGAGGCCAACGCTGCGGTCGAGGGCGCCATGCTCGCCGGCGCCAACCGCGTGCTGGTGAACGACAGTCACTGGCTGATGATGAACATCCTGGCGGAAGAGTTGCACCCGGCCGCGGAGCTCCTGAGTGGCAACCCCAAGGCGCGCTCGATGGTCGAGGGGCTCGAGCTGGGGTTCGATGCGGCGATGTTCGTCGGCTACCACGCGATGGGCGGTACTGGCCAGGCCATCATCGACCACACCTATACCAGCCGGGTGCACGAGGCGCGTCTCAACGGCCGCCCGGTGGGAGAGCTGGCGCTGAACGCGGCCCTCGCGGGGACGTACGGCGTGCCGGTGGTCCTGGTGAGCGGCGACCAGGCCGTCGCGGAGGAGGCCCATGCGCTGCTCGGCACCGCGGTCGAGACCGTCGTGGTCAAGCACGCGATCGGGCGATTCGCGGCCCGCAGCCTGTCACCCGCCGAGGCGTGCCGCCGGATCCGGGACGGCGCAGCGGCTGCGCTGCGTCGGCCGCACGCGCCGCTCCGGCTGGCGTCCCCCGTCCGGCTGGAGGTGGAGTTCGCCTTGACCCAGATGGCGGACATGGCGGAGCTGGCGCCCGGGTCGGTGCGGACGGGCGGCCGGACGGTGGCGTTCGCGCACGACGACTACCGGGAAGTGTTTCGCGCCTGGCGCGCGCTCTACAACCTGGCGAGCGTGAGCTGAAGGCCTTGGTCGGCCGGATGCCACCGGCCCGCTACGCCCCAGCTCGGGCACCCTCCAACTCGACCTCGGCCTCGAGCGCGGCCAGGTCGCGGCCGATCGTCACCACGGCGAGCACCCTGCCCTCGCGATGATACCGCACGGTGCAGTCCTGACCAGCCAGGTCGCCCTCGATCTGGATACGATCCCACCGCTCCGCGTGGCCCACGTAATTGATGGCCATGCTGTAGTGCACGCTCCAGAAGAACGGCACCGCATCGAACGGGCCGCCCAGACCAAGAATGCTTCGCGCGGCCGCTTGCCCCTGCCGCTCGGCGACGACCCAGTGTTCCACGCGAATCCGCTCGCCGGTGTGCGGATCGGGCCAGCGTGCGATATCGCCGGCGGCGAAAACGCCCGGGGCGCTGGTCTCGAGGCGCTCGTTGACGAGCAGTCCCCGCTCGATCGTCAGACCCGCGGCTTCCGCCAGCGCGAGGTTGGGCCGGACGCCGACGCCGGCGACCACGAGGTCCGCCGGGAGCTTCTCGCCGTTGTCCAGGGTGACCAGGCCGTCACCGACGCGGGCCGGTTTTCGGCCGAGATGGAACCGGACGCCCTGCTCCTCGTGCACCCGTCGAACGAGATCGCCCAGCTCGGGACCCAGGATGCGCTCGAGCGGGCGCGCGTCGGGCGCGACCACCTGGACCTCCATCTTGCGGGCGCGAAGCGAGGCTGCGACCTCGAGCCCGATGAAGCTGGCGCCGAGCACGACCGCGCGGCCCCCCTCGCGCGTTGCGCTCACGATGCGGCGGCTGTCGGCGAGACTCCGGAGATAATGCACCTCGGGACCGCCGCTCGCGCTTCCGAGGTCGAGCCGGACCGGACTCGCGCCCGTGGCGAGCAGCAGCGACCCGTAGGCGAGCTCGCTGCCGTCGTCCAGCCGCACGCGGCGGCCGCGCGGGTCGAGCGACGCCACGCCGGGGCCGCGCCTCAGCACGATCCCCATATCCTGGTAGAACTCCGGCGGGTGGAGCGGGATCCACTCCTCGGGCGCGTTGCCGGCGAGGTAGTCCTTGGACAGGTTGGGGCGATCGTAGGGCGCGTCGCGATCGGGATCGATGATGGTGATGGGGCCGGCATACCCCTCTCGGCGGAGCGTCTCGGCGGCCTGGTTGCCGGCCCCGCCACCGCCGACGATGACCACGCTCTCGGGGCCCGTGCCCCGTTTCCTGCCGGTCATCGTGGCGGTGCGCCGGGTCACGACCCGAACGAGGCCGTCGCGAATCTCGACGTCCCAGGTCGGCAGATCGTTGAGCGCGGGCGGCCGCAGCGGCTCCCCGGTGCGCAGGTTGAAGCACGCGTGGTGCCACGGACAGCGCACGGTGTCGCCCACCATGAGACCTTCCGCGAGCGGGCCGCTGTAATGACTGCACTGCGCGCTGATCGCGAACCACTCCTGCCCGCGACGAGCGAGCAGCACGGCCTCACTGTCCACGTGCCCCGCGAGCATCCCTCCGTCCGCCAGCTCTGCCTCTCGGATGCCGGCTTTGAGGTCCGGGCCCGACGGTGCCTCCTGATCCGAAGCCATCGCGTCTCCCTGTCGAAGTCCACAGGAACAGTAATCGTGGCTCGCGTCAGGGCGGATCAGCCGTCGACGATGCGCCAGGCGCCTGTCCGTTCCAGGCACCACCCGGCTATGGACCGAACCGCGTCGTGGGGTATGTTATCGGATTGCCTCGGAGCCAGCTTCGGGCCTTGCCGAAGGAGCGCGACCAATGATCGAGATCCGCGCGAGGGAGTCCGACACCGTCCTCCTGCGTCTGCCGGCCGATAGTCTGGCGGGCGCGTGCTTCGCCGGCCTGGCGCTGTCGGGGGCGGACCTCGCGGGCGCGGATCTACGGGGCGCGGACTTTCGGGGAGCGGACCTCTGCAAGGCACGGCTGGCGGAGGCCGACCTGCGGGGTGCGCGCCTGGACGGGGTCGACCTCACCTCGGCCGACCTCACCGACGCCGACCTCTCGAGCGCGCAGCTCGGCGACGCGCTGCTGCTCGCGAGCACCCTGGTGCGCACGCGCCTCGCGCACGCCGACGCGCTCCGCGCCACCTTCGAATTCGCCACCTTTCGGGATGTCGTGGCCGACAGCGGATCGTTCGTGCGGACCGACTTCAGTCACACCACGCTCGTCGGCTGCGATTTCTCCGGCGCGGATTTCTCTGCCGCGACGCTGAGTCACTCGACCTGGCGTCAGTGCAGCCTGGCGTACGCGACACTCGCGATGGCGGTACTCGACGGCACCAGCCTGGCCGACATCGACCTGAGTCACGCCGAGCTGTCGCGCGCGTTCTTCGCGGCCCCGACCCTCCAAGGCGCGGACCTCACCGGCGCGACCTTGAGCCGCACCGTGCTGGCCGCGTGCGCCGATCTCGCGCAGGCGCGTGGGCTCGAGGCCGTGGTGCACCTCGGGCACTCCTGTCTGGATCTCGTGACGCTGCGGGCGGGATTGGTCTCGCTGCCCGCGAAATTTCTCGAAGGCGCGGGCGTCGAGCAGGAAGAGATTCAGGCACTGCGCGCGGCGGCGGGCTCCCTCATTCACTGAGTCGGCCGAACTGTCGAGGGCTCAACCGTCGGGCGCCGCCGTGCACCCGATCGGACCGCGGGGGGCGCGAGCGAGCGCGATCGTCCATCGGTGCGGCGACGCGAACTGACGCCGCCAGTGCTCGGAGAGCCGCACCGCAGCCGTGCACGCGTCCGCCGAGCTCAGGCGCGGCAGCCCGCGGTGCAATGCGGGCAGCGCATCCGCGCTCAACGCCTCCGCGTACGCCGCGTCGAAAGGGTGGCCCTGGGCGGCACGATCGAGATTCACGCCCAGGATGAGCGCGTCCGGGTTGGCCAGATTGAGCCCCGCCAGCACCAGCCACCCCGCGAGCAACGCACCGGTCCCGAACCGCTCGCTCCGCCCACGGAGCACCGTCGCGGCGAACCAGCCGAACACCAGCACCAGCCAGCCCATGAACGCAGTCGTATAGAACCGCTGCTCGGTGAGGCCGAATTGCGCGGTGTAGAGCCGCATCCGGTACAGGGCGGAGGCCAGCATGATGTCGAGCAGCACGAGCATGAGGAGCGCGAGGCCGCGAAACACCCGAACCCGGGTGGCCCCGCGGTGATCGAACGACCACTCGGTGAGCAAGAGCAGCGGCAACGAGAGCGACGCTACGGTGACCAGCTCGAAGAAACCGCGCCGGGCGTACTCCGCCCAGGTCAGACCGGTCATCGCCCGCACCTGTGACGCGCCCCCGAACAGGTAGCGGAACTGAACCGCGACGAAGGCGAGGAACAGGAGATCCACCACCGCGAGCACGACCCCCACCTGCCAGAGGCTCAGACTGCCCGCGCGAGGGCCCGCGCCCGGGGTGCCGGCCCGCCCGACCTCGCGGAGCCAGCCCGCGACGAGCCAGGCGCAGAAGAGGACGATCGCGCCGTGCTGCCCCACCGCGCTCACGTCGAAATTCAGGGACCGATGCACCAGGCGGTCGAACACCGGGTCGGCCTGCATCAGGAGCCCGCCGAAGACCGCCGCCACGGGAATGGCAGCGGCGAGGCCGATCGCGGCGCCCCCTGCCTCGCGTGCGCGTGCACTGATCGGGACCGCCCCCCAGTCGACGTCCGAGAAGGCAAGCGTCGGCGCGCCCACAGCCGAGGCGACAGCCAGCTCGACGGCGCCCACCGCGTAGTCGCCCACTGCAGCGCACCGTCGGCCGACCGCACGGACCCTGGGCGACGCAAGCAGGCCGACGCTGGCGATGCCGAGCAGATTGAGCGCGAACAGCGTCGGTGAGTCACGCCAGATGAGGGCGACGGTCAGCAGTGCCAGCGGGAGACCCAGGAGGGACTGCGCGGGCGGCAACGAGACGGCGCCCGCCTGCGCCAGCGCGGCGATCGCCACTTGGGCGGCGCCCAGCCAAAGCGCCGCATCGAGCCGAGTCGGGACCGTGTGCGCGAGCACGTCGGCCACGACGCCGAGCGCCAGCGCCGTGACCAGCAGCGTGAGCGCCCGGCGGGTATGGTCCGGCACGGGTCAGCTCGCGGCTTCGTCGGGCAGGCCACCGTAGCGACGCTGGCGCGAGCCGAAATCCCGCACCGCCCGGCCAAACGCGTCGGGCCCGAACTCCGGCCACATGAGCGGCGTGAAGTAGAGCTCCGCATAAGCGGCTTCCCAGAGCAGAAAATCGCTCAGCCGGTGCTCGCCGCCGGTCCGGATCAGCAGATCGACCTCGGGCACCGGGGCGCCATGGTCCACGATGGACAGCAGTCGCGCGAAGGACTCGCGCGAGGGCACCGTCTCGGGACGCAGGCACTGAGCCGCGCGGAGAATCGCGTCGCGCGACGAGTAATCCAGTGCGATCCTGAGGTGCAGACGCGTGCCGGCCGCGGTGGCCCGCTGCGCCTCTTCGATGGCCGCCCGGAGCGCCGGGCTGATACGATCGCGACGCCCAATGACCTCGAGCCGCACGCCGTCGGCGACGCAGTGGGAGGTCTCGACGCGGAGGTACTCCCGGAAGAGCCGCATCAGCCAGCCGATCTCACTGCGCGGCCGACGCCAGTTGTCCGCGGAGAAGGCATAGAGCGTGAGCACACCAACGCCCAGGTCGGGCGCGGCCTCGACGATGCGTCGCACCATCGCGGCGCCAGCGCGGTGGCCCGCCGAGCGCGAGCGGCCCTGCCGGGTCGCCCAGCGGCCGTTGCCGTCCATGATGATGCCGACATGGATCGCCCTGCTTTGCTCCATAAAGTCGCTCCGCAAAAAAAAGAGAAGGAATCAGCGCTCGCGCGTCGCCCGGATCAGCGCTTCCATATGCTCCAGATATCGTTCCAGCGCGCGGCGCCCGGCCGGACTCAGCCGGTACTCCGTGCGCGGCACCCGACCCTCGAAGGTCTTCGTGCATGTGACATAGCCCGCTTCCTCGAGCTTGCGGGCGTGGACGCTGAGGTTGCCGTCAGTCGTGTCGAGCAGGCCTTTGAGCTCGTTGAAGCTGAGCGTTTCGTTCACGGCCAGGGCGCTCACGATGGCGAGCCGCATCCGCTCATGGATCAGCCGGTCGAGCTCGAGCGGATCGAGGGCGGCCCCTCCGCGCTCGCTGCGCAGGGGCGCGGCCCGCTGCGCTTCGGCTGAGCCGTGGGGGCCGCGCTTGGGTGCCAGATTGGAATCAGCCACCATACCTCCGGGCGATGATCAGTCCGAACACGACGTGCAGCACGCCGAACCCGGCCGCCATCAGGAAATTTCCCCACGCCGCCGGGCCGAACAGCGCGATGGCGCCCAGCCCCATGAAGCACAGGCCCATCAGCGGGACGACGCGAACCGAGAAGGCGCCCCCGGTCACCACGCCGGTGCCGTAGAGCAGCAGCCACGTTCCGGGAAGCGCGGCCCATGCGCCATTCCGGGCCAACGCGACGGTGAGCAGCACGCCGACTGCGAGTGGCGGCAGATAGCTGAGCACGAACCGGCGCCCCGAGTAGGAGAACACCGTGGTACCGGCTCGGCGCGCCTTGGCCGCCATGGTCCAGCCGCCCAGGGTGAGACCGAGCGCCGAGGTGACGAGCCAGGTGGCCAGCCATTCGGTTCGGGTCAGCCGGGTCTCGGCGACGGCGGCCGCCGCCAGCGCCAGTGCCCCCATGCCCACCCCGCCCCAGCCTGGCACGGCCGTGAACGCGGTGGCCCGCTCCATGGTCTGGCGGATAAACGTGAGATTGTCCATCGCCCGGGCGTGGAGGGTCGGGTCTTCCGGGCGATGGACGCGCTGTGGTGAGGCCATGGTGTTCAGGTTAGCGGCTGGGGCCACTTTCATCAAGTACTTTGCAATATAAAGTGCATCGGCCGCCTGTCAAGCCGTCGCGCCCCGTCGTCAGGCGCTGTCCACAATCACCGCGGTCCCGTAGCAGAGCACTTCGGTTACACCCTGCATCAGCTCCGTGGCATCGTAGCGAACGCCGATGATGGCATTCGCGCCGGCCGCCTCCGCGTGCTCCACCATCATCTCGAACGCCTCGTTCCGGGTCTTCTCGCACAGCTCCGTGAAGAGCGTGATGTTTCCGCCGAGCAGCGTCTGGAGCGACCCGCCGATGGTGCCGAAGATGTTGCGCGAGCGCACGGTGATGCCGCGGACGACGCCGAGGGTCTGGACGATCCGATATCCGTCCAGCGTGAACGCCGTCGTCGTGAGGTGGTGGTCCACTATGCCGCCCGCAGATCGGAGGTGCACTGCGGACAGCGGGTGGCGCCGACCGGAATCGCCATGCGGCAGAATGGGCAATCCTTCGTGTTCGGTGCGGCGGCCTCCGGCGGCATCATGCGGTTGGCCGCTCGGACGAGAAGGAAGACGGCAAAGGCGACGATAAGGAACGCGATCACCGTGTTGATGAACACGCCGTAATTGAGGGTGACGGCGCCGGCGGCGTGTGCCTCCGCGAGCGTGGAGTACGGCGGGGGGCCCTTCGGTCCTGCCTTGAGCACCGCGAACAGGTTGGAGAAATCCACGTTGCCCAGCGCGAGGCCAATGGGCGGCATGATGATATCGTCGACCAGCGACTTCACGATGGTGCCGAACGCGCCGCCCATGATGAAACCGACCGCCAGGTCCAGCACGTTGCCGCGCATCGCGAACGCCTTGAACTCTTTCAGCATACCGGCACTTCCTTTCCGGATGAGGTCAGGCTCGACGGGTTGGACGGGTGGAACCGATCACTACGGCAGCATAGTCGACGCGGAACAATCGGTATGATAACGCCCGCCGGCCCGCCGGGGGGGTGGCGGGCCGGCGGGCGGGTCAGAATGGGGGATACCGCCTCAGCGTCCGAGATCCAGATCGAGCGCCCGGTACAACGCATCAAGGTCGTGGTTCGCGATGTGGTGCTTCCGCATGCTGCAGGCGATGCCGGCGCGGGTCTTGGCCCCCACGACCCCATCGACCGGTCCTGCCGCGCAACCGTCGCTGTTGAGCGCCGTCTGGAGTTGCTTGACCTGATCGCCGCTGAGCGCCGCGAGACGAGCTCGGCCGGCGACCGTGGGCGCTGTGCTCGCCGTGTCCGTCGGTCCCGCCGTAGTGGGCGCGGCTCCCGGTCCCGTTCCGGGCATGGCGGTGGTGCTCGCGGCTCCCGGCGCCAGCGTACCGGCGGCCGTGGTGTCGGACGGACGAGCCGGCGCGGCCGGCGCCGTCATCTTGGCGCGGAGCGAGCTGTCGACTCGAGCCGCCGCCTGACGCGTCGATGACAGCGCCGAGTCAAGATGGCCCTTCCCTCGGGTGAGGGCGGTGTCGGCATGACCGCGGGCGGCCGACAGCGCGGAGTCGGCCGAGTTCGACGCTGCGGACGCACTGGTATCGAAGTGTTTCCGTCCGGACGTGATCGCGCCGCTCACGGTGCCATGGTCCTTGTTGCAGGCGACCGCCAGCGCAACCAGACCGACGGTGGCGCATCGAGTCCTCAGCATAGTCCCTCCTGGATGAAGCCGGCCTTCGGAGAGTGCACGCTAACGTCGGGAGGCCCGCACGAGTGTGATTGGCCTCACCCGAGTGCCTGGGGACCACCGAATCGGCTAGCGGACGAGCCGGAAGAAAGTCTGGAGCGCGCGCCGCGCGCCGGGCGTGAGCCTCGTGCGCCGCCAGGTATCGGCGGCCTTGCGCAAGACCTCCGCCTGCGTGGGGTACGCATGGATGGTCCTGCCAATGGCCCCGAGACCGAGGCCGGCGGTCATCGCGAGGACGATCTCGCCGACCATCTCACCCGCGTGCCGAGCGACCAACGTCGCGCCGAGGATGCGATCGGTCCCCTTGCGGAGATGGATCCGGAAGAACCCGGACTCCTCGCCGTCGAGCACGGCGCGGTCGACCTCCGCGAGCGGGATCGTGATCGTCTCGGGCGCGACGCCGGCGGCCCGTGCGTCTGCCTCGTGCATGCCAACGCGGGCCAGCTCGGGCGTAGTGTAGATGGTCCACGGGACGACGAGACGGCTCACGCGTCCGCCGCCGATGCCATGAAACAGCGCATTCGGCACGGCGAGACGGGCCTGCGCATCGGCGGCATGGGTGAAAGGATAGGGCGAGCACACGTCGCCCACGGCGAAGATGCGCGCGTTCGACGTGCGGAGCCGATCGTTCACGCTGATGCCGGCCGTCGTGAACCGCACGCCGGCATCCTCGAGCCCCAGTCCCTCCACGTTCGGGGTGCGCCCGACTGCCGCGAGCAGCGCGTCCGCCGCGAGCGTCATCGGGCGGCCGTCGCACTCCGTCTGCAGCACGCACGCCGCTTGCCCCCGATCCGCCCGCATCACCGTGGTCTCACGAAGGATGCGAACGCCGTCCGCTTCCATGGCTTGCTCGACGATCCGGGAGGCATCGGGATCCTCGCCAAGCAGGATACGCGACTCCGGCGTGACGAGCGTGACCGCGGAGCCGAGCCGGGCGAACGCCTGTGCCAGCTCGCAGCCGACCGGGCCGCCGCCCAGCACGATCAGGCGTGCCGGGCGCTCGGTGAGAGTGAAGACCGTCTCGTTGGTGAGCGCCCCGACCGTGTCGAGACCGGGAATGCCCGGCCGCGTGGGGCGGCCGCCGGTCGCGATGATCGCTCGCCGGAACCGAAGGACGCGCCCGTCGACGCTTGCCGTATCGGGCGCGGTGAAGCGCCCCTCGCCCAGGAATACGTCCACCCCGAGCGTGCGAAACCGCGCCGCCGCATCCATCGCGCTCAAGCCCGCCCGCAGGCGTCGCATCCGCTCCATGACCTCGGCGAAGCGGCCTTCGCCGGCCGGCGCCGGACCGCCGAACATCGCCGATTCCGAGGCCGCATGCCACGGCCGGCTCCCCGCAATCACACTCTTCGAGGGCACGCAGCCGACGTTGAGGCAATCGCCACCCATGAGATGGCGCTCGACCAGAGCCACCCGGGCACCGAGTCCGGCCGCGATCGCCGCGCTCACGAGCCCACCGGTGCCGCCGCCGATCACCACCAGATGGTAGCGGTCGCGCGGCGTCGGATTAACCCAGTCGCCCGGATGCACGTTGGCGACGAGCGCCTGATTGTACTGGTCGAACGGTTCGACCCGGATGCCACCGTCAGCCGGCACGGGCGTCCTCCGTCGCACGGCGGAGCGCGCGCCGGGCGGTGCGGGCCACCAGCACCGTGACAACGACCGTTGCGAGCAGGCCGAGGCCGAGCACCAGGAAGTATCCCGCATCGCGCCGGACTCCGGCGGCCAGGCGGGCCAGGTCTCCCGCAACCTTGCCGTAGTACACGTACAGCAGTGTGCCCGGCAACATCCCGATCGACGCGACGAGGTAGTCCACGAACCGAACCCGCGTGATGCCGAGCGCGTAGTTGAGCAGATTGAAGGGGACGAGCGGCGAGAGCCGAAGCAGGAACACGATGCGGCGCCCCTCGGCGCCGATAGCGCGGTCGACGGCCATGAAGCGAGGGTCATCCGCCAGCCGCCGTTCGACGGCCGTGCGCGCGGCGTATCGGGCAATGAGGAACGCGAGTGACGCGCCCAGGGTCGCGGCGACGAATACCAGCAGCGTCCCGCGGGCCAGCCCGAAGATCGCGCCCGCCGCCAACGTGAGCAGCGATCCGGGCACGAAGGCCACTGTCGCAAGCGCGTACCCGACGATGAAGGCGGCGGGCCCCCAGGCGCCCAGGCGGTCCACCCACGCCGCGAAGGCGGGCACCAGCGCCGCCCCGGCGCGGCCCCGCCCCCCCCCGGCGGCCAGCGAGGGACCGGGCAGGGGGCGGCCGACCCAAGGGCCCGCCGCGGCCGGCCCCCACCG
>JBQCGH010000055.1:0-17230 GCA_051955835.1 Gemmatimonadales bacterium
ACCGTCCGACCGTCCGACCGTCCGACCGTCCGACCGTCCGACCGTCCGACCGTCCGACCGTCCGACCGTCCGACCGTCCGACCGTCCGACCGTCCGACCTGCTCGCCTGCTCGCCTGCTCGCCTGCTCCGCCTACCGCAACGACCGACGGATCTCCTCCGCCAGCATGCCGAGCAGTCCCTGTCGCCGGCCCGGCAACTGGCGTCCGGGCGGCGCGCCGGCCTGCTCCAGCGAGTCGAGCGCGCGCTCGAGACCGAGCTGAAGCCGGGCGAGCGCCGGCCGGTACTGCCGCGCGACGCCGTAGCCCAGACCGAGGGCGACCGGGATCGGCACGAGCGCCACCGGGACCAGCGCGCCGAGTGCCACCATGAGTCCCGCGCCCAGCATGCCCGCGCCCGCCAGCGCCGCGCCGCCGCCGACGAACTCGGCGCGCGCCTTTCGCGCCGTCGCGCTCAGCGTCACGTGACACCACCCGGCCTCGAGCGCGACGATCGTCGCGGCCACCGTGTCGGCGCGGCCCAGCAGCATCGCCGCGCTGCCTCGGCTCAGCGCGGTGGTCGAGCGCCGCAGCGCGGCGGCCACGCCGCCGAGCGGTTCCCAGGTGATCCGGCCGGGCTGCCGCCGCTGCACGCACAGCATCTCGCGCTCCTCGAGCCATTCGATGAGGCCCGCCTCGATCGGCCCGGGCGAGCCGGGCACCGTACGCTGGGCGACGGCCTGCGCCGGGCCGGCGATCCGCTCCCAGCGGCCCGAGGGCTGGATGGTGACCAGACGAGTGCGCTCCTCGAGCAGCGCCCGCTGCAGGTGCTTCTCCGGGATGCCCACCTCGCGGCCCAGGGCGAGCACCTGATCGGGGGTCAGCTCCTCGGTCGGGTCGCGGTCCGCCGTCTGCAGCTCGGCGGCGCGCTGGATGATTCGCTCGAGTGCGGCACGATCGAGCCGGGCCGGGGTTCCCTCGCCCATGCTATTCCGTGGGCGACGGGCGCGCCGCGCCGATCCGGAGGGTCGACATGAGGCTGGAGAGATCGGCGGCGGGGAGTGCCTTGCCTGGGCCTTCGCCCTCCTCCTTGGGTGGCGCCGCCTCGGCGCGCGCCGCATGGGCCTGGAGGAACGGCCTGAACAGCTCGATCGGGATCGGGAAGATCGTCGTCGAGTTGTTTTCCGCCGCGATCTCGGTGACCGTCTGGAGATAGCGGAGCTGGATGGCGCTCGGCTCACTCGCAAGGGTGCGCGCGGCCTCCGCCAGCGTCTGCGACGCCTGGAGCTCGCCTTGCGCCGCGATCACCTTGGCCCGCCGCTCGCGCTCCGCCTCCGCCTGGCGCGCCATGGCGCGCTTCATCTGGTCAGGCAGGTCCACGTCCTTCACCTCGACGGCGGAGGCCTCGATGCCCCACTGCTCGGTGCGCGCGTCGATGATCTTCTTGAGCACCGCGTTGATCTTCTCGCGGTCGGACAGGAGCTCGTCGAGCTCCACCTCGCCGAGCACCGAGCGCAGCGACGTCTGAGCGAGCTGGCTGGTAGCGTAGAGGTAGTCCTCGATCTCGAGGATCGCCTTGGCCGGGTCCGTCACCCGCATGTAGAGGACCGCGTTCACCTTGACCGAGACGTTGTCGCGGGTGATGACGTCCTGCGGCGGGATGTCGAGCGCCATGATCCGGAGCGACACACGCTTCTGCGATGCGAAGCCGGACGGCAGAAAGACGAGTCCAGGTCCCTTGGTGCCCCAGTAACGGCCCAGGAAGAAGGCCACGCCGCGCTCGTACTGGCGCACCACGCGCAGGCTGATGAACGAGTAGGCAACGGCGGCGACGAGCAGGGGAAACAGGAGTTCCATCGTAGGCTCCTCAGGCGGGAAAGGCTTCGACCACGACCGCCGCGCCCTGGCCGCCGCCGATGCAGGCGGCGCCCAGCCCGTAGCGGCCGCCGCGCCGGCGAAGCGCATGGAGCAGGTGGGCCGTGATGCGGGCGCCGCTCGCGCCCAGCGGGTGACCCAGGGCGACCGCGCCGCCGTCGACGTTGGTGCGCTCGCGGTCCAGCCCGAGCTCCTGCTCGACAGCGAGATACTGGGCGGCAAACGCCTCGTTGATCTCCACCAGGTCCATGTCGTCGAGCGACAGACCGGCCTGGGCCAGCGCCGTGCGGGACGCAGGCACCGGTCCCAGGCCCATGGCGGCAGGGTCCACGCCGGCCACGGCCCAGCCGACGAGCCGTCCGATCGGGCGGAGCCCGCGCTCGCGGGCAAAGCTCCCGCCCGCGACCACCAGCGCCGCGGCGCCGTCGCAGATGCCGGACGCGTTGCCCGCCGTGACGACTCCGTCTTTCCGGAAATAGGGCGGCAGTTTGGCCAGGGCCTCGAGCGTGGTGTCGGGCCGCATGTGCTCGTCGGCGGCGAACGCGACGTCGCGCCTGGCCCTCCGATCCTTGACCGTCACCGGCACCACCTCGTCGGCGAACGCTCCGGCGTCCCAGGCCGCCTTGGCGCAAGCCTGGCTCCGTAACGCGTAGCAGTCCACGGCTTCCCGGCCAAGGTGATACCGCTCGGCCAGCCGCTCGGCGGTCTCCGCCATTGCGAGGTCGCAGTAGCTATCGCGCAGCGCTTCCCAGAGCGCATCCTCGAGCGGAGGCGAGGGACCGAGCCGAAGCCCCCAGCGCGCGCCGCGCAGCACGTGCGGCGCCTGGCTCATGGACTCGGTCCCGCCCGCGAGCACCACGTCGGCCTCACCAAGGATGAGGCGATGCGCGCCCTGGATGACCGCCTCGAACCCCGAGCCGCATAGACGGTTGACGGTCACCGCCGGCACCTCGATCGGGAGCCCGGCCCGCAGCCCGATGTGACGGGCCAGGTATGGGGCGTCGGACGAGGTCTGGAGCACGTTCCCAAAGATCACGTGGCCGACATAGGCGGAATCGACGGCCGCGCGGTCCAGCGCCGCCCGCGCGGCGGCCACGCCCAAGTCGGTAGCCGACAAGTCCTTGAGCGCACCGCCAAAAGCGCCAAAGCCGGTGCGGACGGCGGAGAGAAACACGACCTCCCGTTCGGGGACGGTCGATGTCACGAGGGGGGCCTGCGAGAGGGGCGACGGGCGCGGGACATCCTGATCGAAATATGCCCGCGCCCCAGACCTGCTTCAAGGAAAGGCGACCCTACTTGTACCAGCCCAGGGCAAGGGTGAGGCGATCGCTCTGGGGACGGTTCTCACCGATGCTCCCGAACGGCTTGGGAAAGCCGTCGAACAGAGCGTGACGATACGCCGCCTGGATGCTCCAGCTCGATCCGCCGCTGCCGCTCCTGAACTGCCGCTCGACATACGCGCCCGGCGCAAAGATCCACGGATTGCTCGGCGAGCGCTCGATCTCACCGATGCCCAGTCTGAAGAGAATGCCGGCCACCCAGCCCGAATGGCGCGGAGCCGGTTTGCCGAGGACCCCGAACCGCGGCTCGGTGTAGATCCAAAGAATGCTCTTGTCGCCCACCTGGCTCTGGTACCCGATGCCGAGTGCACACATGCCGAGGCGGTCGAGCCCTGGAGCGGCGCGCGCGGCGAAGCAGCCTTCGACATCGCTGCCGCCGTGAGGGTCGGCCGTGCCTGCCGGCAGCTGGCCATTGCTCTGTGCGAAGCCGCTGTGCCACCCGGCGGCGAGCTCGAACCCGATCTCCCAGCCGGGTTTGTCGAGAATCGCCATGCGCCGATGTGATTCGCTGGCGTCACGGTAGAGCCTGAGGCGAGTGCCGACGCCGCTCCCCGCGCCCGAGACCGGCTTGATCTCCTAATCGGCGTCGGGCATCGGGGTAAACCTCGACCTCGGACTGGGTGCTGGAGGCCTCGGGGCCGAGCACGTTGTAGACACGCGGCGGCTTGAGCTTGCCGCCGATGGCCCGGATCTGGAGCGTCACGTCGGGCGTGGTCATCTCGGCTCGATAGACCTGACCGCGCTCGAGGAAGACCCGCACGATCTCACCCCCGCCGGTCGCGAACTCGTGGTCGACCCCGAGGTAGTCCGCCTTTGTATCCACCGGCTGCTTCGACGCAGCGGCGGAGTCCTCCTGGCCGATCATCGGTCGCGCCGAGGCGACCGCGAGACATACTGCCGCGAGCAGTACCCGGTGCGTGGCCATGACTCCTGCCTGAAGGAGAGGGCGGGGCGAATACGGCGTGTGGGGGCAAGAGCCGTTCCCCATAGATGGCACGTCCCGCCGCCGTGTCGCATTCGGCGAGGCAAACGGCGGTTTTGCGACGGAAGTCGGGGGCCCTCGCGGGGCCCAGCTGACGAAGACGGGCGGCAGCTGGGGCTGATGGGTCGGGGCGTCGGCGGACCGGTCTCGACGGTCCGCAGGCATTCCGCCCGGGTCGGCTCAGATCACGGCGCCGTTCATGAGCACCGTGTTCTTGGGGATGATCACGATCCCGTCACGCACGTAAAAGTTGGGGCCGTCAAAGAAGGCGGGCTTCCCCTCGGGAGAAATCCGGACCCCATCGCCGATGCGGGCATTCTTGTCGACGATGGTCCGCTCGATGAACGAGCCATGGCCGATGCCCATGGTGGGTGCGCCCGGGAGGGGCAGGCGGTCGGGGCTGTCGTAGAAATCGGCGCCCATGAGGAGCGACTCGCGGATGGTCGTCCCCGCCTGAATGCGGGATCGCACGCCCACCACCGAGCGCTCGATGCGAGCGTCGTTGATGATGCAGCCATCCGCCAGGATGCTGCGCTCGAGGTGGCTCTTGATGATCTTGGTGGCCGGCAGGTAGCGGGCGTGCGTGTAGATCGGCGCGCTGGCGTCGTAGAAGTTGAACTGCGGGAGCGGCTCGCACAGATCGAGGTTGGCCTCGTAGAACGCGCGGATCGTCCCGATATCCTCCCAGTACCCCTCGAAGCGATAGGCGTGCACCCGCCGGCTCTCGATGAGACGGGGGATGATGTGCTTGCCGAAGTCCACCTCGTCGCCGGCCAGCGCGTCGGCCAGGACGTCGCGGTCGAACACGTAGATCCCCATCGAGGCCGGCAGCTCGTTCGGATAGCCCGGCAGCCGCGACTGCACGGCGGGATCGGTCGGCTTCTCGACGAAGTGGATGATGCGGCCGCCCTCACCGACCTCCATGATGCCGAAGGCGTGGGCCTGATCGGCGTGCACCGGCGTGGTCGCCACGGTGACCTCCGCGCCGCTGGCCACGTGCTGCTCGAGGATGGCGTGGTAGTTCATCTGATAGAGCTGGTCGCCCGAGAGGATGAGCACGAGCCGGTGCGGGTACGAGTTGATGTGGAGCAAATTCTGCCGCACCGCGTCGGCGGTGCCCTGATACCAGTCGGTGCGGTCGATCCGTTGCTCCGCCGCAAGGAGCTCGACGAAGCCCGGTGAAAAGGTGTCGAATCGGAAGCTCTCGAGCACGTGACGGTGAAGCGAGCCGCTGTTGAACTGGGTGAGCAGGAAGATCCGGCGCAGGTCGGAGTTGATGCAGTTGCTGATGGGGATGTCCACCAGCCGATACTTGCCCGCGAGCGGCACGGCGGGCTTGGCCCGGTCCTTGGTCAGCGGGAACAGCCGGGTCCCGGCGCCTCCGCCCATGATGACCGCGACGACGTCATGGGGATGGAGGGTGGCGGTCCAGGGCATGGGTGCACCTCCCCGAAGCGAAGTATCGGCGGGCGGCGGCCACGTCCAGGGGGCCCGCGCCAGGCAGTTGTTCCGGAGGTCACCCCGAGGGGGAGCGACGGCAGTATGTCCGAACGCGGGGCCCCGTCGCTTCGCTCAGGGTGACGCCACACAGGCTAGCCGCCGGCCAGCGCCGCGCCGCAGTTCACGCAATGTCGCCAGGCGGGGTCTACCCCGCTGTGACAGCGCGGGCATTCGGGCGGCCTCTGGCGCTGGCCGCAGTGCGGGCAGAAGCGAACCGCGCGGTCGGTGGGCAGGGCCTCACCGCAATAGAGGCAGCGTAGCGCGTCCGGCACCCCGTCGGGCAGGGGCTCGTCGTCCAGGGCCTCGAGCGCCTCGAGCTGATCGGCGGCTCGGGCCGGGAGGTCCTGATCCGAGTCGAGGTCCTCGGCGATATCGACTTCCGAGGCAACGAGGTCCGGGAGCCCGGCATCGTCAGCGTCCTCGATCTCGTCTGCCTCGTTCTCGTCGGTATCGATCTCCTCGCTTGCGTACCCGTGCTCATCCGAGCGCCCAGCGTCCGGCGTGCGATCCGTGAACTCGAGGGCGCGCGCCAGCGGCTCCGAGCGAAGCGAGACCGCCACACTCTCGAACCGACGGAGCACGTCGAGATCGGGATTGGGGCTCTCGACCTCGGCCGCGAACTCGACGCGGACCTCCTCCGGCTCGGTGCGGACGAGGTTCTGCTCGCCGGCACACAGCCGGAGCAGGAGCATCTCATAGTCTTCGCTGGTCTCGACGTCGAGGGCGCGGCGATTGGACCGGTAGGGAACGATCGACTGCAGGATGTCGTCGAGCGGGATCGGATGGTGGAGGCGCGCCGGATCGCTCGCCGCGAGGTTGACGACGAGCCGCCGAAAGAAGCGTTCCACATCGGTCACGCGGGCCTCGCGGAAGAGCGGACGGTGTCGCAGGTTAGACCTCGCCCGCGGGGCTGTCAAGGAACGTGAGAAACTGGATGCGGCAGGATGCGGACCGTATGGTTGAGCACTCCCGCTCCGCGCTTGGAGCAGTTACGGACGCTGTTCGCGCTGCCCGCGTTGATGACGCGGCCAGTCTGCGGTCGACCCCAACTACGCACCGCTCCGAGGGTACCGCCCTTCGACCGCCTCGTTGGCGGCCGCTGACTACCGCGAAGACCCCTCGGCCAGCGGAAACGCCTCGTCGGCCGCCAACCGACGTTCCAGCGTCGCGAACGCCTCATCGGGATCGTAGTCCAGGTACAGTCCTTTCGCCCGCTTCGCCTCCAGCCAGTCGTCGAATCCCGAGGCCACGATTCCGTCGGAGGTGACCTGCTCCCGGGCGGCCTTCACGGCGAGGTCGTTGGCATACTCGTTCTTCGCATGGCCGCCGTGGCCGCGGACCCAGGTCCACTGGACGTCGTGCAGCCGCGAGCTCGCGCGCAGCTCCTTCCAGAGCTCGAGATTCTCGATCGCACCTTCCTTGCGCTTCCATCCGCGGGCTTCCCAGACCGGTACCCACTCGCGCATGCCCTTCACCAGATACTGGGAGTCGGAGACCACGAGCACGCGGAGCCGCGCGCCTTTCTTGGAGAGGGCTCGCAGCGCAGCCGCGGCGCTGGCGAGGGCCATGCGGTTGTTGGTCGTGGCGCGCGCGCTGAGGTAGAGGTCGCGGCGCTGCAGGCGGCCGTTGGGGCTCCGTGCCTCGATCAGACCGCCGCCGCCGCCGGGGTTCTCGCCTTCGCGCCCGTTGCCCAGGCAGCTCTCGTCGAGGTGCAGGACGGCGACGCCCCTCACCCGACGACCTGGAAGCTGTCGATCTGGTCCAGTCGGAAGGTGAGCTCCTCGCCGGTCATGGGGAGGTACCCGACCAGGACTTCGTCGCGGCCCTGGGTGGTGACCCGCACCGCCACGACGACGTACTCGGTGCCGCGGCGCGAGAGCGCCACCCGCTGCCCCCGGCGGGCGGCGTTCTCGAGCTGATCCATGCGATCGGCGGTCCAGCGGATGGGAGACATGCGAAACTAGAGCAGTGGCCTGCGGCGCCTCAGGCGAGGGTCCGCGTCACGCGCACCCGACCCGTCGGCCCCTTCGTGAGCCGGCCGATGACGGCCGCCGCCGGCGTTTCCGCCTTGCGCAAGGCCGCGAGCAGCGCCGCCTCATGTTCAGGCGGCACGGCGAGCAACAGGCCCCCCGACGTCTGGGCATCGACGCAGATGATCCGCTCGGTCGGCGTCAGGTCGTCGGCCCATTCGACGTTGGTGGCCGCGGCGAGATTGCGCTGGGTACCCCCGGGCACGATCCCGCGGCCCGCCAGGCTCAAGGCGTGCGGCAGGATCGGCAGCGCGCTGAAAGCGATCTCCGCGCCGACCTTGCTCGCGGCCAGCATGTTGCCCAGGTGGCCCAGCAGTCCGAAACCGGTCACGTCGGTCGCGGCGCTCACCCCCACGCCGAGCGCAGCGCGCGCGGCGCCTTCGTTCAGCGTGGTCATCGAACGCACCGCTTCGGCCATCCCGGCCTCGAGCAGCGCATCGCGCTTGAGCGCCGTCGCCAGAATCCCGGTCCCGAGCGGCTTGGTGAGGACCAGGACGTCACCGGCACAGGCACCCGCGTTGGTCAGCGCGCGGTCGGGGTGCACCTCGCCGATCACGACGAGTCCGAACAGCGGCTCCATCACGTCCACCGAGTGGCCGCCGAGCATCGGGCACCGGGCGCGCTCGGTCACCTCGGCCGCGCCCGCGATCACCTCGCCCAACATCTCGAAGGGGGCTTTCTCGCGGGGCCAGCCGACCAGATT
Source organism: Gemmatimonadales bacterium (assembly GCA_051955835.1). GTDB lineage: Bacteria > Gemmatimonadota > Gemmatimonadetes > Gemmatimonadales > GWC2-71-9 > CAVVWJ01. The sequence continues at coordinate 8,407 of JBQCGH010000055.1, forward strand.
GAGGGCGAACAGCGGGGTGCCGCCCATGGCGTAGACGTCGCTCAGCGCATTGGCTGCGGCGATCGCCCCCCAGGCCCGCGGGTCGTCGACGATGGGCGTGAAGAAATCGGTCGTGGCCACGAGCGCCCGGTCGTCACTCAGCCGAAAGACTGCGGCGTCGTCCCGGTTGGCGGCGTCCACCAGCACGCGTGGATCCGCGATGCCGGGGAGATGGCGCAAGACCTCGCTCAGGTCGACCGAGCCGAGCTTACACGCGCAGCCCGCGCCGTGGGAGAGCGCGGTGAGCCGGACGCGGGGTTTGGGAGCGCTGGTGGTCTCGGTCATGGACTGCCGGCTGACGCAGTTGTTTGGAGCGACACGATCGGGGCCACCATGGCCCCGATGCCGGAAGTTTATACCGGGTCGCCTATCGCCGCCGATCAGGCCGCCCAGACCAGGGCCCGGACGGCGATCAGGGCGCGCTCGGCCTGCGCGGTGGCGCCGAAGCTCCCGTCGGCCCGCTGCCGCCGCTCCAGGGCGGGAGCGGCACGCCGGACCGCGAGGCGCGCCGCCGGCAGGCTGGTCGCGACCAGTGCGTCCACGGTCTGAAACAGGTCGGCATTGGGCCACTCGCCGTCCGCCTGCTGGCGGGTCGCGACAACGTCCACCAGCCTCTCGACCGCGCCTCGGCTGTCCGTGCCGCCCCGCGCGAGCGCGTGAACGCCCGCCACGATCACGTCGGGCGCGAAGAAGCCGCTCCATTCCGTCCACTGGTCGGCCAGGGTTCGCAGGCTCTCGAGGTGTCGCTTCACGGCGGGCCGGCCGGCGAGGCCGGCGCGGAGCACGGCCCTGAGCGCCAGGCAGCTCACCGCGAAGCGAGCCGCGGGCTCGGTGCGAAATGCCTTGCCGTTCGGCAGGGTGATCGGCGCGAGCCGCTCCGAGGGCGGTCCCGGGGAGAAGAAACCTCCGACCCAGTGCGCGCAGGCCCGGCGGGCATGGCGCGACTTGTCGCAGCCTTCCCCGTACGCGCCGGGCGCGTCCTGCCGCCCGAGGATCCAGCCGAGCGTACCCGCGAGGCCCGGCGACGCAGGTTCCAACCCCAGGTCCATCAGCTCGTGCGCACGCCAGATCGTGGCGAGCGCGGACCCGGCGGCACTGCCGTCGGGGCGGAGCTCCGAGGCGAGCCGGCGTCCGAGCGTGTCGGCGAGGTCGCCATCGGTCGGCGCCTGGATGCCTAAAAGCCGGCGGCCGAGGATCCCCTGACGCGTCGGTAGCGCGCCGAAGTAGACCTTGGCGCGCTCGAAGACGCTCACGCTCATGCTGGACTCGCCCATGCCGCCGCTGCCGCACCCCGCGGCAGGATCGCGCCCGATGCCATTGATCCTACCAGGCTTTCCGGATCGAATCGGCGGAGAGAAGAACGCCGCGCGACATCACCCGGTCGATCGCGAGGGTGTTGCGGATGTCGGCCAGCGGGTCGCGGGTGAGCACCACGAGGTCGGCGGCTTTTCCGGGGGCGATCAGCCCGAGCGAGTCCACCCCGAGCACGAGTGCGCCGTTGTGCGTCGCGGCGAGCAGCGCGTCGCGCGGGGTGAAGCCCGCCGCGGCCAGGAGCTGAAGCTCCTGGTGCTCGCTGTACCCGGGGATCAGCAGCTGATTCGAGGCGTCGGTGCCCGTCGCGATGCGTCCCCCCGCGGCCGCGAACAGCCGAAGGAAACGGTTCTGCACCGGCCGCGCGGCGCGAAAGGCCGGATAATCCTCCGCGGTCCAGCCCGCCCGCCGAACCATGTCCGGCACGTTCCAGCGCTGTAGCGCGATCGCGGGAACGGCCCGGAGCATCGTGTCCTGCAGCATCGCAGGGTCGTCGAGCCGGCTGAACGTCTCATGCAACACCAGGGTCGGCACCAGCATGGTCCCCTGCTGGGCCAGCGTCCGCGCCACCCGATCGAGCGCGACGGAGTCGAGCCCTGCCCAGCTTCGCTCGAAGGCCGTCCAGCCGGAGAAGAAGCCGCGATAGTGTGCGGCCATGAGCGAGGACGGGTCCGCCACGCAGGCCTCGGGCACGCCGCTCATGTGCTCGATGGTCGCAATGCCCTCGTGCGCGGCGGTCACCGCGTTCACCATGCCAAGATGGCCCGCGACGCGGAGGTTGAACGTCCGGGCCTCGTCGACGACCGCCTTGAGCAGGCTGTCATCGACGCGGGTGTAGACCTTGATGAGATCGGCGCCGGCATTGACCAGCCGGTCGACGGCCTTGCGTGCATCGCGCGGCGTGCTCGCGCCGATGGCGTCGGGGTATGTCGTCGGCAGGCCGTCGATCATGGCGCCGGCGCTGTAGATTCGCGGTCCACGCACGGCGCCGAGATTGACCTGCTGGCGCAGGCGAAGAATGGAGTCGACCTGGCCGTGGAGATCGCGCACGGTGGTGACGCCCCAGGCCAGGTACCGGGGGAGCGCCCACCGCTCCACGTGCGCGTGGGCGTCGATGAGGCCGGGGATGATCCATCGCCCGGCGACGTCCACCTCGCGGGTGGCCGGCGGCAGGGTGAAGCCGGCGCGGGTGCCGACCGATTCGATGCGGCCGTGGCGGACGACGACCGCGGCATCGGCGAGCGGCGGGCCGCCGCTGCCGTCGATCAGGGTGGCGCCCAGCAGGGCGACACCATCGGGCGGTGGGCGCCGGCACGCGGCGAGCGACGCGACGGCTGACAGCAGGGTCGCGACCGCGAATGAGAGGGGCAATCGCATCTGACGATGGAAGAAGTGAAAGAGGTGTAGGAAGGTGGGCGCGCGACGGTGCCCATGCAAGATCCTCGTGATCCGGCGTTATACTTGGGCGATGACGGACCTCCAGGTCGGTGCCGCCACCGAGCCGGGCGACCAGCGTCCCGCGGCGCTCCGGACCCCTCCGCTTTCCGATTACGGCCTCATCGGCGACATGCGCACCGCCGCCCTCATCGGTCTCGACGGCGCCATCGACTGGTGCTGCCTGCCGCGCTTCGACAGCGGCAGCGTCTTCGCGGCCATCCTCGATCGGGAACGCGGCGGCACCTGGTCGGTGCGGCCCTCGGTCGAGTGGACGTCCACTCAGCGATACCTCCCCCGAACCAACATCCTCGAGACCACCTTCCGCACCGCCGGTGGCGTCGTGGTCCTCACCGACTTCATGCCGGTGGACGAGGACGGGCGCCCGTCGGGACCCCACCCCGAGGTCCACCGACAGCTCCGATGCACACGCGGCCGGGTCCCGATGCAGATGACGTTCATGCCGCGTTTCGAGTACGGGGCGCGCACGACCCGGCTCGAGCCGCTGCGGAACGGCCTCTTCGCCACGGACCGCACCGATCAGGTGATCACCCTCTCGAGCTCGACCGCCTTCGAGTGGACGGTGGAGCAGTCCACCGCGATCGCGCAGTTCGCGGTGGAGAAGGGCGAGGAGCGCTGGCTGGTCCTCCGCTACGACGACGATGACATCCACCCGGTCGAGCGCTACGAGAGCCCGAGGAAGCTCGACATCACCGCAGCGTTCTGGGCGCGGTGGGCGGCCGGCGTGCGCTACAGCGGACCCTACCGCGGCATGGTCAAGCGGTCGGCGCTCGCCCTCAAGCTGCTGACCCACGCGGAGACGGGCGCGATCATCGCCGCGCCCACCACCTCGCTGCCCGAGACGATCGGGGGCGTGCGGAACTGGGACTACCGGTTCGTCTGGCTGCGTGACGCGGCGTTCACCCTGGCCGCCCTGGACAACGTCGGCCACCGGCGTGAGGCCGACGCGTTCATGCGGTTCCTCAAGAAGGTGTGCCGCCACGAGGGCGGCGGCCACCTGCAGATCATGTACGGCATCGACGGCCGCCGCGACCTGGTCGAGGGTCAGCTCGACCACCTGTCGGGTTACCTGGGCTCCCGACCGGTGCGGGTGGGCAACGGCGCGGTGGGCCAGCTCCAGCTCGACGTCTATGGTGAAGTACTCGAGACCGCCGACATCTGGCGGCGCAACCACGAGATGACCGAGGGCACGTGGCGGGTGCTGCGCGGGCTGGTCGACTGGGTCGGCGGAAACTGGCAGCGGCCGGATTCGAGCATCTGGGAGGTGCGGGGCGAGGTCCGCCACTACGTGTTCAGCAAGGTGCTGAGCTGGGTGGCCCTGGATCGGGGAGTCCGCATGGCCGAGGAGCTGGGTCTCGAGGGCAACACCGCGGAATGGCGGCGGCAGGCTGACGCGCTCCACGCCGAGATCATGGAGCGGGGCTGGAGCGAGCGGCAGCAGTCATTCACGCAGGCGTACGACGACGACGCACTCGACGCGGCCGCACTCGCCATTCCCATGGTGCGCTTTCTTCCCTGGAACCACCCGCGCGTGCTCAGCACGGTGCTGGCGATCGCGCGCGAGCTCACCAGCGCCGACGGCGAGCTGGTGTACCGCTACCGGCATCCCGACGGGTTGGAAGGGGAGGAGGGGGCCTTCTCGATCTGCACGTTCTGGCTGGCGCAGGCCCTGAGCATGATCGGCGAGCGCGAGCGCGCCGAGCGGGTGTTCCGCCGCATGCTGCGCCACGCCAATCATGTCGGGCTCTACTCCGAGGAGATCGATCCCATGACCGGAGCGTTCCTCGGCAATTTTCCGCAGGCGTTCACCCACATCGCGCTGATCAACTGCGCCGCCGCGCTGGCCCAGACGCAGCGGAAAGGCTGAGCCGGGCCGCCGACCTCAGCGCCGCCGGCGCCGGGCCGACTTTTTCGTGCTCTTCTTGGCCGAGCGGCGCGCGCTCTTCTTGGCGACCCGGCGAGCGGCCTTCTTGGCGGGCCGGCGGGCGCTCTTCTTCCGTGCGCCCTTCTTCGCCGATTTCCGGGCGCCCCGCTTGGCTGTCTTCTTGGCGCTCTTCTTCGCGCTCTTCTTGGCCGCCTTCTTGGTTGACTTCTTCCTGGCCGAGGAGCGGGCCGGTGTCCGGCGGGGCTCGGCCGCCATGTCGGCTGGCATGGCCGGCGACCCGGGACGAGACATCGGCTGGGCGGCCGGCGCTGCGGGGGGAGGGGGCGCCGGGGGAGGCTCAACCGGCAGCGGGTCCATCCAACCGGAACCTGACCAGCCCATCTCCATATAATGAAGCTCGGCCATGCGTCCTCCGATCGCAGATGCGGCGCACCGCCGAGAGTAGAGCGTGTGCGCCTGTGCTGAGGTGGGCAATGCTGGTTATAACAATGCACATCTTGATGCCTTCTGCAAGCCTGAATTGCCATCCTGCGACCGTGACGCGGGCTGAGGATTTCGCGGCGACCACGCCCGACAGCGGCGGTACAGGGCCGGCCGGGAAGGGGGAAAGCAAGTGCGGCAGCAGCAATACGTTACGGCCACGGCGCCCAAGGCAACATGCGACCTCGCCCGCCGTGCGCTATAATTAGCGCAGCTCCCCTCTTTCTCGGATATCACTGCCGGTGACATCGCACCGATCCCCAGCGGACCGCGTCCGTCACGCGCGTCCGAGACGCCGCGTCCGCCATGTCTTCGGCTGTGCGCTGGTGGTCGTGATCGCCGCGCCCGCCGCGGCGCAGACGGCGAGCGAAGTCCAGGTGACACCCGAGACTATGACCCTCGCGGTCGGCCAGAAGCAACCGATCTTCGCGACTGCCTACGACCGCCAGGGCAATCTCATCGCCACCGCGAAGTTCGTGTTCTCGAGCTCCGATACCTCGATCGCCCGCGTCACCCGCGAGGGCACGGTCCAGGGCGTGGCGCCGGGCCTTGCCAAGGTCGAGGCGCGAACCCAAGGTCGGCGCGCATCGCTCGCCGTGCTCATCACGGCGGGCACAGGTGGCAACAGCGCAGCGGCGAGCGGAACGCTGCTGGCACTCGATCCGACGGGAGCCATGCTGCTCCCGGGAGAAGCCGTCCACATCGCGCCGCAGGCACTGCACGAGGACGGAAGCGTCTCGGCGGTGGACCAGGTAACCTGGAAATCGCTCAAGCCCGAGGTCGCCTCGGTGGACAGCCAGGGCGTTGTCCTGGGTGTGGGGCCAGGGAAGACGATCGTCCAGGCGAGCGCCTCCGGGGGGCTCATGGCCACCCTGCCCGTCGAGGTGCAGCAGGCCGATGTCACGCTCGCCGGGGCCGCCGAGGCCCTCGGTCCGCAGGACGCGGAGACCCTGAGCGTGCTCGTCCCCGCTCAGAGCGGTCGGCGACTCACGGCCGGACTCCATTGGCGCACCGCTGACACCGCGGTGGCCGTCGTCGATTCGACGGGCATCGTGACGGCGCGCGCGCCCGGCCGCACCGATATCGTGGTCCAGGTCTACGGGCAGGAGCGACGGGCCCCCCTGACGGTCTACCGGCTGCCACAGACCTTGGTGGTCTCGCCCAAGCCGGTCCCGGAGCCGATCACGCTGCCGGTCCGAGGGGTCCGCCAATTCAGCGCGGTGGCCGATGCCGCGGACAGCACCCCGATTCCCGAGGTCAAGATCGCCTGGGAAGTCGGTGACACTTCCCGCGCCGATTTCGACCGAGCCACCGGCACACTCACCGCCCGCGACACGGGCGCGACCACGCTGACGGCGCGGCTGCGTGGCTTCGAGCCGGTGGTGTGGCGCCTCAAGGTCGTGCCCGGTCTGCTCGCGCTCGACCGCAGCCGGGTCGGGGTCAGAGTGGGCAGTCGGGCGACCCTCACGGCCACCCTCTGGGGCAACGACGACAAGCCGATCGGGCCCGCGACCGTCACCTGGTCCAGCGACCATCCCGAAGTGGCGTCCGTCGGCTCGGGCGACGTGCGTGGCGTGAGCCCCGGCCACGCCATCGTGACGGCGACGACACCCTGGGGTCAGACCGCCAAGGCCGATGTCTACGTCGGCGCGGACTTCCTCGTCGCGTCCAATCGGAGCGGATCGTTCGGCATCTACCAGGTTCGCCCGGACGCGCCCGATCCGCTGCTCCCCCTGCTGGTCGATGGCGGCGGTGACCTCGCCCCGGCACGATCGCCGGACGGGACCCGGATCGCGTACAGCTCGACCAAGGCCGGCACCGCGGACCTTTGGATCATGGATGCCGACGGCCGGAACCCGCGCCGCATCACGTCGGATCCCGGCGCCGAGAGTGAGCCGGTCTGGACGCCGGACGGCGCGCGGCTGGTGTACACGGCGACACCGCGCGCCGGCGTGCCCCAGCTCATGATCGTGCGTGCAGACGGCAGCGAGTCCCGCGCGCTCACCAGCTCGAGCGGCGGCAACCGTGACGCGGATGTGTCGCCCGATGGCCGGCGCGTCGCCTTCGTCTCGCTGCGCGATGGCAACCCGGAGCTCTACGAGGTGGACCTCGACGGCGGCGAGGCACGACGGCTCACCAAGACCGGCGACCGCGAATCGAGTCCGCACTATCTCCCCGGCGGCGATCTCGTCTACTTGCTGGACAAGGGAAGCAAGACGCGCGTGATGCGTCTGCCAGGCGGCGCGACCGTATCCACGGACCCGGTGCCGCTGCTCGAGGTGGATCAGCCGGTAGTCTCTTTCGATCTCTCGCCGGATGGAGATCGGATCGCCTATGTGACGGGCAAGCTCGCCGACGCGCAAAAAGGCAAGTCGCAGCTCGGCCTCCGCGTTCAGCCGCTCGCGCCGCGCAGCACACCGACCGTGATTCCCCTGCGCCCGGGCGAGCAGGTCCTGAGCCCGTCCTTCTGACCGCGGCGCGACCGTGAAAGCGCTCGCGCTCGACGCCGTCGGCGGGCTCGAGCACCTCGCGATACGGGAGCTCCCCGCTCCGGAGCTGGAGTCGCCCACCGACGTGCGCGTGCGGGTGCGCGCGGCCGCGCTCAATCGCCTCGACCTGTTCGTGGCCGACGGGCTTCCGGGTGTGCGCTACCGCTTCCCCCACGTGGTCGGGTCGGACGGGGCGGGGATCGTGGAGTCCGTCGGATCCGGTGTCAGCACGGTCACGCCGGGCGATCGTGTCATGATCAATCCCGGCGTGTCCTGCGGCCGGTGCACGGCGTGCCGCGAGGGCCAGGAATCGCTCTGCGCGTCGTTTGCGGTCGTGGGTGAACATCGGCCCGGCACCGCGGCCGAGCTCATCGTGGTCCCCGAGGAGAATCTCGCGCCCGTCCCGCCCGGCATGGAATGGCCGCAGGCGGCGGCCTTCTCGCTCGCCAGCCTCACCGCGTGGCGAATGCTGGCCAGCCGGGCGTCGGTGCGCCCGGACGAGACGGTGCTCGTGTGGGGCATCGGCGGCGGGGTCGCGTTGGCGTCGCTGCAGGTCGCCCGCCATCTCGGTGCGCGGGTGATCGTCACCAGCGGCTCCGACGCCAAGCTCGAGGCCGCCCGCCGGCTCGGCGCCGAGCTGGGGCTCAATCATGCCGCCGCTGACATCGTGGCCGAGGTGCGGCGAGCGACCGATGGTCGGGGTGCCGATGTGGTGGTGGACAGCGTGGGACAGGTACGCTGGCAGGACTCACTTCGGGCGCTACGCCGCGGAGGGCGGCTGGTCATCTGCGGGGCCACGACCGGCCCCATGATCGAGCTCGATCTCCGGCGACTGTTCTGGCACCAGTGGAGCATCCTGGGATCCACCCTGGGCAGCCGGCGAGAATATCAGGCAGTGGTCGCCCTGGCCCACGACGGGCGTCTCTGGCCCGTCGTGGATACGGTCGTGCCGCTCGACCGTGCGGAGGAGGCGTTCGCCAGGCTCCGGAGCGGGAAGCAGATGGGCAAACTCGTGATCGAGGTGGCGACGTGAACGAACTCTGGGAGCGACTCCGGAGCGGCGCCGACCAGATCGGCGCCGTAGTCCCCCCCCTGGGTTGGGCGGCGGGAATAACACTAACACGCAACATACACCCCCCCCAAATAAAAGTCTTGGCCCAAGACC
>JBQCGH010000056.1:0-11649 GCA_051955835.1 Gemmatimonadales bacterium
GCGAAGACGTGGGCGATCCCGTTCCCCATAGTGCCTGCGCCGATCACGGCGGCACGGCTCATGTCGGTTCCTCTCGATTCCAGCGCGCCACCAGCACCACCGCGGCGGTAAGCGCGAACGTCGCCAGCAGTCCGCCCTCCGGCCCGAAGGCTCCGCCGGTCAGCCAGACCGGGCCGCCGCTGCGATAGTCGATGTACGGGATGTCGAAGGGCAGCCCGCTCACCGGCGCGGCCAGCGCGGCCAGGGTCACATTCCAGCCGAGATGAGCCCCGAACGCCGTCCACATGCCACCCCGGCTGAAGAAGGCGAGCGCGAGGAAGATGCCCGCGATGGCGATGTTCCCGATCCCCGCCGCGGTGACGTCCGGGTTGGTCAGATGGGCCAGCGCAAACAGCAGCGAGAGCAGCAGGATGGACCAGCCCCGCCCGACCGCCCGGGCCGCGACCGCCATCGGGAGCCCACGGAACATGAGCTCTTCGGCCAGCGCGGCGGGAGCGAGGATCAGCGCCGTCTTGCCCACCTGTGAGGCCCATGCCGAGAGTGACCCGCCATCGTGGATCCACCCCGCGCCCGCAGCGAAGACCCCCATGGTCATCGCGACGGCCGCCGGGAGAATGCCGAGCACGAGGCCGATGCCGAACGCTCGCGGCCAGACCAGCGGGGTGCGCCACCGCAGATCCACGGCGCGGAGCCCCAGCCCGATCCGCCCCACGATCCAGGTGGCCGCGCCAAAGGCCAGCATGAGCACGAGCCCCTGTCCCAGGGCGAACAGCGGCGTCGGGTGCAGCTTGAGGTCGTTGGCGGCGGCGCCGCGGGTCAGGAGCGCCGCGAAGGGCCACAGCAGCAGCGCGCTCAGGATGAAGCCGAGCAGATAGAACGCCGCGATGGCGCCAATGGCCCGAAGGGCGGGCCGTGGGCGCCGGAGGGGCGTCGGCTCGGTCAATTGGCCGGGCGAACCGGCGGCCGGAGGCCGAGGATCGCGGCGGCCGCGAGGCCTACCTTGAGGAGATCGCCGGTGAGGAAAGGCACGAAGCCGACTCGGAAGGCGAGCGCCGGGTCGCCGCCGAGCAGGGCAAGCTGGGACACGCCGCCGACGTGGATCACGAGCATGCCCAGTGCGCACGCGAGGAGCACGCGCAGCACGCCGGCGCGTGGCCGAACCAACCAGCCCACCAGCGCGGCCGCGACGGGAAAGGCGAGCAGATAGCCGCCGGTGGGACCGATCAGATGAATGGCGCCCCCCGAGCCGCCCGCGAACACCGGAAGTCCGAGCGCGCCCGTCGCGAGGTAGGCCACCAGCGCGAGGAGACCGTCGGTCGCGCCGAGCACCCCACCGACCGCGAGCACCGCCAGCGGCTGGAGGGTCATGGGCACCGGACTGAAGGGCACGGGCACGGCGAACTGCGCCGCGATGGCCACGGCGACCGCGCCGGCGCCGACACGGACGAGCCGGCGCGCCGTCGTCGTCCGCGGAGCCAGGGCGACGCGATCGAGACCTTCGGGAGCGGCACCCATCAGATCACCTCCACGCTGAGGGCCACGGCGTTGCCGCCGCCGAGGCAGAGGGTGGCGAGACCGGTCGAGCCGCCCCGGTCGCGAAGCGCATACAGCAGCGTCGTGAGCACCCGGGCGCCGCTCGCGCCGATGGGGTGCCCCAGCGCAACCGCACCGCCGTGCACGTTGACCCGGTCCCAGTCCCAGCCGAGCTCACGCCCATCGGCCAGCGCCTGCACCGCGAACGCCTCGTTGGCCTCGATCAGGTCGTAGCTGGTGATGGTGGACCCGGTCTTCTCCATCAGGCTTCGCACCGCAAGCACCGGCGCGAAGAAGATCTCCCTCGGCTCGCCGCCACCGGTGGCGTAGCCGGTGACCTTGGCCATGGGCTCAAGCCCGTGGGCCTTGGCAAAGGCCAGCGAGCTCACCACCAGCGCGCTCGCGCCGTCGTTGAGTCCGGGTGCATTGCCCGGCGTCACCGTGCCCTTGTCCTTCCGGAAGGCCGGCTTGAGCTTGGCCAGCGACTCCGGGCTCGTGTCCCGGCGCGGAGATTCATCCACCGAGATCGTGGACGGCGCGCCCTTCCCCGGCACCTGGACCGGCAGGATCTCGGCTTTGAACTTGCCTGCGTCGATCGCCGCGATCGCCTTGCGGTGGCTCTCGTAGGCGAACGCGTCCTGATCCTGCCGCGTGACGTTGGCCTTTTCCGCGGTATACTCGGCGTACTCGCCCATGTGGCAACAGCCGAATGAGTCCCACAGACCATCGTGGATCATGCCGTCCACCATGGTTTGGTTGCCCGCCTTGATGCCGCCGCGCATGCCGTACACGTAGTGCGGCGCGCTGGACATCGCCTCCTGGCCGCCGGCGACGATCACCTCGGCGTCGCCCGCCTTGATGGCCTGCGCGGCGAGCATCACCGCCTTGAGGCCGGACCCGCAGACCTTGTTGATGGTGAGCGCGGGGATCGCGGCGGGAAGGCCGGCATGGATCAAGGCCTGGCGCGCGGGCGCCTGGCCCGACCCGCCTTGCACCACCTGGCCCATGATGACTTCCTCGACCGCCGAACCGTCAATGCCGGCACGTGCGACCGCGTCGCGGACGACCATGGCGCCGAGCTGCGGCGCCGTGAAGCTCGAGAGACCTCCGAGATAGCGGCCGATGGGCGTGCGCACGGCGGACAGGATGACGGGGGTGGTGCTGTCGCTCACGAAAACCGCTCCGGTTGGGGGTGCCCTGCGAGGGGCAAGATAATCCGGGCGGCGGGCGGGCTCCAGTCGAGCGGCGAGATGGAACTACGGCGCCCGCGCCCGCGTTCGCACCTCCTCGGCGATCCGCGCCAGAAACGCGTCCACGGTCATGATTTCCTGCTTCTTCCCCGCCCCACGTACCCGGAGCGCGAGACTCTCCTGCTCGGCCTCGCGCTGGCCCACGATGGCCATGTAGGGCACCTTGCCGACCTCGCCCTCGCGGATGCGGTAGTTGAGCGTCTCGCTCCGGTCATCGAGGTGGGCGCGAATGCCCGCGGCGACCAGCCGGTCCGTCACCCCTCGCGCCGCGGGGATCTGGGCGTCCGAGATCGGAATCACCCGCACCTGCTCGGGCGAGAGCCACACCGGGAACGCCCCGGCGAAGTGCTCGATCAGGATCGCGATGAACCGCTCGAACGATCCACTCACCGCCCGGTGGATCACCACCGGCCGATGCTCGGCATTGTCCTCGCCGACGTAGGTAAGATCGAACCGCTCCGGCGCGTTGTAGTCGAGCTGGATCGTGCCGAGCTGCCAGCTCCGGCCGATCGAGTCGGTGACGTCGAAGTCGATCTTGGGCCCGTAGAAGGCCCCGTCGCCTGCCTTGAGCTCGTACGGCTGCCCGGTGGCCTCGAGCGCGCTCCGAAGGGCCGCCTCGGCCTGGTCCCACAGCTCGTCGCTCCCGATCCGCGTCTCGGGGCGGGTCGCGAACTTGAGCGAGGCCGTGAGACCGAAGGTCCGGTAATAGCCGAGAATGAAGTCCATGAGGAACTTCACCTCGTCCGCGATCTGGCCCTGGGTGAGAAAGACGTGGCAGTCGTCCTGGGCGAACTGGCGCACGCGCGTGAGCCCCGAGAGCGCACCGGTCACCTCGTTGCGGTGCAGCACGTCGAAGGTCACGTATCGGAGCGGCAGTTCCCGGTAGGAATGCTTCCTCGTGCCGTACAGCAGGTAGTGCGACGGACAGTTCATGGGCTTGAGCGAGCTGTCATGCTCACCCGTTTCCTTGTTGAGCACCAGGAACATGTTCTCGCGGTACTTGCCCCAGTGGCCGGAGGTCTCCCACAACGACTTGTTGTAGAGCAGCGGCGTCTTGATCTCCTTGAAGTCCCGCCCCTGCCGCTCCCGCACGAAGTCCACCAGCAGGTTGTAGACCGTGGTGCCCTTCTCCGTCCAGAACGCGGCCCCCGGCGCCGACGGATGGAACGTGAACAGGTCGAGCTCCCGACCGACGCGGCGATGGTCGCGCTTGCGCGCCTCCTCCAGCCGGTGCAGGTAGGCGTCGAGCTCCTCTTTCTTGAACCATGCGGTTCCATAGATCCGCTGCAGCATCTGGCGGCGCTCGTCGCCTCTCCAATAGGCGCCGGCGCCGTGCAGGAGCTTGAAATGTTTCAGTCGCCCCGTCCGAGGGACGTGCGGCCCACGACAGAGGTCCTGGAAGGGCCCGTCGGTGTACACCGTGATCGTCTCGTCGTCGCCCAGTTCGCTGATGCGCTCGAGCTTGAGCGGGTCGTCCGCGAAGCGGCGGTTGGCCTCCGCCCGGTCCACGACTTCACGCACGAACGGGTAGTTGCGGGCCGTGACCTCGGCCATCTTCGCCTCGATCCGCTCGAGGTCTTCGGGCGTGAACGGGCGATCCACCTGGAAGTCGTAGTAGAAGCCGTCCTCGATCGGCGGTCCGAAGCCGATGCCCGCGCCCGGAAACAGCTCCCGCACCGCGGTGGCGAGAATGTGCGCCGAGCTGTGGCGCAGGACCTCCAGCGCCTCGGCATCCTTCTCGGTGAGAATGGCCAGCGTGGTGTCGCGCTCGAGCGGTCGGTCGAGGTCCCAGATGGAGCCGTTCACCCGGGCCGCAAGCGCCGCGCGCGAGTCCCGGGCCGATGCTCTCGGCGACCTGCCGCGAGGTCGTGCCCGCTGGGACCTCGCGGACACTGCCGTCGGGCAGGGTGACCCGAACGGCGGCGCTCATGGGCCCTCGTGCGCCGAGGGCGGCGCGGGCGGCCTGCTGTCCGGCGCGTAAACGACGAAGAGGAGGATGCCGATCAGCAGCACCACCCCCACCACGATCCAGCGGCCCAGCTCGGGGGCCCGGCCGGCCGTTCGCTGCTCGCTCATTCGAGGGCCTTCGGGTGCGACGATTCGCTGCGTTTGGTCATGGAAAATGTTAACTTAACCGGACTCGGAATCTTCACGTAAGAGGACGCAGCGTGCGCCATCGCGATCGCCTGAACGGTATGCAGGTCATCCTCTGGACCGGGCTCGGCGTCGGCGCCGGCCTGGTGGCGGGGTTCGCGCTCAGCGAGTGGGTCGGTGGGATAAGCCGCCGGCGAGTGGAGGGCGTCGCCCGCCGTCTGCGCGACGCCACGCCGACCCGATTGACCACCTCCGCCTCAGCGCGCGCCGTGCTCGCGGCGCTCCAGGCCGAGCCCCGCCTCGCCGGCATTCCGGTCGACGCGCTGCCGGTGTCCCGCGGCGTGGTGGAGCTGCGCGGCTGGGTCCCGTCGCGCACCGCGCGAACCGTTGCCGGGCGGGCGGCGCTGGCCGTGCCCGGCATCGAGAGCGTCATCAACAGCCTTCTGGTGCGCGGTGAGGACGACCAGCCCCGCGCCCGGGACGCGCGGGCCACCGACCAGAGCGCATGACCGAGCCGCTCGCTCCCCAATACAATCCGTCCGCGATCGAGTCCGACCTCTACGCCTGGTGGCAGGCGCGCCACCTGTTTGCGCCGGAGGCCGGACCGGGCGGCGCCGGGTCGCAGCCCTACGTGATCATGATGCCGCCGCCCAACGTGACGGCGGTGCTGCACATGGGCCACGGACTCAACAACACGGTGCAAGACGTGCTCGTGCGGTTCGAGCGCATGCGCGGCCGTCGGACGCTCTGGCTCCCGGGTACCGATCACGCGGGCATCGCCACGCAGAATGTGGTCGAGCGCCTGCTGGCCAAGGAAGGGCTCACCCGGTTCGACGTAGGACGCGACGCATTCGTGGAGCGCGTCTGGACCTACGTCCGCGAGACGGGCGCGGCCATTCTGGAGCAGCTCAAGGCCCTCGGCTCATCCGCCGATTGGACCCGCACCTACTTCACACTCGACGACGATCTCTCGCGCGCCGTACGCGAAGCGTTCGTCACGCTATACGAGGCCGGGCTGGTCTATCGCGGCCATTACATCATCAACTGGTGCCCCCGCTGCCTCACGGCCCTCTCGAATGAGGAGGCCGAAAAGGAGGAGACGGACGGCCGGATCTGGCACCTCCGCTACCCGCTGGCCGAGGGGAGCGGCCACGTCACCGTCGCGACCACTCGCCCCGAGACCATGCTGGGTGACACGGGTGTCGCCGTGCACCCCGCCGACGAGCGCTATCGGCATCTGGTCGGGCGGCGCCTCCGGCTGCCGCTGGTCGACCGCGCCATCCCGATCGTGTCCGACGAGGCCGTGGACCCGGCCTTCGGCTCGGGCGCGGTGAAGGTCACACCGGCGCACGATCCCGCCGATTTCGAGATCGGCCGTCGGCACGGGCTCCCGTCGATCGACGTGATGACACCGGATGCGCGCATCAGTCTGGCCGCCCCCGAGCGATTTCAGGGGCTCGACCGGTTCGAGGCGCGTGCCCGGGTGGTCGCCGAATTCGAGACCGCAGGTCTGCTCGAGAAGGTCGAGCCGCACCGGCACGCGGTGGGCCACTGCTACCGCTGCGGCACGGTGATCGAGCCACGGTTGTCGGATCAGTGGTTCGTCCGTATGGCGCCATTGGCCGGTCCGGCGCTCGAGCGCTACCGCCACGGCACCCTGCTCTTCATTCCCGAGCGTCGTGGCGACGACTACACCACCTGGCTCGAGGGCATTCGCGATTGGTGCATCTCCCGCCAGCTCTGGTGGGGCCACCACATCCCCGTGTGGTACTGCCAGTCCGACGCGTGCGCCCGGACGGTCGTGAGCCGGACCGACATCGAGGCCTGCCCGGCCTGCGGCGGTGCGGTTCGACAGGACGACGACGTGCTCGACACCTGGTTCAGCTCCTGGCTCGTGCCCTTCTCGAGCCTCGGCTGGCCCGATCGCACCCCGGACCTCGCCGCGTTCTACCCCGGCCACACGCTGGTGTCCGCGCCGGAGATCCTGTTCTTCTGGGTGGCCCGGATGATCATGGCCGGGCTGTACTTCATGGGCGACGTGCCGTACACCCACATTTACCTGCACGGCACGGTGCGCGATACCCAGCACCGGAAGATGTCGAAGTCGCTGGGCAACGGTATCGATCCGCTCGAGGTGGTGGAGCGCTACGGCGCCGATGCGCTCCGCTATTCATTGGTGTCGGGCATGTCGGTCGGCACCGACGTCATCCTCGATCCGAACGACCTCGAAGCCTCGTTCGCCGCGGGCCGGAATTTCGCTAACAAGCTCTGGAACGCCGGGCGGTTCATCCTCTCCAACCTCGACGGTCCCCCTCGGCCGCTGGCGGGCGGCCCGAGCGCGATCCGGCGCGACGAGCTGACGCTGGCGGATCGGTGGATTCTGGCGCGCTGCGAGGCCACCGTCCGCGAGGCAACCGATGCCTACGAGAAGTTCCGGCTGAACGAGGCCGCCGGCGCGGTATACCGCTTCCTCTGGAGCGACCTCGCCGACTGGTACATCGAGCAGATCAAGCCGCGGCTCTACGGCGATGTGCCGGGCGGCGACGTCGCGCGGGCGGTGGCCGCGCAGACGTTCGATGTCGCCCTGCGGCTGCTTCATCCCGTCATGCCGTTCGTGACTGAAGCCTTGTGGCGCCGCTTTCCGGGTCGCCCGGGCGAGGCATCGATCTCCGTGGCCCCGTGGCCCCGGCCCGACCGTCGCGCCGAAGATCCCGTGGCCCTGGCCGAGTTCGAGCTGGTGCAGCAGGTCGTCGGGGCGATTCGCGCCATCCGGGCGGAGTATGGCGTGGCACCCGGCCATTCGGTGCGCGCGTTCGTCAGCCAGGACGGCGCCGGCCCGTCGAACGCGCTCGAGCGGGAGCGCGCGACGATCACCCGGCTGGCCAAGCTCTCCGACCTGGTGCTGGGCGAAAGCACCGAACGGGTCGGCGGGCACGCGGTGCTGCCCGATGGAACCACCGTCTTCGTGCCATTGGGCGACGCCATCGATGTCGGCCGGGAGTGCGGCCGCCTGGGCGCCGAGGCAGACCGGCTGGCAGGCCTGGTGACCTCGCAGGAAAAGAAGCTCGGCAACCAGCAGTTCGTCGCCCGCGCTCCCGTTGAGGTGGTCGCCCGCGAGCGCCAGAAGCTGGCGGCCTGGACCGAGCAGCGGGAGGTGCTGCTGCGGAAGCGGGACCTGCTGGGGTGCGGGTGAGGGGGCCGGCGGCGACGGAACCGGGAGCGAGGCCAGGAACCACGGAGCGCGTTGCAAGCCGGTGCCTCCGGGAGCGCTCCATCTTCTCTCTCCTCTTGGCCGTCGCATCCTGTGCCCGCATCGAGCCACCGCCCGGCGGACCGCCCGACACGGCGCCGCCGAAGCTCATCTCCACCGTTCCCGACAGCCTCGCCAACGTCCCCGACTTCAAAGGCGACGTCGTGTTCCGCTTCGATGAGGTGGTGTCCGAGGGCGGCACGCCCAACCAGGGCACGGGTACCGGGGACCTCGAGAAGCTGATCATACTCTCGCCCACCACGCGCGTCCCGCACGTGAACTGGAAGCGCGATCGCATCACCGTGAAGCCGGTCGAAGGCTGGCGGGCCAACCGGGTATATCGCGTCGAACTGCGGCCCGGGATCGCCGACCTGCGACGCAACCAGAGCAAGCGCGGGACGGTGCTCACCTTCACCACGGGCGGCCCGGCGCCTTCGCTGACCATCGAGGGCACGGTGGTGGACTGGACCACCAGCCGTCCCGCGGCGAGCGCGCTGGTGGAGGCCCTGCTCCTGCCGGACAGCCTCGATTACCGCGGGTTGGCCGACTCGACCGGCCAGTTCGCGCTGGGGCCGCTGCCGGCGGGGGCGTATTTGGTGCGGGGCGTGATCGATCAGGACCACGACAACACGTTCGAGCCACGCGAGGCGTTCGATACGGTGCGACTGGCGCAGGGCAAGACCTCGGCGGGCGAGCTGTGGGCGTTCGTGCACGATACGACGCCACCACGGATCCGGGAGATCACCGTCGCCGACAGCATGGCCGCGAACGTGGCGCTGAGCGAGACGCTGGATCCCAAGCAGCGGCTTGCGCTGTCGGCGGTCACCGTGCGCATCCTTCCCGACTCCACGCCCGTCCGGGTCACATCCATCCTTCCCAAGCCGGTCGACGACAGCCTTCACCGGCCCGCCGCACCCGCTCGCGACACTACGGCGGACACGACGAAGCGAGAGCGGCCTGGCATCACGGAGGTGCCGGAGGGCGGCGCGCCCGGAGCACGGCGGCCCGCCGCCGCCCAGCTCGAGCCGCTCACCACCCGGCCGCCGCTCACTGACCAGCTCGTGGTCCGCGTCGCGGAACCCTGGAAGCCGAACGGAAAGTACGACGTGGAAATCCGCGGCGTACGCAACACGACCGGCGTTCACGGCGACGTGCGCGGCGGGTTTACCGTGCCGAAGCCCACCCCACCCGACACAACCCGGCGGGGCGCCGACAGTACGAAGCGCGCCGGCGCCAGGCCGGCACGCGCGGACTCGCTCAAGCGGCCAGCGGACAGCCTCAAGCGCTCGGCTCCGCCGAAGTCGCCGTGAGCGACCCTCGGCGAGAGCTGCCCAGCGTCGATCGGCTGCTGCGCGAGCCGGCCATCGCCGCCCTGCTCGACTCGGCGCCCCGGGCCGCGGTCGTCGCCGCGGTGCGTGAGAGTCTCGCCGCGGCACGCACCCGTCGCGCGGGTCCGCCCGAAGACTGGGCGGCCGACGTCGAGGAACGCCTGGCCGAGCGCCGCCGCCCGACGCTTCGACCCGTCCTCAACGCGACCGGCGTCATCCTGCACACCAACCTGGGTCGCGCGCCGCTGGCCCGAGTCGCGGTCGACGCCATCATCGCCGTGGCCAACGGCTACAGCAACCTCGAATTCGACCTCGACACCGGCACGCGTGGCAGCCGGAGCGATCATTGCCGCGAGCTGCTCTGCCGAATCTGCGGCGCCGAGGATGCGCTGGTCGTGAACAACGCCGCGGGGGCGCTCGTCCTGGCGCTCAACGCGCTCGCCGCGGGGCGAGACGTGCTGATCTCGCGCGGCGAGCTGATCGAGATCGGCGGCTCGTTCCGCATTCCTGACATCATGGGCCGAAGCGGCGCACGCCTCCAGGAGGTCGGCACCACCAACCGCACCCATCTCGAGGATTACCGGCGGGCGTTGAGTGGTGAGGCCGGCGCGATCCTCACGGTCCACCGCTCCAACTTCGAGCAGCGTGGCTTCGTCGCCTCCGCCGACCCGGCGGCGCTCGCGGCGCTCGCCCAGGGCGCGGGCCTGCCCTACCTCTACGATGTCGGCAGCGGGCTCCTGGTTGACCTGTCGGAGTGGAACCTGACCTCGGAGCCTCGCGTCGGTGACGCGCTCGCCGCCGGCGCCGATCTGGTCGTGTTCAGCGGCGACAAGCTGCTCGGCGGACCCCAGGCTGGATGCCTGGTTGGCCGGCGCGACCTCGTAGGCCGCTGCCGGGAGAATCCGTTCGCGCGAGCCATGCGGGCTGACAAGCTGACGCTGGCCGGGCTCTCGGCGACGCTCGCGCTGTACGAGGATCCATCCACGGCCGCGGCCGAGATCCCCGTTCTCCGGATGCTCACGCTCGACCCCGCCGAGCTCGCTCGGCGCGCCGAGCGGCTGGCCGGCCGGCTTCCGGCCGAACTCTCGCCCCGGCTCGAGGCCGGAGAATCGGCGGTGGGCGGAGGCTCGTTCCCGGGCGCCAGACTTCCGACCACGCTCGTGAGTCTCGCGCCCGGCGCGCTCGGCGCCGACAGTCTGGCGCTGCGCCTCCGGGTGGGGGAGCCCTCCGTCGTGACTCGGGTGACGGCGGGACGCGTCCTGCTCGACCCTCGCACGCTGCCCGAGGACGCCGACGGCGAGATCGCCCGGGCGCTCGCGCAGGCGCTGCAGGCGTGAGTCGCCGTCCCGCGGCGTTTCTCGACCGCGACGGGACGCTCATCCAGGACCGCCACTACCTGCGCGACCCGTCCGCCATGCGCCTGCTACCGGGCGTGGCCGAAGCCATCGCCCGCCTGAATCGCGCCGGGGTCGCCGCCGTCGTTGTCACCAACCAGTCCGGCATCGCCCGCGGGCTCTTGAGCGAGGCCGACTATCAGGCCGCCGTCGCCAAACTCGACCAGCTGCTCGAGGCCGGCGGAGCGAGGGTGGACGGCCACTACCATTGTCCCCACCTCCCTGAGATCACCGGCGCCTGCGACTGCCGGAAGCCGGGCTCGCTTCTGTATCGCCGAGCCGTGGATGCGCTGGGGCTCGACCCGGTGCGAAGCTGGTGGATCGGCGATCGGGTGCGCGACGTCGCGGGGGCCACGGCATTCGGCGGCCAAGGTGTGCTGGTGCTGACCGGCAACGGTCCGCGGGAAGCGCGCACGCCGGAGGGGCGGTCCTGGCCGTCGGTGCCGGATCTTGCGGCGGCCGTCGAACTGGTTCTCGCTGCGCTTTCCAATGCAACACGGTGACCCTCGACCGACGGGCCGCGCGCGGTCCGGCTGTCTTGCCGGAGTGTGCGCAGCATTTCCCCGTGACCCACCCGGGATTACTTTCCCCGGCCATGACGATGCGCGTGGCGGTAGCCGCCTCGGGCCGGGGCAGCAATCTCGAGGCGCTGCTCCGGGCGCTGGGCAAGGATGCGCCCGCGCGTGTGGTGCTGGTCCTGAGCAACCGGGGGGACGCCGGGGCGTTGGGGGGGGCCCGCGCCGCCCGCGACGACACAGAGCTGATGGCCGATCAGTCGGATGGCGAAGAAATGATAGAGC
>JBQCGH010000057.1:0-3026 GCA_051955835.1 Gemmatimonadales bacterium
TCACACGAACCCCGACCGGGCCGACGCCGACCTGGCGCCGTTCCTCGGTTTCGGCTCGCCGATCGTGACGCAGGTCGGCCCGATGCCCTACCCGATCATGAACACGCTGCTCGACGACGCGTACCCGAAGGGGGCGCTCAACTACTGGATGTCGAGCTTCACCACCGGGATGGACGACGCGCTCATCGACACCGTCGTCGAGCGGTTCGGGTCGGTGCCCTCGCCGATGACGGCGATCCTCTTCGAGCACTTCCACGGCGCCGTCACCCGCGTCGACCCGTCGGCGACGGCGGTGCCGCATCGCCAGGCGGGCTGGAACCTGCTCTTCCCGAGCGAGTGGATCGACCCGGCGGACACCGAGACGAACATCGCCTGGACGAAGGACACCTACGCGGCCGTGTCGGAGCACCTGGTCGCGCGCAAGTGGCTGAATTACCTGAACGACGACGAGGACGCCTCGGTTTCGGCTGCCTACGGCCCGAACTTCGACCGGCTCGTCTCGGTCAAGCGCCAGTACGACCCGCAGAACGTCTTCCGCGGGAACCACAACATCGCCCCGTAGGCGGGCTCCGGGCCGGCCCCTGCCTGCTGCCTAGCGGCGCAGGTAGGGGTCGAGCTCGACGTCGTCGATGCGGTAGACCGTGCCCGCGTCGGACGTGAACTGGAACTGGACGTTGATGCCCGTTGAAGACGCGGTGAGGTACGCCGGGAACACCACCACCGGGCTCGGCTGCCAGGCGCCTGAGCCGGAGAACCTGGAGATCGTCGAGACGGTCCTGCTGCCGGAGGTGATGAGCGCATTCACCGTGAGGCTGCCCGTGCCGGAGGCGCGGCGGACAAAGAATCGCATCGACGGCGTCGAGGAATTCACGCACATCCAGGGGCTCCTGGCGGTACCGCCTGCGGGGATCTCGACCGAGTGGGTGCCCGTGGCGCCGAGCAGCGGGTTGGAATCGCCGGAGACGATCTTGGCTCCGTTGCCCCAGGACCAACCGCCGGCCCCGTTCTCGAACGTTCCACCCTGGAAGGGCGTGTAGTAGTTCACGTCGCTCCACGGTGCGAACACCTGGGTGGACGTCGTGTAGTTGCATGTGGCCGCGGAGGCCTTGGCGGGGCTGCCGGCCGCGGCGACGCACGCGACAAGGGCGGCGAGAGCGGCGCTGCCAAGCACACGGGCTGAGAGCATGGGGAACACTCCAGGGAGCGGGGGGAGCACAACGAACGGGGGTGAGCTCATCGTGGGTGCGCCCCGGTTTCCTTGCATCGCCCGTCGGGGTGATCCGCTAAGAGGGCCCTCCCCGCGGCCGATAACCGGGCGGTGGACTCACCCGCCATCGTCTGCCCCTGCCATGAATAGCGCGGCGCTCGTCGACGCCGGCCGCCAGCGCGGCCTCCGGCGGTTGCGCCCGACCGAGCGCAGGGTCGCGATCACGAGCGCCGCCGGCGTCGGGATCGCGGCGGTCGTGCTCTGGTTGGCGGCCACGCCCGTGCACGTCCCCTGGCTCACCGCGGCCCTGCTGATCGCCGGATACGCGGCCTGCACCCGCGTCGGCTTCGAGGTCAGCGCCGGCTCGGCTGCGCCCACGCAGCTCGCGTTCGCCCCGATGATGGTGCTGCTGCCGCCGCCGCTGCTCGTCCCCGCCGCGCTGCTCGGCTACATAGTGGGCGGCCCGAGACGCCTGGCGAGCGGGAAGCGCTGGTGGGAGATGGTGATCATCCAGGCGGGCGGGTGCTGGTACGCGGTCGGCGCCGCAACGGTGATGACGGTGGCGGACGTCGATCATCGGACGCTCTCCGCCGTCGGCTGGTACGCCGCCGCGTTCGCGATGCAGTGCAGCGTCGATCTCCTTGCCAGCGTGCTCCAGGAGCGGCTCCTGCTGGGTGCGCCGGTGCGCGAGCTGGTCGTGGCCATGGCCCCGTGCTGGATGATCGACGCGCTGATCACGCCGGTCTCCGTCTGCCTGGCCGTGACGGCGCCGCTGGCGGCAGTCGCATCGCTCTTTCCGCTGCTGCTCATGTTCCGGGTGTTCTCGCGCGAGCGGCACGCCCGCTACGACCAGGTGCTGGCCCTGAACGCCGCCTACCGCGGCACCGCGCTGCTCCTGGGTGACGTGGTCGAGGCGGACCATGAGTACACGGGAGCGCACTCGCGCGACGTCGTGCGCCTGTCGGTCGCCGTCGCCGAATCGCTCAATCTCGGCCTGGCCGAGCGCAACGTGGTCGAGTTCGCGGCGCTGCTCCACGACGTCGGCAAGATCCGGGTGCCGAAGGAGATCCTCGACAAGCCGGCGGCGCTGACCCCCGACGAACGGCGCCTGATCGAGCAGCACACCATCTGGGGCGAGGAGATGCTCTCCGGGGTCGGCGGGATGCTCGCCGAGGTCGGCCGGGTCGTCCGCTCCTGCCACGAGTCGTGGGACGGCAGCGGCTACCCCGACCGGCTCGCCGGGACGGCCATCCCCGTGCCGGCCCGGATCGTCTCCGCATGCGATGCGCTGTCGGCGATGACGACCGACCGGCCGTACCGCAAGGCGCGCAGCCTGGCCGAGGCGCTCGCCGAGCTCGAGCGATGCTCGGGGACGCAGTTCGACCCCGCCGTCGTGGTGGCGGTGCGGCGGGCGGTCGAGGACGCCGCGCTGTCCGCAGACTCGCGCCTCGCGGCGTAGCCCGGCGGCCCGGCGCGTTTCGGCGCGGCCGGATCTGTGAAAGGATCGCGGGAGGAGTGGTTCATCGTGTCGACGACCACCCATGATCCGCACGGAACCGTGCTGGTGGACGGGGCCGCGAGCTTTCCCATCGCCCTTTCGCCACCGCCGCCGCCGGGCTCACAGACGCCCGCGGGCAGCGACGCGCTGGACGCTGTGGCCGGCGCGGGGATCTCGTTCCTACGGGTCGGACCGCCCCGCGGCCAGTGGAGCGACGAGGCGCTGGCCGACGCCGAGAGCTGGAACGACGCGGCCGCGGCACGCGGCATCCACACCTGGATCGCCCTCGGCGAGCTCGCCCATGCGCAGCCGGACTCGCCC
>JBQCGH010000058.1:0-26788 GCA_051955835.1 Gemmatimonadales bacterium
TTCGACCGGCGGGTCGTGATCTACAGCGCAGGGGAGACCCGCAACATCGACGCGACCTTCCTGGCCTGGCTGCTCGCCTCGTTCGGCCACCCGCAGGTGTACGTGCTCGACGGCGGATTCTTCAAGTGGCAGCTCGAGCAGCGGCCGATCGTTCAGCCATACCCCCGGCTCGCGCTGACGTCCTGGCCGGACCGAGCCTTTCGTCCCGAGATCGCCTCGGTGCACGACGTGCAGCGGGCGATGCGGGAGGGCGCTGTCCTGGTGGACGCGCGGCCCGCGGACCAATACGCCGGCGACGCGGGAGCCCAGATGCGGCACGGGCACATTCCAGGCGCGATCAACCACTCGTGGCAGGAGGACCTTACCCAGGAGGGGTTCGGACACGTGTGGAAGAAGCCGGAAGAGCTCCGGCGCGCGTACGTTGCCCAGGGCATTCTGCCTGAGAAGGACATCATCACCTACTGCAACAGCGCGACCGAGGCGAGTCACATCTACTTCACGCTCCGCTATCTGCTCGGCTACCCGCGAGTGCGGATCTATGTGGGCTCGTGGACGGAGTGGGCGGAGAACGCTGCCCTGCCGATCGCGACCGGCCCGAAGCCCTGATTGTCGAGCTACTGAGCAAAGCGAACGGGGGCATGATCGAAAATCATGCCCCCGTTCGCTTTGCTCAGGGTGCCTCGTTCGCCTCAGGGCGACTCTGCCACCGCTAGGCCGCTCGTAATCAGCATCGCAATCCCGCTCCGGAGCTGGCCAGGCCGCCACACGCGGCCGCCCCGCATCACCAGCTCGACGTCCTCCAGGTTGCCGATGTCGGCCAGCGGGTTCTTGCCCAGCAGCACCAGATCGGCGTAATGGCCCACCTCGATGGTGCCGATCTGGCGCCCGCCATCGCCAGCGATGGCACGAGCCGCGTCCCGGGTGGCCGCGAGGAGCGCGGCCGTGGGCGTCAGGCCGATCGAGTCCACATAGAGCCGCAGCTCGTCAAGAAGCGACGCTCTGTCACCCACGGGGCCGTAGGCCACGTGATCGGTCCCGGCACTGATGATGACGCCGCGCTTCACTGCCTCGCGGGTCACTTCCATGCCGAAGGCGGCGGCCGCCCGGACGTAGTCTTCCTGGATCGAGGGGACGTGGTGGATCCTGGCATCGTACGCCGCGACGCTGTGGCGGGTGGCATCCAGCGTCGGCTCGAACATCACGCCGTGCGCCGCCATCGAGTCCAGGGTAGCAATGATTCTCGGATCATGCGCGGAGGCGGCCGTGGCCACGAGCGCGGTGGCGGTCTGGAGTGCCCCGTCGTTCACGAGCGTATCTCGCTCCTCCGCACTGAACAGCTCCCCCGCCATTCCGGCCGCGTGCACGACCCCATCCATGCCGGCCCGCGTCTGTTCGCCGACGTTGGCGGGCTGGGGCCACGCATGTCCCCAGACGGGCATGCCGGCCCGGTGCGCCGCGGCGGTGAGACGCCGGATGCTCACGCTGTCGAGCTGAGCGTAGAGCTTGAGTCCCATCGCCCCGGCCTGGCGCGCGGTCGCCACGACCGCGTCGGGATTGTCGTTGCGGTTGAACAAAATCGGCGACCAGCCCAGGTACTGCATGGTGAGCGCGGGGGCCTGACGGTACTCCACGCCGCGCGGCGTCTGGACGATGCGCATTGCCGGGTAGAAGAAGCGGGGCCCGGCGACCAGCTGCATCGCATACACGCGGGGCGCCACGTCCAGGCCAGCCACCGTGGAGAGCAGCACCGCCGGGTTATTCCCCATGTCACGCACGGTGGTGATGCCCTGAGCCAGGAGATCGCGCAGGTCGAGCCCGAGGTCCTCGGTCGCGCTGCCGTCCTGCACGAAGAGCAGATGCACGTGACTGTCGATGAGGCCGGGAATCAGGTACTGTCCCGCGGCCGCGATGATCTTCGCTCCCTGGGGCACCGGGCATTCGCCCACCGCGCCGGCGCAGAGAATCCGATCGTCGCGGACCACCGTGACCGCGTTGGCCACCGGCGCCCGACCGGTGCCGTCCCACAGGGTGGCACCGACGATCGCTGTCGCGGGGTTGATCGGAGGGGGAGGAACCAGCTTGGGGTGCGGCGCCGCGCAAGCCGCGACCGTCAGGCCGAAGAGTCCGGCGAGGCCGGAAAAGGCGATAGTCCTCATGGGCAGCTGCTCCATCTTGCCTCGAGCCCGAGGTCGCTCATCGCCCCCGCAATCTGCCCGATGGGATCCAAGATGCGAAGGGATGGGGCCATGAAGCGGTGATACAGAAGGAGAGGCGGCTCGTGACCCCGGCCACCAGAGTAGAACGCGGCAAAGGCCATGCCGGGTTCCGCGGAATGCGTAGTCATCCGGTTGCGGCAGGGTCCGGTGCCTCCTAGTCTTACCGGCGTGAACACCCCCCAGATTCACCGTCCACGGCGCCGGCGTCGCACCGACGCCCTTCGGCGGCTCGTCCGCGAGCATCAGCTGGAACCTGCGGACTTCATCCAACCGCTTTTTGTGGTCCATGGGGCCCGGGTGACCCGCGAAGTCCCTTCCATGCCCGGCGTTCATCAGCTCTCGGTGGACGACTCGCTCGACCAGGAGGTCGAGGCGGTGCGCGCGCTCGGGATTCCCGCAGTGCTGCTCTTCGGCCTGCCGGCGGCCAAAGACGAGGTCGGGTCCGAGAACTTCTCCGACAGCGGCATCGTCCAGCGGGCGCTGCGTCGAATCCGCGCGCGGCACCCCGATCTGCTGCTCTTCACCGATGTCTGCTGCTGCGAGTATACCAGCCATGGCCACTGCGGAGTGCTGCGCGATGGCATGGTCGACAATGACGCGACTCTCGAGATCCTCGGACGGGTCGCCGTCACCCACGCCGAGGCCGGTGCGGATATCGTGGCGCCAAGCGGGATGATGGACGGCATGGTACGGGCCATCCGAGAGGCGCTGGATACGGCCGGGCACGCCGATCGGGGCATCCTCAGCTACGCAGTCAAGTACGCGAGCGCCTACTACGGCCCCTTCCGGGAAGCCGCCGACAGCGCGCCCGCCTTCGGCGACCGCCGCGAATACCAGATGGATCCCGCCAACGTGCGCGAGGCCGTGCTCGAAGCGGCGCTCGACGAGGCGGAGGGGGCCGACTTCCTGATGGTCAAGCCGGCGCTGGCGTACCTCGATGTCGTGCGGGCGGTGCGCGAGCGGACGTCGCTGCCGCTGGTCGCCTACAACGTGAGCGGCGAGTATTCGATGATCAAGGCGGCGGCACGCCTCGGCTGGATCGATGAGCGGCGGGTGGTGCTCGAGTCCCTCACCGGCATGCGGCGCGCCGGCGCCGACGCGATCATCTCTTATCACGCGAAGGATGCAGCCCGATGGCTCGCCGAGGAGGGTGGGTGACCGACCTGCGGGCTTCGGCCGCCGCCATCACCGCATCCGAGCGGCTGTTCGAGCAGGCACAGCGGGTGCTGCCCGGAGGCGTGAACAGCCCCGTTCGTGCCTTCCGTGGCGTCGGCGGCACCCCCCGATTCATCCGTCGTGGCCAGGGAGCGTGGCTCGAAGACGCGGACGGCAACCGCATCGTCGATCTGGTGCTCTCCTGGGGTCCGCTCATCCTCGGGCATGCGCATCCGGAGGTCGTTGCCGCGGTGGTGGATGCCGCCGAACGCGGGACCACCTATGGCGCGCCAACGGAGCTGGAGGTTCGGCTCGCCGAGCGTGTGGTGACGACCTTTCCGTCGATCGAGATGGTCCGATTCGTCAGTAGCGGGACCGAGGCAGCGATGAGCGCCGTGCGCCTGGCCAGGGCGGCCACAGGGCGCCGCGCGATCGTGAAGTTCGAGGGCTGCTACCATGGCCACGCCGACCCGCTGCTCGCGGCCGCAGGATCGGGTGTCGCCACGCTCGGTCTGCCTGATTCACCGGGCGTCACCCCCGCCACGGTTGCCGATACTGTCGTAGCGCCATTCAATGACCTCTCCGCCACCGAGAAAATCTTCGACGCTCGTGGCAATGAGATCGCCGCAGTTCTGGTCGAGCCCGTCGCGGGAAACATGGGCGTGGTACCTCCGGTATCCGGGTTTCTCGAGGGCCTCAGACGGCTCACGCGCGATGCGGGAGCGCTGCTGGTCTTCGACGAGGTGATGACCGGCTGGCGGGTGCACCCGGTCGGGGCGCAGGCGCTGTATGGGATTGAGCCTGACCTCACCATCCTGGGCAAGGTGGTGGGCGGTGGGCTCCCGGCCGCTGCCTACGGCGGACCACGGGCACTGATGGAGCAGATCGCACCTGCGGGTCCGGTATACCAGGCGGGCACCCTCTCGGGCAATCCGCTCGCGATGGCTGCCGGTCTCGTGACGCTGGACGTGCTCGGCCGTCCCGGAACGTGGCAGCGCGCGGAGCGCTGGGCCGCGCGCGCCGAAGCCACCATCGCGCGGGCGGCCGCGGCGGCCGGCGTGGCCGTGACGGTGCAGCGGGTGGGCACCATGTTCACGCCTTTCTTCCCGCGCGAACCCGTCCAAGACTACGCCGGCGCTCGGCGCGCCGACCGGGCCGCTTATGCCGGTTTCTTTCACGCGATGCTCGATGCCGGCGTGTACTTCGCGCCCTCCGCCTTCGAGGCCGCGTTCACGTCTGCCGCGCACGGCGAAGAGGAGCTCGCGGCGCTCGAGACCGCGCTGGGCTCGGCATGGGCGCGGTAGCGGTCGTCGGTGGCGGCCTCGCTGGGCTGACCGCGGCGTATCGGCTCAAGCAGCAGGGTGCCCGGGTGGTCGTCTACGAGGCGACCGACCGCGTGGGCGGGGTGGTATGGACCGAGCGACGGGACGACTACCTCGCGGACCTCGGGCCGAACACCATGGCCCCGCCCTCGGCCGGCCTCCAGGCGCTTCTGGACCAGCTTGGCCTCGCGCCCTCGCTGATGTCGGCGTCTCCCGCCGCGGGCAGCCGCTACATCGTCAAGAAGAAGAAACTCCTCCCGCTGCCGACGTCGCCCCAGGATTTCCTGACCACCCGACTGCTCTCGAACGGCGCCAAGCTGGCGGTGTTTGGCGAGCCGTTGGTCGAGGCCGCGGAAGGCCTGCTGGACGAAAGCGTGGCCACGTTCGTCCGCCGGCGCTTCAACCAGGAAGTGCTGGACTACATCGCCAACCCGTTCGTCGCCGGCATCTTCGCGGGTGACCCGGAGCAGCTCTCGGCACGCCACGCGCTGCCCCGTTTCTACGCGCTCGAGCGGACGCACGGGTCGGTCATCAAGGCGCTCGCCGGGATGCGCGGCGCCAAGCGCGTGGACGGCGCGCCCACCGGCAGCACCGGTTTGTGCACCCTCGGGGCGGGCATGCAGGAGTTGCCCGACGCCCTGGCCCGGGCGCTCAAGGCGGAGATCCGGCTCCGCGCGCCGGTGACCCAGGTCCGGGTCGGGCCCAAGGGCTGGACGGTCGGCGCCGCCTTTCAGCCGACGGAGCTGTATGACGCGGTCATCTACGCGGGCGCGGCGCATGCCGTGGACGAGATCGCGTTCGATTTTCCCGGTGGGGATCGCCTGAAGACGCTGGCCAGCATCAGCCACCCGCCGGTCGGCGTGCTTGCGATGGGTTTCCGACGCGAGGACGTGGCGCACCCGCTCAACGGGTTCGGATTTCTCGTGCCCGAAGTGGAGCGCCGCCACGTCCTCGGCGTCATCTTCTCGTCCACGCTCTTCGCCGGACGCGCGCCCGACGGCCACGTGCTGCTGACGGCCTTCGTGGGCGGCGTACGCAATCCCGACCTGGCCAACGCCGACCTCCCCACGATGACCGCCCGGGTGCACGACGATCTACGCCTGCTGCTGGGCGCGGCCGGCGAGCCCACCTTTCGCGCGTTCCACCTCTGGCCCAAGGCGATCCCGCAGTATGACCTGACCTACGGTCGCTTTCGCGAGATCATGGAGGATGCGGAACGGCGCAATCCCGGGCTGGCGCTCGCGGGATCGTACCGGGACGGTATCGCCATCGGCGAGACGATCGCCTCGGGCGAGGCCGCGGCCGCTCGCGTCGCCGCGGCGGCGGCGGACAAGCCGGCAGCGTGACTCGGGCGTGAGCGGCTTGCTTCGGATCGGCACGCGCGGCAGCGCGCTCGCCTTGTGGCAGACCGAGCACGTACGTACCCGCCTCCTCGCCGCCGGATATCGGACCGAACGGGTCGAGATCCGCACGACGGGCGACCTGGTACCGGACGTCCCGCTGGCGCGGATCGGAAGCCGCGCGCTGTTCACCCGGCAGATCGATGAGGCAATGCTCGAGGGGCGGATCGATCTCGCGGTGCACTCGCTGAAGGATCTCCCGACGGTCCTGCCCGAGGGAATCGCGCTGGTCGCCGTCGGCGAGCGCGAGGATCCGCGCGATGCCTTGGTTGGGCGCGGGCCCCTCACGTGGGATGACGTGCCTCGCGGAGGCATCGTGGCCACGAGCAGCCTTCGACGCCGCGCCCAACTGCTTCATCTCCGGCCCGATCTCCAGGTCCGGGATGTCCGCGGCAACGTCGATACGCGCCTCCGCAAGCTCGACGGCACCCCGCAGTGGTCAGCGATCCTGCTCGCCGCGGCAGGGCTCATCCGTCTGGGTCTCGACTATCGCATCGGTCAGCGGCTGAGTCCGGACTTGATCCTGCCGGCTCCGGGTCAAGGCGCGCTCGCGGTCACCGCCCGGCGCGACGATGCCTCGGCGGCCAAGGCGGCTCGCGCGCTGCATCATAGCGAGACCGCGCGAGCCGTCGCAGCCGAACGGGCGTTTCTTCGCACGCTCGAAGGCGGGTGTCAGGTACCCGTCGGAGCATACGCCAGTGTGACGGGCAGCACTGTCCGCGTGCGCGGTCGCGTCACGTCACTCGGCGGAGAGCGATCCATCGAGGGCGTCGAGGCGGGCACCGCGAGCGATGCATGGGCGGCAGACGAGCTGGGGGTGCGGCTCGCCGATCGTCTGCTCGCCGAAGGCGCGGACGCGGTATTGGCCGCGGCCCGTGCCACGGCCGCCCCAGCGGTGCCCGAGCCCTGATGGCCGCGACGGTCGTCGTCACCGCCTCGGCGGGCGCCTTCCCCGGTCTGCTCGACGCACTTCGCGCCATTCCGGCCGCGGTGGAGGACACCCCGCTCATGTCGTTCGCGCCACCGCTCGATTGGGCCCCGGTCGACGAGGCGATCCGAGGGATGATGCGGTACCGCGCGGTCGCATTCACCTCACCGCGCTCGGCTCAGGCATTCGCCGCCCGAGTGCGGACGCTCGGCGCTGACCCGGCGCCCGGGCCGGAGGTCTGGGCGTCCGGGGCCGGCACCGCCGCCGCGCTCGGCGGCGCGCTGGGCCAGCCGCGGATGCCCGACCAACACCGCGTGGCCGACCGAGGCGCGGCCGCCGCGCTCGCCGAGGCACTCGTTGCCGCCGGGCGAGCTGGGGCGGTCCTGTTCCCCTGCGGTGACCTCCGGCGCGACGAGCTGCCGGCGCGCCTCCGGCGCGAAGACATCGAGGTGGACGAGGTGGTCTGCTACCGCTCGGTGCTCGCGGGCGAGACGGAGGCACGGCGCGCGGCGGCGCGCGCGCAGGTGCTCGTGGTAGCCAGCCCGAGCGTGGCCGACCTGCTGGCGCGCGCGTGCCCCGAAGGCGTACGGCCGGCGCTCGTCGCTGTCGGCCCCACGACCGCCGCGGTGGCCCGAGCGTGCGGATGGCCGCCCACCAGGGTGGCCTCACACCCCACGGCCCGGGCGCTCGCCGCGGCGGTTCGCGCCGCACTCGTCTCCCGCTGATCGATGGCATGAACGATTTGCTGCTGCGCGCATGCCGCCGGGAACCGGTCGAGCGTCCACCCGTGTGGATGATGCGTCAGGCCGGCCGATACCTGCCCGAGTATCGGGCCGTGCGCGAGCGCGCCGATTTTCTCACGATGGTCGGCACGCCCGAGCTCGCCGTGCAGGTTACCCTGCAGCCGGTGGACCTGCTCGGCGTCGACGCGGCAATCATCTTCAGTGACATCCTGGTGGTGCCGCAGGCGATGGGCATGGAGCTCTCGGTGGAGGAGGGGCTGGGCCCACGGTTTCACCGGCCGCTCCGCTCGGCGGAGGACTTTGCCGCGCTCGCCGACGTCGATCCCGAGCGCGAGCTGCGCTACGTGCTGGAGGCGATCCACATGACGAGTCGGGAGCTGAACGGACGCGTCCCGCTCATCGGCTTCGCGGGCGCGCCGTGGACGCTCATGAGCTACATGGTGGAGGGGCAGGGCTCGAAGGCTTTCACCTACGCCAAGCGTCTCCTGGTCGAGGCGCCCGAGCGGGCGCATGGGTTGCTGCAGCGCCTTGCTCGCACAGTCGGGGCATTTCTGGCGGCGCAGGCCGCGGCAGGGGCCCAGGTCCTCCAGGTGTTCGACTCCTGGGCCTCAGCCCTGGGCCCGCGCGACTTCAGGGAGTTCGCGCTACCGTATTTGGCCGAGGCAGTCTGCATCGCGCGGGGCTCGGGCGTCCCGGTGATCGCGTTCGCGCCGGGAGCAGGGTGGGCCCTCGAGGAGCTGGCCGCGACCGGCGCCGACGTGATCGGCGTCGACTGGCAGACGGATGCCGCCGACGCCCGACGGCGGCTCGCGGGCCGCGCGGTCGCACTGCAGGGGAATCTCGATCCGTCCTGGCTGTACGCGGCGCCCGATGAGATCGGGGCGCGGACGCGAACCATGCTCCAAGCCTTCGGCGGCCGGGGACACATTGCCAATCTCGGGCATGGCATCCACCCCGACGTGCCGGTGGAGCACGCCCGGGCCTTCGTGGACGCGGTGAAAGCGTGGCGCCCCGAGTGACCGCGACCGGGCTCCGCTCGCAGGCGGCCGCGCTGGTGGAGCGATTGCACGACGACACCACTGCGTACATTGCCGCACTCGATGGGACGGGCTCGTTTCGCGAGGATCGCTGGGACCGTCCTGGGGGCGGCGGCGGTGTCACCCGCGTCCTTACCGACGGCGCGACATTCGAGAGAGCAGGCGTCAACCGCTCGGCGGTCAAGGGGGCGATGTCCGGGGAAACCGCGCAGCGTCTCGGCGCCCGTGTTCCCCTCGACATGGATGCTCACTTCTACGCCACTGGTATGAGTCTGGTGCTCCACCCGCGGAGCCCGATGGTGCCAACCGTGCACCTGAATGTGCGCTATTTCGAGCTCACCGACCCGGCCGGTGGGGTGCTCGATGCCTGGCTCGGTGGTGGAACCGACCTGACCCCCACGTACCCGTTTCCCGAGGATGCCGCGCACTTCCACCGCACGCTCAAGTCGGTGTGCGATCGCCATCACGCGAGCTTCTATCCGAGATTCAAACAATGGTGCGACCATTACTTCGTGAACACGCATCGGGGCGACGAGCGCCGCGGGATCGGCGGGGTCTTCTTCGACAATCTGCGGGAGGGTGACAACGGCCTCGCGTTGCGGCAGCTCCTCGACTTCGTGGCCGATGTGGGCGGTGCGCTGCCGACCGCCTACGCGCCAATCGTCGAGCGACGGCGCGCGCTGCCCTTCGGAGAGCGCGAGCGGCAGTTCCAGCTCGCGCGCCGCGGCCGCTACGTCGAGTTCAATCTGGTGCACGACCGCGGTACGCTGTTCGGGCTCCAGACTCAGGCGCGCATCGAGAGCGTGCTCATGAGCCTTCCGCCGCTGGCCGCTTGGGATTACGCGCCGGCCTACGCGCCGGGGAGCTTCGAGGCGGAGTTGATGACCATGCTCGAGCCGCGAGACTGGGTCGGCGGCTGCTGAGTTGCGACCGATCGACCGACTATGTTCTCTGCGGGTAGTGACACGATTGCGCCGGTGGGAGGGACTGGGAGAGTGAGAACTGGTCTGAGGTCGAGCGCATGGTTCAGGGACGGGAGCGCCGCGTGAAGCGTCAAAGCGGTGCGCACGACCGCCCCCGGGAGGCCCGCCTGCGGGCCGCGTCCGCCCACCTGTTCCCCGGAATCACCCCCGATGTCTGGGTTCAGGCCGCCACGATGACGGACATCGTGTGGTCGCAGCGGCTGCGCCAGGGCGGCGGGTCAATTGCCGGCCGGGTGCTCGACCCGGCGCACTTCGAGTTCCGTCACGAAGGCGCGGCGGTGTCGGATCCCTCGCTCCGCCGGCGGGCGACCGACCGCCTCCGGCTCCAGGGCGACTGAGCGCGGCTGGCGTGGTCGCGGCATGGGCCGTTAGGTTCCACCGCGATCTGCCTGTCGGGGCGTTAGCTCAGCTGGGAGAGCACCTGCTTTGCAAGCAGGGGGTCACCGGTTCGATCCCGGTACGCTCCACTCGGTGTCATATGCCGGTGTAACGTCATGGAATGAAGGTTGTTGCTACACACATGCCCGCCGAGCCCAACCGCTCGATGGGCATTTCTTGTGGCCGCGTGGCCGCATATGCACTCCGGGAGCCGGAACGTCTGGACGTTGACCGCCGAAAAAACGGCCCGCAATTTTCAGCCGTCGCCGCACACGATCCCGTTGATCTCGCCGAACGGCCTCGAAAGAGGACACAAGGAAGTATCGATGCTGGCCAAACCATCGCTCTCGTCCTACGTCGGATGGAAGTGGAGGGGGCTGCGATCGAAGATGCTGCCGCCGCTGCCGCTTCCGGACACGCTGTTTGCCGCGATCGGCTGCCAGCGATCCGGGACCCATCTTTTTCGCGAGATCGTCAATTCGAACCCGCACGTGGCGCTGCTGTCCGAACCGTTCTGGCCGTCTCCGAAGCCGGTGCAGTGGGGCGACTACGTTCGTGGTCTTTCGGCCAGCAAGTTCCCGCCGCGGTTGCCGCTCGATGCGCTGCTCTTACTGGACGAGTACTTGACGACAGTGCGCCAAGACGTCGACATAGATTTCGATTGGTATGGCGGTAGGAAACCGCAGTTGCGTACGCTCGGCGTGAACGTGAAATACAACCAGTCGCGGTCCGTCACGCCCTTGGTTCATGACTTGCGCGCGCCGCCGATCCTGCTCGAGTACTTTCGCAGTCGCAAGTTTCGCATCGTGCACATCATCCGCCAAAATGTTGTGCAGGCCGCGCTCTCGCATATGATCGCCATGCAACGCGACGTGTGGCAGAATTACGACCACACGGAGTTGAGCGGCCGGTTTCACATTCCGTGGGAGACGCTTCGGGGCTACATCGAGTGGTCCAACACCGAGCGAGAAGAGTTCCTGCGGCTCGCCGACGACTTGCCGCTGCACACGTGCTCCTATGAGGATCTGGTCGACGATCTGAAGCGGGTGAACACAGCCGGCGAGTTTCCGGCCGACACGATCGTGCTCGCCCCCGTGGCCAAGTTCTTGGGCGTACCGAACGAGTTTCGATTCGCATCGAGCATTCGCAAAGTGATCAACCGACCGTATGGCGAAATACTTGAGAATTACGACGAACTGGTGAGCGCAATCCGCGACTCGCCGTATGCGGAATTCGCGGACACACTCTGAACTCAGCAAGGGCCACCGGACCACGGCAGGGCCGACGGACAGACTCATCGGACGCGTGTCCCTAGGAGTACACCCGCACTCCCGTCGCCTTGAAGGCGGCATGGAGCCGCATCCCCTCCCGCAGCTCGAGCGACGCGACCGCGTCTCGAGTCACCTCCACGACCAGTGTCGGATTCGCATCCAGCACGACTCGGACGCGCTCGCCGGCGGGCGGCTCGGGCACCATCTCGCGCACAGTACCGAGAAAGACGTTCTGGGCGCTCCCCTCGGGCGCGTGGCGGAACAGCGTGATCTCGCGCGGACTCACCGTGACGTACACCGTGTCGGGACCGGGTTCCGCCTCCAGCGCCAGCATACCGTCGGGCGTGCGGATGGTGGGCGTGACACTCCGGCCACCGGTTGCCGGCCGTCCCAAGAACAGGTTGGTGCCGACCAGCTCGGCCACGAAGGGCGAGCGCGGATGTCTGAGCAGGTCTTCGCGCGAGCCTGCCTGCGCCACGCGCCCGTGCTCCAGCACCACGATTCCGTCGCCGAACACCAAGGCCTCGACCGGGCTGTGCGTGACGTAGACCGTGGCGCATGGAAGCCTCGACAGGAGCGCGCGCAGCTCACCTCGGACGGCTCGGCGGGTCTGAAGGTCGAGGGCCGACAGCGGCTCATCCAGGAGCAGGAGCCGGGGACTCAACACCAGCGCGCGCGCCAGCGCGATCCGCTGTTGCTGGCCGCCCGAGAGCTGTGCTGCGGGCCGATCGATGAAGCTCCGGACGCCGAGCGAGCCGAGGATCTCCTCGACCATCGCGCGAGCCCGACGCCGGGGCAGCCCGCTCGCCCTGAGTCCAAAGGCGACGTTCTGGAACACCGAGAGGTGGGGGAACAGCGCGTAGTCCTGGGCCACATACCCGATGCTCCGCTGCCAGGCAGGCAGGTGGCGCCCGGCGGCGGCATCGGCCCAACGGTCACTGCCGACCGCGACGAATCCGCCATGCAGGCGGTCGAGTCCGGCGAGCAGGCGGAGCGCGGTGGTCTTTCCCGCGCCGCTCTCGCCGACCACCACCGTCGTGCTCCCCTCGGGCGCCTGGAACGCGGCGTCGAGGGTGAAGCCGTCGTGCCGCCTAACGAGGTGCGCGTCGAGCACGGACAAGGACGGCCGCGAGCCGCCAGGGACCGAGCCGGATGGAGAGCAGGACCGTGAGGGAGAACAGCAGCAGCAGCACCGACAAGGCGATGGCTGCGTCCAGGTCACTTTGAAGCGCCAGGTAGACCGCGAGCGGCATCGTCTGGGTGACGCCGGGCATGTTGCCGGCAAAGGTGATGGTCGCGCCGAACTCGCCGAGGGCCCTGGCCCAGCACGTCGCGGCGCCAGCGAGCAGGGCGGGCGCCGCGAGCGGGACCAGCACGGTGGCCAGCGAGTAGGCAGGCGAGCCTCGGAGCGTCGCGGCGGCATCCAGATATTTCCGATCCACTTCCTGGAATCCGGCCCGCGCCGCGCCCACGAAGAACGGAGCGGCCACGAACGCCTGCGCCACGACGACGCCGAGCGTCGTGAAGGGCAGGGTGATGCCGACGGAACCCAGCGCATGGCCCGCGAGGCCGTTACGGCCGAATGCGGTGAGCAATGCGACGCCCGCCACCGTGGGCGGAAGGACCATGGGAAGGTCGATCAGCGCCTCGAGCGCGCGCTTGCCCCGGAATTCGCGCGTAGCGAGCAGGTAGGCGACCGGCAAGCCCGAGGCCACGACGATGGCGGTGGCAGAGAGGCTGGTCAGGAAGCTGAGGCGGAGGGCCTGCAGAATGAGCGGCTCGCGAATCCGGTCCACGAGCACGGCGGGGTCGATGCGCAGCAGGAGACTCACCAGCGGGAGCCCCAGCAGCACCATCAGGCCACCCGCGAGCACGCCGCCCACAACCCGGGCGAGCCAGGTTCCCGTGCCTGCGCGGCTCGGCTCCGGAACCACCGGCAGGCTCAGGGCCGGTTGGCCGGCTGCGCTGCAGGCACGGAAATGAGGCCGTGCTGCTGGAGCACCCGCTGGCCGGCATCGCTTCGGACGAGCTCCACGAACCTGCGAGCGGCCTCCGGGTTCGGCGCCGACTTGAGCACGGCGATCGGATACTCGGCCATGACGTTGGACTCCTCCGGAATGTCGATGACGGTCACGTACCGGGCGACCCCGGGCGTCACGTCGGAGCGATACACAAAGCCGGCGTCGGCTTCACCGAGTTGAACCTTGCTCACCACGCTCTTCACGTTCTCTTCCTGAGACACCACGTTGGCGAGCACCCGCCGATCGTAGCGGTCGGGATAGCCTTTGGCCGAAGCGAGCTTCGCCAGTGCCTCTCGGCTGTACTGCCCTACGGGTACCGCCTCGGCGGCCATCACGATCTTCGTTCCTCGACGGACCAGGTCGGGCAGGGCCTTAATCCGCGCCGGGTTGGTGCGGGGCACGATGACGACCAGCCGATTGCGGGCAAAGATGGGCGCGTCGCCCTCGACCTCGCCCTGTTGCGTCACCTCGTTCATCCAACGCTGATCCGCGGAGGCGAACACGTCGGCCGGCGCGCCTTGTTCGATCTGCAAGGCGAGCTGCTGCGAGCCCGCGAAGTTGAACTGGACCGTGAGTCCGGCATGCTGCGCCTCGAGCATGCGGCCGAGCTCGCGGAACGCCTCGGTGAGCGACGCGGCGGCGAACACGTTCAGCGTCGTTGGCGCGGGCTCGAACGGTCGGGCGGCGACAAGCGGCACGAGGAGCGCGAGCACGGCCAGCCGCTGGCGAGAGCTCACGGCTTGGGGTTGCCTTTCGCGATCATGACTTCGGTGGATTTGACGACTGCGAAGACGGCGTCGCCGACCGCAAGCCGCAACCGCTCCGCGGACGCGCGGGTGATGACGGCGACCAGCTCCTGATCCCCGATCGCGATCCGCGCCTCGGCCATGAGGCCATCGACCCGCAGGCCGGCAACGCGGCCGCGAAGCTGATTTCGGGCGCTGAGGTCCAGCCCGCCCTCAGCACCGAGCGGCGCCCGGCCGAGCGCGGTCTCGAGCTCGCGCTCGTCGAACAGCCATTTCCGGCCGACTCTGCGGCCCGGAAGCTTGCCCTCACGGGCGAGTGCCTGGATGCGTTTGACGTTGAGGCGGAGGTAGGCGGCCGCCTCGGTCGCGCTTAATAGTCCCATGTAGGCCTCTATAATACTTGATAACCAGATCTCTGCAACTCAATTTGGGGCTATCGAACCTTATTTCCCTCCACACACCCCAAATTCGAGAGCGCGTATGCCCCGTCGGTGCCTGCGGCACGTCCTGCGACTTGTGCTCGGCTTTCCGGTCGCGACCACACCAGTCTCCGCGCAGTCCGCCCCGCCAGGGCCACCCGCGGCCGCGTCAGCGAGCCCCAGCGTTCGCTGGAGCGGCTACCTGCAGGCCCGCGAAGCCTACGGGGACGGCGTCGGGCTCATCGGCTCGATCAACCGCGCGCGGCTCACCGGGCAAGGGAGCATCGCGAGCCACGTGACGTGGCGGGTGCAGGGTGAGTTCCGCACCGGATCGGTCGGGACCGGGAAGGCGAGCGTCTCCCTGCAGGATGCGTATGTCCGGTACAAGACCGAAAACCTCGGCGTCCAGGTTGGCCAATTCAAGACGCCGTTCAGCCGGGAGTTCATCACGTCGCTGGCCGACATCGAGACCGCGGACCGCTCGACCGTGGTCGATTCGATCGCCCCGAAGCGGGACGTGGGCATCATGGGCGATTATGCCCTCGGCCCGACCGCGACCCTCATGGCGGGCGTCTTCAATGGCGAGGGGCAGAACGTCACGGCGAACGCCGACTCCGCTCTGTTGTGGGTCGGTCGAGCGCAGGTCCGCCCGGTGGCGTATCTCACCCTCGGAGCGAACGTGGCGACCTACGCATCCGACAGCACCCGCTATGGGGTGGATGCCGCGCTCGAATATCTGGGCGCGGCGCTCAAAGGCGAGTACATCGGCCAGCACCGGGACGCCAGGAGTCTCGACGACAAGGGCTGGTACGCCCAGGCCAGTTATCGCGTACTGCCGTGGGTGCAGCTCGTCGCCAAACAGGAGGACTTCCGCCGCTCGGCGGTCACCGCCGCGGTCCGGAACCGAGCGAGTACGGGTGGGCTCAACCTGGAGTTCAACGGCGGAAAGGTCCGACTGCTCGCCGACTACGTCTCCCGCAAGATCGGCACACCCGGGGTCCGACATGGAATGCTGATCACCCAGGCGCAGGTGAAGTTCTAGCGGGTCCGCCGAGCCCCGGCCCACGACCCACCTCACAGCACGAGCGCCGCTCGCGCTCTATGTTTCAGTGGTTCAGTCGCAGGCGGGCGGTCATGCAGACAGAAAGGCGTCAGGCGCGGCTACGGCCCGAGTTCGCTCCGCTGTATCCCGGGGTACCGACCAACGAGTGGCGCCCCATCGGAGAGTTGCTCGACTGCGTGGCGTCGGCGCGGCTCAGGGGCGGGCGGGCCTCGGGCGAGCTGTTGCGGGGTCGGCCGCTCGACGACCGCCACTTCGAGTTTCGCGGCGGCGGCGATCGGCCAGCGGGATACCGCAGCCGGCGAACGCGCACGACCGACATTCAGCTTCCCGGCGCCTAGGGCGCCGGCAGTCCTGAACCCCCTCTTCGTGGAGAGGGCCAACGGCGGCCCGCAGGCTGCCCGGAGGCCTCATGCTCGACGACGAGGAGCTCGACGCCCCATCCGCGGTGGGGGGGCCCCTGGTGCTGGTGGTGGACGATGAGCTCGCCCCTCGATCCGCGGTGTGCCGGATGGTGCGAGGACTGGGATACCGAGCAGAGAGCCTGGAGAGCGCCAAGCAGGCGCTTCACTTCATCGACACCCATCCGGGCGCCGCGCGACTTCTCCTCACGGACGTCACGATGCCCGGCATGGACGGGGCGGAGCTGGCTGAGCGGGCAAAGGATCTCGATCCGCGCCTCCCGATCGTCCTGCTGGCGGTTCCTGATCGGGAGACGAGCGAGCTGCTCGAGGGGTACCGCGACTTGCCGACGCTCACTAAGCCGGTCGGTTTCGGAGAGCTGTACGGACTACTGCGGGAGAAGCTGGGGCCTCCCACCCTACACGCCTCGCGGCCCGTGCCGCCGACCGTTTCGCCGCGACCCCGGTCCTCACGGCGGCCGTCCGGCAAGCACGAGGTCTGAGGGGCGTCTCTCGTCAGGAGGCCTGGAACAGCAGGTTGCTCATCGCGGCCCACATCGGATTGAGGGCGCCGCGCTCCACCACATCCCACGGGCCGAGCTTGCGTGCCGCCTGCCGCGTCTCCACCGTGAGGTACGCGGGATGGGTGAGAATAGGCGTTTCGGGCGCGCACTCGCCCACGGCGCGCAGCGCCGACAGCGCCGACACCTCCCGCAGCTTCGTGTCCAGCAACACCAGGTTGAAGGAACGCGTGCCCAGGAGCGCGAGCCCGGTCGCAAGGTCGGGCGCTTCGGTCACACGCACCCGGCCACGGCCCTTCAGTGCGACGAGCTCCTGTACCAGCAGGCGATCGGTCTCCTCGTCTTCGATCAGCAGCACTTCCACATCGGGCGTCATGGACAGGGTCTCGGGCTCGGGGTCGATGGCACCCGGCGTCTGCCGAGCGGCTCCCACCGGGGTGGCCAGCGTCAGCGCGCCGAGGCTCACACGAAACAGCGTAGGCGACGGCAAGCGACCTCCTCGAGCGCAACCGCGGTTGGATGACCCTTCGTGGAGGCTCGCGTTTCCTCCGGGTGAAAGAGACATGCCACTGGCCGAGGGTCGCCGCCCGATCCCACGACACCACGCATAACGGATGGCGCGGGCGGCGCTTATTCAGGCTGGCTGTACACTCTTCAGGCATGCACGACATCCCTTGCATTAGGGGCGCGAGCCACGGGTCGAGGGCCGGGTGTGGAGGCTGGGCCACAAACGGACCGCACGCCGCCGGCCTCGCCCGTGGGGCGTGACCTGCGGCGTGCGGAACGGGGGGTCGGCCAATGGCTGGCCGGCGGCTGATATCAGGTGGTGAGGACGCTGCCGAACTTCGCGTAGTCGTCGAGAATCCGGCCGGTCCCACGTACTACCGACGTCAACGGATCCTCGTCTACCCGCACGGGCAGCCCGGTCTCTTCCATCAGCAG
This sequence comes from Gemmatimonadales bacterium, assembly GCA_051955835.1. Lineage (GTDB taxonomy): Bacteria > Gemmatimonadota > Gemmatimonadetes > Gemmatimonadales > GWC2-71-9 > CAVVWJ01. The sequence continues at coordinate 17,544 of JBQCGH010000058.1, forward strand.
CATATCGAGGCCGCGGATGAGCGAGCCACCCCCGGTGAGCACGATGCCTTTCTCGAGAATGTCGCTGGCGAGCTCCGGCGGCGTCATCTCCAGCGCGCGGCGCACCGCGTTCACGATGCGGGACACCGGCTCCTGGATGGCGTCACGGACGCCGGACGAGTCGACCCGGACGGTCTTGGGCAGGCCCGACACCAGGTCGCGCCCCTTCACATCCATCTCTTCCTCGCGGTCGAGCGGCACGGCGGAGCCGAGCCGGATCTTGATGCGCTCCGCGGTGGGCTCGCCGATGAGGAGACTGTAGTTCTTCCGCATGAACTGGACGATGGCCTGGTCCAGCTCGTCGCCACCGGTGCGGATCGACGCGTCGCAGACGATGCCCCCCAGGGCGATGACGGCGATGTTGGTGGTGCCGCCGCCGATGTCGATCACCATGCTGCCGACCGGCGTGTCCACGGGCAGGCCGACCCCGATCGCGGCGGCCATCGGTTCCGCGACCATCAGCAGCCGCTTGACGCCGGCCGAGCGCGCCGAGTCGCGCACGGCGCGCCGCTCGACCTCGGTGATTCCCGACGGCACGCAGACGATGACCGTTGGCTTGACCTTGAAGATGGTGCGGTCGATGACCAGGCGGAGAAAGTGGCGGAGCATCTTCTCCGCCACCTCGAAGTTGGCGATGACGCCATCCTTCATCGGCCGCACGGCCAGAATGCCATCGGGCGTCCGGCCGAGCATGCGCTTGGCCTCGAGCCCGATCCCCATGATGTTCCCCGTTGCCTGATCGACCGCTGCCACCGAGGGCTCGTTGAGCACCACGCCTTCGCCCTTCACCAGGACGAGGGTGTTGGCGGTGCCCAGGTCCACGGCCAGCTCGGTCGCGGGACGCCACGCGCGCCGCTTGGGCATCTGGCGCCGACGATCGTCGCCTTCGAACGGGGTCTCTTGAGAGGGGAGCGCGGTGGTTTCGATCGCGACGGTCACAGGGGTTGAATTCCTTCCTCAGCGGAGGCCTTGCAGATAACCTGCTCGGGTTGCGTTATACCGTTGATCTCGAACGGCGGCTTCACGATACGTGTGCACGACTTCGGCATTTTCGCGAGGGAGCGGCGCTGGTGGAACGCGGGACGCCACGCTCGAGGGCAGGGGCCGTGCAAGATATGATCCACCTCTCGTTTCCACTGCTCGCCGCCTGTGGCGCCCTGCTTTCGGGCCGTCGGGCCGTCCGGCCGATCTGGTGCGCCACGGTTGCCGGTGGAATTGGTCTGGCGGCGCTCCAGGCCGGCGATTTCCACGCGCCGTTCGGCGCGGAGCGCGTGGCGGACTTGCCACTGGGATTTATTGGCGCCGAAGGAGCGCTGTTCCTGACCGCCGCTGTCCTCGCGGTCGGCGGCGCGTGGCTGGCCGCAGTGGATCGGCGGGGACCGACTGACGTTCTGGCCGCCGCTGGTGCCGCGGCGGGAGGCCTCTGGATCGGTAGTCTCGCGTCTCGCTTTCTGGCAACTTCGGGGGCGGGGGTCTTCCTGCCCGCCGTGCTCGTGCTGGCCGCTCTCGTCCTGCTAGTCCGCTTCGCCGGCCGGCGGTGGCCTGCTCCCCCCCTCCCAGCCGATCTCGACCTGAGGCCCACAGGGGTCCTCCCCGTCATCCTTGCGGGGGCCATCCTCGCGGCATTCGCCCCGTGGGCCGGGCCCGTCTTCGTCGGTGTGATCATCGCGAGTGTCGGAGGCTATCTGGCGCTGGCCGACGGAGCGCGCCGGCTTCCGGTCAGTCCACTGCTCGCTCTGATGCTCGTGCCGGCCTGGTGGCTCATGCGAACTATCGCGGGACCGGAGGGGCTTCCCGTGCGCGGGCTGGCCGACCTGCCCTGGAGTCCGGCCGCCGAGCTGGCACTGGCCCCCGTGCTCCTGGTATCGGCGTGGTCGCTCGCCGGCTTGTGGCCTCTCCATCGGCAAGTACCTGCTCTGCTCACCGCCCCGGTCGGTGCGCTGCTCGTGGCGCGCGTCGTGGTCCCGGTGGCCCCCGACGGTCTCGCCCATTGGCGCGCACTCGCGATGCCCCTGATCGTTCTCGGCCTCTGGCACGCGACGCTGACTCGACGGCGGGCGGCAAGCGTCGCCGGACTGGCCTGGATCGGGCTGCTGGCGGGCGAGCGGTCGGGAGAGGTCGGCGCGGCCTTGCTGTTTGCCGGAACGATGCTGCTTGCAGGGTCGGAGTGGGTGGAAGGACGGGAGCGGATGCTCGCCTTGGGAGCTCGCGTGGTAGGGGCGGTGAGCGCTGCGTGCGGCGCCGTGCTCGTGGCGGCGGCCGGCCTTCACGTCGAAGTCGTGTACACGGTCCTCGCGGTGGCGGCCTTGGCGCTCGCCGCCGCGCGGGCCGGGCCGATTCAGGCGAGCACGGCGAGTGCCCCGAGTGCGACCGCCGCCAGCGCCTGATCTCCTTCGAGGCGCACCTTGGCGCGCGCGCTCGCGGGCTTCAGGCCCTTGGAGAAGAGCCGCCACGCCACGTCATCGCTCATGGTGAGGGCCGCGGTTACGGTCGGCGACACGCCGGCGTATAGGATCCATGTCGCGTCTTCCCGGCGAAGCGACCACGAATCTCCCGCGGGCCCCTCGATCCTGACCAGCACCGTCGTTCCACGATCCGCCGACGTGTCCGCGTAGGTGTGGGGCAGGGCCCGAACGAAGAGGTTGAGCACCGGATGGAGCCAGTCGCTACCGGTGAGTGGAGAGGCGCCGACGGCGTCGCGAATCTGCTGCTGGTGCAGCCAGCGCTCGGTGTAATCGCGCCCGACATCGAACCAGTGCGGCGATTCGTCGTCGCCCGCCCACGTCACGGCCCAGTGCGCCGGCGCGAATGGCTCGGTGCGCCGGAAGAGCTCGACCACCCACGGGCCGGTCACCTCCAGCAGGTCCACCAGGACGCGCGGACTTATTCGTCGCGCGACGGCAACCCATTCGGCATTCATCGCGTTCACGAACTCGACCAGCGCCCCGCCTTTCAGCGGGCCCGTGGCGGGCGGCGGCTGCCGGTCGCGGTGAAACGAGAGCCGCCGGAGGTCGTCGTCGAGCAGATGCGCGGTAATGTCGCGGACGGACCAGCGCGCACACGCGGTGGGCCGCTGCCAGGCGCCGGCGTCGAGACCGCGGAGCAGCGTGATGAGCTCACGGTGGAGCAGCGGCAGCCGGTCCAGCACCACCACCGGCTCCAGCGGACGAAGTGAAGGCGCAGGCGAGGGCACGCGCGGAATGTGTAGACGTCTGTCGGCCGCGCCAAGGGCGCGTTGACCCCTCCCGGATGCGCCGGCATATTTCGCCGCCTGAGACAGGTAAGTCATTCGAGCATTTGCATGTTTCCTGTTCGAGGAGCCGGTCATGGCCTTCACCCTTCCCCCCCTGCCATACGCCTACAACGCCTTGGAGCCGCACATCGACGAGCAGACGATGCGGATCCATCATGACAAACACCACGCCGCGTACGTGAACAATCTGAACGCCGCGCTCGAGTCGCACGCGGACCTGCAAGAGAAGTCGGTCGAGGAGCTCGTCGCCAACATCGATTCGCTGCCCGAGAACATCCGTACGCCGGTTCGCAACAACGCCGGTGGACACGTCAACCACACGATGTTCTGGGAGATGATGGCGCCGGGCGGTGCCAAGGAGCCCTCGGGCGCCTTGGCGGACGCTCTGACCAAGGCCTTCGGCGGTTTCGCCCAGTTCAAGGAGCAGTTTCAGAAGGCCTGCGCGGGCCGTTTCGGCAGTGGCTGGGGATGGCTCGTCGCCGACCGGGGCGGTGCGCTCGGCATCGAGAGCACGCCCAACCAGGATTCGCCGCTCATGAGCGGCAAGCAGCCGATCCTGGGGTGTGACGTGTGGGAGCACGCGTACTATCTCAAGTACCAGAACCGCCGCCCCGACTACGTCACCGCATGGTGGAACGTGGTGAACTGGACCGACGTCGGGCGCCGGTTCGATCGCGCGAAGGGGAAGTGACCGTGACGTCCGCCGCGGCGGCCACCGGGCACGCGCTTCCCGCGGTTGGCTCGCCGGCGCCGGACTTCACGCTGCCCAGCACGGCCGGTGTCGACGTCACGCTGTCGACGCTGCGCGGGCAGAACGTGCTGCTCGCGTTCTTCCCATTGGCCTTTACCCAGACCTGCACGAGCGAGATGTGCGCGCTGTCCGACGACTACGCGCAATTTCTGAGCGCCTCCACCGCGGTGCTGCCGATCAGCGTCGACTCGATCCCGACCCTCAAGGAGTTCAAGGCGAAGGAACGACTCGGTCTCGAGCTTCTGAGCGACTTCAAGCGGGAGGTCAGCCGACGCTACGGCGCGCTGATCGAGGATCGGTTCTATTCGAACCGGGCCTACGTCCTGATCGACCGCCAGGGAATCGTCCGGTGGACCTACGCGGAAGCAACGCCCAAGACCCGTCGGGAGAACGCGGAGCTTTTCGAGCAGCTGGGAAAGTTCGCAGGGCGATGAACCGTCGGAGCACGCGGAGCAGGCGACGACACGGAGAGGCCGAGCCCGCGTCTCCGTCTCTCGTTCACTCGTTCCGTCTGTTCCGCCTGCACGCTGCACTGATCCTCGGCCTGTTCGCCGTGGTGGCCTGCCGGATCGAGGACCACACACCGACGGGAACCCGACACGACGAAGAGGCGGTGCAGGCGCTGGTGGCGCGCTATGCGCGCACGCTATCCGAGCGCGACTGGGCGGGCGCGCGCGCCTTGTTCTGGCCGGACGCCACATATTCGGGCCCCATGCTTCCCAACGACACCGACGCCCACCAGGCCGTGCCGATCGATTTCGCGATCAGCGTCATGGCCCGGCGTGTCGAAGGCCTCGACAGCCGTCGCTTCGACCTGCGGGTGCTTCGCTCCGACTACCGGCAGGAAGGCGACCTCGCGGCGGTCTGGCTCACAACCCACCGGGTCCTCCCCGTGGCGGGCTCCGCGGTCGAGCGCGACTGGATCGAGCACCTGGTGCTCAAGCGGATCGGGGACCAGTGGCGCATCCTGAGTCTCGCTGCGACGCCGGTCCGCCCCGGCGCGCCCCGTGCCCAACGCTGAGCTCGCGCTGGTCGGCACCGTCGCCAAGCTGCTGAACGAGGAGCTCGGCACCGAGGCGACCCTCGCCGCCGTCACGGAGACCCTGCGTCGAGGGCTGCCCGCCGAGGCGGTGACCCTATGGTCGCGCGAACACGCGACGCCCGCCTTCCGGGCGGTCGAGGCGCCGGCGGCGCCGGACGGCCCGGCGCCCGTGCGCTCGCTCGACGCCGTACCGCTCCGGCCCGGGTGGAAGCGCTACCCCCTCGAGCACGAAGGCGTCCGACTGGGCCTGCTCGAGGCGCGCGGCGGCGGTCCCCGCGAGCTCGCCGTGCTGCCGATCGTCGCCGACGTGCTGGCGCCCTACCTCGCGGCGACGGAGCTCTCGGCCGATCTCGCGGGCGAGGTCGCGGCCCAATCACGCGAGATCGAAGCCCACCGCCGGTTCACCAGCCTGATCGTCGACAGCTTGCCGGTCGGACTGTATGTCGTGGATCGGGACTACCGGATCCAGGCCTGGAACCGGAAGCGCGAGACCGGCACGCAGGGCCTTCGGCGCGACGATGTCGTCGGCCGACCGGTATTCGACGTGCTGACCCGCCAGCCGGCCGCGCAGCTCCGGGCCGAATTCGACCGCGTGTTCGAGACCGGCGAGATCCAGCAGACCGAGCAGGAGGTGAGTCTCGGGGGCGAGGTGCGCCGGTTCCGCCTCAGCAAGATTCCCATGCGGTTCGAGGGCGACGAGATCACCCACGTCATCACCGTTGGCGAGGACGTGACCGACCAGCATCGGGTGCAGCGGCAGATCCTCCAGAGCGAGAAGCTCGCCGCCATCGGGCAGCTCGCGGCCGGCGTCATGCACGAGATCAACAACCCGCTGGCCACCATCAGCGCCTGTGTCGCCGCCATCGAGGGCCGGCTGCCGGCCAGCCCGGGGGCGGCGCCCCTGAAGGAGTACCTCGAGACGATCGACCGGGAGGTCGAGCGTTGCAGCCGGATCGTGGACGGCCTGCTCGACTTCAGCCGGCCCAAGGCCGGTCCGCGGCAGACGGTGTCGCTCAACGCGCTGGTGGACGAGTCGCTGTTCCTGCTCAAGCATCACCAGCGGTTCAAGAAGCTGCACGTCGTGCGAGCGCTCGCCCCCGAGCTCCCATCTACCCACGGCAGCGGCGAACAGCTCACCCAGGTGCTCATGGCGCTGCTCCTCAACGCCGTTGACGCCATGGAGGAAGGCGGTGAGCTCACCGTCCGCACGGCCACGAGCGCGAGTCGGCGGGACGAAATCGTCCTCGAGGTGCGGGATACGGGCACGGGCATTTCGGCGGCCGACCAGGGGAAGATCTTCGAGCCGTTCTACACCACCAAGCCGCCGGGCCGCGGCACCGGCCTCGGGCTGTCGATCTGCTATGGCATCGTCTCCGACCATCGGGGTCGGATCGAGGTGGACAGCGCCCCGGGGCGCGGGACGACCTTTCGGGTGTTCCTGCCGGCGGCGGTGTGAAGATCCTCGTGATCGAGGACGACCGGACGGTGGGCCAGTACGTGAAGCGCGGGCTCGAGGAGCAACATTTCCAGACTGACCTGGTGGATGACGGCATGGAAGGGCTGCGGCTGGCCTCGGGCGGACGCTACGATTTGATCGTGCTGGATCTGCGGCTGCCCGGCATGAACGGCCTCGAGGTGCTCCGGACCCTGCGCGACCGCGGCCTCACCATTCCGATCCTGGTGCTCACCGCGCAGGACGCGGTGGACTTCAAGGTCCAGGCCCTTCGCTCGGGCGCCGACGACTACGTCACCAAGCCGTTCGCGTTCGAAGAGCTGCTGGCGCGGGTCGAAGCGCTCGGCCGGCGACCGCAAACGATCCGCGACCCGGTGCTCCGCGTCGGCGACCTGGAGCTCGACACCGCGACGCGCGAGGTCCGCCGCGCGGGCGAGCCCATCGAGCTCACGCCGAAGGAGTACACGGTGCTCGAGTATCTCATGCGACACGCGGGGCGGGTCATGTCGCGGACGCTGATCACCGAGTACGCGTGGGACTATCACTTCGATCCGGGCACCAACATCGTGGATGTGGTGATCAACCGGCTGCGGAAGAAGGTGGATTCGGGACACGCGCAGAAGCTGGTGCATACCGTGCGCGGCGTCGGGTACGTCGTGAAGGTCTGACGTGCACACGATTCGGCAGCGGCTGACGTTCTGGTATACGGTCGCGCTCGCGGTGACGATCGGGGTGTTCGGAACGCTGCTCTACCTCGAGCGGCGGCAGTCGTCGCTCCGCGAGCTCGACCGGCGCCTGGGCCTCGAAGCCGATCTGGCGAACCGCTGGCTCAGCGAGTCCTACAACGTGCTCGGCCGGATCGTGACCACGGCGGGCTCCAGTCCGTCACTCGACCCCGGAATCAGCGCCTACCTGGAGGCGGTACGTGACTACGTGGTCGTGGCCGACACCGGCGGCAACGTGCTGGCGCTGTCGGAGGCGTCCCGCGCGCTCAACGCCGACGCGCTGCAGCGGCTCACGGCACCGCTCGACTCGCTGCGTCCTGCCAAGGCGGCCGGCTCGATCAACCTGGGCGGGGGAGTCGGCTCGCTCCGCTGGCTCGCCGTCCGGGTGGAGGCGGCGGGTCCCGAGATCGGGAGCCTGATGGTGGCAACGCCCACGAGCGAGATCGCCTTCGGGCCCGCCGAGCTGCTCCGGTCGATGCTGATCATCGCGCCGATCATCCTGCTCGCGGCCGCGTTCGTGGGCTACTGGCTCGCGGGCACGTTCCTTCGCCCGGTCCAGAACATCATGGACGAGATCGAGGCCATTTCCGACGGCCGGAGCCTGCACCGCCGTCTCGCCGTCCCCATGTCGGGCGACGAGATGGCTCGGCTCACCCTCACCGTGAACGGCATGCTCGCCCGGCTGGAGGAGAGCTTCGGCAGCCTGCACCGGTTCACCGCGGACGCGAGCCACGAGCTCAAGACGCCGCTCATGGTCCTGCGGGCCGGCGTCGAGCGCGCCCTGGTGCATCCGGGGGTGCCCGCCGAGATCCTCCAGTCGCTGGATGAGACGCTGGCGCAGATCAACGAGATGACCGAGCTGGTCGAAAGCCTGCTGACGCTCGCGCGCGCCGACGAGGGGCGTGCGCCGCTGGCGGTGGAGGAGTCGGACCTGCGGGCGCTGGTGGGCGACGTGGTCGAGACCGCGGGCATGCTCGGCGAGAGCTCCGGCGTCGCCGTCACGAGCACGATGCCCGACCGTCCGGTGCGGCTCGCGATGGACCCGCACCGGATCCGCGAGATGCTCCTTAACCTCATCACCAACGCCATCAAGTACACGCCGCAGGGTGGGGCGGTCGATCTCTCGCTCGCTGAACAGGACGATGCGGTGAGCATCACCGTGCGCGACACCGGCATCGGCATCGCGCCCGGCGACCTGCCCCACATCTTCGACCGGTTCTGGCGGGCCGACCCGGCCCGTTCCCGCACAGGCGACCGCCCAGGGACCGGCCTCGGACTCGCGATCACCAAGTGGATCGCGGAGGCGCACGGGGGCTCGATCACGGTGCAGAGCCGGCCCGGCCGCGGCACCATCTTTACCGTCCGCCTGCCCCGCACCGGCGCGGTGCCGATCACCGGCGCCCGGAGCGTTCGGCAGACACCCTCGACCGAGCCCGCACCGGCGTCGATCGCCAAGTCTCCCTGAATGCCGCGTGCACGGGGCGTCTGCTCCTCGTCATCCTGCAGGTCGCCTTCACGCCCGCCACGGGTGTGACACAGGTCACCACCGGCATCCGCCGGCCTCGGCATGGTTCTCGTCCGTTTTCGTTGCCGGTCTGAACACGACCCGACCTGCGCATCGGGGATGACACGACGTCTAATTCGCTTGTCATGGAATTGTCATGTTCGGGCTACTGGCGAGACATGCCACCAGTAGTAGCTTGTCGGGCACGATCATCCTCCCCCCTGGAGGTAGTAGCGTGTTCGAGAACCTGATCGAATCCAAGCAGAAGGGTCAGCGGACGATCGGACAGACGGTCATGTCTCTCCTCGTCCATGGCGCGATCATCTTCGGCGCCGTGAAAGCGACCCAGGGTGTCGCCGAGAGCATCAAGAATCGGCCGGTCGACACCACGATGGTGTTCCTCAAGCCGCCGCCCGGGGGGGGGGGGGGGGGGGCGGCGGGGCGGGGCGGCGCGCCGCGGGCGGGGGGCGCGCCGGCC
>JBQCGH010000059.1:0-3430 GCA_051955835.1 Gemmatimonadales bacterium
ATCGTCGGTGTGCAGGTTGTTGAAGTTCACCGCGCCATGCTCGTTGACTGCCGCCGAGCCGCGGTGCGATCCGGGCTGCCACACGCAAAAGACCGCGCCCTCGGGATCGGCGAACACGCCCATCCGCCCCGCGTCAAACACGTCGAACGGCTCGGAGAGCACCCGCCCGCCCGCCTCGCGCACCCGCGCCGCAGCGTCGTCGGAGGACTCGACGCGGATGTAGGTGTTCCACACCGCCTGCGGCGGTGCGCCGGGGGGCTGCGAGGAGATCGCGGCGACGTCCCGGCCGTCGATGCGGGCCATGTAGTAGTGAGCTCCCGCGTCGGGGGGCATCGCGTCCTCGGTCTGCCACCCGAAGAGCCCGGAGTAGAACCGGGCAGCGTCTACGGGGTCGGGCTGGTTGGTGTCGACCCAGCACGGCACTCCGGCTGGGTAATCCTCGCGCGTGCTCATGGCGGCAGCCTACAGCGGCTCTCATCGGGGATCCCAGCAGCCAGCCGCTCGCGCCGGACCGCGCCGATGTCATCGCGGCACCGGATGACATCACTCACCTCCGGTCCCCGATCAAGCGATGGCGCCCACGAGCCGCGCCGACCGACGCTAAAGGTCAGCGCGCGTCGCGCAAGCGGATCGCCGACGGACCACAACCGATGAGATCGGGGCGGTGGTCCGGTCTAACCGAGCGACGACTGACCTTGACCCGCCTTCAGGGACACCTTGTCCACGGAAGCGGGGCAAGATCAGACCCGACCCCAAGCACGAAGGGACCGCGATCGTGAGGCCTACTGATGACATGACGAAGACACCCGACGAGGTCATCGACCGCTTCAACCGGGCGTTCCTGGAGCGGGACGCCACCCTCCTCGAGGACATTATCGCCCCCGACTGCGTCATGGAGAGCGTCCAGCCGGCCCCCGACGGCACCCGCTATGAGGGCTATGACGCTTCGTTCAGCTCGTGGAAGGCGCTCATCGACGACACGACCAGCCACTTCGAGGTCGAGGACGTCCACACCGGCGACGAGTGGGCGCTCATCCGCTGGCGCTACGTATGGGGTCCCGGCCCTGACGACTCGGTCCGTGGCGTCAACGTCATGCGGGTCGTCGACGGCAAGATCGTCGAGGCCGCTGGCTACTCAAAGACCGCGCCGACTGTCGCCGCCCTGGAGAGCTGACCGACCGATGACCACTGTCAACGCCAATGAGGTCGCCCTGGGCATCGAGTCCTTCGGTGACGACGACGCGCCACTCGTCCTGCTCGCGGGCGGGACGACGATGCTCTCCTGGCCCGACGCGCTTTGTGAGCGCCTCGCCGCCGGCGGGCGCCGTGTGGTGCGCTACGACCTGCGCGATAGCGGCGAGTCGACGACGGCGGACCCGGAGGCGCCCGCCTACACCCTGCGCGGCCTCGCCGCCGACGCGGCGGCCCTTGCTGACGCGCTCGGCGGCGGGCCCGCGCACCTCGCGGGGATCGGCGTCGGCGGGATGGTCGCCCAGACCGCCGTGCTCGACCATCCGGGCGCGTTCGCGGCGCTCACCCTGGCCGGCACCCGCGCGGTCGCGCCCGGCCCGCCCGACGCTGACCTCCCCGGCCATGACCAGGCGACGATGAGCCGGCTGTTCGCGCGTCCGCTGCCCGACTGGGCCGACCGCGAGGCGGTGGCGGAGTTCGCCGCCGCCGGCGCGGAGATCCGCGGCGACGACCCCGTCGCCGCGCGCGCGATCGCCGCGCGCATCTGGGACCGCACCCCCCGCACCGCACCCCCGGTCCAGATGGCCAACCAGCTCGGCATGGTTTTCGCCAGGCTCGACTGCCAACCCCGCTGGCGCGAGCGCCTGCCCGAGATCGCGGTCCCCACGCTCGTCGTCCACGGCCGCCGCGACCGGTTCTTCCCCGTCGGCAACGGCGAGGCGATCGCGCGCGAGATCCCCGGGGCACGGCTGCTCGTCCTCAACGAGGCCGCCACGGCGATCCCCGATGCGGCGGCCGGCGAGGTCGCCGAGGCGATGCTCACACTCAGATAGAGGACAGCGGGTGCCGCACGGGTATGGCCTCCACGCAGCCGGCGTTGGAGGCTCGAGAGTTCCGTGGGCGCCGATCGCAGGCGCGCTCGCGCGGCCGTGTCGGATACCAACTTCCAATGGACGCCTGGCGAAGCGGAGCCCGCCGGGACCGCCTCGCCGCGTTGGGCCAGGTCAACAGCTCTGTGTCCGCGACCTGCGTAGTCTCAGATAGGTGGTCCGCAAAGATTCTCAATGAACGGGCCTATACGTTACGCCCTGTCGCGTCGGCCAGAGAGGCGCCCGTGGCAGACATCGTCGCCCAGAGACGCGCCCCGTGGCAGGCATCGTCGCCCAGCGCGGCAGGTGCCAACGGCTGCGGCCTGGCCTCCGGCCCATGGCAACCGCCGGGCTACGGCCCGCCGGTCAGCTGCTTGCAACTATTAGCACTTGAGAGATCTCACCGCACTCAAAACCCCTCGGCCCGCCTTGCCCGGTAGTCGTCGCCGACATGCGCCAGATTCGGCGATCTGTCTCTCTGTATGCCGGCTCTGAAGATCCTTCAGAGTCACCAAAGTGGAGGCACCAACTGCGCCGAAGATATCCCCAGCCGTCGGACAGGAGCGCTCGGATCACCGATTGGCTGCCAGTTTGGCTGTCCGAGAGCGAAGGCACTCAGCCGATCCCCAGCCGTGCAGTAAGTTTCTGACCTGCATCGGCTTCCAGCTGAACAAGGGTCTTAGGCCTCTGGCAACTTGCTGGGTTGCAAGCGCTCAAAGATCGATTCCGAAGATCACAACAGGCTTTTACCTGCGCAAATGTGGAGCTAAGGGGACTCGAACCCCTGGCCTCTTGCATGCCATGCAAGCGCTCTACCAACTGAGCTATAGCCCCTCGGGCGCCGTGAGCTGCCCGCCGATGGCGCCTCGCCAGTGTACAAGACCCACGTGCGTCACCGGTCGTCGCTGAGCACCGGTTCGGGCAGCGTGCCGGCGTTGTGCTCCAGCAGCCGCCAGCGGCCCTGGCGCCGGCCCAGGACCGACCACGCGCAATTGGCGAGCGGGCCGACGGCGCCCCAGAGGCCTTCGGGGAAGCCGAGCAGGCGCGCCGCGCCCAGGCGGATCGCCGCGCCGTGGCTGACCACGACCACCAGCGTCCCGGGCGCCATGCCCGCGGCGATACGTTCCAGCGCCGTGCCTGCCCTCTCGGCGACACCGGCGGACGACTCGCCCCCCGGGGGCATCCATGCCGCGTGTTCGACCGGGTAGCGGGTGCGGATCTCGATGTCCGTCAGGCCCTCCCACAGCCCGCCGAACCGTTCCCGCAGTTCCTTGTCGGTCGTCACGGTGAGCCCGGTCAGCCGGGCCAGCGGGGCCGCCGTGGCCATCGCCCGCACCAGGTCCGATGAAACTATGGCGTCCGGCCGCAGG
>JBQCGH010000060.1:0-2952 GCA_051955835.1 Gemmatimonadales bacterium
TTCGCCGTCGCCGAGGAACGCCCACACGTGCTGGTCCGAGGTGTCTTTGATGCCTCGATGCTGCAGGTAGCGGTTGGACTGGGCCTGATAGATCGCGTTCATCGGGCCGATGCCCATCGACACCGTGGGGAACTCCCAGAACGACGGCATGAGCCGCGGGTGCGGGTAGGAGGAGAGGGCGTGGCCCTCGTGGGACTTCTCCTGGCGGAAGCCGTCAAGGTCTTCCTCCGTGAGTCGGCCCTCCATGAACGCGCGCGCGTACATCCCGGGCGACGCGTGCCCCTGGAAGAAGACCTGGTCTCCGCCGCCGGGATGGTCCTTGCCCCGGAAGAAGTGGTTGAAGCCGACCTCGTAGAGGGTGGCTGCGCCGGCGTACGTGGAGATGTGGCCGCCCACGCCGACCCCCGGCCGCTGTGCCCGGTGGACGAGGACCGCAGCGTTCCAACGCATCCACGCGCGGTAGCGGCGCTCGGTCTCCTCGTCGCCCGGGTACTCCGGCTCCTGATCGGCGGGGATGGTGTTGACGTAGTCCGTCGTCGTGACGAGAGGGACTCCGATGCTCTGGGCCCCGGCCCGCTGGAGGATGTTCCGGACCATGAACTGGGCGCGCTCGGTTCCGCGCTCCTTCACGAGCGAATCGAAAGACTCGATCCACTCGGCGGTCTCTTCGGGGTCGTGGTCGGGCGGAGTCCCGAGCCCGCCGAGGATCTGCTGGGTATGCTCTCCAGTCAACACGTCGAACCTCTTTCCTGCGCGCCGGGTTGCGCGCGCTCGTCCAGGGGACGTCGTCATCCCCTGGATGGCTGATCTGCATCGTTTCTTTGATTTCGTATAATGGAAACGATTTATTGCAATGTGGATTAAGAGTGACTTGTTGGCGTGACGTGCGTCAAGCTCGGCTCAGATGAGGAGGCTGTATGAAGGAGAACCCGCGGGTTGCCGTCGTGACGGGAGCCGGTTCCGGGATTGGCCGGGCGGTGGCCCGCAGGCTGCTTGAGGAGGGGTGGAACGTTGCGCTCGCCGGGCGCCGCGCTGCCCCTCTCGCCGAGAGCGCCGAGGGCTTCAACGACCGCGCGCTTCTTGTCGCCGCAGATGTCAGCGCGGCCGACGACGTCGAGCGCCTCTTCGCCGAGGTCACCCGCCGCTGGGGCCGGGTCGACGTGCTCTTCAACAACGCCGGGACATTCGGGCCGAGCGGGGATGTCGGCGAGATCTCTCCCCACGAGTGGGCGGCGACTGTCTCGGTCAACCTTACGGGCAGCTTCCTCTGCGCGGCGGCGGCGTTCCGGGCGATGAAGTCGCAGAGTCCCCAGGGCGGTCGGATCATCAACAACGGCTCGATCTCGGCTCACACGCCGCGCCCCAAATCCGTCGCGTACACGGCGACGAAGCACGCGATCACCGGCCTCACGAAGAGCATCGAGCTCGACGGGCGCCCCTACGGAATCACGTGCGGGCAGATCGACATCGGCAACACGCGCACGGAGATCATGACGACCCTCGGCGTCGGGCAGGGCGCCCTCCAGGCCGATGGCTCGCGCCGCGTCGAGCCGACCTTCCCCGTCGAAGAGGCGGCCAACGCCGTCGTCCTCATGGCGTCCCTGCCGCCCGAGGCGACCATTGGATCGCTCCTCATCACGGCCTCCGGGATGCCGTTCGTCGGACGGGGGTAGGCCTTGGGATGGGGGTAGTAGGCCTATGCGAGCGGCATGAGCCCGCTCAGGTCGGTCCGCGTCCCGGACGCGCTGAGCTTCCCCGAGGCCACGGCGTCGAGCCACGCCATAGATCCCGTTGCAAGCGCGAGCCAGGTCTCGCCGTCGGTCTCGACGACGTTCGGGGGAGTGCCGCGCGTGTGCCGGGGTCCCTCGATGCACTGGGCGACCCCGAATGGCGGCACCCGCACCTCCACGGAGTTCCCCGGGGCGCGGGCGGCAAGCTCCTCGAGCGTGTAGCGCACTGCGGTGGCCAGGACCGAGCGGTCCACCGGGGCCAACGGCGCTCCTCCCGGTTCCGCGATCCCGTCTCCCTCGCGGGCTGCGAGCCATTCGCTCACCGCGGCGCGGCCGTCGTCCACCGGGATTCTGCGTCGTGCGGGCATGGTCGGCCTCCCTTGCTGGTCCTGAGGGCCACGCTACCCAGCGCTCCTGTCCGCTTCTAGGTGCCCCGAGTGCGTGTTCTGCCGAAACGCGCCGCTTCCGGACTGGTCGGGGAAGAACAACCGGACAGGAGCGCGGGAGGCGTCAGCCCAACAGCGCCGACACGGCACGCCCGAGCCGGATCCGCCCCACGGCCCGACCGCCGCCCATGACGGGCTCCACGACATCCTCGAGCACGCGGGCGACTTCGGGGACGTCAACCGCGTCGGCCGCGGCGAGCATGGTGAGCCCCACGAGAGTGGTGGCCCGCAGGCTCCCGTCCAGCATCTTCACGGCTGCCGTGGCGCCTTGGGGCGTGGCGAGGACCAAGATGCCCTCGGCGCCGATCTTCGCGATGATCCCCAGCTCGTCCATGACCACGGTGTTCTCGCGGCCCTTGCCCTGCACGGCCCAGGCGTAGTCGAGCATGGAGGTGACGATGGTGGCGGCGCGGGCATCGCCCGCTTCGCCGCGCATCCCGGGCGCCTTGGCCAGCTGCGAGTATGCCCGCGCCAGGCCGGTCAGCGACATCGCGGCGACGGGCGCCCCACAGCCGTCGATGCCGAGGTGGGCGATCGGTTCGCCCGTGTACTCCTCGATCGTCTCGAGGACGCGCTGCTGAAGCGGGTGGTTCGGCTCGAGGTAGCTCCCGCGGCTCCAGCCGTTGACCGAGCACGCCCAGAGGAACGCGGCGTGCTTCCCGGAGCAGTTGTGGGCCAGACGCCGCTTGCCGATATCTGTGCGCACGAGCCAGGCGCGCGCCTCCTCGTCCCGCGGCCACACCGGCGGGCACTGAAGGTCTGCCTCTCGCACGCCA
>JBQCGH010000061.1:0-38186 GCA_051955835.1 Gemmatimonadales bacterium
CACCGGACCAACATTGGTGTGCTGTTACCGCTCACCGCTTACCGCTTACCGCTCGCCGTCTTACATTCCCGCCGTGCCGTACAACATCTTTCTCTCCCCCGACATCCTGGTAGTTCGGTTCAGTTCGATCGGCGACATCCTGCTCACCACGCCGCTGTTGCGGGCCATCCGCACCAAGTGGCCGGGCGCACGGGTCACGTTCCTGACCAAGCGTCAGTTCGTGCCGCTGGTGAGTGACAACCCGAACGTCACCGAGGTGTTCGGCGTCGCGCCCCAGGATACCGTTCGTGGCATAGCGGCGCAGATCCGGACGGTGAAGTACACCCACATCCTCGACCTGCAGGGCGGCGCACGCACCGCGCCCCTCCGCCTGCTCGCCCGAGGTCCCTGGACTGGTTACTCCCACCGCCGACTCGCGCGTGAGCTGCTCATCCGATTCAAGCACAACGCCTATACCGAGCATGTGCCCGTTGCCGAACGGTTTTTCGAGGCTGCCGCCGATCTCGACGTCGAGCCCGATGGTGGCCCGCCCGATTTCGTCCTGAACCCCGCGGCCGATGAGAAGGCGGCGGCCTGGCTGTCGCGGGCGGGTGTCGGCACCAAGCGGCCGCTGGTGGCCATCGGACCGGGGGCCGCCCATGCGACCAAGCGCTGGCCGGTTCAGCACTGGATCAAGCTCGTGCGCCAGATCATCCACACCGGCGCAGACATCGTTGCCCTGGGCGGCCCCGAGGATTCGGCGATGGGCGCGGAGATCGCCGCGCGCGGCGGCACCCAGGTGGCGAGCGCTGCGGGCGATTTGAGCCTGCAGGAGACCGGTGCGGTGCTCAAGCGGTCTGCCGCGCTCATCTCGGGCGATACCGGGGTCATGCACATGGCGACGGGGGTGGGCACGCCGGTCGTCGCCTTGTTCGGCCCGACGGTCCGGCAGTTCGGCTACTTCCCCTACAACGCCCACGCCAGCGTGGTCGAGCGCAACCTGGCCTGCCGGCCCTGCAGCAGTCACGGCAGCGAGGCCTGCCCTCTCGAGCACCATCTCTGCATGCGCGAGATCCAGCCCGACATGGTGTTCAGCACCCTGACGCGGACGCTGGCGTGAGCGGCTGGGACCCGGCCGCTTCTGCGCTGCTCGACGTGCTCCCGAAGACCGCGCGCGGACCCCGGCGCGAAGGGATCTTCGCGCTCAGGCTCACCCTGCGGGTGGCTCAGGATCTCCTGGGCGATCCACCACCGGCCGAGCGGGCGCACCGGCGCCGGCTGCAGGCGTTGGAGCAGCGGCTCTCGAGCCTCACGGTGCCGCCACCGCTGCGTCGCGCGCTGGTGGCGGCGGTGAACCAGCTCAAGGAGTCCCGGCCGGAGACGGCGGCCCAGGTGCTGAGCCAGCTCGTCGCCCCGGCGCGCGAGGCCGGCGGGGCCGACGCCGGCGACGCGGTGGCGCAGGCGGCTCGCGCCGCGCGCACGCAGTTGCGCGCTGAGCGCTGAGTGCGGCCGACCCCGGATACGGCGCTGGAATCGCTGGTCGCCCGGATCGACGCGGTCCAACCCGGTGGCGTCTCGCCGGACACCGTGGCCAGCGGCTTCCCCTCCCTCGACCGCGTGCTCGGCGGCGGATTCCGGCGCCAGGACCTCGTGGTGATCGGCGGAGATGTCGCAAGCGGGAAGTCCTCGCTTGGCCTGGCGATGAGCATCCGCGCCGCCCGCGCCGGCGTCCCGACCCTGTTCCTCTCGGGCGAGATGAGCGCGGAACGGGTCCTCGAGCGCGCCCTCACCATCGAGGGGGGCGCGCCGATCGATGACCTCCGCCAGGGCCGCCTCGACGCCACGGCGCGAGCGGCGGTCGGCGCCGCCGCCGTCAGGCTTCGTGACGCGCCGCTCATGCTTCGGCCGCTCGCCGGTGAGCGGTTCGAGGAAGTCACCGCGTCACTCGACCAGGGGCCCGGCCGGTCACTCGTCGTGCTGGTTTCGCTTCAGCTCACGCCAGCGCCGCGCGCGGCGCCGAGACTCGAGGAGCGGGTCGCGCTCGCCGTGCGGGCACTCAAGGCGCTCGCGATCGAGCGCCATGTCGCTGTGCTCGCCCTGGCCCAGCTCCCGGGCCTCCGGCGCGACCGCGCGGATCCCCGGCCCACCGTCGACGACTTCGGCGCGTTGGGCGCGATCAAGCAGAGCGCGGATGTGGTCCTGGCGATCTATCGGGAGGAGATGTACCGGCCCGCACAGGGAGTGGAAGGCGCCACCGAGCTCATCGTAGCAAAGAACCGCAACGGTCCCACCGGGTTCGTCGACCTCTATTTCCGGCCACGGATCCTCCGCTTCGAGGACATGCTGGACCCGAGCTGACCGGGCTACGAGGCGGGCTTCGCCTTGACGCTGTCTCGAACCGGCACTCTGGCGCCGCTGAGCTGAACCATCGTGCCCTGCCCGTCCTTTCCATCCCAGATCCGCACCCACATCGGCGGGCCCTTGCGTTCGGCGAACAGCACCGTGGCGCCTTCGGGGTCCCGCGCATCGTTCACCAGCCGCCAGCCGTCCTTCTTGAACACTCCGCGGTAATAGGCGGTCACGTTGTCCACGCTCACCGGGGTGCGCAGCGTTACCTGCAGCGCCTCCGGGCTGCCGGACCGGTTCACGAACGTGCCGCCGGGCGGCAGCGGAAGGTTGGGGAGGGCGTCGCGGACTGCGATCGTCTTGGCCCCTTTGTCGCTGCAGGCCGCGAGGGCGGCGCAGAGGATCAGGGCGCGGATTTTTCCGGGGATCATAGGCGGGGGAGACTAGCGGCCGAGCCTCCCTGGGTCAAGGTGCGTCGGTTTGCCGCAAGCGGCTGTCGCGCTTATGTTTCCGGCCATCAACCCCGCCCGCCTCAAGGAGTTCGGCCATGGCCGGCCATAGCAAATGGAAGCAGATCAAGCGGAAGAAGGCGGTCACCGATTCCCGTCGGGCTTCCGCATGGACCAAGATCATCCGTGAGATCACCGTCGCGGCGCGGGCGGGCGGCGGCGACCCCGGTGGCAACCCTCGGCTGCGGCTCGCCGTCGACGACGCGCGAGCCGTGAACATGCCGAAGGAGAACATTGAGCGGGCCATCAAGAAGGGCACCGGCGAGCTGGAGGGCGAGGCCTACCAGGAGTTGAGCTACGAGGGTTACGGCCCGGGCGGGGCGGCCATCTTCATCGAGGCCACGACCGACAATCCGAACCGGACGGTGGCGGAGATCCGGCACGCGTTCAGCCGGAACGGCGGCAACCTCGGCGCGACGAACTCGGTTGCCTGGATGTTCGACCGGAAGGGACAGATTTACCTGGACGCCGCCAAGTACAATGAGGACTCGACACTCGAGGCCGCCCTCGAGGCGGGCGCCGAGGACTTTGCCCGCGAGGGCGATCAGTACCTCGTGACAACGGCGCCCGCCAGCTTCCATGCCGTGCAGGAGGCGCTCCGCGCCAAGGAGCTCGTTGTCGATTCGGCCGAGCTCTCGATGGTCCCGAAGAACACGGTCAAGGTCGAAGGCGCCGATGCGGACCGCATTCTCAAGCTCATGGAAGCCCTCGAGGAGCTGGACGATGTCTCCCGCGTATCGTCCAACTTCGACATCGACGCCGCACAGCTCGCCGAGGCCTGAGAGCGCACCGGTGAAGGTGCTGGGCATCGACCCGGGAACGGCGATCCTCGGATACGGCGTCGTGGAGGGCGGCACGGGTGCGCCGCCGCGGCTGGTCGAGTGCGGGACGCTGACGACGACCGCACGCGATGCCCTGCCCGCCCGCCTCCGCGTGATCCACGACGGCACCAGGGCCCTGCTGTCCCGCCATGCGCCCGATGCGATGGCGGTCGAGACGGCATTCTACGGGAAGAACGTGCGCACTACGGTAGTGCTGAGCCACGCGCGCGGCGTCATCCTGCTCGCGGCGGAAAACGCGGGAGTCGCGGTGGCGGAGTATTCGCCGGCCCAGGTCAAGAAGACGGTCGTCGGTCGCGGCGGTGCGCTCAAGACGCAGGTGGGCTACATGGTCGCCCAACTCCTCCGGCTCCGCACGCCGCCCGAGCCGGCCGACGCGGCGGACGGCGTGGCGGTGGCGCTCACGCACTTGCTGATCTCGAGCAGACGCGCCGCATTTTTCCGGCGGGTCACCGGCGCGCGATGATCGCCAGGGTGAGCGGGGTCCTCGCCGAGCGCGCGGGCGACACCATCGTGGTCGAGACGGACGGCGGCGTGGGATACGCGCTCACGGTGCCGTCGGGTGTCGCCGAGCGGCTGCCGCAGACCGGCGGCCGCGTGAGCCTCTTCACCGAGCTGGTGGTGAAGGAGGACGGCTGGTCGCTCTACGGCTTCGACCGGCCGGCCGAGCGCCTCGTGTTCCAGCGGCTGCTCGGCGCGAGCGGATTCGGACCCAAGCTCGCGTTGGCCTTGCTCTCCGCCCTCGGCGCCGAGCGGACCATGCGGAGCATCCTCTCCCGCGACCTGGCGGCGCTCAGCTCGGTCAGCGGGGTTGGCCGCAAGAAGGCCGAGCGGCTGGTGCTCGAGCTGCAGGACAGGTTCGGCGATGTCTCGTTGCAGACACCCGCTCCGCGCGGCCCGGGAAGCGACGACGCTGTGCAGGCGTTGGTCGGGCTGGGGTACGGCCCGGGAGCGGCCGATGAGGCCGTGCGCGCGGCGCTGGCCGATGGCGCGCCCGGCGAGACCTCACAACTGATCCGGCGCGCTCTCCAGCGGCTCGCCACGGCCCGGGGAGGGCGTTGACGTGATGAGCGTGCCCGCCGTGACTGCCGAGTGGAACTGCACGCGTTGCGGCACCACCAACAGGAAACTCGTCCCCGCGGAGACCACGACCGTCATGGATCGCTGCAATCATTGCGGAGCGTGGCACATCGTCACGCCGGGCGAGCGGCCGGTGCGGTGGAACGCGCGCCTCAAGGAGTGACCGAACGGTCAACCGGGATCGCCTCATCGCCCGACTGCGCGGGATGCCGCTGAACATGACAGCCATTGATTCGCACCGTATGAACAAGCTGCAGGTCACGACCCCCGAAGCACTGCCCGACGAGACCGGCGCCGATGCGGCGCTCCGCCCCTCGCGGCTGAACGAGTTCGTCGGCCAGGCCCAGGTGAAGAGCTCCCTCCAGATCGCGATCGACGCGGCGAAGGGCCGCGGCGACACGCTCGATCACACGCTCTTCTTCGGCCCGCCCGGGCTCGGCAAGACCACCCTGGCCATGCTGATGGCGCGGGAGATGGGCGTTCAGCTCCGCACGAGCTCGGGCCCGGTGCTCGAGAAGCCCGGCGACCTGGTCGGTCTGCTCACCTCCCTCGGCCCCGGGGACATGCTGTTCATCGATGAGATCCACCGCATGAAGCCGGCGCTCGAGGAGTTCCTCTATCCGGCGATGGAAGATTTCCGGGTGGACGTCCGGATCGCCGAAGGACCGAACGCCCAGACCATCCCGATGGCCCTCGAGCGGTTTACCCTCATCGGTGCGACGACCCGGTTCGGCCTGCTTACGCCGCCCATGCGGGCTCGCTTCGGCCTGGTGGAGCGACTCGGGTTCTATCCGCCCGAGGAGCTGCAGCAGATCGTCACCCGCTCGGCCGCCATTCTTCGCGTGCCCACGGATGAGGCCGGCGCCGCCGAGATCGCGCGCCGGAGCCGGGGCACGCCACGGGTCGCGAACCGCCTGCTCCGCCGCGTGCGCGACTATGCCCAGGTCAAGGCCGATGGCCGCATCACGGCAGCCGTCGCCGATGCAGCCTTGGGCCGGCTCAACGTCGATGAGTTCGGCTTGGACGATATGGATACCCGAATCCTCACGACGATCATCGAGAAGTTCGGTGGCGGGCCGGTGGGACTCGGCACGATCGCCGTGGCCGTGGGCGAGGATGCCGGCACGCTGCAGGACGTCTACGAGCCATATCTCATCCAGCAGGGCTTCCTCGAGCGGACCCCTCGCGGCCGCTGCGCCACCGCCCTGGCCTACCGCCGTTTCGGGCTGACCCCGCCCGCCGGGACCCAGGCGAGCATCTTTGACGGCTGATCCGCTTCGAACCGGTGACTTCGACTACGAGCTTCCCCCTGCCCTCGTAGCGCAGGAGCCGCTGGCCGATCGGTCGGGCAGCCGCATGCTCAAGGTGCTGCGTGCGGACCGCCGGGCCGCGGCGGCCGAGCGCCGGGCTGGCGGGAACGGCGCCCGCGCCGGCCGCCGGGCAATCGACAGCGTCCGTCAGGCCACCACGCTCGCCGGTGACACGCGCGCCGTTCAGGGTGGGATTCTGGTGGACAGCTGGTTCTCGCAGCTGCCGTCGCTCGTCCCCGCCGGTGACCTCCTCGTGCTCAATACCACCCGGGTCCGCCATGCGCGTTTCCTCGGCACCCGGGCCTCTGGAGCGCCGGCCGAGGTCCTGCTGATCCACCCGGCGACCGACGAGAGTTGGATCGCCCTCGGCCGGCCCGGCAGCGCGCTCCAGCCGGGCCGGCGCGTGTCACTGGCCGACGGCGTCGCGATTGAGACCCTCGAAGTGCTCCAGGACGGCAACCGGCGCGTGCGGTTCGTCGGCGCCACGGCGGACGAGGCCATTGCGCGATTCGGGCGGCTCCCCCTCCCACCTTACATCACCCGCGACCCGACCGACACCGATGAGGCGCGCTACCAGACGGTCTACGCCCGGACCGAAGGCAGCGTCGCGGCCCCGACCGCCGGCCTGCACTTCACCAGCGCGCTGCTCGACACGCTGTCGGCGAAAGGGGTAGTGGTGTCAGGGCTCGACCTTCAGGTCGGGCCCGGCACGTTCAAGCCGGTTGACGTGGACGACCCGCGCCAGCACCCGATGCATCCCGAGCGCTACGAGATCTCGCCGCGCCTCGCGGGCTTGATCGAGCTGGTCCGGGAGCAGGGCGGCCGTGTGTGGGCCGTGGGGACGACCGTGGTGCGTGCGCTCGAAAGCGCTGCGCAACCGGACGGCACGGTGCGAGCGGGCACGGGAGAGACCCGGCTGATGATCACGCCGGGCTACTCCTTCCGCGTGGTCGACCGGTTGCTGACCAACTTCCACCTGCCACGCTCGACCTTGCTCATGCTGGTGAGCGCCTTTGCGGGCCACGAGCTCACGATGGCGGCGTACGCCCATGCCGTGAGCCGGCGGTACCGGTTCTACTCGTATGGCGACGCCATGGTGATTCTCTGACGTGGAGCGACGCATGACCTTCGCCAACCCTGCCGGCAACGCGGCGACGGACGCAACGGCTTACGTTCAGGCCCTGCTCACGCTGCTGGGCGATCGCGACCCGCTCGAGGTCATGGCGGAGCAGGTCGCCTGGCTCGCACGCCGGACGGCCGGTCTCGACGACGGCATGCTCCGCCGGCCCGAGTCGCCGGGCAAGTGGTCCGTCATCGAGGTCATTCAGCACCTCGCCGATTCCGACATCGTGGCCGCCTGGCGCACCCGTCAGATGCTGACGGTCGATCGCCCCCCGATCCAGGGGTACGATCAGGACGCCTGGGCTCGCACGCTGGACTATGCGCACGCACCGCTCGAGGTGGCCATGGGGCAGCTCCGCGGCGTGCGGACCGCCAATCTTCGCCTCTGGCGTTCGCTCACCCGTGATCAGCTCGCGCGGGTCGGCGTCCACAGCGAGCGCGGCCCCGAGAGCATCGACCTCCTGCTCCGCCTCATGGGCGGGCACGACTTGGTGCACCGCCGGCAGATCGATCGCGTGCTGGATGCGGTGGGGGCGGAGACGCGGTGAACGCCGTCGGCCGACACCGCGCCAGCGGCTGATGTTCGAGTTCCACCTCGACGCGCGTGACGGCGCCGCGCGCGCCGGCACACTCACCCTCCCCCGAGGGACAGTCGAGACCCCTGCGTTCATGCCGGTGGGCACGCATGGCGTCGTTCGCGGACTGAGTGCCGCCGACGTGGCCGGGACCCGCGCGCAGATCATCCTCGGCAATACCTACCACCTCCACCTGAGGCCGGGCGAGGCCGTGGTCCAAGACATGGGAGGCCTGCACCGCTTCACCACCTGGCCCGGTCCGATGCTCACCGATTCGGGTGGCTTCCAGGTCTTCTCGCTCGAAGGGTTCCGCCGCATCGACGAGCACGGTGTGGAGTTTCAGAGTCACGTCGACGGCACCTACCGTACGCTCACACCCGAGCGGGCCATGGAGATCCAGTGGGCGCTCGGCGCCGATATCGACATGGCCTTCGACCACGTGGTGCCGGGGCAGGCGCCGCGAGCGCTCGCCGAGGAGGGCATGGAGCGGACCCTTCGCTGGCTCGATCGCTGTGCTCGCCGGCACGCCGACCTGGCCGACGGGGGGCAGGCACTCTGGCCCATCGTTCAGGGCGGCATCCACGACGATCTGCGGCTTCGTTCGCTCGAGGGCACGCTGGCGCGTGGTCCCTGGACCGGCCTTGCCATCGGCGGCCTCTCAGTCGGCGAGTCCAAGCCCGTGATGCACCGTGTGCTCGAGACCCTGGAGTCCACCCTGCCCCACGACAGGCCCCGTTATCTTATGGGTGTCGGTTTTCCGGCCGACCTGCTCGAAGGGATCGCGCGAGGGGTGGATCTGTTCGACTGCGTGGCGGCCACCCGAAACGGCCGTCACGGCACCGCCTGGCTTCCGACCGGCCGGATCAACGTTCGCGGCGCCGCGCTCAAGGGATCCACCGACCCACTCGACGCCGAGTGCGACTGCGAGACGTGCCGGACCTACCCACGCGGGTATCTCCGGCACCTCTTCGTCGTTGAAGACATGCTCGGCCTGCGGCTGGTGTCGCTGCACAACATTCGGTTTCTGGTCCGGCTGGGGGAGCAGGCCCGGGCCCACATCCTGGCGGGGACGTTCCACGGCTGGAGCCGCGAGTGGCTCCGCCGCTACCACGCGCGAGCCGCGTGAGGAGAAGGCATGCTTCAAGGCGCGACGGCGTCGGGCGGTCTCCCGTTGTGGGGCCTCATCCTCCAGATGGGCGCCATCGGCCTCGTGTTTTACTTCCTCATCCTGCGGCCGTCCGGCCAGGCGCGAAAGCGTCACGCAGAGCTGCTGACCAATCTCAAGAAGGGTGACGAGGTCATGACCAGCGGCGGGATCGTCGGCAAGGTGCGCGACATCAAGGAAGTCGAGGCGGATGGCGCCAAGGAGACCCGGGTGACGGTCGAGAGTGGTACGGCCAGCCTCATCATCGAGCGCTCGCGCATCGTGCGGATCGGCGGCCCCAACGCGCCGGGGGTGCCCGGGCGATGAGCCTGCGGCCGCTGCATCTGCTCGGGTCGCCGGTGCTTCGCCAGCGCAGCGCAGAGATCGGGCAACCGAATGACGACGTGACCCAGCTCGTCGAAGACCTGTTTGAGACCATGGACGCCTCGCGCGGCGTCGGACTCGCGGCCAATCAGATCGGGGTGGCGCGCCGCGTGGCCGTGGTGGACGCGGACGAAGACCGGTTCGAGATGATCGATCCGGTCATCGTGGAGAGCGAAGGTCGCGCCATCGCCGAGGAGGGCTGCCTTTCGATCCCCGAGATCTACGGCGAGGTGAGCCGACCGGAGCGCATCGTGCTCGAGGCCACGGACCGGCACGGGAACCGGTACCGGAAGGAGGCGACCGGTCTCAAGGCACGGGCCATCCAGCATGAGCTCGACCATCTCGACGGCATCCTGTTTCTCGACCACCTGAGCCTGGTCAAGCGGCAGATCCTCCTCGCGCGATATCGGCGCGAGCACAAGGACGACACCAGCTACCTCAAAGAGGTGCAGCCGGAGTCCGCGCCCTCGGAGTGATGCGGATCGTCTTCTTCGGCACCCCGGCGTTCGCGGTGCCCTCCCTTCAGGCACTGCGGCGGGAACGGTATCAGCTGGTGGGCGTGGTGACCCAGCCCGACCGCGCGCAGGGCCGTTCCCGCAGCACGCTCGTGGCACCCCCCGTCAAGCTCGAGGCCGAGGCGGCGGGCCTGCCTCTGCTGCAACCCACGCGTCCCCTGGGCGACGTGTTCCTCGCCAACCTGCGCCGACTCGAGGCGGATCTCGCCGTCGTCGTCGCCTATGGGCACATCCTCCGGCCGGAGGTCCTGTCCGTCCCGCGGCTCGGCATGATCAACGTCCATGCGTCGCTGCTGCCGCGGTGGCGTGGGGCGGCGCCCATTCAGCACGCCATCATCGCCGGTGACGCCGAGACCGGCGTGAGCATCATGCAGTTGGACGAAGGCCTGGATAGCGGTCCGGTGCTGCATCGCGCGGCTACTCCCATCGGACCCGAGGAGACCGCGGGCGACCTCGCGGCTCGGCTCGCCGATCTTGGTGCGACCGCGCTGGTGGAGGCCTTGTCGCTCCTCGCGGGTGGCATCGCTCGCCCGGAGTCGCAGGATGCGGGCGCGGTGACGCTCGCGCCCAAGATCGATCGCGAGGACGCGCGGATGCACTGGGGCAGCCACGCGGTGACGCTGGCGCGGCGCGTCCGGGCGTTCGATCCGGCGCCCGGCGCCTGGACCGTGCAGGACGACAAGCCGCTCAAGCTGTTCGGCGCCGTTCCGATGTCCGAGCCGGGCGAGCCCGGCCGCGTGCTCGCGGCCGGCGACCGCCTCGTGATCGGGTGCGGCCGGGGCGCGCTCGCCGTCCGCGAAGTCCAGCCCGCCGGCCGCAACCGCCTTCCCGTGTCCGACTGGGTGCGGGGACGCGGCATCGCGGTGGGAGACCAGCTCGGATGAGACCCCTGCCTCGACTGCACGCCGTGACCGACGGCACGGTGCTCGCCGCCGAGGATTTCGGCATCCGGGCCGCGGCGATCGCGGCGGCGGGACCGGCGGTGGCCCTGCACGCGCGGGACCACGCCGCGTCCGGGGCTGCGCTCGCCCGGGCCGCGGTGCGCATGACCGCCCTGGCGCGGCCTCCCGAGGCGGCCGTGTTCGTGAACGGGCGGCCGGACATCGCCGCGGCGCTGGGCGCGAGCGGTCTTCAACTCGCGAGCAGCGATCTCGCGCCGGAGGACGCGCGGCGAGTGTACCCCGTCGGCTGGATCGGCCGCTCGGTTCACGATGCCGACGAAGCCAGCGCGGCGGTGCGTGAGGGCGCCGACTTCCTGCTCGTCGGCAACGTGTACCCGACGGCGAGTCACCCGGGCCGGCCGGCCGCCGGTCTCGACCTGGTGCGCGCGACGGCCGCGCTGGGGCGACCGGTCATCGCCATCGGGGGCATCGATGCGTCGCGCGCGCATGAGGTGCGCGCAGCGGGCGCCTACGGCGTCGCCGCTATCGGTGCTCTCTGGCAGGCCGACGATCCCGCGGCGGCCGCGCTGGCGCTGCTGGCGCCCTGGCTGGAGGGAGCATGAGCGAGCTTGGCGTGACGATCAACGGCGAAAGGCGTCGGGTCCCGGGTCCCATCACGCTCCTCGACCTGCTCGGACACCTCGGGCTCGACCCGCGGTCGGTCGTGGTCGAGCTCAATCGCGAAATCGTTCGGCGCCCGCGGCTGGGTGACACCCGTATCGGCGATGGCGATACGATCGAGCTGGTGCATTTCGTCGGCGGAGGGTAGTGCGGAAGGCATTATCTTTCGCATTCCACCGAGGAGCAGTCATGACCAGCACGCTTGCGCCAGCCACGCTCACCGATGCCCCGCTTTCTATTGGCGGCCGCACCTTCCGGTCGCGGCTCATGGTCGGCACCGGAAAGTATCGCACCAACGCCGACATGGTCGCCGCCATCGAGGCGTCCGGCGCCGAGATCGTCACCGTGGCCGTGCGTCGTGTGGACCTCGACCGCACCAAGGAAGCGGGCGTGCTCCACCATCTGAGTCCCGACCAGTATTTCCTGCTGGCCAATACGGCGGGCTGCTACACTGCCGACGAGGCGGTGCGCTATGCGCGGCTCGCTCGCGAAGCGGGGTTCAACGACTTCGTGAAGCTCGAGGTCATCGGCGACCGTGAGACGCTGCTGCCGGACACCGAGGGGCTGCTGGCCGCCACACGAACGCTCGAGCGCGAGGGGTTCCAGGTGCTGGCCTACACCAACGACGACCTGATCACCGCCCTTCGCCTCGAGGACGCCGGGTGCGCGGCAGTCATGCCCCTCGCCTCGCCGATCGGGAGCGGTCTGGGCCTGCTCAACCCCTACGGCATCCGCACCATCAAGCATCGCCTCGGGGTTCCGGTCATCGTCGACGCCGGCGTGGGCACCGCGTCGGACGCGTGCGTCACGATGGAGCAGGGCGTCGACGGCATTCTCATGAACACGGCGCTCGCCGAGGCCCGCGAGCCGGTGGTCATGGCGCGCGCCATGAACCTTGCGGTCGAGGCGGGGCGCCTGGCGTATCTGGCCGGACGCATGCCGCGCCGGGAGATCGCCGTTCCGTCCAGCCCGACGGGCGGGATGTTGGAGTAGTCGGTTGCCCGCGGCTCAGGGCCTCGAGCCGCGGCGGGCGGCGTGGTCGGTGCTCAGCCAGGTTCGCGCGGGGCGCCCGTTCGACGCGGCGCTCGACCGCGCGGTGAAGCGGCTGGCCGAGCCCGACCGGCGGCTCGCCCACGAGCTCGCCGCGGGCGTGCTGCGAAGCCAGTCGGCCCTCGACGCGCGGCTCGCGCGGCTGGTGCCCCGCGGGTGGGATGACGTCGCCCCGGCGCTCAAGGAAGTGCTCCGGCTCGGCGCCTTTCAGCTCACCGCGCTCGACCGGGTCCCCGCGCACGCCGCCGTGGACACCAGCGTCGCGCTGGCCAAGGCGGCCGGCGGGGAGCGGGCGGGCGGATTCGTAAACGCGGTGCTCCGGCGGCTCGGACGCCTCGAAGCGGTCGAGGCCGGCATCGGGCCGCCGGAGCCGGACCACTCGGCCCGGGCGCTCGCCGCGCGGGCATCGCATCCGGAGTGGCTGGTTGAGCGCTGGCTCGAGCGGTTTGGTCCCGCGGAGACCGCGACGCTGCTCGCGTGGAACAACACCAAACCGCGACTCGTCCTCCAGCCCGCGCGAGCGTCGCTCGAGGAGCTCGAAGGCCGCTGGCGCGCTGCGGGCATCGAGGTCACGCCGGCGCCGTTCGGCGCCGGCCTGCTTGCCGAGCGGACGCGGCCGGCCGACTTGCCCGGCTTTGCAGAGGGGCTGTTCATCGTGCAGGATCCGGCGCAGGCGCTGCTCGCCTGGTTCGCCGACCTGGCGCCTGGCGTCACGCTGTATGACGCGTGTGCCGCGCCGGGAGGCAAGGCGGTGACGCTGGGCCGCGGCGCGGGCCTCACCGTGGCGGCCGATGTGAGCCGGAGCCGCGTGCGCCGGCTGGCGCTCAACCTCGCGCGTGCCGGAACGGGCCGGGAGCACGCCATCGTCGCCGACGCGGGCCACCCTCCGTTGCGTCGAGCCGAGGCGGTCTTGGTGGACGCGCCCTGTCTGGGCACCGGAACGTTCGCGCGGCATCCGGACGCGCGTTGGCGCGTAAGTCCCGATGCGCTCGGCCTCCTGCGCGGGCGACAGGCCGGGCTGCTCGAGTCGGCCGCGAGCGTGACCGCCCCGGGTGGCCTGCTGTTGTACTCCACCTGTTCGCTCGAGCCTGAGGAAAACGAGCGGCAGGTGGATGGATTCCTTGCGCGCCACCCGGAGTTTCGTCGGGAGCCGAGCGAGACGTTTCCGGCTGCCCTCACGTCGGCCGCGGGAGATCTGATGATCCTGCCGCAGCGTCATCATATGGACGGAGCGTACGCGGCCCGCCTCCGGCGGCGCAGCGGAGCCGGAACGTGAGGACACGACGGCATACGGCCTCCGGCCCCCTGTCGCTCCCGGCGACGCCGCTGGCGCGCTTTGCGCGTGATCTGGGGCTCATCGCGCTCACGTTCGTGGTGGGGTACGCCGCCTCCGTGTACTGGATCACGCCTCGGTCCGCGTCGGGTGAGGTGCACGCCGTACCGCGGGTGCTCGGCCAACCCCTCGATAGCGCCAAAGCGGCCCTCGCGGCGATCGGGTTTCGAGCCCGCATGGATGGCCAGCGTCCGGGTGCCGTGCCGAGTGGCGGTGTGCTGTGGCAGGATCCCCCTCCGGGCACCGCGATGCCGCCCAACGCCGCCGTCCAGCTCGTCCTGAGCGAGGGACCGCCGCCCGCCACGGTGCCCGACGTCATCGGCTTCGCTCTCCCAGCCGCGGCCCAGGTGCTCGAGGCCGCCGGCCTCAAGCTCGGACGAGCCGACACCGTGCGCGGCGGCGCGACCGAGGCAGGCGTGGTGATCGCGACGCGTCCCGCACCCGGCAACGGTCGGCCGCGCGGCGCGGCCGTGGACCTGGTCGTGAGCGGGCCACCGGGGAGCGGCTCGTGAGCGCCCGGATCTCGCCCAGCGTCTTGAGCGCCGATCTCGGGCGCCTGCGGGAGCAGGTCGAGCAGGTGGTCGCCGGCGGCGCCGAATGGATCCACGTTGACGTGATGGACGGCCACTTCGTGCCCAACCTGTCCTTCGGCGCGCCGCTCATCCGCGCGCTGCGCCGGATCACCGACCGTCCCCTCGACGTGCACCTCATGGTGGAGCGACCCGAGCACTACATCGCCGAGTACGCGGGTGAGGGCGCGACGGTCTTTACGTTCCACCCCGAAGCCACGGTGCACGTGCAGCGCCAGCTGGCGTCGGTGCGTGAGTGCGGCATGCGCGCAGGTCTCGCGCTCAATCCCGCGACACCGCTCGCGATGATCGAGGAAGTCGTGCCCGACCTCGATCTCGTGCTGGTGATGTCGGTGAACCCGGGCTATGGCGGGCAGTCGTATCTTCCCGCGGCCACCGACAAGATCCGGCGTGTGCGCGGCCTCCTGGACCGACACCGTTCGCCCGCCGCGCTTGAGGTGGACGGCGGCATCAGCACGGCGACCATCGCCGAGGCCTGGAACGCGGGGGCGGATACCTTCGTCGCGGGCACCGCAGTGTTCGGCGAGCCCGATCCCGCCGACGCCGTGCGCGGCCTGCTCCGGCGCTGTTCCGTACCGGTCTGAGGAACCCATGTCCAAACAGTGGATCTTCGTGGGGCTCATTATCATCGGCGTCGCCGCCGGTGCCACCATCATGACCCAGGTCGGCCGCGAGGTGACGCCGGTGTCGGTCGGCGCGACCGCGCCCGATTTCCACGCCATTGATCTCGCCACCGGAGACTCGGTGTCCCTGCGCGGTCGCTACCGCGGCAAGGTGACGCTGGTCAACATCTGGGCCACCTGGTGCGTCCCATGCCGGGCCGAAATGCCCTCGATGGACCGGCTCTACGCCGATCTCGCCTCGCGCGGCTTCACGATCGCCGCCGTCAGCGTGGATGAGGGCAGCCCCGACGACGTGCGGGCCTTCGGCAAGCAGCTCCATCTCACCTTCGACCTGCTGCAGGACCGCTCGACGGCTATTCAGCGCACCTATCAGACGACCGGAGTTCCCGAGAGCTTCCTGCTCGACCGCAATGGCGTGATCGTGAAGCGCGTCATCGGCGCTCACGACTGGAGCTCGCCGGCCAATCGCGCCTTGGTCATGCGGCTGCTCGACGAGCCGCCCTCGTGACGTGAGCCTCCGCCGCGCCTTGACCGCCGACCTCCCGCTCAAGCTGACCTCTCTCGGCCTGTCGGTGTTCCTCTGGTTCCTGGCGGCCGGCGAAGAACCGGCCAGCACGCTCGTGCCTGTCGACCTCACCGTGCAGCCGCCGGCCGGGCGCACGGTGGTCGGCACAGCCGCGGAAGTCAGCGCGCTGGTGTCCGGCCCGCGCCGGGAGCTGCTCAAGCTGTCTGCCGTGCCGATGCACGTTACCCGCGTCCTGCCGGATACGACGATCGCAGACGAAGTCCGGGTCGATGTCGGGCCCGGCGACGTCGAGCTGCCACGCGGCGTGGACGTGCACATCCAGGATATCCAGCCGCGGAGCGTCGAGGTGCGGCTCGATTCGACCTTCCAGCGAATCGTGCCTGTGCGGGCGGTGGTGCGGCTTCCGCCCGAGACCGGCCATGTGCTGAGCGTCATCGCCGTCGTGCCCGGCACCGTGCGACTCCTCGGTCCGCGCCAGCTGGTGGAACGCATCGACTCGGCGCGGACGGTGCCACTCGAGATGGCGCGTGCCGATGGACCGGTCGAAGAGACGCTCGCGCTCGACACGTCCGGGTTTGGACGAGTTCGCGCCATTCCAGACGAGGTGACGATTCGAGTGGACGTCGAAGCGGTGAGCGAGCGCGCTCTGCACGGCGTACCCGTGCGACTGCCGAGCGATCTGGCCGCCGCCGCCCGCCCCGACCCCGCCACCGTCGAGGTTCGCGTGCGCGGCGCAGCCAGCCGGCTCAACGCCCTGGGGCGCGACAGCGTCCCGGTCGTCGTGGACTGGAGCGGGCAGCCGCCCGCCCGTGTGCCGCTCCGGGTGCTCGCCCCCCTGGGCGTCGAGGCGACGGTGGTGCCGGACAGCATCACGCTGGTACGACGGGGCCGTAATGGCTGAGTGGATATTGGGGATCGAGACCTCGTGTGACGAGACCTCGGCGGCCGTGCTCCGCCGGACCGACGGGCGCCCCGAGCTGGCCGGCCTCTCGATCCTGTCACAGGACGTCCATCGAATATTCGGGGGAGTGGTTCCCGAGCTCGCGAGCCGCGCGCACGTGCAGGTGCTCGGCGCGGTCATCGGGCGCGCCCTCGCCGACGCCGGCATCACGCTCGAGAAACTCGACGGCGTGGCGGTGACGGCGGGCCCTGGATTGGTCGGGGCGCTGCTCGTCGGCGTGATGTACGGCAAGACGCTCGCCTTCAGCCTCGAGCGCCCGCTGCTCGGCGTAAACCACCTGGAGGGGCATCTGTTCGCCCCCACCCTCGAAGATCCCGAGCTCGCGCCGCCGTTCGTCGGTCTTCTGGTGAGCGGCGGCCATACGATGTTGCTCGACGTGCCCGCCTGGGGCGAGTATCGGTTGCTGGGACAGACGCTCGACGACGCAGCCGGGGAGGCCTTCGATAAGGTCGCCAAGCTGCTCGGGTTGGGGTATCCAGGGGGGGCACCGATCGAGCGGCTCGCGCGCGAGGGACGGCCCGGGCGCTTTCGGTTTCCCCGGCCCATGCTGGCGGACCTCGACCGCGACGGAGTGCATCGCTACGCATTCTCCTTCAGCGGGCTCAAGACCGCGGTGCTCAGGACGGTACGTCCCACGCCAGGCGGCGATCCGACCGAGCTGGAGCAGCAGACGAAAGCCGACATCGCGTGGGCGTTCCAGGACGCGGTGAATGAGGTGCTGGTGGCCAAGACGGCGGCGGCGGTGGACGCCTTGGGCTACCCGACGGCCATGGTCGGGGGCGGCGTCGCCTGCAACCGGGCTCTGGTGGGGCGGCTCAGAGAGCGGCTGGCGTCGCGGGCGCGCGTAAGCGTAGCTTCCCCTCGGCTCAACACCGACAACGCGGCCATGATCGCCGCCGCAGGCGCCTGGCGCCTGGCGCGAGGCGAGCGGAGCGGATGGGATCTCGAAGCTCGCGACGACCTGCCGCTGCCCGGTTTGGTGACCCCACTTCCCGTTTCTGGATCCGACGCGTGACCATCTATCCCTTCAAGATCCCGCTGCCGTTTTTCCCCTACGAGCTCACCGGATACGGCCTCATGATGATGGTCGCCTTCCTGGTGGGCGGCTGGCTCATTGCTCTCGAGCTCAAGCGTCGCGGGCTGCTCGAGGAGTATTCGGCGGACATCATCGCCGCCGCCGTCGTCGGCGGTATCATCGGCGCCAAGCTCTGGTATGTGGCGCTGACCCGGGATCCCGGCACCCTCTTCGAGCGTGGCGGATTCGTGTGGTATGGCGGTTTCCTGGGCGGAACGGCGGCGGTGATCCTCAACGGGTGGCGACTGCGCGTGCCCGTGCGCTGGACCATGCACGTGGTCGCTCCGGCGCTCGCGGCATCGTACGCGCTTGGCCGCGTCGGGTGCTTTCTGGTGAACGACGATTACGGCCGGCCGACGTCGCTGCCGTGGGGTGTGAAGTTCCCCCAAGGGCTTCCGCCCTCTACCGCGGGCAACATGCAGCACCTGTTCGGCGTGCCTGTGCCGGCTGGTATCGATCCCTCCACCGTGCTCACCGTTCACCCGACGCAGCTGTACGAGACCACGCTGATGCTCGCGGCGTTCTTCGTGCTCTGGTCGTGGCGGCTGTGGCCGAAGCCTATTGGCTGGCTGTTCGGTGTCTACCTGATTTTTGCGGGCGTCGAGCGATTCCTCATCGAGATCGTTCGCGCCAAGGATGACCGGTGGGTGATCCCGCCGTTCACGTTGGCCCAGCTCACGTCGGTCATCCTCGTGATCGTCGGCGCGTGGCTTCTCACCCGATGGAAGGACGACCCGAAACCGGATCCGGGCGACTACCTCCGGGGTGGCAAGGGCCTGATGGCGTCAAAAACGGCGACAGCGGCGGAATCTGCTGCAGCGAAAGAGGTTAGCGCTAAGAAATGAAAACCGTCTCAGAGATCGACAGCACAAACGCCGCGAGCGCAACCGGCAGCAGTGCGCTAAAGCGCTGAGCGACAGTTAGTTGAAGATAGAGCAAAATTTGGCACTGGACTTGCCACTTATAAAGTCGGGAAGCCGATAGGCTTCAGACGAAAAGTGGTAGGTCGAAGAAGGGTGGAGCAGGCACTTCGGCCTGTTTCCGTAAACTCAGGGGGCGATCTACCACCTCTCGACCGAACGGCCCGTCCAGTGGACGGGCCGTTCGACTTTGCGAGCCAGGACGAGACTGCGACGACGTGGACCGCCCTCCTACTCCCGTCAACGCTCAGCGAGGCAATAGGTCGCGCTCGGCCACGACGATCCCGTCATGGTCGGCATAGAGATACGCACCAGCGCGAAACGTGACCCCCGCGAATGTCACCGGGACGCCGCGCTCGCCCGCCCCGGTCTTCGCACTCTTCCGGGGAATGGCGTGCAGCGCCTTGACCCCGATCGGAAGTGCCCGGATCTCGTCGGCGTCCCGCACGCAGCCGTGAACAACCAGTCCTGCCCAGCCGTTGCGGTGCGCCAGCGCCACGAGGTTACCACCGACGAGCGCCGAGCGTAGGGAGCCGCCTCCATCAACTACCAGAACGCGCCCCTGCCCCGACGTCTCCAACACCTGATGGACCAGGGCGTTGTCCTCGAACACTCGCACGGTCTCGACTGGCCCCCAGAAGGCGACTGAGCCGCCCCAGTCAGTGAAGAGCGGCTCGGCCACAACGACCTCTGCGCCGAACTCGTCGCAGAGGTCTGCGGTCGCGGCTGGCGTCACCGGGGCGGACGCTCCGCCGGCAGTGGACGATCAGCCGGCAGGTGCCGGCGCATCCGGTCGACTTCCGCCCGCATCTCGGCGAGATCGGCTTCCATCCGCTCCAGCGACCGTCGCAGCTCAAGCACCCCGGCTGGCGCGACCGCCGGATCAGCGTTCGCGACCGGCGGGGCCGGCGGCCGAGACTTCGGCTCCGGCACCATGACAGTCGTGACTCCGCGGACCCGTCGCGGCTCGAGCACGAAGTTCCACACGAGCGCCAGGAGCGCGAGCACGACCAGCACCGCCTGGGCGCCGAGTGACTCCGCCGTGGGATAGATGCCGAGCGCCGGCGCGCGTGGCGCCCACGACAGGATCGTCGTGCCGATCAACCCGCCCTCCTGGAGCTCCGCGACGCCCTTCCCTGCGAAGACGAAGGCCATGTAGTACAGGAACGCGCTGGTCACGGCGAAGAACGGTTTGAGTGGGAGTCGCACGCCGAACCGGTTGATCGCGATGTACACCGCCACGAGCACCACGGAGCCGGCGAGGATCCCGCCGACCACGGGCATGACGCTGCCGGCGCCCCCAGCCACGAAGAGCGCCTTGTAGAACAGGACCGTCTCGAATCCCTCGCGGTAGACCGCCAGGAACGCGGCCGAGGCGAGCGCCAGCGCGGAGCCGCTGTCGAGCGCGTCCTTGACCTTGCTCTTCACGAAGTGGTTCCACTTCACCACTTCCATCTTGGACAACAGCCAATAGCTGACGTAGAACAGCACGCCGGTCGCGACCACCATCGTGCCGCCTTCGAGCGCTTCACGGTGCGCCGGACTCAGCACGAACACGGTCTCCAGGACGACCGCCGTGAGCAGGCTGGCGCCCACCGCCGCGCCGACCCCGATGTGGATATCCCGCTTGCGGTGTCCCGCGCCCATCTTCGAGAGAAACGTCATCAGCGCGCCCACGATGAGGATCGCTTCGAGCCCCTCGCGCACGAGAATGACGAACGACTGCACGAACAGATTGACCGGGGAGTCCTTGTCGCCCAGCAGGCGCTCCGCGTTCTCCAAGCCGGCCTCGAGCTGCCGCCGGAGAGACGCGAGCTCGGCCGGCGTTGCGCCGCCGGCGGCCCGCGTCCGCAGCGAGGCGAATTCCGTCTCGAGCTGCGCGGCGAGCGCCGGACTCTTCGCCCGCACGCCGCGCTCCACCTGCTCGAACGTCATGTAGGCGTCGAACGCCCGACCGCTGGCGGCAGGATCGCCGGCGCGGGCGAGCATGAAGGCGGAATCGAGCTGTTGGCGCACGCGCGCGAAGATCTGCGCGGTCGCCACGTCGGCGTGATCGGCCTGGAAGGTCCGTACCGCCGCCAGCCGGCCGAGCGCTCCGGCGCTCGTCGAGTCGGACTCGTTCAGCGCCGCCAGCACCTGGTCGTCGGACATCGTGCCCGTCGTGGCGAACGTGCGGAGTGACGGAGGCACCTCGCCGCGTGGCGCGGGCAGCCGGAGCACGCTGGCATAGAGCGCTACCGCCCAACGGTCGTCCGCCGGGAGGCGCCCTTCGAACGCCGGCATCGCGGTGCCGACGGTGCCGATGCCGATTCGACGGAAATAGTCCAGCGGGGAGACGTCACGGAGGGCGGGGCCATCGGCGAGATTGGCGGGCGGCGGGTCGAGCCCCGCCGCTTGTGGACCGTCCCCGCGCCCGACGGCTCCGTGGCATCCGGCGCAGTTGGCCTGATAGACCTCGGCGCCGCGCGCGAGTGACGGCGTGACCGCCGGCAATTCATCCAGCGTAATGCCGAGCCGGCGAGTGAGTCCGGAGGCCAGACCCCGAACGTGGGCATCCAGCGAATCCGGCGGAGCGGTGATGCCGACGAGATGCGTCAACTCGTCCACGTCCGCGACGGCGGCCTTGCCGGCCTCTCCAGGCAAGAGCACGGCAGAGCGCCTGGATTCCTGGAGAAACAGGACCGCTTCCTCCACCTCCGCCTTGGCGACGACCCGACCGTTCGCCACCCCATTCCGATATTCCTGCGCCG
The DNA here is from genome assembly GCA_051955835.1 of Gemmatimonadales bacterium. Classification (GTDB taxonomy): domain Bacteria; phylum Gemmatimonadota; class Gemmatimonadetes; order Gemmatimonadales; family GWC2-71-9; genus CAVVWJ01. The sequence goes on from JBQCGH010000061.1 coordinate 21,194, forward strand.
CAAGCTGGGCCGTGGCCGCAACCCTGCGTGCGACCGGCGCGCGGTCCTGATCCGCCACCGGTTGCTGTTGCTGGGGCGCTGAGATCGCCGCCAGAACCACCGTCAGAAGCCCGCCGATGAGAATCATTTTCACTCGTTCCAGAGTAGCCTGGAGCTAAACTAGAGTACGGCGGTCGCAATTACCAGGGTTTAGCGACAGCAGGCTTTGCGCGTGGCGAGTGCCCTCGGATGACCGCGGGCGGACAGGCTTTCCCGCACGATCTCGAGTGCTGGGCTGCAGTGGAGACGAGCACGAAGCGGGATGTCCTGGGCGCGGACTTGGTTGCAGGGGCGGGAGTCGCCCGCAGGAGGGCGCATACCATCGAGGGCTCGCCGCCTGGAACCACGATGCGGAGGAAGGGCTTCTGGCTGACGCGGACCGGGCATTGAGGCAGGCACTGACCGATGCCGGGCTGGCGGTGTTCCCCCGCCTCGGATTACGAGGCGGTGCCGATCACCGCCACGGCTCCCGCCGCCGTCGCCGAGTGGGTGAGCGAGATCTGCACCACCAAGCCGCCGTGTTCGGCCGCGAGCTGCGCGGCCAGTCCATGCAGACAAATGGCTGGCCGGCCATCGCCGTTTCGGGTCACCTCGATCTCGCGCCAGCCGACGCCGCGCGCGCCGGGCAGCGACTGGAGCGCCTTGTACACCGCTTCCTTGGCGGCGATGCGGGCGGCGGCGTGGCCGGTGGCCTCGGGGCGCGTCGCAAGATAGGCACGCTCCGCTTCGGTGAAGAAACGCTGCAGGGCATGCTCGCCGCGATTGGCCAGGAGTCGCGCGATGCGCTCCAGGTCCACCAGATCGACCCCGACCCCGATCACGTTCACGGCCAACTCCACCACAGGCGCGCGAGCCCCTGGAGCGCCCGCGGCACCGGCAGATAGCCGCCGAGGACGAGGCCCAGGTAGATGGCGGCCGCGGCAACCACGCCCGTGACGATCCAGAGCGGCCACGCTGGCCGCCGCCAGCGGCGGACCCGCGCGATCTCCCCGGCCCAGTTCGCCTGCTCGCGGCGGGATGTGTCTTCCATGGTCAGCCAGGCCGACTCGACCCGCCGGGCAACCGCGGCGACGGATGCGCGCCACGCCGCCGCCGAGGAAGACGTCTTCGCCGCCTGCTCGAGCGCGTCCAGCGCTGCCACAAGCGGAGCGCCACCACTGCCGAGTCGCGCCGCGATCGCCCGGACGTCCGCATCAGCGAGGATCAGGCCCGGCAGGCGGCGCGCGGGGAAGCGGGATTCCGCCGCGGCTGACTCGAGGCCGGCGTTGACCTCGGTCGCGATGCGCGTCGCGACCGAGGCGACCGCCTTCTCCCAGAGACCGAGCCATGCGACGCGATTGAGGGCGACCACCATGCCATCCCGGTCGCCGGCGGCGGCGAAGCCGCGCGCGGCGCCGGCCAGCTCGAAGATGCCGGTCACCAGATCCTGCCGCAGGTCGTCCAGGGGAATCTGGAGCGCGCCCCGCTCGGCCGGCGCGGCGTCGACCAGTCGGCCGAGCCCGGGCCCGAGCTCGGGAACCTCCCAGCCCTGCTCGGCGTCCGTCGCCATCCTCATGGCTCGGCGAGCAGCGCCGGCTCGCCGCGACGGGCCTCGAAGCGCCGCACGAATTCCGCCAGGGGATCGGCGGTGAACTCGGCGCGGGGGATGCCCGACACCGCGATGGCCCGTTCGATGGCGGCCGGCTCGCCCTCGACTTCGAGCAAGGGATCCATTCGCGGGTATCGCTCGAGCCGCACGCTGGCCCCTCCCAGCACGAAGACCTGGACCTCACGGTCAATGGCGTGGACGACTTCGTATCCGAGCGCCGTCAGCAGGGCGGTCGGCGACGCGGTCGCCTCGGCGGTGACGGGCAGCTCGATCTCCGCGCGCTGCTTGTACCCGTCAGGCGACCGTCCGACCGGACCCTTCCAGCCGAGCACGGCGGCGACACTCCCGTCGGAGTGGTGATAGCTCCGGACCCGCAGCACCTCGTCGCGCGCGGCCAGCTCGCCGCCGCGATCGTATCTCCGATCACTCATGCGGCCTCGAAACCGCTCGACCGCACCGGCGGCCAGCAGGCGGGCGCGGAGGGCGTCAGGGTCGGGCAGGACGGCTTTGAGCTCGAGCTCTTGGGACATGGCGGAGGCGGGCAGACAGAGGTCGGTGTGTCAGTCCAGAATTGCCCGCAGCACCGCGTCGGTGTCGCGCAGGTCCTCGAACACCGCGTGCGGTCCGCACGCCGCGAGATCGGCAACCGAGAACGAGCCGGTCGCCACCGCCACCGCGCGCGCCCCGATGCCAGTGCCGCAGGCGATATCCGCCGGGGTATCCCCGATGATCACCACCTCGTCGCCGCGCGGCACGCGTCCGAAGATCGGCTGCGCGCGCTGCGCGGCGATACGCGGCAGCTCGGGTCGGTGCGCCGCGTCGGATCCATAGGCACCCACCCGAAAACGGTCGGGCGCGATGCCGCCCGAGCGCAGCTTGAGCCCGGCGCCCTGCGCGAGGTTGCCGGTGAGGAGACCGAGCACGACGCCGGGCGTCCTCTCCAGACGGTCGAGCAGGTCGTGCACGCCGGGCATGATCGTCGTGCGGGTCGTCGGCCGCTCCAGCTCCCGCGCGAGATAGCCGACATAGCGCTCGCAGAGCGCCCGCACCCGCGGCGACTCTCGCGCTTCCGAGACCCCGGCCGCCGCGAGCAGCTCCGTGACGATCTGCGGGTCGGTCTTCCCGTCGAATCGCACCGCGTCAAACGCAGCGACGTGCGCCACGTCTTCCGCCAGCGCAGCGAGAATGGCGCGGCGGCCTGCGCCCGCGGTGAGCAGGATGGTGCCATCGATGTCGAACAGGACCAGCCGGGACCTCATCGCGATTCCAGCCGCCGTACCGCGACGAGGCGCTCGCGCAGATAGGCGGCGCGGCTCCCCGGGGCCCAGGACTCGCACACCATCCCGCCCAGCGACACGGTCGAATGCACCAGCGCGTCTCCCTCGCCGGCGAAGGCGACGTGGGTGATCCGCTCGGTCGTCTCGCCCCGGAAGAACAGCAGATCGCCGGGCCGGATGGCGTCGAAGGCTGCCGCGGTCCCGCAGGCCGCCTGGTCGGCGGAATCGCGGGGCAGCATGGTGCCCCGAGCCAGGAAGGTGGTCTGCACCAGCCCCGAGCAGTCGACGCCCCAAGGCGTCACCCCGCCCCATTGATACGGCGCGCCGGCGAAGCACTCGGCGGCCCAGCATTCTGGCGACACACTGCGGGCGGCAGCAATCGCCTGGGCGGCCGGCACCACGTCGCCCTCGAGCAGGCGAGCCCGGGTGCCGCCGGGGAGGCAGACGGCATCGCCATCCTGGGCCACTCTAGCCCGCAGGGGCAGGGGCACGCGGGTCGTGCCGACCAGGGCCACAGCACCACGGCTCCAGGCGTTCGCGGAGCGGCGCCAAGCGTCGACGGCCGCATCCTCCATCTCGGCGCAGTAGCCCGCGTGCACCCAGCCCACGTACTGCTCGAGGTCGCTCCGCACCTTGCGCCACTCCGCCTCCGCTTCGAGCACCCGCGCGGTCTCGCCCAGCACGAATTGCGTGGTCTGCTCCGCTCGAAGCGAGGGATTCGCATACACGGGCACCACGGCGGTCCGCGCGATGACGGCCGTCATGAGCGGGCCGTTTCCTTCGCATCGCACTCGCGGCAGAGCGTCACGCCCCGGAAGGTGCAGATAAGGCAAATGAACGTGCCGCAACGCTCGCATGGATACCCTTCGCTGGCTCGCTCCTCCCGCCCGCAGGCGCGGCAGCCCATGCCGTCGTGCTCCTTGATCTCGGTCACGTCACCTCACGCGACGATGTTGTACCGTTTGATCTTGTTGATCAGCGTGGCCCGCGAGATCCCGAGCTCGATGGCGGCCCGGGTGCGGTTGCCGGTGTGATGCTTGAGCGTGCGCTCGATGTGCTGGCGCTCGAGATCCTCGAGGCTCAGCGGCGTATGACGCCGGTCTCCGATGCCCGGACGGGCCCGGAACTCGCCCGGCAGGTGCTCCACGCTGACCGCCGCCGCACCGCGGCCGAGGATGAGGGCGCGCTCCAGCACGTTGCGCATCTCGCGAACGTTGCCCGGCCAGCCATAGGCCAGCAGCCGGTCGAGCACCTCGGCGGACAGGGTGGCAGGGCCGTCGGGCAGCTCGACCCGAAGGTCGTTCATCAGGCGGGTGATGAGCGCCAGCCGGTCCTCGCGCGAGCGGTCGCGCACGGCGGGAAGCTGGAGGGGCATGACGCTCAGGCGGTAATAGAGATCCTCACGGAAACGGAGCTCCTCCACCTCGGTCTGCAGGTCCTTGTTCGTGGCCGCCACGAGGCGCACGTCGACCGTGATCTCGCGCGTTCCCCCGAGCCGGCGGAAGGTCTTCGTCTCGAGAACCTTGAGCAGCTTGGGCTGGAGCTCGGGCGCCAGGTCGCCGATCTCGTCGAGGAAGATCGTGCCGTGATCGGCGATCTCGAACAGCCCCTGCTTGCGGTCCTTGGCGTCGGTGAACGCGCCTTTCTCGTGCCCGAACAGCTCGGAGTCGAGGAAGGTGGCGTTGAGCCCCGCGCAGTTCACCTCGACGAACGGCGCGCGGGCCCGGGGACTCAGGTCGTGAATCATCCGCGCGACCCAGCCTTTGCCGGTCCCGCTCTCTCCGGTGAGCAACACGGTGGTGCGCTCGCTCTGCGCCAGCAGACCCACCTGATGGGCGAAGTCCTGCATGCCGCTCGAGGTGCCCAGCGAATCGAGCCCGTGCCCCGGTGCGCTCTGGACCAGCAGCGCTTCGTTGACCCGGCGGAGACGCGCCTTGTCGGCCACTCGGGCCGTCGCGGCGGCCAGATGCTCCATGTCCACCGGCTTGGTCAGGAAGTTCTCCGCGCCGAGCTGCATGGCGCGGACGGCAGTGGCGACGTCGCTCTCGCCCGTCAGCAGGATGACCGCCGCGTCGCGCTGCCGGAGGTCCTCGAGCACCTCCATCCCGTCCATGCCCGGGAGCCGGAGGTCGAGGATCACCACCTCCGGCCGCAGCCGATCGAACGTGGCCAGCCCGGCCTCGCCGCTCAGCTCCCGGGTGACCTCGTAGCCCAGGCGCTCGAAGTAGTTCCCGATGCTGCGCAGGACGTCGACGTCGTCATCGATGAGGAGGACGGATCCGGCCATTGCTCTGCCTTGGGAGGTGGCGATCGGTGGCGACCGTTGCGGCGCGACTGCCCTGGCGCCACGGGGTCGGCCGGGCTGGCGCGCGCCAGCCAAAAATTAGTCACCCCGGCCCGTTCCGTCACCTCACCCCTGGCACCATGATGTTGATCGCACGAGGGACGACGGTGGCGGTGAACGGGGTCTCGCCGCCCGGCTCACCATCGAGCTGCACGGGCTGCATCGGGTCGCTCACGACCCGGATCTCTCTCCCGCGGGCGTACCCCACGTAGGTGTCCAGCCCCTCGACATCGGGTGCCATGCGGAGAATGTCCCAGACCGCCCTGAGGCTCTGGCCGAGATTGTTGGCCCGCACCACGACCACGTCCAGCAGCCCGTCGTCCGGTCGGATGCCCGCGCCCAATCTGATGTAGGGCGGGATGACCTCACCGCAGTTCGCCACGAGCACCATCGCCGCGTTGGCGTCGTATTCGGCGCCGTCGATGGTGATGAGATGATCCGTGCTCCGGATCTCGCTGATCAGCCGCAGGGTCGTGGCGACGTATGCGGCCATCCCCCAGCGCCGCTTATGCTCGCTCAGGGTGCCCGCCATGACGCGGGCATCGTATCCCGCGCCACAGGCCACCGCGAAGTAGTGCAGCCCGTCCGGCCGCTCCACCCGCCCAAGATCGAATGGCTGCGGCCGCGCAGCGACCAGCGCCTGGGCCGCCCGGACCGGCGCCGCGGGGATCCGGAGGTTCCCGGCGAGCAGGTTGCCGGTGCCGCCCGGGATCACGCCGAGGCTCACCTCGGTGCCCACGAGCGCCGCAGCAGCCTGCATGGTGGTGCCGTCGCCGCCGAACACCGTCACGATGTCCGCGCCCTGAGTCACCGCCTCGGCGGCGAGACGCCGCGCGTCGCCCGGCCCCGTGGTGGCCGCCAGCTCCGCGTCCCACCCCGCGGCCGCGAGCGTCCGCATGATGGCGTCGACCGACCGGGGCCGCGTTCGCGCCGCCGCGGGATTCATGATGCACAGCACTCTGGGCACTAGAACTCGCGCTCCCACAGAATGTCGAGGCCGATCTGGTACGGACTGGTGCTCAACCGGTACGCCGGGAAGAAGGTGCTGCACGATTGGATGGTCGGCTCGACCGAGCTCTGCAGCTTCCACTCCCGGCTGAATCGGAACTCCAGGCCCGCGCCCAGATTCTTGTAGCTGAGCTGGCTGAAGTCCGGGCAGAAGCCGGCGTTGAACGTGAGAAATGTCTTGTTCCCGATCTGCCAGCCCGCCGTGAGCTGCGTGAGCGTACCGCCGCCGGTGGGCGTATTGGCCACGCCCGGCCGGATCTCGATGAGGTCGATCGGTACGCCGATGTCTTGGATGAGCGCCCGCTCGAGCTCGCTCGAGAGCGCGCTCGAGAAGTAGGCGAGGCCGGTCTGCAGCGCGCCACCCTGGCCCACCAGGGTCGCCTCGTTCGCCGGGTACCCGGTGATGAGATAGGAGATGAGGTCGGTCTCGGAAATCGGAGGCCGGATCGTGCTGGAGAGCGTGAGCTTGGGCTGGAACAACGTGCCCGCAATGTTGGCGATGACCGGGATGTCGTCGCCACGCACGCTGCGCACGACGTGCTGCGCCTCGATGTCGAGCCCGGCATTCAGGTCGTTGGTGTAGGTCACCTGTCCGCGCGTGACCGTGAAGTCGCGCGCGACCGGGCCGATCTTGAGCGTGTACGTGCCGCGCGGCGCGTTCAAGGTGCCGGTGGGATTATAGGTTGCGCCGACCTTGCTCAGCCGGAGCCGTCCCTCCAGCTGCACGTTGGCCTCACCCGAGCGCAGCCAGTCGTCGGAGCCCATCTCGACCCGCAGGTCCTCGATCCGGAGCGAGTCGAGGAAGCGGTTCTGGAACTTCGCCCCCAGATTCTCCCGCCGGATCAGCGTGGTGTCCACCAGGTCGGCGATCGAGGGGTCTTCCAGGTCGATGATCCGCTTGTTCACCAAGTCCGCGAAGTAGAGCACGCCGCTGTTGGCGAGCAGGCCTCCGGTGAGCGTCGCCCCGAATACCGGCCCCTTGAGCTGGAGGTCGCCGGTACCGACCAGCGTGAGGAAGCTGCGGACGTCGATCGCACGGAACTGGTCGGCGTGGAAGGCGAGGTCGAGGATCGGCCGCGACAGGTTCTCCAGACGGACGGAGCCGTTCACGTTGAGCTTGCCGCCGCCGCTCGTGAGCACGAGGTCTCGGAAGCGCACCGAGTCGCCGTCGAGCGTGGCGCCGCCCCGCACGCTCCCGAACCGTACCCCCAGTCCGGGCAGGGACATGCTGCCGCCGCGGATGTCGACCTTTCCGGCGAGCCTCGGCCGGCCCCAGGTGCCTTCGACCTGCACATCCGCCACCAGGGTGCCGCCCACGTGCGAGACCGCGGGCGTCACCGCCTCGAGCAGCCCGAGCGACACGCTGTCGGTATGCGCCCGGACCGACAGCGGGCCGTCGAGCTGGCGCTGCTGGACGCCGCTGAAGGCCAGGTCCAGCGGGAGGTGCGCCTCGACCTGCATCAGGTTCTCGCCCGTGCGCCACAGGTCGAGCGTGGCGTCGAGCCGGCGATTCTCGTAGTTGAGTGCACCCTCGATGAACGGCGCCTGAAAGTCGCCGAAGCGTCCGTCGGCCATGCGGGCCCGACCGCGCAGCGTCGGCGCCGCGGCGGTGCCGCCGACGTGCAGATCGAGCTCGGCGTCGCCGCCCACGCCCAGGGTGTCGCGCTGGAGCAGGCCGTAGAGGTCGTGCAGGTCGAGGCCGAGCACGGCCACATCGAGGTCGCCGGGCGCTGTGCCGGGCACCCGCCCCGAGGCCTGCAGCACGCTCGAGCCGTCCACCGCGCGGAGCCGCGCCTGCGTGAGCGAGGGCGCCGAATCGGCGAGCACGACCGTCACCGGCTGCTCCAGCCGGTAGCGCCGAATCGCCAGCCGCGCCAGGAGCGAATCCAGCACCAGCCGCGGCGCGTCTTCGCCCTGGTACCACTGCCCCGCCGCGTCGACCCGCGAGGTGCCGCCCAAGGCCGTGCCGCCACTCCACGCCAGCGAGTCGCGGAACCCGGTCACCGCAGCCGCCGGTCCGGCGAAGGTCCACTGACGCACGTGCACCGTGTCGGCCGAGGCGCGCGCCGTGAGCCGCGGGCGGTGGCCGCCGAGCCAGTCGAGACTGCCGGTCATGTGCGGCACCCGCGTGCGCAGCCACTCGAAGCCGAACACATCGGCGCCCGCGACCGCCTGCAGCGAATCGAGGCTGCCCGCCAGATCCACTCGGCCGGTCGCCCGTCCGCCGAGCGGGAGCGATTCGGCGCTCGTATCCCGCGCCTGGCCGGTCATCGCGGACAGGAGCGAGTCGAATCCGACGAGGCTGTCGGCGGCGAGATCGAACCGCATCCGGCCCTGGTGCGGCGCCGCCCAGCCGAGCGTCCCGCCGCCTGAGGCACGTGCGCCCTGCCACTCGGCATACGCGGTGTCGATCCGGATGACGCTGTCGTGCACGCCGCCACGGCCCGAGAGCGTGTCGAGCGTCCACTCGCGGATACGGCTGCGCGACAGCGCGAGCTCGAGATGGCCCTCAGGCGCGCGCAGCGTGTCGATGCTGCCGGTCGCATGAAGTCGGCCGGCCAGCGCGGTCGACGGCTCCGCGGGCGACAGCTTGGCCAGATTGAGTCGCGCGAAGGCGAGCCGGAGATCCTCGGCGCCCCAGTGGGGCGGTTGCACGGTGACGAAGCCCTGCGCCGTCACGTCACCCAGGTCGCCGCGAAGATCGGCGTCCACCGCCAGCCGGCTCAGCCGGCCGTGACTGCGGAAGGGACCGCGCAGCTCGCCCTGGGCCTTGAGCGTGGGAAACGCACGCCGGATGCCCTCGAACGACAGCGGATCGAAGGTGAGGTCGGTGGCGAGCGTGAGGGAGTCCGTCCGGGTGTCGAGCGACACCGCGCCCGTGGCGGTGCTCGGCGGCCGGGCGCCGTCCTGCTGGGTGGCGGTTCCCGTAAAGGTCACGTTGTGGAGCGGCCCGTTGAGGGTGCCGGCCGCGGCCAGTCGCCCCTCGACGATCACGGCGGGCGCGAGCCGCCGCACCGTGCGGAGGTCCACATCCGAGCGCCGCACGGCGAAGTTGGTGAACGTGAGCCCGCTGTCGCGGGTCGAACCCACGACGCCCGAGCCCGCGATCCGCGACACCGGCTGCCCCGGCACCTTCGCATCCGAGAAGACCCAGTCGATGGTCACATCCATCGCGTCCAGGTAGCCGCCGCCGAAGACGGTGCCGCTCAGCGTTCCGAAAAAGGGCAGCGAGTCCACGTACGCGCGCGCCGCGTCCAGGTCGAGGTCGCGCAGCGTGACTCGCATGTCGCGGAACCCAAGACCGCGGCGCCGGTCGGTGACCGCGACCAGCGAGCCGTCGATCCGCTGGTCGCCGTGCTCGAGATGGAGGCCACGGATGTCGTACGCGGTCCGCGCGCCGGTTTCCGACTTGGCTGCCAGGACGCCGCGGCCGACCATCGCGGGAAAGTCGGGCGACACCCAGTGCAGGTCGTCGAGGTTCACCTGGCTCGACGTGACCTGGAAGTCGAACAGTGTGGTATCGTGCGGCCAGGTAAGGGCGCCGCCGCCGGAGAACCGCGTATCGGGCAGCGACCCGTGCGAGAGGCTGAAGATCGCGCTGTCGGCGTGGAGGCGGACGCGACCCGCGGCGTCGGTCAGCGTGACCGCCGGATCGCTCACCCGCGTCGCGAGCGAATCGATGTCCACCATGAACGGCAACCGGTCGGGCGTCGTGATCCGGAGCCGCGCGAACCGCGCGTTGAGGTCCGACAGGGTGATCACCCGACGGAGACCGTCGCTCCCCGGTTCGATCACCCGTCCCGGCTTGGCCCGCTCCGCCGCCAGCGCGGAGTCCCGCTGGGCCTGGGTCCGGAGCGACGGCTCCGGCTTCCAGGGCTGCGCGATGCGGAGCGTGCCGCCGGTGACCCGCACCTTGTAGAAGTCGATCAGCGGCGAGGTGCCGCCTCCGGGACCCTTCCGGAGGCCCAGGACGTCCTCGTAGTTCATGCGGCCATTGCGAAGCTTGATGATCTGGATCGTGGGCTGGTCGAGCGTCACGCTGCTGAGCAGCACCTCGCCGGCGAGCAGGTTCGGCAGCCGATACGTCACCCGCACGCGCGGCAGATCCACCAGGAGAGCGCCCGTGGTGTCCCGCACCACAAGGTTCTGCAGGGTCAGGTCGTACAGGAACGAGCCCGAGATCGAGCCCACCTTCACCTGCCCGATGAGCAGTCGATCCAGCGCGCTCGACACCGTACGGGCGAGCAGCGCGCGCCCCGGGGGCGTGAGCGTCATCGACGACACCACGCCCAGGACCATGGCCACGAGTCCCAGGAAGAAGACGAAGAAGAAGCGCGCGGCCCGGCGCCGCATCAGAACGCCTGCCCCACGGCCAGGTGGAAGGTGAACTTGCTGCTGCGTGCCTTCACGTACTGCTCCTGCCCCGGCACCTGCGTGAGACCGCCCAGCGTGTCCACCTGAAAGAGCGGCCCAGCCTGCAGCTTGTAGGGATTGTACGCGACGTCGAGCCGTGCGGGGCCGAGCGGCGTCGTGACCCGGATGCCGGCGCCGGGTGTGACCCGGATGACCGCCGGGTTGCTGCCCCGTTGCCACACGCCGCCGGCATCGACGAAGGCGGCCAGGCGGAGCCGCGAGCTCAGCACCGGGGACGGCACCCGGAGCTCGAGGTTGCCGACCGCGAGCGTGTTGCCCCCGGTGGCCGCGACCGTGACCCGGGTGGGATCGATCGCGCGGTTCTGCAGGGCCGCCGTATCCACCTCCCCTTTCGGGACCACGTAGACGACCGAGCCCAGCTCGTTGCGCTCGAAGCCGCGCACGTCGTTCGGGCCGCCCGCGTAGAACCGCTGCTCGGGGGGGACGAAGTTGCCGCTCTGGGTCGCGACGTCCACGGTCGGCGCGAAGATGATGCCGCCCCGCAGCCGCCAGCTGAACACCACGTCACGCGCGATGGGCCGGTACCACGAGTAGTCGGCCACGCTCCGGAGGAACTGCTCGAACGAGCTCGACCCCAGAAAACGCGAGCTCCAGGTGAGTTCCAGCGAGGAGATCGAGCCGCGCGAGGGGTCGAGCGGATTGTTCACCTGCGGCACCGTCGCCGTGCCGGTGAGCGTGGCGAGCACGCGGTTCTGCCGGAGCAGCGTCACGAGGTCCGGGGTGCACGCGTTGAAGGATGCGCAGAAGCTCTCAGGCGTGGCCTCGGTGCGGCCGTAGGACAGCGTATAGGCCAACGACAACGGGATGCGTCGCTTGGGCGACTCGCGCCGCAGGGTGACGGACGTGCCCGTCTCCTGGCGCAGGTACACCTTGAACTCCGACCGCCGCTCGGTGAACACCGACACGGCGATCGTGTTGTTGGGCGAGAGGAACGCCGGCCGCCGCACCGACGCCCCGAGATTGAAGTTCACCTTGGCCGAGCCGACGGTGTCCTCGCTGGAATTGCCGCAGATGCTGTGGTCGAGGCCCCAGTCGAACGGGCGACCCACGCCGACCTTGGAGATCTGACTGGTCAGGTCGAGGATGCGGCCGCCGCTGCCCAGAAAGTTGCGCGTGGTCCAGCCGAGCGAGCCGCGAAAGCAGTCGTCGGTGCCGTAGCCGATCCCGCCCCGGATGCGCCGCCGACGAGCCTCGTTCACCTGGACGGTGAGCGGCACCGAGTCGGCGGTGGGCTGGAAGGTGGCCGAATCGATATTCACCGACGCGTAGCGGAAGAGGTCCGAGGAGTACAGGTTGCGCTGGCTCTGGTACAGCTCGTCCTGTGAGAACGGCCGCCCCCGGCGCGAGACCAGGAGGTTGCGCACGACCTGCGGCTCGATCCGATTGGTGCCCAAGACGCTCACCGAGCCGATCACCGCGTTGCGACCCGGCACCACGTCGTACGTCACCGTGGCGGTCTCCGCGTCCTTGTTGCTCTCGAAGCTGGTGAAGACGTGGGCGGTCGGGCGGCCGCGATCCCGGAGCCGGCGGGTGATGGTGTCGGCCGAAGCCTGCATGACGTAGCGGTTGAACGGATCGCCCTGCTGCAGCGGCAGGTCGAGCAGCGTTTCGCGTCGGAGTTTCTCGGGCAGGGAGTCGAGGCCCGTAACCGACAGCGACGTCACCCGGATCGGCTCGCCTTCCTTGATGCGGAACGTGACGTACACATCGGAGGGCGTGCGGCGGACGACCGTGTCGATCTCCACGTGCGGGTAGCCGCTCCGCCGGTACAGCACCTGGAGTCGAACCACGTCGCGCTTGAACTCCTGCTCGTCGAACGTGCGCTTCTCGCCGAGCCCGAGCCAACGAAAGAAGAAGCTGGTCGCAAACCAGCTCGAGTTGGTGGTCGCGATGCCGCTGGCGAGGACTTCGTCGGGAATCGCGCGGTTGCCCTGGAAGTCGAGCTGACGGACGACCCGGGCCGTCTCCTGCGCGCGGAGGGGAGCGGGGGCCGCGAGCAGCAATGCCAGCGCGACCGCGGCCACGCCCCTCACTGAGGCTCCTTGGCCGGGCGACGAGGGATGCGTGGGAGCGGCGGCGCGATTGACGACATGCTCTAAGCCCGGTAGTTTGACCACCTTACGCCTTCATGTCAACGTGCCGCCCGGCATCCCGGGCGGGTGCCGTCGAGGCACGCCGCCGCTCGGGCCGCCCCTTCGCGACGGACCCACGATCCCCCAGCGCCTCCGCCACCTGCCGGTCGCCTTCCTGCTCACCGCGTGCGCGGTGGGCGGGGAGCCGCCCGCAAACGCCGGGCTCGTCTACTACCTGAGCGCCGATCCCGCGTCGCTGGATCCCGCGCTCTCGAGCGACGTCGAAAGCGGGGAGATGATCGCGCTCCTGTTCGACAACCTGGTCCAGTTCGACCCGGACGGTCGGCTCGAGCCCGGCCTGGCCACACGGTGGGAGTCGGACCGCTCGGGCACGGTGTACACGTTTCATCTGCGCTCGGGCGCGAGATTTCACGACGGCAGGCCGGTCAACGCTCGCGTGGTACGGGCGTCGATGCTGCGCGCGCTCGCGCCCGGCTCCCGGACCGCTCGGCAATGGCCGCTCTTCCCCATCGAGGGTGCCCGCGCCTACGCCGCCGGCACGACGGCGTCCGTCCCGGGCATCGCGGTGCCGGACGACAGCACGATCCGCTTCAGCCTGACCGGTCCGCTCAACATCTTCCCGACGCTCCTCGCCATGCCCGTCGCGGCCGTGGTGCCGGCGCCGACGCCGCCGGGGTTCGATCAGGCCCCCGTCGGGAGCGGCCCCTGGCGCTTCGTCTCCTGGTCGCACGACGACGAGCTGGTGCTCGCGCGCAATCCGAGCTACTGGGGCGGATCGCCCAAAGCCGACACGCTGACCGTGCGGATCATTCCCGAGGCCGTGACTCAGGCCGCGGAGTACGAGACCGGGAATCTGAGCGTGGTGGAGATCCCGTTTGGCGAGACCCACCGGTGGGAGCTGGCCCACCCTGACGAGCTCCAGCGTCGCCCGGCCATCCGCGACGTCTACATCGCCATGAATACGACGCATGGTCCCTTGCAGGACCTGCGGGTGCGACGCGCCCTCAACCTCGCGACCGACGTCGAGACCATCCTGCGGACCCAGATGGCGGGCCGCGGCGTGCGCGCCGCCGGCGCCCTCCCGCCCGGCATCATGGGCTACGACCCGACCCGCGCGCCGTATGCCTGGGATACCGCGGCCGCCCGCCGGCTGCTGGCCGACGCCGGCTACGCCAGCGGCCTCCGGCTTCAGCTCTGGCGAAACCAGCGCACGGACTTCGTGCGGATCGCGCAGGCCGTGCAGCAGGACCTCGCGCGAGTCGGCGTGTCAGTGGAGATCATCGAGCGGGATGCGCCGAGCGTCCGGGCCACCGTCCGCAACGGCGGGGCCGATCTCTATCTGGGCGACTGGTACGCCGACTATCCCGATCCCGAGAACTTCAGCTACCCGTTGTTCCACTCGAGCAACACCGGGGCGGGCGGAAACTACGCGTTCCTTCGGGACAGCACGCTCGATGCCATGATCGTCCGGGCGCGAAGCACGCCCGATACCGCGGAGAAGGCCCGCCTCGCGCGGGAGATCGACGCTCGGGTCTTCGATCTCGCGCCCTGGATCTTTCTCTGGTTCCCGGTCGACCTCTGGGCCATGCAGCCCGACGTGAAAGGCTGGCGGATTCCGGCGGTGTTCACCGGGCAGCGCTGGATGCAGGCGGACCGGATCAGGTGAAAGGTTTCCTGCTCGGCCGGCTCGCCCTGCTCGCGCCCACGCTCCTCGGCGTGCTGGCCGTGACCTTCCTGCTGCTCTACGTGGCACCCGGTGATCCGGTGCAGGCCATGGTCGGGGAGCGCGCCGATTCCGCAACCATCGCCCGGCTCCGGGCCGAGCTGCGCCTCGACGACCCGCTGCCGATCCAGTTCGTCCACTACGTCGGCGGCGTTCTCCGCGGCGACCTCGGCACCAGCTACATCACCCGACGGCCCATTCTGAACGATCTGCTCCAGCGCTTTCCCGCGACGCTGGAGCTGGCCGGCGCCGCCATGCTGTTCGCCGCGGTCACCGGGATCTCCCTCGGCATCTACAGCGCCTGGCGGCCCGGCAGCCTGGCCGACCGGCTCGGGGCCATCGCCGCGTACCTCGGCGTCTCGTTTCCCGTCTACTGGGTCGGCTTGCTTCTCATCCTGTTGTTCGCCGTCACCCTGCGGTGGCTCCCGCCATCCGGTGCCCGAGGGCCGCGCTACCTGATTCTCCCGGCGCTGACTCTGGGAATGCGCTCGGTGGCCGTGGTGTCGCGCATGACCCGGGCGGCGATGCGGGAGATATTGGAGGCCGACTTCGTGCGCACCGCGCGCGCCAAGGGCCTCGGTGAGACACCCGTGGTCCTGCGGCACGCGTTTCGGAACGCGCTGCTTCCGGTGCTGACGGTCTTGGGACTCGACTTCGGGAGCTATCTCACCGGGTCGATCCTGACGGAGACCATCTTTTCCTGGCCCGGTGTCGGCCGCTACGTGCTCACGGCCATCGAGAAGCGCGACCTGCCCGCGATCCAAGGGAGCATCCTGTTCCTCAGCGTCGTGTTCGTGCTGGTGAACCTGCTGACTGACGTGCTCTACGCGAAGGCGGACCCGAGGGTGGGATATTGATCCGGAACCAGTGGAGAGGAGACGAGGGATGGAGGCATTGAACGGCCTAGCGGTGAACACGACGGCGCGCAACCCGGGTCGAGTGCTCGCCGTGCTGCTTTTCGCGATCTCGGTCTCCGGCACCGGCTCGGCGCTGGTAGCCCAGTCCGTCGCGCATCGCATTGACCGGCGCCTCGATGCGCCGCCGATGGACCGGAATCTCTGGGGCGTGGCGCTGGTCGACGAGAAGGGCGGCCTGCTCTACGGTCGCAACCAGCGCCAGCTCTTCATCCCGGCGAGCAACACGAAGATCGTCGTGGCCGCGGTGGCGTCGGCCCTGATCCCACCCGATTGGACGGTGAAGACCAGCCTCTACGCGGACGGGCCGCTCAAGAACGGCGTGCTGCAGGGCGACCTCGTCCTCTACGGACGGGGCGATCCCACGTTCGGCAAGCGCTGCTTTGCGACGGACACGCTGCGCGAGGGCGCCTGCGAGAGCGACTCGTTCACCCGGCTCCGCGACCTTGCCACCGCCCTCAAGGCCCGCGGCATCCACGTCATCCAGGGTGATCTGGTCGGCGACGGCAGTTACTTCGAGCCCACGCTCGTGCATCCCGACTGGAGCAACTACGATCTCAACTGGTGGTACGCGGCGCCGGTCTCCGGGCTCGGGTTCAACGACAACAGCGTGGACTTCGCCTGGGGACCGGGCATCGCGCCGGGCGCGCCCGCCGCGATTACCTGGACGCCGAACGTCGGCGACCTGGTCTTCGAGAACCGCACCGTGACGATGCCGGCCGGCGGCACCTCGGACATCGGCGACCGGTTCTATCGCGTGCCCGGGACGCTCCAGATCTGGGCGGAAGGCACCGTCGCGCTCGATCAGCCCACCCGGCTCGAGTCCTTCGCGATGCCCGACCCGAACCTCTACACCGCGCGCGCGCTCAGGGTGATGCTCGCGCAGGCCGGCATTGCCGTCACCGGCACCACGCGCTCGACGACCGATTCCATGCGCTATCGGCAGGCGCGGGCGACCGCGCCACTCGCGGAGATCACCTCGCGACCGTTCCGGGAGTGGATCTTCCCCATTCTCAACCGCAGCCAGAACTGGTTCGCCGAGATGGTCCTGAAGCAGCTTGGCCGTCGGTTCGGCCGGGCCGGATCGTGGGACGAAGGACTCGCGGTCGAGCGCCGGTTCCTGGCCGACTCCGTGCGGGTGGACTCGACCGAGTTCCGCCTGGTCGACGGCTCGGGCCTGGCGAGCAGCAACCTGGTGAGCCCGCTCGCGTTTACGAAGATCCTGCGGTTCATCCGAGGGCACCCGCGGGCGCAGACGTTTCTCGCCGGATTGCCGGAGGCCGGGGCCGTCGGATCGCTTCGGAGCCGGTTCGTCGGCACGCCGCTGGCCGGCCGGGTGCGGGCCAAGGACGGGAGCATCTCTGAGGTGAACTCCCTCTCGGGCTTCATCGAGCGTCCGGATGGCCGGGTGTGGACCTTTTCGGTCCAAGCCAACCATCACGGGCAGCCCGGCCGAACAGCGATCGCCGCCATCGACAGTGTGGTGGTCGAGATGGGAAGGTGAAAGGTACCAAGGTATAAGTAAAAGTTGATTTGTAAAAAATTATAGCAAAACAAAATGAAATGTGGAAAC
>JBQCGH010000062.1:0-22643 GCA_051955835.1 Gemmatimonadales bacterium
ACCCCAAAAATTGTGGGGGGGGCATGGGGGGTGTTTGCCGCTGGCGGGGGGTTGGGGGGTGGGCTAGGGTTTTTAAACCGACGACGGCCGGCCGGCGTGCCCTGGGGCCGGCCGTCGTTTCACGCGCGGTCGTTAACGTCCGAGCTTGACGACGTTCTCCGCGGCCGGGCCCTTCTGGCCCTGAACTACGTCGAACTCGACCCGCTCACCCTCGGCGAGGGTCTTGAAGCCCTGACCCTGGATCGCCGAATGATGGACGAAGCAGTCCTTCTGACCGCCTTCGGGCGTGATGAAGCCGAAGCCCTTGGCGTCATTGAACCACTTGACCGTGCCGGTGGTGCGCATTGTTCCTACTCCTTGCTATGCTGTAATCGGAGTTCGGTCATGCCGCACCTACCCGACTACGCGATGTGCGTGACGTCGCCCTCACGCCGGGCCGCTGCCGGTCGGCAGCACAACCAAAAAAGGGAGCCGGCGCGAACTCCGCCAGCTCCCCGTGTCCTGTCCTGGAATCTTGGCTCCGCCGCCCGCCTGTGTGGCGGAAGTGGCAGCAAGGTACACCACGACGTCACCTTGCGCAAGCTCCCATTCATTCGTCTGGAGGTCCTGTGACCACGAGCATGCCGCGAACGAGAGTTGCCCCACCCGGCCCCGATGAGTACGGGGCCTACTATGGCCGCTACATCGCACGCGTCCCGGCCGACACGGACATTCTCGAGGTGCTCGAGCGTCAGGGCGAGAGCACGCTCGCCAGGTTCAGCGCCGTGCCGGAAGCCCGCGGGAGCTACCGGTACGCGCCGGGGAAGTGGAGCATCAAGGAGCTGGCGCTTCACCTCGGCGACACGGAGCGGATCATGGCGTACCGGGCGCTGCGCGTCGCGCGGGCCGACCAGACCCCGCTGCCGGGGTTCGATGAGAATGCCTACACCCCGGCCTCGGGGGCCGATGCCGTTCCGCTTGCCGAGCTGGCGCAGGGACTGAGCGACGTGCGCCGCGCGACGCTCTCGCTGCTTCGCGTTCTGCCCGCTGACGCCTGGACACGGCGCGGCACGGCGAGCGAAGCGCCGGTGAGCGTGCGCAGCCTGGCGTGGATTATCGCAGGCCACGAGCTGCATCACCTCGAGGTGCTCGCCGAACGCTACGGCGTCTGAGTGCCGAAGGCGTTCGAGACCCCCGATAGCCGACGGCCCGTGACGCTCTACATTTGGCCGTTCGCTGGGCTGCTCCGAGGCACGATCGCGCGCGGAGGTTCCATGTTGGTCTGCCGAAGTCACCTGGACATTTCATCCCGGAAGGGGCGCGACGCCTGTCCTGTGACGCGTGCGTGGGGTGCCGGACGATTCGCAGGCGCGGAGTGGCGGGTCAATCGGGTGCTGGACGAGCACCAGGGGTGAGCGCCACCATTCGCGCCGCAGGCGTCGCGGACGCGCCGTGGCTCGCCGCGCTCGCTGAACGGACCTTCCGCGAGACCTACGCAGCCGAGAACACCGCCGAGAACATGGAACGGTACGTCGCGGAACACTTCGGGGTCGCACGGCAGGCACGTGAGCTGACCGATCCGGCGGTACAGACGCTGGTGGCCGACGTGAGCGGCGAGCCCGCGGGGTACGCACAGCTGGTGTGGTCGTCCGCGCCCCCGAGTGTCGCCGGCGAGGCGCCCATCGAGATCACCCGGTTCTACGTGGATCGCCCGTGGCACGGTCACGGGGTCGCGCAGCTGCTCATGGCGAATCTCCTGCAGCGAGCGGCGGCGGCGGGTGCGCGCACGGTCTGGCTCGGCGTGTGGGAGCGGAACCCGCGAGCCATCGCCTTCTATCGAAAGTCGGGATTCGTCGAGGTCGGCACGCACACGTTTCTGCTGGGAACCGATCCGCAGCGTGATTTCGTGCTCGCGCGGTCGCTCCCCTAGCTGTTGGAAAGGGCCGATGCCTTCTCTGTCGCTCGACCTGCTGGGCTGGAACCGCAAGCCGCCACGACGGACACGGCGTGGCTGACCGCGTGCGCCGCGCGGGGCCAGCCGATGCCGACGCGATTGCCCCGCTGTTCGACGCCTATCGCCAGTTCTACGCACGTCCGTCCGACCTCCCGCTCGCGCGTCGCTTCGTGGCCGACCGCCTCGAGCGCGACGAGTCGGTGATCTTCCTGGCCGAGCGCGACGGCCGTGCGGTCGGCTTCGTGCAGCTCTATCCCGTGTTCTCCAGCACCGCGCCACATCCTCGCCGGCTATGGTTGCTCAACGATCTCTACGTGGCCCCCGAGGCCCGGGGCGGCGGGGTCGCCCGCGCGCTTATGGCAGCCGCCCGGGGCATGGCTGAGGCGACCGGCGCGTGCGGCCTCGAGCTGGTGACGGCGCGAAGCAACGTGGCGGCGCAGCGACTCTATCGCTCCCTCGGCTGGCGGCAGGACGACGCGTTCCTCCGCTTCGAGCTCGGGCTGGAGCCATGAGCCGGGCGGCGCTGCTGTCGGCCTTCGACGAGACGATCGCCGCGGTACACCGGCTGCAGCAGGGCGCTCTCCGCACGGCGCATGGCGGCCCCGCCACCGACCAGCTCGCACGATTGCTGTCGGAGCTGGACGCCCGGCGCGCGGACGTGGCGGCCGGCCGCCCGCTCGACCCCGACTGGGCCAGGCGCACGGTGCGCTGGGTGGCCGAGTGGCTGCCCGATGGCGAGCTTCCGCTCCTGGCCCGGCTGGGCGCGATCGTGCGCGCCGCGTCGACCGCCGCGCCGGGAACGCCGTAGGGAACGCGCCCTAGGGAGCGCGGGCGGCGCGGGCTATACTCCCCTGCATGACTCCTCTCTCGCCGCCTCCCGATCGCGATCTCCGCGACCTTCTCGAGCGCAATCGAGCCTGGTCCGCCGCCGTGCAGCGCAGCGAGCCCGACTTCTTCCAGCGGCTCGCCACTCAGCAGAACCCGCGCTACTTCTGGATCGGCTGCTCCGACAGCCGGGTGCCCGCGAACCAGATCGTCGGCTTGGCGCCCGGCGAGATGTTCGTGCATCGCAACGTGGCCAACGTCGTAGTCCACACCGACCTCAACTGCCTGTCGGTGCTGCAGTACGCGGTGGACGTGCTGGAAGTGGATCACATCATGGTGGTGGGACACTACGGGTGCGGTGGCGTGCGGGCGGCGTGGGACGAGCGGCCGCTCGGTCTCATCGACAACTGGCTCCGCCACGTGCAGGACGTCGCGGCGCGTCACGCCGACGAGCTCGGGGGCTACGACGGCTCGCCGGCACTGTACGACCGACTGTGCGAGCTCAACGTGGTGGAGCAGGCGGTGCACGTCTGCCGCACCACGATCTTGCAGGACGCCTGGCGGCGGGGACGCCCCGTGACGGTGCACGCCTGGGTCTATGGTCTCCGAGACGGGCTTCTCCGGGACCTCTGCTTCGCCGCGGCTTCCGCCGAAGAGGTTCCCGAGCATTACGCGCGCGCCTTGCGCCAGGGTCCCACTCGCGTGCCCGAGTAGCCGCGTGGAGCTCGTCGCCCATTCGGCCGAGCGTATCACGGCTGCGACTATGCTGGCCGTCGCGGCCGTCCGCGCCCCCTCGTGAGCCGCCGCCGCACGAGGTTGGGACTCGCGTTCCTTGTTGCCGGGCGGCTGGCGCAGCCGGCGCCCGAGCCGCTTCGATGACCCCGGACCTGGTGGGCGGTATCCTGGACCGCGATCTACGCGCGCTTCGGCGCGAGATCGAGGCCTATCCCGACGAGCGTCAGCTCTGGCAACCGGCGCCCGGTCTGCCCAACTGCGGGGGCACCCTCGCCCTGCATCTCGCGGGCAACCTCCAGCATTACATCGGCGCGCGCTGGGGCGGCACCGGCTACGTGCGCAATCGCGACGCGGAGTTCGCCCGCCGCGAGGTGCCGCGCGAGGAGTTGATCGCCGAGGTCGAGCGCGCGCGCGTAGCCGTCGCCGCCGGACTGGCGCGGATGCCCGCCGTGGCGCTCTCGGTGGACTATCCCGAGATCATCGGTCGCTCGCGTGTCCGGACCGACGAATACCTGGTGCACCTCTGTACGCATTTTGCCTACCACCTTGGCCAACTCGACAGCCACCGCCGGATCGTGACGGGCAATGGCGCGGGGGTCGGCGCACTCAACCCGAACGAGATCGCCAGCGCGCGCACGACCGACTGAGCGGGGGCTCAGCAGGTCGTCATGGGGCCGCCGGCCAGCAGCTCGAAGTCGCTGCCGCGCACCGGATGCGCCCGGAGCTGATCGAGTGCATCCCCCCAGGCCGGATCCGAGGTGCCCGTCACGTACCAGGCGCTGCCCTGGTCCGCCAGAATGAGTCCATAGGTCTTGAGCGCGGTGAGAAGGACGAGCGCGTCGCCCGAATAGGGCGCGAGTGAAAAGTCGGCGCGGAGGCGCGCCCGTGTGCCGTACGGCGGGAGCGTGGCGTCGGCGTACTGGCCGCAGTGGCTCGCTGGCGCGACATAGGCGCGCCGGACCCGCGGCACCGTGAAGCGTAAGGCGTGGGTGATGCGCCCGTCTGCCACCTCCTCGTGCTTGAGCAGCCCGGGCAGGATCGGAAGCCCCGCCGCGTCGGCCGAGGTCCATCCGGCCGGACGGGTCGCGTTCACCGTGAGATCCCAGCGCGCCGAGGAGCTCACCTGGAATCCGGTCGCGGTGCGCACCGCGTTGTACAACTCGTAGAGCACGCAGTCGCCATGGTGCACCACGAGCACATGGCGGTCACCCGACGCGGGATCGGGATCGCTGGCGCTGCCGCCCTCGATGTGCACGTCCACCGGAATCGGCATTGGTCCCGGGTCGCTCTCGTCGGAGTAGTCCGCGCCGTCGGTGCCGAAGGTGATCGGCACCAACGGCTGGCCGGCGGGCACGACCGTGTAAGGAATGCCGTAGTACTCCTCGGTGGTGCCCAGATCGAGGTGCATCGCGCTGCCCGGCGACATCGCGGCGAGCAGTGCATCGGAGTTCGCCGCGACCGGGTCCGCGCTCACGTCGCGGTTCCAAGGGTTGTTCGCCGGGAAGATCTGGCAGCCACCCACACTGGCCACCGCCGCCGGGGGGCCCGCGGGCCCCGGGGGCGGATCGGGCGGCTGGGGGGTGCCCGGGTCCGTCAGCTCAGACCGGGCAGTGCCGCAGGCTGCAAGGAGAAGTGCGACGAGAACGAACCTGCAGCGCATGGAACTCCCCCTGCCGGTGGAGGGTAGCCGCGACTGCACGGGATGGCTGTGTGTTGGGCGTCTGGAGGGGCAAGATCCATGCTTCGCCGGGGTGCAATCTGGCGTTGGTCGCGTGGAGCGGTAAGTTGAGACGGACCGCACCGGTCCGGAGGTGATGCATGGACGACGCGCAGAGTCATCCGGCCAACACCCGCGAGTTCATGGCGATGTGGAATGCCGTGACCGCGGAACACCTGACGCACAAGCTCGCGGACGTGCTCGTGGCCCTGGCGCGGCGAGCGCCCGACATTCCCGCGCTCGACGCGGGGCAGGCGGAGGCGCTGGCCCCGCTGCTGGTCCGCGCCCTCCAGGTGGCGAGCTCCCCCGATGGCGGCCCGCACGCGGCCGTGCAGTTCCTGGCGGAGTACGCCCCCGATCCCACGACCTGACACCCTCGCCGGAGCCGTCGGTCGCGCGCGGGCGTACGGCGGACATCTCACCACCGAGGCTCGCCTGCGCTCGCCTGCCCGACTCGCCTGCTGGCTTCTCGTCGCGACGCTCGCCGGGTGTGCTGCCGCGCCGGCGGATCCGGTCCCCGATCCCGACCTCCGCATTCTCTTCATCGGCAACAGCCTGACCTTCGCGAACGATCTTCCCGCGATGGTGCAGCAGCTCGGCCGGAGCGACCCCGGTCGGCCGGTGACGGTCGCGTCGGTCGCCTTTCCCGATTTTTCCCTCGAAGACCACTGGAACCAAGGCGATGCGCTCCAGGCGATCAACGCGGGGTCGTGGGACTTCGTGGTGCTGCAGCAGGGACCGTCGGCGCTCCCCGAAAGCCGGACCAACCTAATCGAGTGGGCCGGACGGTTTGCCGCCGAGATCCGCCGGGTCGGTGCACGTCCGGCGCTGTACATGGTGTGGCCCGAGCTGAGTCGGGAGAACGTGTGGGGTGATGTAACCGAGTCGTACCGCGCGGCCGCGGAGGCGGTGGATGGGGTTCTGCTGCCCGCGGGAGAGGCGTTGCGGTCGGCCCGCGCGGACGATCCCTCGCTCGCGCTGTTCGGCGGCGATGGGTTCCACCCGACCGTGGCAGGTACCTACGGCGCGGCGCTGGTCATCTACGCGATGACGGCAGGGGTCTCCCCGCTCGGCGGGTGCGCGCGCGCCGGTGTTGCGCCGGTACGGGCCCTGGCGGCGGGTACCCTGGAGCGGGCCGCGGCCGAGGCGATCGATCGCTTCGGCCGGCGGTGAATCATCGCCCACTTGCCCGCAACGCCTCGGGGCGGTTTCATCCATGCATGCCGGCGCCCGCCGGCGGCTCCCCTCACGAGGCTTCGATGCGGAATCTGTTCGCCCTTCTGGCTGTGATCGGTCTCGCCGGCATCGTGCTCGGCGTGCTCGCCATCGTTCGGGGCGCGCCGGGCGCGTATGGTCCGTTGCCATTCACGTTCGAGAACTATGGTGGCCCCGGCTCCATCATGGCCGGCATCCTGCTGCTGGCGACCAGCCTGTACCTCCACCGCGCCTGGCAGGGCAGGGAGTGAGCGAGTCCCGGGTGCCTCTGCTCCAGGCGATCCGGGCAACCCTGGCCCAGCTCCGGGCCCACCACCGACGGCGTTTACCCTTCCTCACGCCGGCCGTCGAGCGGCGCCGACCCCGGCTCGCCGCGGAGGACTACGCGGCCCGTCACACCATCGAGCACACCTTGGACCGCAAGGCGAACCTCCGGCGCCTGGCCCCGCTGGATCCGAAGGCGGCCGACCGCTACACCCAGCTCCTCACGTACGAGCTCACCGGTCTTCGTGAGGTGGTCCTGGCGCTGGAGAGCACCGTCGGCGGGCGGGAGTTGCAGGAGTGCTTGGCGGAAGCGCGGGACGAGATCGCGCGGCTCGAGATCGAGGTCGACTGGTGCGCGGCCCTGCGCGGGCGCGCCCCGGGGTCGAGCGCGGTGCACTGAGCGAATCCCTCCAGCTCCCAAGATGATCGAATAGTCCCCCTCGGGCGTCACTATACTTCCCACATGTCATCCCTCGCGACCGCCGCGCCCACCAAGCCGGGCGTCCTGCTCGGCGGCCGCGGCGCCACGTTCTCGCTGATTTCTCGTTACGCCACCGCCGTCCACCTCTGCCTGTTCGACACCGCGACGGACGCCGTCGAGACGCGCCGGGTCTCACTCGAGCGCAGCGACGGCGACCGCTGGAGCGTGACGCTGACCGACATCGGTCCCGGACAGCTCTACGGGTACCGGGTGCAGGGTCCCTGGGCCCCCGACCAGGGCCATCGTTTCAACCCCGCGAAGCTTCTGCTCGATCCCGGTGCTCGCGCGCTGAGCGGCCCGGTGCGCTGGCACCCCGCGCTGGCCAGCCACCCGGACGGCGCGGCCGGGTCGAGCCCGGTGGCGGACCCGCGGGACAGCGCGGGCGCGATGCCGAAGTGCGTCGTCATCGATCCTGCCTTCGACTGGCAGGACGACGCCCCGCCCGCCATTCCCTGGGACCGTACGGTGATCTACGAGTGCCATGTGAAGGGCATGACCATGCTTCATCCCGAGGTGCCGGAGCCGCTCCGGGGCACCTACCTGGGGCTATCCAGTGAGCCGATCGTGCGCCATCTCAAATCGCTGGGCGTGACGGCCGTCGAGCTGATGCCCATCCACCAGGAAGCGAGCGAGCCGAGGCTCGCACGCCTCGGCTTGGTGAACTATTGGGGGTACAGTCCGATCGCCTACTGCGCCCCTGATCCGCGCTACGCGACGGGAGGTCTCGGGCGGCAGGTCGCGGAGTTCAAGCAGATGGTGCGGGAGCTGCATACCGCCGGCCTCGAGGTGCTGCTGGACGTGGTGTACAATCACACCGCCGAAGGCGGCATCGACGGGCCCACGCTCTCCTTCCGCGGCATCGATAACGCGGGCTACTACCGGCTCGACCCGGCGGATCCCACCCGCTACCTGGATTTCACCGGCTGCGGCAACACGCTCGATCTTCGGGGCGGACCGGCGCTCGAGCTCGCGCTCGACAGCCTCCGCTACTGGGTCGATGAGATGCACGTCGACGGGTTTCGCTTCGACATCGCGCCCGTGCTGGGGCGCACCGATCCGGCCTTCGACCCCGCCGCCCCGTTCTTTCGCCGGGTGCACGCGGACCCTGTACTCTCCCGTGTCAAGCTCATCGCCGAGCCATGGGACCTCGGCCCCGACGGCTACCAGGTGGGCAGCTTCCCGGCGGGTTGGGCGGAGTGGAATGGCAAGTATCGCGACGCGGTGCGGCGGTTCTGGCGGGGCGACGCCGGTCGGGTGGGTGAGCTGGCGTCCCGGCTCTCGGGAAGCAGCGATCTGTTTGGCGCCGAGGGACGCGGGCCGCTCGCCAGCGTCAACTTCGTCACTTGTCACGACGGGTTCACCCTGCACGATCTGGTGAGCTACGAACACAAGCACAATCTCGCCAACGGCGAAGACAATCGTGACGGCACCGATTACAACCTGAGCCGGAACTGGGGCGCCGAGGGGCCGGCGACGACGACCCAGATCGCGAGAGTGCGCGAGCGGGTGAAGCGGAGCCTGCTGGCCACGCTCGCATTCTCCCAGGGTGTGCCCATGCTGTCGCACGGTGACGAGCTGGGCCGCACGCAAGACGGAAACAACAACGCCTATTGTCACGACGGCCCGTTGACGTGGGTGCCTTGGGCGCCAACCGCGACCGGCTCGGAACTGCTCGCCTTCACGCGAAAAATCATGGCGCTGCGCGCGGCGGAGCCGGCGCTCCGCCGGCGGACGTTTTTCCCGCCCGAGCCGTCCGTCGGGCACGGGCTGACCTGGCTTCGCCCCGATGGGCGGCCGATGGCGCTGGAGGACTGGAATCACGATGCCAACCACGCGCTGGGGATGCTGCTCGATGGTGAGGCACCGCTCCTGCTGCTTCTCAACGGCGGCGGTCGCTCACGCAGCTTCGCGCTGCCCGCCGTCGCCGATGGCTGGCGTGTCCTGATCGACACGGCGCACGATACGGAGCACGTTCCGGAGACCGAGATCACCCTCGCTCCTCACTCCCTCGTGCTGCTCAAGACGCGCCCGGAGGCGCTATGACGCTCGATCCCGTTCCCAGCGGCCGTCGCGTCCATCTCACGGACGAGGCGGCCGGGCCACCCGACGATGCGCCGGGCAAGAGCGCCGCGCTCGAGCGGGTCTCCGCCCTCACCGAGCGCATGGACGTCCTGCAGGAGGCGCTCTACGCCGAAGCGAAGCGGTCGCTTCTCGTCGTCCTGCAGGG
The DNA here is from genome assembly GCA_051955835.1 of Gemmatimonadales bacterium. Lineage (GTDB taxonomy): Bacteria > Gemmatimonadota > Gemmatimonadetes > Gemmatimonadales > GWC2-71-9 > CAVVWJ01. The sequence continues at coordinate 9,398 of JBQCGH010000062.1, forward strand.
CCGGGATACGTCTGGCAAGGACGGCACCATCCGGAAGGTCTTCGGGCCACTCGATCCGCAGGGGGTGCTCGTCACCGGATTCAAAGCGCCGACGCCGGCGGAGCTGGCCCACGATTTTCTGTGGCGGGTGCATCAGGCGGTCCCGCCGCGGGGAAGCATCGGCATCTTCAACCGCTCGCACTACGAGGACGTGCTCGTGGTCCGGGTCCACGAGCTGGTTCCCGAAAATGTCTGGCGGCCCCGGTACGAGCAGATCAACCTGTTCGAGCGTCTCCTGGTCGAGAATGGCGTCACGATCCTGAAGTTCTTCCTGCACATCTCGCGCGACGAGCAGCGCGAGCGCTTGGCGGCGCGGCTCGAGGATCCTGCGAAGTACTGGAAGTTTTCCGTGGGCGACCTGGGAGAGCGCGACCGGTGGGACGCCTTTACCGCGGCCTACGAGGAAGCCCTGGAGCGGACCAGCACCGCGTGGGCGCCATGGTACGTGGTCCCGGCCGACAAGAAATACCTCCGCGACCTGCTGGTGGCGGAGGTGGTCACCCGCACGCTCGAGCGAATGGATCCCAAATATCCGGGTCCGCCCGACGGCCTCGATGAGCTGCGTCGGCGGCTCGCCCGCTGAGGGTCAGTTGTTGCCGTCGGGTCCCACGATGATGAACGTCAGCGTCCCGCCGACGTCGGTGAACGGCAGCTTGTTCCCGAACGTGTTTTCGAGCGCGTGCTGCATGCGGGGGTCGGTGGAGCTGACGACGACTCCCACCTGCATGCCCGCCGATGGCCCGCCGTCGGGCGGCGCGAAGTTCTCCCAGTCCAGCGTGTAGGTGCTGCGCTGGAAGGTGAACCCGTTCGGGAGATACGGCGCCAGTCCCGGTGGGATGATCCCTGCGCCCACCTCCGGCGGCCACTTGCCGGTCTCGTACCACGCGCCATAGGCGGCGATGCGTACCGCTTCGAGATCGCCGGCGGCCTGGGCCGCGTGGGCGCGATGCGTGAGATCGATGTACTTGAGGATCGCAAGGCCGGCCAGCAGGCCCATGACGATGAGGACCGTCAGCAACTCGACGAAGGTGAATCCGGACCGCCGCCGCCTCATTTCGATCTCCGCGTGATGATCTTGAAGCTGTTGCCGACGAATTGCCCGAGGGGTTCGTTGGAGTCGTAGACCAGGCGCACGCCTTCCATGTCGGCCGCCAGTCGATAGCTCGTGGTACCGGGCTCGTACTCCAGGGCGCTCTCGTGTGCCCCGGCTTCGGTCAGGCTGGTCGGCAGCCGTCCCATGCGCTGACGGAAGCGCTCGATGTGCTGGGCCGCGTTGGCGACGTTGATGCGCAAGCTTGCCTCCCGCACCGCCACCGACTCCGGCGTCGGTGGAACGGGGAAGACCCACTCCGGCTGCTCGACGTAGAGATAGACGCAGACGAACACCACGATCGTAGTGCACACCAGCATGAGGAGCCGCGACCCACTCTGGCGGCGCCGCGCGTCCGCCTCCGCCCGGCGTGCTTCGGCCTCGTCGGCCTGGGTTCGCAGAACGGTGTCGAAGGCCTCGAGCAGGGCCTTCTTCTCCGGCGTGGTGTTCGGTGGGGGCGGCGGGCTTCCGGTCGACTGGGTCATCTGCGGCTCCGTCATGATGCCGTGCTGGGCGGGAGCTCCACTTCTCCGGGCTCTCCTCGACGATCAGAATCGTCGACACGAGTCGCCGTCCTCGGGGGCAAGAACTACGCCAGTGGAAGACTGCCCCCGAGCGGCACGCGACCGGCGCCGTGTCGAGAGCCGGCAGGCAAGTGGTTGTACGGTTAGGTGTTGATGCGCGGAGGGCCGCACCGCCCAGCGCGACCAGCGAGCGCGTGTTGACCGGTTTCATCAGGTTGTCGCGCGCTCGAAGATGCCACGCTTTTTCCTCACCTCGCCGGACTGTGCGTGAGCGGCACGACCGGCAGGCTCGCCGCGCGCATTCCGTTGAGAATCAGTCGTCAACTCGGTACAATGCGGGCCGACCTCATGGCTCACATGGCGGCAGGCGCCGCCTCACCCGGGCGACCGCATGCCCTCCGTGACTTCCTCGAGCGGAAACCGATCCGTGCGCCCGTCATCGCTCTCGGTGATCGGCCTCGGCGCCATCGGCGGTTCGCTGGCGTGGCAGGCACGACTCGCGGGGGTGCCCCGGGTCGTCGGCTACTCGCCATCCCCGGGGGAGCGGGTCGAGGCGCTGCGCTCCTCCGCAATCACCCAGGCGGCCGACTCCGCCGCAAAGGCGGTGCATGGGGCCGAGCTGGTCGTGCTGGCGGTCCCCACCGAGGTCACGCTCGACCTTATCGGTCGATTGCGGGGCGCCCTTGAGCCGGGGACCGTCCTGACCGACGTCTGCAGCGTCAAGGCGCCGGTGCTGGCGAGGGCCGCCGCGGAGGGTCTCGGCGACTGCTTCGCGGGTGGTCACCCGTTGGCCGGGACTCATGCCACCGGCTTCGGCGCGGCCCGGCCGGACCGGCTCCGCGGCTGTGTGGTCTATGTGTGCGAGACCGGTGTCCCGGGCGGTGAGCGGGCGGCGCGCGTGGTGATGCATTTCTGGCAGGACGTTCTCGAGGCACAGCCGGTCCTGATCGACCCTGCGGCCCACGACCGCCAGCTCGCCTGGACCAGCCACTTGCCCCAGGCCGTGGCGTCCGTGCTGGCAAAGACGCTGGCCGACCGCGGTCTCGCCGGCGTGTCGTTCGGGTCGGGCGCTCGGGACACGACGCGCCTTGCCGCCAGCAGCCCCGAGATGTGGGTCGACATCCTCCTCTACAACCGCATGGCAGTGGCGGAAGCATTGGCGGCTACCGAGACGGGCGTCGCCGAGCTGCGGCGACTGCTCGACGTGGAGGACGCGGTGGGCCTGAGGAAGTACCTCGCGGAAGCGCAGCGGTTTCGCGCGGGGATCGACCGATGATCGTGGGCGGCACCGTGCGAGTGCCCGGAGACAAGAGCATCACCCACCGCTGCCTCCTGTTCGCGTCACTCGCGCCCGGCACCAGCCATCTCGGCGGCGCGCTCACCTCGTTCGACGCCAGGAGCTCCGCCCGAGTGCTCCGACAGCTCGGTGCCGGCATTACCCCACTCCGCGCCGGCAGCGTCCTCACGGTGCGAGGGCGCATCCGGTTTCGACGTCCCAGCAGCGTGCTCGACTGCGGAAACTCCGGGACGACCACGCGACTCCTCCTCGGCCTGCTCGCGGCGCACCCGTTCGCTGCCACCCTCACCGGAGATGCCTCGCTTCGACGGCGGCCCATGCGCCGCGTGACCGGGCCGCTGGGCCGAATGGGGGCGCGATTCGTCGAGCGCGAGCATGACGGCCTGCCGCTCACCATTCGGGGCGGTTCGCTCGAGCCGCTCCGGTACGAGCTCCCGGTGTCGAGCGCGCAGATCAAGAGCGCGCTCATCCTGGCGGGGCTCGCCGGCCAGGTGGACGTAGCGCTTCGCGAGCCTCACGGACGATCGCGGGACCACACGGAACGCATGCTTCGCGCGTTCGGCTACGGCGTCGTCGACGAGGGCGACTGGATTTGCTTCACTCCCACTGGCCGCCTCGAGCCCTTCGATCGACAGATTCCTGGGGATCCATCCTCGGCCGCGTTCCTCGCAGGGGCAGCCGTGCTGGCGCGGGGTGGAGAGCTTCGGATCGTGGGCGTCGGGCTCAATCCGACGCGCACCGGCTTCCTCGCCGTGATGGGGCGGATGGGTGCGTCGGTCGATCGCGAGAACGTCGTCGAGCAGTTCGGCGAGCCGGTGGGCGACCTGGTGGCACGGCCGGCGCTCCTCCGCGCCACGGACGTGTCGCCCGAGGAAGTGCCCGCGCTCATCGACGAGATCCCGCTGCTCGCCGTGCTGGCTGCCCGTGCCGAGGGGACGACCGTGTTCCGCGGGGTGAGCGAGCTCCGGGTCAAGGAGAGCGATCGCCTCAGCCTCATCGCCGAGAACCTGCGCGCGGTCGGCGCCCGGGCCGAAGTGGCGGGCGACGATCTGCACGTCGAGGGCGGCGCCGTTCCGCCGGCCGGCCGCGTTCGCACGGCCGGCGATCACCGTCTGGCGATGGCGTTCGCGGTGCTGGGGACGGTACCGGGGGCCCGAATTCGAATCGACGACCTGGCCTGCGCGGCGGTCAGCTTCCCGCGCTTCCCCGAGACCCTGCGGGGGCTGGCCCGGCGGACGGCGTCGTGAGGGGACGGGTCATCGCGATCGACGGTCCTTCGGCGTCCGGCAAGTCGAGCACCGCGCGCGCGGTGGCGGAGGCGCTGGGCTTTGCCCATCTGGACTCCGGTGCCCTCTACCGCGGCGTCACGCTGGTCGCGCTGCGCGAGGCCGCCCGGCGGGGACGGCCGCATGACGATCCCCTCGACGTGCTCGCCCCGGACGCGATGCTTCGCGCCGCGGAGGACCGGGGCCTCATGCTGCAGCCGGACGGGGCGGGGTTCGCTGCGTACCTCGAGGGCGAGCCGGTAGACACCGAGATCCGGGCCGGACGCGTGACGGCGAGCGTGTCGGCCGTCTCCGCGGTGCCCGTGGTGCGGGAGTGGATCAACAGCCGACTCCGGGCGATGGTCCGCGCGGGTCGCGACGTCGTGGTCGACGGTCGGGACATCGGGACGGTCGTGTTCCCCGACGCCGACCTCAAGATCTTTCTCACCGCCTCGGCAGCCGTGCGGGCCGGTCGCCGGATTACGCAGCGCGGGGTCGATCCCGATCCCCAGCGACTCGAAGTGGAGGCGGCCGCGCGGGCCGCGCGCGATCACGCGGACTCCACTCGCGTGACGGCGCCGCTCCGCGCGGCCGACGACGCGGTCCTGTTGGATACCTCCGCACTGACATTCACCGAGCAGGTCGAGCGGATCGTCGCATTGGCCCGTCCAGTCCTGGGCCGCCGGTAGCGCTCCGGCGTCTGGGGCTTCCACTGGCCTTGGCCGTCCGACCCGCCGCTCCGAGGCCTGGCGCTCCGCAAGACGCCCGGCAGTACGGGTGCTGGTGCTAGAGCAGGGGAATCACCGGCTCGATGTGCCTGCGACCAACTCCATGTCGCGCCTTGCGTTGGCGGGATTGCCGGTTTATTCTACAAGGCTAGCTCCGCCGGCACTTCGGCCGGCGGACATGTCACTTTCTCCCGCGGCCTCGTCGGCGCGGTAGCACACAAGGGATTCCGGCAGCGCATGCTCGATCAACTTCAACCTTCGACCCAGCAGTTCAACTCCCCCGCCGGCCTTCGCGTCCGTCAGGACCTCTACGACGAAGAGTACTCCGACGAAGATTATGAGCAGATGCTCTCGATGTACGAGGGCACCATGGCCCAGATCGTCGAAGGCGAAATCGTCAAGTCCAAGGTCCTTCGGGTCACCGACAACGCGGTCATCCTCGACGTCGGCTTCAAGTCGGAAGGCTCCGTTCCCCTCGACGAGTTCAAGGACCCCCAGTCGCTCAAGGAAGGCGACGAGGTGGAGGTCTTCCTCGAACACCTCGAGGACCAGGAAGGCGCCGTCGTTCTCTCGAAGAAGAAGGCCGACTTCATGCGGGTCTGGGAAAAGATCCGTGTGGCCCACGAGAGCGACCAGCCGGTGGAAGGCACCCTCGTCAAGAAGATCAAGGGCGGGGTCGTGGTGAACCTGATGGGCGTCGATGCCTTCCTCCCGGGGAGCCAGATCGCGCTGCGGCGGGTCCCCAACATCGACGAGCTGCTGGGCCAGACCTACGAGTTCAAGATCATCAAGCTCAACAAGCGCCGGCGGAACATCGTCGTCAGCCGCCGGGTGATCCTGGAGAACGAGCGGGCGCACAAGCGCGAGCACCTGATGAAGGAGCTCGCCGTCGGCCAGGTGCGGAAGGGCGTGGTCAAGAACATCACCGACTTCGGCGCCTTCATCGACCTCGGCGGCGTGGACGGCCTGCTCCACATTACCGACATGTCGTATGGCCGGGTGTCGCACCCGACGGAGATGGTCGCCATCGGCAAGGAGGTCGAGGTCAAGATCCTCGACATCGACTGGCAGCGCGAGCGCATCAGCCTCGGCATGAAGCAGCTGCAGTCATACCCGTGGCAGAACGTGGCCGCCAAGTACCCGGTCGGCACGCGGGTGCAGGGCAAGGTCGTCTCGATCACGAACTACGGCGCGTTCGTCGAGATCGAGCCGGGCATCGAAGGCCTGGTGCACATCTCCGAGATGAGCTGGACCCGCAACGTCCGCCACCCGTCCAAGATCGTGAGCATCGGCGAGACCATCGAGGCCGTGGTGCTCAAGGTGGATGAGGCCGAGGAGAAGATCTCCCTCGGCATGAAGCAGACCGAGCAGGATCCGTGGATGGTGCTGCCGCTCAAGTACCCGGTGGGCACCCGCATTCAGGGCAAGGTCCGGAACCTGACCAGCTTCGGCGCCTTCGTCGAAATCGAGCCGGGCATCGACGGGTTGATCCACATCTCGGATATGTCGTGGACCAAGCGGGTCCAGCACCCGTCGGAGGTGGTCAAGAAGGGCGATGCGGTCGACGTCGTCATCCTCAACATCGATGCCGAGAACAAGCGGATCAGCCTGGGCCTCAAGCAGGCGGAGGAGGATCCCTGGCTCCGGATCGGTGAGACCTACCCCATTGGCCTCGAACTCCGCGGCCGCGCCGTGCGCCTGATGGACAAGGGCGTGGTCGTCGACCTGGGCAACGACATCGAGGGCTTCGTCCCGATGTCGCAGCTCGGCGTCGCCAACCTGGAAAACCCGGGCGACGCGGTGAAGGAAGGTCAGGCGCTCGACCTCAAGGTGCTCGAGGTCGATCCGATCCATCACCGTATCGTCCTGGCGGTGGTGGGCTATCCAGACGAGCCGATCATCCCGCCGGCCAAGCCGGTATACGAGGAAACCAAGGCCGAGTAGGCGCGCCGACGCCTCGGACGACGAACGGGTCCCGCTGGGACCCGTTCGTGTATTCGGCCTGCACCGCGGATTTCCGGAGCAACCATGCAGGCAGCCGCTGGGGACACGGTTCAGATTCAGGCGGTTCCGGTCGGGGCGCAGCTCCGGCCCGGTGTGCCGCTCGATCCCGTAGCGGCTACCCGCGCCTATCTCGCGACGGTTCCCCCGGCCGTTCAGGCCCGGTCGCACGCCTACACGAACGGCGGCTACTGGCTGGGGCTGGGGGGATTCCTCCTCGGCGCAGGCATCCTCCTCTTGCTGCTGCACGCGGGCTGGTCGCGTGGCATCCGGGTCTGGGCCGAGCGGCGAACCGGACGCGCGGCCGGGCGCGTCTTCCTGTATTACGTGGTCTTCACGCTCCTCGTCACGGTGCTGTCGTTTCCCTTCACCATGTATGCGGGTTTCATTCGTGAGCGCAGCTACGGCCTCGCCACGCAAAGCTTCGGAGGCTGGCTCCGGGACCAGGCGGTGGGCCTGGCAGTCTCGCTGGTTCTGGGAGGACTCGGCACACCGGTGCTGTATGCCGTGCTCCGCCGGTTCCCGCGCGGCTGGCCGGTGATCGGGTCCGTCGTATCCATGCTGTTTCTGGTGATCCTCGTGGTCATCGCCCCGGTGTTCATTGCGCCCCTCTTCAACCGCTTCACACCGCTCGAGGACGCGCGGATCCGCGATCCTATCCTGCGCCTGGCGCACGCCAACGGGATCGCGGCGGACCAGGTGTACGTGCAGGATGCCTCCCGGCAGACGACACGTATCAGCGCCTACGTCTCAGGGCTGCTGGGCAGCGAGCGCATCGTTCTCAACGACAACCTGCTCCGCCGCGGCAGCTTGCCCGAGATCGAGGCCGTGATGGGTCACGAGATGGGTCACTACGTCCTCGGCCACGTGTATCAGTTCCTGGTCTTCTTCACGATCGTCGTGCTCGCGGGCTTTGCAATCCTGCGGCGGGGGTTTGCGTGGGCCGTCGGGCGCTGGGGCGGGCGCTGGGGCGTTCGAGGCGTCGACGACCCGGCGGGGCTGCCGCTGCTGTCGCTCATCCTGTCGGCCTACCTCACCGTGCTCACCCCGGTCCTCAACGCCGAAACGCGAACCGCGGAAGCCGCCGCCGATGCCTTCGGACTCAACGCGGCCCGCCAGCCCGACGGCTTCGCCACCATCGCCCTCAAGCTCGCCGACTATCGCAAGCTCGATCCGGGCGCGCTCGAGGAGCTGCTCCTCTTCGACCACCCAAGCGGCCGCTCGCGGATTCTCATGGCGATGCGGTGGAAGGCCGCCATGCTGGATACGCTGGCGCCGACGCCAACCGTCCCAGGTGATCGTCGATGATCTCGCCGGGCCACGCCGATCGCCCTATCGCCTGATCGCCCTCTCGCCCTATCTTCCCCCGCCATGGCCGACCCGCGCCAGCTGCTCGAACAGCTCCATCATCGCCAGTCACTCGCCGAGCAGGGCGGGGGGCCGGCGCGCGTCGCGCAGCAGCACAAGAAGGGCAAGCTCACCGCGCGCGAGCGGCTCGACCTCCTGCTGGACGAGCGGAGCTTCGTCGAGCTCGACCGGTTTGTCACCCATCGTTCCACCGACTTCGGACTCGACAAGCAGGTGGTGCCCGGCGACGGGGTGGTGACGGGGTGGGGACGGATCGACGGCCGCCTGGTGTACGTCTTCTCGCAGGACTTCACCGTGTTCGGCGGCTCGCTTTCCGAGGCGCACGCGGAGAAAATCTGCAAAGTGATGGACCTCGCGCTCCGGAACGGCGCGCCGGTCATCGGCCTCAACGACTCGGGCGGCGCGCGCATCCAGGAGGGCGTGGCCTCGCTCGGCGGCTACGCCGACATCTTCCTCCGCAACACGCAGGCCTCCGGGGTCATTCCGCAGATCTCAGCCATCCTCGGGCCCTGCGCGGGCGGCGCCGTATACAGTCCGGCGATCACCGATTTCATCTTCATGGTCCGGGGCGTGAGCTACATGTTCGTCACGGGCCCGAACGTGGTGAAGACGGTCACCCACGAGGACGTGAGCTTCGACGACCTCGGCGGGGCGGACGTGCACGCCGGCACCTCGGGCGTGTCTCACTTCGTGCACGACAGTGAGCCCGAGGCCCTGCAGGCCATTCGGGAGCTCATCGGCTTCCTGCCGCTCAACAACCTCGATGACCCGCCGGTCCGGCCGACCGAGGATCCCACGGACCGTCGCGACGAAGCCCTGCTCGATCTCGTGCCCGACGTCGCGAGCAAGCCGTACGACATGCACGGCGTCATCGCGCGGGTGGTGGACGACGGCGCGTTCCTGGAGGTGCACCGCGGGTATGCCGACAACATCGTCGTGGGGTTCGCGCGGCTGGGCGGCCGTCCGGTGGGCATCGTGGCGAACCAGCCCGCCGTGCTCGCCGGGGTCCTGGACATCAGTGCGTCGCTCAAGGCCGCCCGGTTCATCCGCTTCTGTGACTGTTTCAATCTCCCTGTCGTCACCTTCGTAGACGTGCCCGGGTTCCTGCCCGGGGTCGCCCAGGAGCACGGCGGCATCATCAAGCACGGGGCCAAGCTCCTGTTCGCCTACTGCGAGGCGACCGTGCCCAAGCTCACGGTGATCACCCGAAAGGCGTACGGCGGCGCGTACGACGTCATGAGCTCGAAGCACATCCGCGGCGACGTCAACCTGGCGTGGCCCTCGGCGGAGATCGCGGTCATGGGTCCCAAAGGCGCGGTGGAAATCCTGTTCAAGGACGAGATCGCGCGGGCGGACGATCCCGCGGCCGCCACGGCACGGCTGATCGATGAGTACACCGACAAGTTCGCGCACCCGTACGCGGCGGCGGCGCGCGGGTACATCGACGACGTGATCGATCCTCGCGACACCCGGCCCCGCCTCGTCGAGGCGCTGCGGACCCTCCGCACGAAGCGCGACCGTAACCCCGCCAAGAAGCACGGGAATATCCCGCTGTGAGGGGGGCGGTGCGGTCTAGCGAAGATCGAAGTGCCCGGGCATTATTGAGATACATGCATGCAGCACCCTCCTCCCCCGCCCGGGGTGGCCGGTCCGCCGCGCAGTGGTCGGCGGGCGGCCTGCTCGGCTTGGTGCTCGCGCTGGCGCCCGCCGGCGGCGCGGCGGCCCAGGGCGCCATCGATCCCAACGTCGCTCCCCGCGCCGCCGCTCTCGAGCGCGAGGGCGAGCGACAGATGGCCATTGACCTCCTCGGTCATTACCTGGCCACGGCACCCGACGACGGGCGCGCATGGCTCCAGCTCGGCCGCTTCTACCTGTTCGATGCGCGGGACTGGCACCTGCACGGACACCGAGGTGACCCCGACGGCGCCCTGTACCTGGAGTTCGCCGCCACGGCGCTCGACCAGGCGGTGCGGCTCTCGGTGGACTCGGGCGTCGTGCTCCGCGGGGTCACCGACATGGATCGGGCCGTCGAGGTGCTGGAGGATTCCGGCTGGGACGTGGCGCGCGTCGTGAAACCGCGGTCCGACGCGCCCCAGATACCGGGCTACATCGTGGAGCTCGGCACGAACCTGCTGACGTCGTGTCCGGCCGGTGGCGTGTTGCTCACCGGGAGCGAGCTCGAAGCCGTCTCGGTGTGGTACGGCGGCCTCACACGTGCTCCCCTCGACATCCTCCCCATCCGTCCCGACCTCTACGCCACCGACTCTCTGTACCGTGTCCGCATGGCGGCGGCCATGGGTGTGGATCCGAACCTGCCGGTACAGCGGGCGCTTGCCGCAGTCGCGGCCAACCGCACGATCTGCCTGAGCCCGGGCACGGACCAGGCGGCCGCGCCGGCGCTCGCGTGGGTCCCGTTCCGCATGGTCCGGCTGAGCCGGACCCCGCCACCCAGCGGTGACGCGCTCAGCGTCGCCGAGCTGCTCAAGGCCTCGCGCCAAGTCCGCTCGCCGTGGGTGGAGGACGTCGAGAGCGTCTACGCCGCGGCGGCCCGCTATAACACGCTGCTCTGCACCAGTCTGCTCCTCTACGTGGGAGACGCGCCGTCGTTGGGATGCAGGCAGTAACAGAGACCGCAGGGACGGACATGACGGAGAGGGCGGAGGGGCATCTCGAGTCGAGCCCCTCGGTCCTCTCAGCCGTTTCGGTGAGCCTGTGAAGCGCGTCCTCATCGCCAACCGTGGCGAGATCGCCCTCCGGATCGTGCGCGCCTGCCACGAGGAAGGGCTCGAGGCGGTGGCCGTCTACTCGGCCGTCGATCGCGCGAGTCCGCACGTCCGGGCGGCCGACCACGCGATTCCTATCGGCCCCGCCACGCCGGGTCAGAGTTACCTCGACATCGGACGCTTGATCGCCGCCGCGCAGGACGCCGGCGCCGACGGGGTGCATCCGGGCTACGGCTTTCTCGCGGAGCGCGCGGCGTTCGCCGAGGCGGTGGACTCGGCCGGCCTGGTGTGGATCGGTCCGCCTCCCTCGGCCATCCGTGCGATGGGCGACAAGACCGAGGCCCGCCGGCGGATGCAGGCGGCTGGGGTCCCCATCGTGCCTGGGGCAAGCGCGCCGGTGGACGACATCGGACCGGCGCTCGGCCTTGCCCGCGAAGTCGGCTACCCGGTCATGGTCAAGGCCTCGGCGGGCGGGGGCGGCAAGGGCATGCGGGTGGTGCGCACGCCCGAGGAGCTGCCGGGCGCGCTTCAGAGCGCCGCGAGCGAGGCGCTCAAGGCCTTCGGCGACGCGAGCGTCTACCTCGAGAAGTTCATCGAGCGTCCCCGCCACGTGGAGATTCAGGTCCTCGCCGACGACGCGCGGACCCTCCACCTGGGCGAGCGCGAATGCAGTATCCAGCGGCGGCACCAGAAGCTCGTCGAAGAAGCGCCGTCGGTGGCGGTGACCCCCGAGCTGCGCGAATGGATGGGTGCGGCCGCCGTGTCGGCCGCGCAAGCGGTGGGCTATCGTGGCGCCGGCACCTGCGAGTTCCTCCTCGCCCCCGACCGGTCGTTGTATTTCCTCGAGATTAACACCCACAATAAGGTGGAGCACCCCGTGACCGAGCAGGTCTAAGGGGTGGACCTCGTGCGGGAGCAGCTTCGCATCGCCGACGGCCGAGGGATGACCGTGCCACCGGGCTGGCTCCGACCGCGCGGGTGGGCGATCGAGTGCCGCATCACGAGCGAGGACCCGGCCAACGGCTTCCTGCCAAGCACGGGCCGGATCGAGTACCTGCGGGTGCCGGGCGGACCCGGGGTGCGCTGGGACGGTGGCGTGGATGTCGGCGACGAGGTCACGCTCTACTACGACTCGATGCTCGCCAAGCTGATCGTCTGGGGGCCGGATCGTGCCCAGGCGATCGCGCGGATGCGGCGCGCACTCGACGAGCTCGCGGTGCTCGGCGTCGCGACAAACCAGGGCTTTCACCGCCGGCTGTTCGCTGACCCCGCGTTCGTCGAGGGCCGGATCGACATCCAGTTTCTCGAGCGGCGCCCCGAGCTGTCACAGCCCGCGGCCGACGACGAGGTAGTGCTCCAGCTTGCGGTCGCCGCTGCCCTGGCCGAGGACGATGCGCGTGGCTCCCGCCGTCCGACAGTTGCCGCCGAGAGCGGAGGAAACGGCACCGGGGGCGAGATGTGGCTCCGGCAAGCCCGGCTCGAGGGCGTCCAGTGACGCCGGTGCGGATTCTCCGGCTCGCCGCCGGGGGCGACGGGGTCGGGCGCCTGGAAGACGGACGTGCGGTCTTCGTTCCTCGGACGGCGCCGGGCGATCTCGCGGAGCTCGGCGCCATCCGGGCGCATCGGCGCTTCGCTCGGGCGCGGCTGGCGCGCCTGCTCGAGTCATCGCCCGATCGAATCGATCCGCGGTGTCCCCACTACGTGGTCAACGACTGCGGCGGCTGCCAGCTTCAGCACCTTACCGCCTCCGCTCAGCGGGAGGCCCGGCGCGCCATCGTGGGGGACGCACTGCGCCGCCTCGCGCGGCGCGACGTGGCCGACCCGCCGATCGAGCCCGCCGAGCGGGAGTTCGATTATCGGACGAAAATCACCCTCGCCGTGAGCCTCGACGGGGGCCGGATCGGACTGCATCCCTACGATCGCGCCGACGAGGTATTCGAGCTCGCGTGGTGCCATATCACCGCGCCCGAGCTCATGCGGCTCTGGGGGGCGCTCCGCGCGTTGCGCCGATCCCTGCCGCCGCGGCTCCTGACCGTGGTGCTCCGACTCGACCGGACGGGAGGGCGCCATATCGTGTTCCGCACCGTGGCGGGCGAGGTGTGGGGCGGCGCCGGAGCACTGGGCGAGGCGCTCGCGCGTCGCGGGGAGCCGGCCACGATCTGGTGGGAGTCGGACGCAGGGGTCCCCCGCGTGATGGCCGGCGCCGACGAG
>JBQCGH010000063.1:0-29859 GCA_051955835.1 Gemmatimonadales bacterium
CGACGCCAGCGCGTGCAGGGCAACGGCGCGATCGGCCGGCAGCGCACGCACGGGTCCCGACAGGGCGGCCGCACGGCCGCGAGCCAGAGCGGGAAAAGACGGCGACTCATGCCGCAATGGTAATGGAGGAAACCGGAGAGACCAACGCCTGGCCAGGACTTTTCGGGGGAGTGCTATTCGGGAAGGCGCTCTCCACGCGACCGGGCGTGGTGCATCGCCCAGGCGGCCGCCACCAGGTCCGCCTGCTCGCGTAGCCGCCGGTTCTGCTCATGCAGCGCGGCGCCCGCCTCGCGGACCTCTGCCGCCCACCGCGCCATCTCGCGGGCCGCGTCCCGCATGCGGCGCGCGCTGGTGACCAGCTGTCCGACGACGCTCTGAACCTCCTGGGCGGTGAACGGCTTCTGGACGATGCGCGGTCCGCTCGCGTCCTGCGTCAACGGGTGGATCGTCCGGGTGTATCCCGACACGACCACCACCGGCAACCCCGGTCGGTAACGGTCCAGCACCTCGACCACGTCCTGCCCGTCGAGGCCTGGCATGACCCAATCCGTGAGCACGATGTCCACCGCAGGCATTGCCCGCTGGATCAGACTGAGCCCGGTTTCCGCGTCCTCGGCTTCGAGAACCTCGCACTCGGCCGACTCGAGCATCCGTCGCAGCAGGCGGCGGACAGGGGCTTCGTCATCGATGAGCAGCGCCGTCGTCCGGGCGGGGATGGGAGTGGGCGTTGACATGTCGTCTCCTTCGGTAACACCGGCACGACAACACGGTCGACAACCTTGAATGTGCGCCTCCGGGGGGTGCAGGGACATAAGTCACACCAGGGCGTAGGCAGAACGTGCTACGAGCTTCCCATCTCAGCCGGATCCGCCCCCTCCCCTGGCTGGAAACGCTCCCACCGCCGCACGATACCCCTCGGGTACCCCAACGTCGAAAAACTCGGCGCCGCATCGAACGCCGGCCAGCGTATCGCGACTCGCGAGGCGCTGCAACAGCGGAACATCGTCGAGCTCCGCACCGGGCGCGAGCGAACGCGCGATGTCGTCCAGCTCGCGCCATGCCTCCGCGGGCAGCACGAAACGCCCGATCGGCGTCGCGGCACGACCGTCGGCGCCGGGGTCGAACCGACCGCGGCCCTTGTCCATGATCGCTGTCACGCGGAGCAAGCCGTCGGCTGCTTCCCGAACCAGCGCGCGCCCGGTGGCGCCCTTCGAGCCAGCGTCCGCCGCCCCGATCTCGGCGATGAGCACGGTGGCGATTCCAGACCGTCCCCACGCATCGAGCACCACCGCCGTCTGGTTGGGACCACGGAACAGATTGTCGGGCAGCAGCACCGCGAACGGACGGTCACCGATGGCCCCGCGCGCCCGCAGCATGGCGTCGCCTAGGCCGGCCGGGCGATCCTGGGACACCAGCTCGACGGCGAACCCGGGTCGCTCGAAGCCGCGCGCGACCTCGCCCAGGATCGGCTTCGCGGGATTGACCACGACGATGGCCCGGCGCAACCCCGCCTCCGCGGCCTCGGCCAGCGTCCAGTGAATGAGCGGGACGAGCGAGACCGGAAGCAGCTCCTTGGGCAGCCAGCGTGAGACCGGCTGCATCCGGGTGCCGAGTCCCCCGCAGGGAATGATCGCGGTATCGGGCATCATCATGGATCGGTCCTTGTGAGGCTGGTCACCCACGCCAACGAAAAGCCAGCGTTATCATCCGGAATGTCGCCCGCCACCCTGCCGAACTCAGCCCCCCAGGCCGGCGCTCTTCAGCGGGTGATCTCGCTGTTCCAGCAGTCCTGGGGCACCGCGCCCGCGGTCGTCGCGTCCGCCCCCGGCCGGGTCAACTTGATCGGAGAGCATCTCGACTACAACGGTGGACCGGTGCTGCCGTTCGCGATCGACCGGCGCACCTGGGTCGCGGTCGGCCCGGCCGCCGGGTTCGAGCTGGTCTCCGACCAGCCCGGGTACCCGGCAATCCGGCGGTCGCTCGACGGGCCGCGCGGGCACTGGAGCGACTACGTCATCGGGGTGGTGCGCGAGCTGGACGGCTCCGAGCCGCTCCCGGGCGCGCGGATCGCGGTGGCCTCCGAGCTGGACATCGGGGCGGGGCTCTCGTCGTCGGCCGCGCTCGCGGTAGCATCGGCCGAGGCGCTCGGGCGGCTTGCGGGTCTGCCCATCACCAGCGACGCCCTGGCCGAGACGGCGTTCCTGGCCGAGCACGACTACGTGGGCGTGCGCTGCGGGCGCATGGACCAGACGATCGTGGCGCGAGCGGTCGAGGGCACCGCGCTGTTTCTCGAGACCGCGACGGGCGCGGCGGTAACCTGCCCCTTTCCGCATGAGGTGTGGATCATCCCGACCGGCGTGCAGCATGCGCTTACGGGGGGCGGCTACAACGCGCGCCGCGCCGACTGCGAACGCGCGCTGACCATGTGCCGCGAGCAGGTCCCCGCCCTGCCCGCGCTCGCCGCGCTCGACCCGGGGTCGCTGCCGGCTGTGCTGGCCGCACTGCCGGCGCCGCTCGACCGCCGCGTGCGGCACGTCGTGACCGAGACCGCGCGCACCCGGCGGGCCCGCTCGGCGCTCGAGCGCGGCGCGCTCGCGGAGCTGGGCACGCTACTCACCGAGGGTCACGCCTCGCTCCGTGACGATTACGAGTGCTCCGTCCCCGAGGCCGACCTGCTGGTCGAGGCCGCGGTGGCGCACGGGGCACTTGGCGCACGGCTCACCGGGGCCGGCTGGGGCGGGTCGGTGATCGTGCTGCTGCCGCGTGGACGGGAGGACGAGGTGCTGCAGCCGACCGTGTCCGCCTTCGCGCGGCGGTTCGGGCGGATGCCGGCGCCGTGGGTCGCCCGACCCGCGGGTGGCGCGCGGGTGGAGCTCGTCGCGTGAGACACCGGTTGTCGCTCGATGGCGCGTGGGAGTTCGCGGCCGATCCGGGGCGTCGGCTGGACCCGGTGACTCTGTCGCAGGCGGCGCGCCGGCCCATCCAGGTGCCGGGCCCGTGGCAGGCGCAGTTCGCCGATCTCCGCGACTACACCGGCGTCGCCTGGTACCGCCGCACGTTCCGCTGGCGCGAGCCCCCCGCGCCGGATGGCATCGAGACGGTGCACCTGCTCTGCTTCGGGGCGGTGGACTACTTCGCCACCGTGTGGCTCAACGGCGTGCAGATTGGCGAGCACGAGGGCGGCTATCTCCCGTTCGAGCTGCCGGTCGACGGGGCGCTGCGCCGGGACGACGAGAACGAGCTGGTCGTGCGGGTCATCGACCCGGGCTCGGACGCGGACAGCGACCTCGGCTTCCCGTTCGCCGAAATTCCACACGGAAAGCAGAGCTGGTACGGGCCGGTGGGCGGTATCTGGCAGAGCGTCGTCCTCGAGCGGAGGCCGGCGGACCACCTCCGGGCGGTGCGGGTGACCCCGGACGTGGCGGGCGAGCGGGCGGCGGTGCAGGTCGTGCTGAGCCGCCCCGCGTCCCGCGCGCTGCAGCTCGAGCTCACGCTCACCGCGCCCAGCGGCGCCATGGAGCGCAGCGCTCACCACGTCCCGGCCGGCGAATCGGCGCTCATGTTGGACCTGGCCGTGCGCGCCCCAGAGCTGTGGGAGCCCGACGCACCCCGGCAGTACCGGCTCGGCACGACGCTCGGCGACGAGGCCGGCACGCCGCTCGACGGTCGTGACGACCGGTTCGGCATGCGCACCATCGGTTCCTCGTCCGACGGATATCTGCTGCTCAACGGCCGCCCGGTGTATCTCCGCGGCGCGCTCGACCAGGACTACTACCCGTACGGCCTCTACACCGCGTTCAGCGACGCGGAGCTCGACCAGCAGTTCGCCCGCGCGAAGCACATGGGGCTCAACTGCCTCCGGACCCACATCAAGATCGCCGACCCGCGCTACTACGACGCGGCCGACCGCGCCGGGCTCCTCATCTGGACCGAGCTTCCCAACTGGCAGGACCTCACCGAGCCGGCCCGGCAGCGCGCATACGACACGATGGTCGGGATGGTGGAGCGCGACTGGAACCATCCGTCCATCGTGATCTGGACCATCGTGAACGAGAACTGGGGCACCGACCTCGCGGTGAATGCGGCGCACCGCGAATGGCTGGTCGGCATGTACACCGAGCTCAAGCGGCTCGACCCGCAGCGGCTGGTGGTCGGGAATTCACCCTGCTTCACCAACTTTCACGTGGTGACGGACATCGAGGACTTCCACAACTACTACGCGATGCCGGACCACCACCGGCAGTGGCAGGAGTGGGTACGCGCCTTCGCGGCGCGGCCCGCGTGGACGTTCGCGCGCGAGTACGCCGGCATCGAGCGCTGGCGCGAGTACCTGCGCGATCCATGGAACCCGCAGCCCGCACCGGCGGCGGCCGAAGTGCGCCGGCGGGGCAACGAGCCCATCGTCGTGTCGGAGTTCGGCAACTGGGGCCTGCCCGACATCGAGCGGCTGCAGGCCGCGTACGGCGGCGAGCCCTGGTGGTTCGAGACCGGCATCGAGTGGGGCGAGGGCGTGATGTACCCCCACGCGATCGAGCAGCGCTACCGCGCCTATCACCTCGACAAGGTCTTTCCCACGCTCCGGGACCTCACCACCGCGAGCCAGCGGATGCAGTACACCGCGCTCAAGTACCAGATCGAGCAGATGCGGCGTCACCCGAGCATCGTCGGCTACATCATTACCGAGTTCACGGACGTCCACTGGGAAGCCAACGGGCTGCTCGATATCTGCCGCAATCCCAAGGCCTACTACGACGTGATCGGGATGGTGAACAGCGCCGATGCGATCGTGCCGATGGACTGGGACCGGATCGCGTTCTGGCAGGGCGAGCGCTGCGAGGTGCGGCTTGGCGTCTCGCACTTTTCGACCTTGGATCTTCGCGACTGCCGCATCGAGTGGTTCCTGGACAAGTTCCCCGACCTGCACGGGAGCTTCGAACAGATCGGCCCCAATCGGGCCCAGCTCACCACGGTGGGGACCGTGGCGTTCACGGTGCCCACCGTCGAGCAGGCAGAACGGGTCCGGCTGCAGCTCCGGCTCTTGACGCCCGAAGGGCGTGAGGTCTGCACCAACCACCACGAGCTCTACTTCTTCCCCCGCCGGGCTGCGCCGCCCCGGCCCCGCCGACTCCATGCCCCCGACGCACCGCGGCTGTCCGCGCGGCTCGGCGACCTGGGCTTCGAGATGACGGACACCCCGGATGAGGCCGAGATCGTGGTGGTGGAGACGCTGACCGACCGATGGCGGAGTCACGCGCAGAACGGCGGGCGCGTGCTGTGGCTCGCGGAAAACCCCGAGTCGTACCAGACGCATCTCGGGTCCTGGGCGCTCGCGGAACGCCACGGCCGGTCCTGGCAGGGGGATTGGGCCAGCAGCATGAGCTGGCTCCGCCAGGATCGGATCTTTCAGGGCATCCCCACCGGCGGCACCGTGGATTTCGCCTTCGCGGATCTCACGCCGGAGACGGTCATCGTCGGGCTCTCGCCGCGGGATTATGCCGCCAACGTGCACTCGGGGCTGTTCGTCGGGTGGGTCCATCACATCGTGGCGCTGGTGGCGGAGCGGCGGGTCGATCGCGGCCGCCTGCTGGTGTGCACGTATCGCCTGCGGGACCACCTTGGGGTGCACCCCGTGGCGACGGTCATGATGCAGGACATGCTCACTCGCCTGGCGGAGGCGCCGGTGGGCCATCGGTAAGTCGGGCTACAGACGCGCCTGCGCCTGCCGGACGGCGTCCAGGTAGTCCGCGCAAGGCACGCGCTCCAGCCGCCCGTCGTCCGTGGGCCGGAGGTCCCACAGGCCGCTGTTGTGCCAGTGGTCCGAATCCTCCCAATCCGGCCGATCGATGACGGGGTAGATGCAGAGCCCTTCGAGCGGCACCCCCTCATCGCGAGCCCGGCGCGCCTCGTCGGCGACTTCTCGGAGCCAGCGGCCGCGGCCGGCGCCGAAGTGACTGGTTTCGGAGATCACCAGCGGGCGCTCGTAGCGAGCGTATACCGCCGCCAGCAGCCGGTGCAGCGGAACCCACCTCGGGTCGCGCGGCGTGTCCTCCCACCGCAACCGCTGGTCCGGGTGCTCCCATTGGTTGGCGTGATAGTAGTTCACACCGATGACATCGAGATAGGCCGGCCGCCCGCCGAGGTCGGGATGCATTCCCCCAACCAGCATGTCCCATGCGTCGAACTGCGACGCGTCCTGGTCCGCGGCGGCCCGGGCCAGCTCCGGGCGACCCCGCGGGGTCACCACATGGATCAGCGGGTCCACGTGGAGAAAGCGCGCCCGGGGCTCCACCTCGAGGATCGCCTCCATCCCGGCGATCGCCGCCCGAACGAGCTGCCGCTTCAGGTCGCCGCCCACGCCGCGGAGGTACGGGTGCATGATGCCCTTCTCCCCTGCGGCCCAGGAGAAGAAGGAGATCTCGTTGATCGGCGTGTAGAACGGTACCGCGTCATCCATATCGGAGACGAGGCGGGCGATGGCGGCGCAATATCGAGCGAAGCGCTCCACGAAGGCTACCGAGAAGATGGCCACGTCCTCGGGCCAGCCGTAGTGACACAGGGTCCAGAGGATCTGGATGTCCTGGCGGCGGGCGGCCTCCAGCATCGGACGCACGGTCGACAAGTCGAGCCTACGCCCGCGGTCCACGAGGTGCCATCGCACGCTCTCGCGCACGCCATGAAACCCCAGCGCCTTCACCCTGGCGTAGTCGGCCTCCAGCTCGCGGTCGTGCTGCGTGGCCGACACCAGGTCCAGCCGCCTGCCCTGGCGGTTGATGTGATAGGCCGACTCGAATCCGGCGAGCCAGAAGGAGCGGAAGAGCCGGGACTGGATCATGCCGACGGCGATCCCAAGGCGCCGATCGCGGCCTCGGGGTCGCTTACGTAGCTCCGGAGCTGCTCGACGAGGGGGGTGGCGTGCCAGCGGGCACCCGCGGCTCGCGCGTCGAGCGTGTACAACCCGAGCTCGAGCCGGTACTCCTCCAGCGGTCCGCGCCCGAAGCGGTAGCGCCAGTCCACCATCGTGAACAGTGGAAACCAGGTGTACCCGAGCACCGGCACGCCGCGCTCCCGGAGCCCGCGGATCGCGGCAACGGACGCCTCCAGCCATCGCGCACGGATCGACTCGTCGCCACGCGCGCTGGTCTCGGTCACCATGATCGGGACGTGAAAGCGGTCCCAGTAATCCTGGATCAGCCCGGAGAACCCCGCGCCATCCTGCTCGACCGGCTGATACGCCAGCCGTCCGCGCCGGTCGATGTAGAGCTGCGTGGTGGACCACTGCGGGTAGAAGTTGAGTCCCATCAGGTCGAAGGCGACGGGCCTCTCGGCGAGCTTGGCCAGGCGGTCGGGGCTCGCGCCACAGCGCACCAGCCACGGAAAGAGCGGATGCTCGTGCGTCACCCGGCCGGTCAGCAGATCATACGTGAGCCAGGTGCGTGACTGCTCGTCGCGCGCCACGGCGTGGAGGTCCTCCCGCGCCGCGCGGCTCAGGCCGCTGGCCTCGACGTGCACCAGCACCGACGCCGGATCCGCCGCCTTGATCGCCGCGCTCGTCGCGGCGATGCCTTCCACGACCTGGAGCAGGATCCGGACGTAGCCGGACTCGCCCCTCAGGTAGGGCGGCCACAGTCCCCGCTGCCCGCAGTAGAGCGCGGTGACGATCGGCTCGTTGAGCGGGGTGTACCAATGGATCAGGCCGGCGTAGCGCTCGGCGAACGCCCCCGCGTAGGCGGCGACGGCGGCCGGGTATTCCTCGCTGGCGAACTCGCGCCTGAGCCAGAACGGGCACCCGTAGTGCATCAAATCCACGATCGGTGCGACGCCGAGGTCTTCCACCAGGTACGGCAGCACCTGGTCGGTCCAGCGCCAGTCGAACACCCCTGGCTCGAAGGGCTCGACCCGGTACCAGGGCACGCCCCAGCGCACGGCCTTGAGGCCCAGCTCGCGCACCAGCGCGAGGTCCTCGCGCCAGTGCTCGTAATGGCCCATGAGCTGGTATTCGTCGAGCGCCCGATGGCCCGGCCGGGTCTGCGGGACGAAGGTGTCCTCGATCCCGGTGGCCCACAGGAAGTCCTCGGCACGCCGACCGGGCGCGAGCCGCGGGCTCACCCTTGTGCTCCCCGCTCCACGAGGGCCCGACGCGCTACGCCCGGGACACGGCTCAGCCGGCCCGTGCCCGGCCGACCCGTGCCGTGGAGCCTCGTTCGGTCGCGGGCGCCTGCGCGGGCGTGTCCGCCTCGCCCAGCACCTGATTCGCGGCCTTGCGCCCCGCGATGAACGCGTGGTCGGAGTTGTAGTACTCCCACTCGCTGTAGCGCCCCGCCAGAATGATTCCGTACTTGGCCAGCCACTCGCGGATGAGTTCCACGTTGGCCGCCCGGTCGTGATCGTACACCACGTACGCCACCGGCAAATCCACCTGATTGGCCGCCCAGACCGGATCGTCGGCCCGCATGAAGCCGACCGAGATCGCATCGTCGATGCAGCGGCGGATCAGCGCGTCGCCATCGCAGGGAAGGGGCTTGGACGGCGAGTAGGTGATCTCGCAGGTGAACCCGAATCCGCCGGGCGGGTTGCAGTGGGGGCTGGCATTCCCCTGCACGAAGATCCGGTGGAAGACGGTCTCCTCGGGATAGTAGATCCAGTGCTTCTCGGTGAGCGCCGGTCGGCCCACGCCGATGTTGACGCACCGCACGGACAGATGCCGGAGCCCGCGGGCCGCCTTTCGGACGGCGGCCGGCGCCTCGTCGCCGCACAGGGCGACCAGGCGCGGCAGCGGCATCGTGCTGATCATGGACTCGTAGCGCACCGCCGTGCCGTCGCTCAGCGTGGCGGTCCGCCGGGAGGGCGACACGCGCACGACCCCCGTTCCCAGACGCAGCTGCCCCTCCAAGTGCGGCAGGAAGCCCTCCATCAGCGCCTGGAACCCGCCGCGCAGCGGATAGCCGAAGCGCGCGTTGGGCCCCATGGGCTTGGGCACGGGTGACAGCGCGCCCTCGATCATCTGCTCGAGGTCGGGTAACGGCACCCGGCCGCCGAGCCAGGAGGTCTCGAGCTCCTCCAGCGGCATGGCCCACAGCTTCTCGTTGTAGGGAATGGCGAAGTGCCGGGCGATGCCCGCCCCCCACACCTTGTAGATGAACTCCTCGAAGTTGCGTGGCGCCCGGGCAGTCTTGGACGCGGAGGCGCCGAACCGCGCCTCGATCGCGCCCATCACGCATTCCTTGATGACCGCCGGCGGGAGTCCATAGAGCGCGCCCTGGAACGGGTAGCGGGTGTAGACCCCGTGGCTGTAGATCCAGGCCTCGCGGTCCTGCCAGTGCACGTTGTCGCCCAGCAGCAGGCGATAGAGCTCGTGCACGTAGGCGTCCTTCGAGAACATGATATGGCCCGCATAGTCGAACGTGAAGCCGTGGTCCACGAGCGAGCGGCACCAGCCGCCGATGGTGCCCTGCTGCTCGACCAGCAGGCTGTCCGCGCCGAGGTGGTAGGCCGCGCTGAGCCCGGTGGGTCCGGCGCCGACCACGAGCGTCTCCACGCGGCCAGGCAGGGCGGCTGGCTCTGCATCCTTCGGGCTGCTCTTGTCGGGGCCCGGGTTGGGGTCGCCCAGGGTTTGCTCGATGAGCTCCTCCATCCGCGACGCGGTCGCGTCCCAGCTCGTGAGCGCCAGCACCGCCCGCGACGCCGCCGTCCGTCGCTCCCGTTCTTCTGCGGTGGCTGCCAGGGCGCGCTCGCAGGCGGCCACGAACGCCGCCGGCGTATCGGCGAGATAGACGATGTCCCCGTACGAGCGCACGACGTCGGCGATGGGGGTGCTCACGATCGGCCGCTCGGCGGCCATGTATTCCAGGGTCTTGGTGGGGCTGATGAACCGGGTGGCGTCGTTCATGGCGAACGGGAGCAGACACACGTCCCAGCCCGCCAGGAACCGCGGCAGCTCCTCGTACGGCCGCTGGCCCCGGTAATGGATGTTGTCCGCCTGCGGGAGGACGGCGGGATCGATCTTGGCGGTCGGGCCCACCAGCTCGATCTGCCACTCCGGATGCGCGGCGGCGAGCGCGGCGAGCACGCCGAGGTCGAGGCGCTCATCGAGCACCCCGAAGTAGCCGAGGCGCGGGCGCGGGAGCCCAGCCTGCCCGATCGGCGGCTCGAGCGACGGGGCGGATGGCCGTGCCGAGGCGAAATGCCGCGCATCGACGCTGCTCGGGAAGCAGAACACGCGCGCGTGGCGCCCGCGCTTGGCCTCGTAGAGGCTGACCCCGCCCGTGAAGACCAGATCGGCGCGGCGCAGCAGCGCCTCCTCGCGCGCGACGAGCTCGGGGGGCGCGTCTTGGAAGAGCGACAGCTCGTCCATGCAGTCGTATACCACCAGCGCCGGGTCGACGGCGTCGAGCAGCGGCTCTGCCATCGGCGTGTAGAGCCAGGCGA
The DNA here is from genome assembly GCA_051955835.1 of Gemmatimonadales bacterium. GTDB lineage: Bacteria > Gemmatimonadota > Gemmatimonadetes > Gemmatimonadales > GWC2-71-9 > CAVVWJ01. The sequence continues at coordinate 10,426 of JBQCGH010000063.1, forward strand.
TCGGCTCGCGGATTTCCTCGGCATCGAGGAGCCGGCCGATCAGCTCGCCAAGCGCGGCCTGCTGCGCGGCGGCGTCGGGCGACCCGGAAAGGCGGGGCCGGGCGATGGTGATGCCCTCAGCCGTCTCACTCAGAAGCCATCCGTCGGGTTCATGCCCGCCGTCTACCGGCTCTTCGATGTAGAGCACGCGATGTTTGGCAGCCAGGCGAGACAGGAGGTGTTGGGGACGCTGATACACGAAATCCCATCGCAGATGGGAGAAGACGACGATTGGTCGATATGAAATCACGAGGCACCTTCGAAAACGGAGTGGATGTGGACCGCCTCGAATGTCTCATGCGCGACGCGAAAGAACCGCGAGGTTGCCCACTCAGTACTCGTGACTTCAGTCACGACTCACTACTTCTGCCTATGGCGCGCACGCTTCCACCAAGCATCACAGGCACCGCTGGTCGCCTCGCATCGCCGGAATGATCGCGAATGCGTTCCACGTCACCGCATGGCTAGTGCGAGGGCTCTACGCTGCTCGTAGATCGCAACGCTGTCCGAATCGTTGGCCCTCCTCGTGGCGAGGGCTCCGAGTCGAGTGGAGTTTCCCGGAGCGCTCGTGTACGCCAAGCGACAATGCCAGAGTTCGAGCCGGTCGCGCTCGTCCCTCGTCCGCGCCAGTCGAGGCTTCGCGGCGCCTCCATCGCCGCACGCCTTCAGCCTCGGTGCGGAGGCGTACCGATGAGGTGGCTGCTGCGCCCGGCCGGCGTGCTGCCGGAGATCGAGCCGCTCACCCCCATAACGCGGCCCAAGCCGTTCGACGACCCGGCGTTCCTGTTCGAGCCGCAGTACCGAGGCCACCGCGCGCTGCTCTATGTGCGCGACCCGGGCGTGTGGTTCCAGTCGGCGGCGGGCGGGGTCGCCTTCGGCTTCGACGCGCTCGCGCTGAGCGTGCGGCAGCATCTCATGGAGAACGTTCTGATCCTGGACGGCGTGGTGATCGCGCTCGACGGCGACGGGAAGCAGGACCGGCAGTCGCGTCTCAGCGGAGGGAGCCAGCTGCACTACGCGGCGTTCGACGTCCTCTGGCGCGGCCGGCAGGATCTCCGGCGACGGCCGCTCTGGTGGCGGAAGCTCGCCCTCGAGGAGCTGATTCCGCGGTCCGGCCCGATCCTGTCACGCGTCTACGCCGTGCCCGAGCAGGGCCGGGCGCTGTATCGCGCGGCGGAGCGGCTGCACTACGGAGGGATCGTGGCCAAGCGCCGGGCCGACCCGTATCAGGAGGGTGCCGTCTGGTATCAGATCAGGACTCGCGCGCCTCGGTAGCCGGCGCCTCCGCCAGCATGGCCAGTCCTTTTCGGCAGTTGTCGCACACACCGCACAGCGCTCCCGGTCCGTCCTCGCCGAAGTACTCGCACAGCACCCGCCAGCGGCACCGGGCGCTGCGGGCGTACGCCTCCATCCGCTCGAGCTTCTCCCGGTCGGCCTCCGCCCGGGCCGGCCACTCGCGCGCGAGCGCCACCAGGTCGTCGTCCGCGGCCTCGCGCGCGAGCACGAAACGCGCGCCGCGCCGCTCGCGCACGACCTTTCCGTCCTTCAGGAGCGAGAGGATGACCCGGATGCGGTCGCGCCCGACGCCGCTCGCCGCCTCGCGGAGGGCCGCGAGCGACATCGGCTCGGCGCCGTCGCGGGTGGGGCCGAGCGCCGCGACCACGGTCCGCACTTCCTCGAGCGAGGGGTACTTGCCGCCCAGAAAGAACAGCTGCGTCCGCCGGTCACGAGGATCGTACAGGAACACGCAGGCCGCCGGCTGGCCGTCGCGACCTGCGCGGCCCGCCTCCTGATAGTAGGCCTCGAGCGAGCCGGGCATGTCGTAGTGCACGACCGCGCGGATGTCCGGCTTGTCGATGCCAAGGCCGAACGCGTTGGTCGCGACGATGACGGTCAGCTCACCCGCCATGAACCGCTCCTGGGTCTCGTGCCGGCGGCCGGCCGCCATGCGCCCGTGATACGGCAGGACCCGCATCCCTTCGCCGACGAGGAACGCGGTCACCTCGGTGACGTGCCGGATGGTGGCGGTGTAGACGATCACCGCGCCGTCCACGCCCTGGAGCGCGTCGAGCAGCGCCGCATGCTTCTCCGCGTCCCCCGAGACGTGGCGCACGTCGAAGGCGAGATTGGGGCGCTCGATGCCGGTGCGCACGACCGTCATGCGGGGCCGGCCGAGCTGGTGGCGGATGTCGTTCACGACTTCGTCGGTGGCGGTGGCCGTGAGCGCGAGGACCGGTGGATTGCCCAGCGCCCGGACCGCTTCGGCGAGCCCCAGGTAGCTCGGCCGAAAGTCGTGGCCCCACTGGGAAATGCAGTGGGCCTCGTCCACCACGACGAAGTCGATGGCCACATCCTGGAGGGTCTCGAGAAACGCCGGGTCGGTGAGCCGCTCGGGGGTGGTGAAGAGAAACTCGCTCCGCTGGTCCTCGATCTCCTCGAGGGCGGCCTTCTCGTGCCGCCCCGTGATCGTGCTGTTGATCTCGACCGCCTCGAGGCCCAGCTCGCGGAGCTTGTCGGCCTGGTCCTTCATGAGGGCGATGAGCGGGCTCACCACGATGGTCATCCCCTCGAGGTGGAGCGCCGGGAGCTGATAGCACAGCGACTTCCCCGCCCCGGTCGGCATGATGGCGAGCGTGTCGCGTCCCTCGAGGACGGCCTCGATCACCTCGCGCTGGCCCGGGCGGAGCCGGTCCAGTCCGAAGGTGTGGCGAAGCGAGCGGGTGACGGTGCTGGTGCGCGGCACGGAATCTCCACCGTCATGCTCGCTCGTTCGAGTGATCGGAGCGGTGCCGCCGGTCACAGTGCGCGCCAGCTGACATTGCGGAGCGAAGGCTTGGCGTCACCCTCGCACGCACGGTCGGAGATCGGCCTTCGCGAGCAGGCGCCCGAATCGCGGGTTCCCGCGTAGCGGGTCGAACATCGGGTCGCAGGTGAGGCTGATCTCGGTCAAGAAGAGCGAGCGGGAGGCGACGCTCGCGGTGGCCGCCGAGAGGGCCCGGTCCAGGTCCCCGGCAGCGCCGGCCGCCATTGCCGTCGCGTAGTCGAGCGTCGGGTCGGTGCGATAGCGCGCGAGCAGTGATCGGTAGAGGCTGTCCGCCGTGCCCGTGTGGCCGAGCTTCCGCTCGGCCACGCTGAGGAACGCTGCCATGTCGAATCCGATCCCCAGCCGCTCGGCCCGGCGGAAGGCCGCCGCCGCGCTGTCGGGTTGCCGGCGCGCGAGCTGGAGCATGCCGAGCTGCAGGTAGATGTCCGAGCGGGTGGAATCCATCGCGATCGCGCGCCGTGCCTCGATCAGGGCGTCGTCGTACCGCCGGGAGGCATAGAGCCCGTACATCAGGTCGATACTGATCGCCGTCGAGAGCGGATCGAGCTCCCGGGCTCGGCCCAGTTGCTCGACGCTCTCGTCCGCCCGGCCGATAATGTAGAGCAGCACGCCGTACCAGTGCCGCACGGTGGCATCCTCGGGCGCCAGCGCGAGCGCCCTGCGGAACTCCTGCTCGGAGTCGGGCCACCGCCAGGCGAACTTGAGCGCGTACGCCCGGGCGAGATGCGCGTCGGCCAGGGCGGAGTCGAGGCGAAGCGCGTGATCGGCGTTGCGGGTGGCCACTTCGATCAACGAGTCACCGGCGAGTGTGCGCGTGAACAGGGGTAGCACGACCTGCGCCATCGAGAGCCCGGCCCAGGCGCGCGCAAAGGTCGAGTCCCGCGCGAGGGCCCGCTCGAAGTACCCGATCGCCGTGCGGAGCCCGCTCTCACCCCGGCGCCCCCAGTAGTAGCGGCCCTTGAGGTACAGATCGTAGGCCTCGAGATCGTCCGTGCCGCGCAGCGTGCGCGCGCCGGCGACTCGGGCGGTGTCGCCGAAGGTGGGCCGGAGCGCCGCCACGATCGCCTGCGCCATCTGGTCCTGCATGTCGAACACCTCGGCCATGCGGCCGTCGTACTGGTCCGCCCACAGCACCGTCCCCCGGGTCGGCTCGATCAGCCGGGCCGTCACCCGGATGCGGTCGCCCGATCGCCGTACGCTGCCTTCGAGGATGGTCTGCACGCCGAGCTTCCGCGCGAGCTCCGCCTCCCTGGCGCCCTCGCCTTGCAGGCGCGATGCCGAGCCGCCCGAGGCGACCCGAAGCCCAGGCACCCCCGCGAAAGCCGTGGTCAGCTCCTCGGCCATGCCCGCGCCGAAGTATGCGTCGGCCGAGTCGCGCTCCGGGCTGGTGAATGGGAGGACGGCAAGTGAGCGGAGCGCGGCTGGTGCGCTCGCGGAGCCATGGGCCGGCCCGCGGCGGACCAGGAGAACCGCCGCCACGAGCGCGAGGGCGGCGCCAGCCGCGAGGATCGCGAGCGAGCGGCGGCGGGGGCGCCGCGGCGCCGCCGGCCGAACCGTGCCGGCCTCGACCGGGGCCGCGCCGGGGGCGAGGCCGTCGAGCACGCGGAGCAACTCGCCCGTGCTCGCGGGGCGGAGCTGGGGTTCCTTGGCGAGCGACCGGTCCACCAGGTCGGCCAGAGCCGATGGCACGCCCGCGGCGCACGCGCCGACCGGCGTGGGCTTCTCGGTGAGGTGCGCCGACATCACTTGGCGGGCCGTCGCCTTCCCGGCAAACGGGTGCGTGCCGGCCAGCATCTCGTAGGCGACGACACCCCAGGCGTAGATGTCGACCCGGTGGTCGACCGTGTCGCCGATGGCCTGCTCGGGCGCCATGTAGGCCGGCGTGCCGACCACGCTGCCGACGTGCGTGAGCGTCTGCTGCGAGGCCCCTTCGGTGGCGGCGGCGATCGCCTTGGCGATGCCGAAGTCGGTGACCACCGCCGTACGGCCCGCGAGGAGCACGTTCTCGGGCTTGATGTCCCGGTGCGCGAGCTGGTGGGCGTGCGCGCAGTCGAGCGCCAGCGCCACATCGCGCAGGATGGCGATCGCTTCGGGCAGCGGTACGGGCCCGCGAGCAAGGCGCGCCCGGAGCGACTCGCCCGCGACGAAGGGCATGGTATAGAAGGAAAGGCCGGCGGCGCGGCCCGCGGTGAGCAGCGGGACGATGCGGGGGTCCTGGAGCCTCGCGGCGACGCGGATCTCGCGCTCGAACCGGTCGGCCGACACGCCGGCGGCGAGCTCGGGGGTGAGCACCTTCACGACGACGCGGCGGCCAAGACGACGCTCTTCCGCGAGGAAGACGCGCGCCATTCCGCCGCCGCCGAGCTCGCGCTCGAGCCGGTAGTCATCGCCCAGGGCGGACTGAAGCTGCTGGAAGAGATCGGGACGCAGGGTAGAGGCTCCTGGCCCCAAAGCTACTGCGCCGCTGCCGGCGGAGCGAAGCCGCTACCCGACGGCCGGTGCGCGCCGCGCGGCCACGCGCCGCCGCAGCTCCTGCTTGTCCCGCCAGGTCGCCCGGCGTCGCATGCGCCCGCGGTTGCGATCCTGCGGGTGCGCCGCTACCGGACCTCTGGCCAGTCGAGCGATGGCCTCGCCCAGAAGCCGGAAGCCGAGCGGATGTAGCGTCTCCTGCTGGAACCGGGTGACGTATTCGACCGGGTCGCCCTCGGGGGCGATGTCGAGCCGCACGCGGCGCTGGAGCAGGATATCGCCGGCGTCGAGCTGCGGACTCATCCAGTTCACCGTCACCCCGACCGACGACACGCCGTCGTACAGCTCCCAGAACGCCGGCGACGACCCGCGATACTCGGGCACCCAGCCGAAGTGAAGATTGATGCTGCCGAGCCGGGGCACGGTATAGAGCGACGGCTTGACCCGGTCAGTGGCGCAGACGATGCCGAGGTCGGCCTCCAGCTCGGCGAGCCGACGCGCGGCCTCGGGCGTGTGAAAGTCCGGCAGGCGAATGTGGGGCAGCGTCGGGCAGATGTCGGCCGCCTGCTCGGCGAGCTGCTCGGACGCGAGCGGCAGGCGCAGACCCCGGAGGCGCCGGGCCGCCGCCCGGAGGAGCCCGGGCGGCCCGTCGAGCCGCCAGGTGTCACACGCCTGCTCGAACAGTGAGCGGCGGCGGGACGCCAGGGGAGCGGTCACCAGCGTGAGCGCGGAAAGCTCGGGCAGCGAGGCCAGCGCCGCGGCCGCCCGGCAGCCGAGCACCGATGAGGTCAGCACGACGGCGCGCATCACCTGTAGAAAAGGCAAGAGACAAGCCGTCCGTGCGCACCTGCTTCCGTGCTCTAGGGAGGGGTCAGGGAAGTGCTTCGGGTGGGATTGTCGCGCGCCTACGACGACACGGTGCCTGGTCCGGACGACGGATTCACGGCCAGCAAAGGCGCCGCGCGACCGATTGCAGTGAGGGTTCGACCGTCAGCGAGCCGATCGGCCGGGTCGCGCGGAGGTGTCGGGTTTCTCGGGCCGGGGATCGACGACCCGCGTGCGCTCGGGATCATCCGCTGGTGCGGACCAGTCGATTGGCGACGTCGGGAGGGCACTGTCGCCGGGCAGCTCGGGCGTCGGTGCCGGGCCGGCATTCTCGGCCAGACGACTCCAGCGTGCGGTCAGCGCGAGGAGGAGCGGGGGACCCAGGACGAGCGCCAGGAACATCCCCAAGGAGGTGCTACCCGACCAGAGCTCCTTCCCATCCCGGAGCACCGTGAGGTGGAGGAGCCCGTTCTGAAAGCCGGCGTTGACGGACCCGTGGTTCGGGGGCAGGCGGCTCACCCACCAGATGGACAGGATCGCACCGCCAAGCTTCACGGCCGTCAATCCCAGCCAGTAGACGACGCTGACGATCGCGATCTGAATCGGACGGAGCCGCGCGAGCGACCAGCCCATGGAAGCCTCCCTGCTTTTCGCCTGCCCCGGGGCCGGTTAGACGGCGGCCCCGGACAACTGGAAACCTATCTTAATCCTACGCTGTCAACAGCCTGCCGGTTCTCTGCGGACATGGTCCTCACCTCTATCCGTGACGGATAACGGGCCGTGTGCCACACGCGGTGCACCTGGGCCCGGTAGTTGGAGGCTTGGGCCTGGAAGATGTTCGGCACGAACGTCTGTGGGTTCCGGTCGTACAGCGGAAACCATGTGCTCTGAACCTGAACCATGATGCGGTGCCCGGCGCGAAAGCGGTAGAGTTGCTCGTGCAGGTCCACCTCGAACGGCGTGACCGTGTTCGCCGGAATCGGGGTCGCCTCACCGAAGCCTTTCCAGTATCGGCCCCGCATGATATCGGCATTCACCATGAGCTCGTAGCCGCCGAGCGGCGCGCCGACGCTGTCGGGGAACACGTCGATCAGCTTCACGACCCAGTCGGCGTCGGTCCCGGTGGTCGATGCGAAGAGGTGAGCGACCACATCGCCCGCGATGGTCAGATCCGAGGCGAGCGGGTCCGAAACCCAGGACAGCACGTCCGGGCGGCTCTCTACGAAGCGCTGGTCCTGCAGCATCCAGGTGCGCCAGCCGCTGCCGTCATCGGGCCGACGCAGGTACGGCACCGGGTGCGCGGGATCGGAGGTGTAGGCATCGTAGGCCGCCGACCGGCCCGGGCCCCGCGCGACCGATGGCGCCGCGGCCGGTCCACCCGGCGCCGAGGGGCCCGATGCCGGCGGCGGCTCGAAGGCGAGCTTTCCGTTCTCCCGCAGATAGAGCTCGCGCGGTTCAGCGTCCGGCGGCGGCCACGCGCTGAACGTGCGCCAGCCGTCGCCGTTGCTCTCGAACGCCCAGGCCTCGGGAAAGCGGCCGTCACCTTTCCCATGCAGCCAGTAGGCGAACCACGGCCGCTGGATGTGCTCGCGAAAGTATTCGGCCGTGTTGCCGCCGAGCGCGAGCGGGCCGATCGAGTCGCCGCGCGGATCCACCCAGCCGCGGTGGACCCACGGTCCGAGCACGATGTGGTTCCACCCTCGCGTGTCGGCGCGCTCGACCGTGCGATACGCGAGCTGCGGCCCCAGGATATCCTCGGCGTCCCACCAGCCTCCGACGAACAGCACCGGCACTTCGGGACGGGTGAGCACGTGCTGCAGCGCCTTGGCCCGCCAGTAGGCGTCGTATGCCGGGTGCGTCGCGAAGCCCACCCACGATGGCAGCCGGTCCACCTTCGCCGCCTTCGCGAGCGCGTCGAGCGTCGGATACCGCAGATACCAGTCGTAGTGGTCGGAGTCGGGGATCTCGAACGGCGTGAAGCCCTTGGGGTCGGTCTCCGCCAGGGCCGCGAACTCGAGCCCCTGGCTCTGCCGGAAGGCGCCCTGATGGAAGAAGTCGTCGCCCAGCCAGGTGTCAGCCGTCGGGGCCTGGGGCGAGATCGCCTTGAGCGCGGGATGCGCCCCGACGCCGGCGAGCGCGGCGAGCCAGCCGGGGTAGGAAATCCCAAGCACACCCACCCGACCGTTGTTGCCCCGCAGGTGCTTCACCAGCCAGTCGATCGTATCGTACGCATCGGTGGATTCGTTCACGCCCGGTGGACTGCGCGGGTCGTTCTGCGCCCGGTTCACTACGAACGTGCCTCCCGATCCGAACCGTCCGCGGATGTCCTCGGCGACGAAGATGTACCCGTCCCGGCCAAGCTCGCGGTAGGCAGCGGGAAGGTTGGCGTCGCCGAAGGTGTTGGCGGCGGAAAACGGGGTCCGCACGAGGAGGATCGGGAGCGGTCCGGTCACGTGTCTGGGCACCAGCGCGACCGCGAAGAGTCTGGTGCCGTCGCGGACGGGGATGGTGAGCTCGCGTCGCTGATACTCGCCGCCGCGCCCACGCACCACGACGACAGCGACGGCCGCCAGCGCGAGCACGAGAGCGATGACGACGCGCCGCGTCCGGGCCGGGCGGCTCGGCGCGGGCGGACGAACCGGGTCGGTCACTCCAGGTTCATCTGGCGGAGCAGCGCCTGGAACCCGGCGTGCCCATGCAGGCTGGCGAAGAGAAACGAGCCCTTGATGCCGTACACCGCCCCCGAGCGCTCGGCCACGGCCCGCTCGAGCCACTCCACCGCGCCGTCGGCGTCGCCCAGTCCGGTGTACACGTAGGCGAGATGATAGGGCGGGACGTATCCGGTCTCCGCCCGGCTCTCGAGCTCCTCCAGGATCTCGTGCGCCTTCGCCGTCTGCCCGGCCATCGCGTAGGCCTGGCCAAGCTGCGCCAGCCACAGCGTGCTGCCCGGGCCCAGCGCGACGGCACGCTCGAGCTCCGCCAGCCCTTCCTCCTTGCGTCCGCTCAGCAGGAGCGCCCAGCCGAGCGTGGCGCGCGAGCGGTCATGCCCGGGGTCGAGCTCGACCGCATCGCGCGCGCCCGCTGCGGCATCGTGGTAGCGGCCGGCCCGGAGCATGGTCGACACCACGTCGAGCCGATGCGAGAGCGGATCGAGCTCCTGCGCGCGCCGCTGCATCGCGATGGCCTCGTCGTGACGGCCGAGCGCGGTGCACACCCGCCCGTAGAGATCGAGCGCGTCGGCGTCATCGGGATCGAGCGCCAGCGCATGACGAAACTCGCGCTCGGCGCCCGTCCAGTCGAAGTCCCGCGTGGCCTTGAGGTAGCCCATCGCGCAGTGGGCTTCCGCCAGCTCCGGGTCGAGCTCGAGCGCCCGGCCGGCGACGTCGCCCGCGCGCCGGAAGGCGACGTCAGGCTCCATTCCCCCCTGCTCGGCAAGCTCGATGTACGCCATGGCGAGGGCCGCCAGCGCGAGCGCGAACTCCGGGTCGTGCGCGGCGGCGCGCTCGAACGCGTTGACCGCCCGAGCGAGCGCCGGCACGGTGTAATCGGTGATCCACCGCCGACCCTGGAGATAGAGGTGCCACGCCTGCCCGCTCGGCCGACGGGCGGAGCGGTGGCCGGCCCCGCCCGCGCGGGGCGGCGGGGTGGGCGCGGCGGTGCGCAGCTCCTCCGCCAGTGCCGCCACTTCGGGATCCGGTGGCAGGTCGAGGTCGACGCCGAGACGACGGGCGTGCTCCTCCGCGTGGCGGAGGGCGCCGGCTCTATCGCCCGCCGCATCGAGTGCGCGCATGAGGGCGCGCGCGTACACGCCCGAGTGCGGGCGCGCGGCGACCAGCCGGCGACAGGTGCGCACCCGGCCGTGCACGTCGCCCGTGCGCTCCTGATCGGCCGCAACGACGCGGAGCGCGCCGGAGTAGGCATGGGCCAGCTCGTTCCGGCGGTCATCGAGCCAGAAACCGAACTCGGCCGACTCGGCCAGATGGAAGCCGTCGAGCAGCGCGCCGGTGTAGCACCGGGCGATGCGCTCGGCGTTGCCCTCCGCCATCGCCGCGCGCAGCTCGTGCAGGTCGCAGGTGAGCACTTCCGAATTGAGGAGCAGCCCGTCGCCGGCCGAGAGGATGGCCTTTTCGCCCACGGCGGAGCGCAGCACGTGGACCGCCAGGTTGAGCAGCCGGCGTGCCTTGGTCAGATCGCGCTCGGGCCAGAGCAGCGCCATCGCCCGGTCGCGAGAGAGCGGCTGGGGCCACGCCGCGACGATGAGCGACAGCAACGCGATGCGGTGCCGCTGAGCCGGCGGCCCGGCGACCGGGACGTCACCGGCGCGGAGGCTGGCGCCCCCGAGCAGCGTGACCGTGATCACTGGCCCTCGCTTTCGCTAACCCGCGGCTATCCGGCGCGAAAACATCCGCTCACCGGGCCCAGGCATGTTGACCCTCGCGAGGCATCTAAGGTACCGAATGTCCGAAGAAGGCACCATGTGATTCGCGCCGCGAACGCGGTCGCGAGGCGCTCGGCCCACGATCATGGCCGAGGGGCTGTTCAGCGGCGTGCGCTGACGTACTTTGAGTGCATGATCCTGGCGCCAGCGCACTACGATGACCCACGCCACCCGTCGGTCTACGACGCCATCACCGGATGGGCCTCGCATGCGCGTGCCCGCATCCTGGGAGCGGTCGCGATCGGCGGTGTGGCAGACTGGGGGGCGCTCTTCGCGGCGGACTGGCGCCTCACCCCGGCAGCGGGAATCCTGCTCACCCTGAGCGCCGTGTCAGGATGGGGCCTGCTCGAGCAACACGCCGCGACACCCCACTCGCGGCTCATTACGACCGCGCAGATCCTGCTGTTCCTGGCGGGCACGGTGGCCGCGGTGGTCAGCGGGTTTGCCGTGCTGTTCTGGGTGATGGGCCCGGCACCGGTGCTCTAGCCGGATGGACCAGCCGACAATCACTCGAACTCGCGGCGCTTTCTCCATGTCGTGCCGGGTGGAGGTCACGATCCAGGCCCCGGCCACGCGAATCTGGCAGCTCCTCACCGATGCGGATGGTTTTCCCCGCTGGAACTCCACCATCACCAGGATCGAAGGCCGCATTCAGAGCGGCGAGCGGCTTCGGCTTCACGTGCCGGGCACCACCCGCGCGTTCACCCCGACCGTGTCGGATGTGATGCCGGACGAGCGCATGACCTGGGCGGGAGGCGTCGCGCCGCTGTTCAGGGGCGTACGCACGTTCCGCCTGACCCCCGGGCCGGACGGCTCGACCGATTTCGCGATGGGCGAGCGGTTCTCAGGGCTGATGCTGCCGCTGGCGAGGGGGTCGATGCCCGACTTCGGCCCCGTATTCGAGCGCTTTGCCAGCGATCTGAAACGCGAGGCCGAACGGTCTGCCTAGCCGACGATGACGACTTCCCGGTATTCCCTTGCCGCGCTGTTCCTCCTGGCCGGCTCGCTCCACGCGCAGACCCCGCCAAGCTCGCGGCCCGCCGATCCGATCCCGGCGCACGACTCGTTCACCGTGGCGTCCCGCGCCCTGGGCGAAACGAGGCTCGTGAACGTGCACGTCCCCTCGACCTACCTGACGTCGACATCCTCGAAGTTTCCGGTGCTCTACATGCCGGACGGCGGCGTCGACGAGGACTTCCCGCATGTCGTGCACACCGTGGATTCGCTGGCGGCGCTGGGCCGCATCCGGCCCGTGATCGTGGTCGGGATCCCCAACACCGAGCGTCGGCGCGACCTCACCGGGCCGACCAGCGTCGTGAGCGACCGCACGATCGCGCCGCACGTCGGCGGCTCGGCGGCGTTCCGCCGCTTCATCACGGATGATCTCATCCCGCGGGTCCAGCAGCGCTATCGCGCGACCCACGAGCGCGGCCTCGTAGGCGAGTCGCTCGCCGGGCTGTTCGTGGTGGAGACCTTCCTCGAGTCGCCGGCGTCGTTCGACCACTACGTCGCGCTCGACCCGAGCCTCTGGTGGAATCGCGGCGCGCTCGTCGATGGAGCGCCGGCGCGCCTCGCGACGATGGACCGCCGGCCGCGTACCCTCTACCTGGCGAGCTCGAACGTGGAGGACATCGCGCAGCCCACCGCCCGGCTCGCGGAGCTGATCCGGGCGCAGCCGCCCAAGGCACTCGTCTGGACGTACGTGCCGCGTCCGGATCTCACCCACATGACGATCTTTCGCGCGGTCGGGCCGTCGGCCCTGGCGAGCGCGCTGCACTAGGGCGGCCCGCCGAGTGGCGGGATGCGTCGCTCAGGATTTCTGGCGCGTCAGGAAGGCCAGCGTCCTCCGATTGAACTCCTCGACCCGCTCGTAGATCGGGGCGTGCGCACAATCCTCGAACACGATCAGCTCGGCACCGCGCACGGCCCGGCTGATCGGCTCCGCGAACCGGGTGGAGGTGAGCAGGTCGCGAGCGCCGCACGTCACCTGCGTCGGCGCGGCGATTCTCCCCACGTGCGCCTCGATGTCGTGCGCGAGCACCGCGTTGGACTGCTGCAGGAAGGCGGCCAGGGGCTGCACCGGCCGGCTCCGAACGAACTCCGCCAGCGAATTGACGTAGTCGGGCTTGGCCGCGAACAGCTCCGGCGTCAGGCACCACGGAAAGATCCCCATGATGACCGTCTCCGGCACACTGCCGAGCGCCTTGGCCAGGGTCTGCCAGCTCCGCACCACCGTCGCGAGGAAGGGGTCGGTCTTGGTCCAGGCCGCGTGCAGCGACAGCGACGTCACCGTGTCCGGGTGCTTGACCGCGAGCCACATACCGACCGCGGCGCCGAACGAAAGGCCGGCGACGTGGGCCCGCTGCAGACCGAGCGCCCGCATCAGACCCGCGATGTCGTCGGCCAAGAGCTCCATGGACCAGACGCCATCGGGCTTGTCGCTCTCTCCCGTTCCGCGCAGATCGACCGAGATGCAGGTGAAGTGCTTGGCGTATTCCGCCACCTGAAAGGCATAGCAGGCGTGATCGGCGGCGAGATAGGGAATCAGCAGCAACGGTTCCCCGGAGCCTTGCTGTTCGTAGTTGAGCATGAGCCCATCGACGTGCACCTTCGGCATATGCGCATCCTCCGGGGCCGACGGCCCGCGAAGCGTGTCGCGCGCGGATGTCGGCCCGCCTAGTCCGCCCGGGCGCGTAGCCAGGCGAGCACGCGCAACGCGTCGGCATCGGGCGGGAACACCGGATAGAAGCATGTCTCGATGCGATCGCTGTGAACGAGCAGGGTCAAACGCTTGAGCAACCGCATGCCGCCGGCCTCAAACGTCGGCAGGCGCAGCGCGTCGGCCAGGCGGAACTCCGCGTCGCTGAGCAGTTCGAAGGGCAGATGCAGCCGTTGCACCAGCTCGTGCTGATAATCGGTCGGCTGAGTGCTGACACCGAACACCCGGGCCCCGAGCGCGTGCAGCTCCGCCGCGTGGTCGCGATAGCGGCAGGCCTGCGGCGTGCAGCCGCGGGCGCCGGGAATCGCGTCCCAGTCCGGGGGCCCGGGCTCATCCGGGTGTCCGGTGCGGGGATAGCAGTAGAGCACGGTCCAGCCCGGGCCCAGCGCGTCGAGTCGCACCGGCCGGCCGGCGGTCGAGGGGAGCGTGATCGGCGGGAGCGCCAGGCCGGGCAAGTGCGACGACGCGCCGTCGTCGAGCGGGATCGGCAGATCCGGCGGCAGCGTGTAGAGATCGTTCCTGGCCACTGCGCCTCCCTCACGCGCGCCGCGTCATGCGAGACTATCGCCCGAGCTCGCGCTCCCGCGCGTCCACGGCGTCCTTGGCAGTCTTGAGATCCACGCGATGCAGGGTGCGGTACGCCTTGATGGCATCGATCTTCCGACCCGTGCGAAGGTACTCGTCGATGCGGTCAGGGGACGGTGCCGCGAGACCGCGGGACGACGCCGGCCTTTCGCCGCCCCGCCGGGCGAGCACGAGCACGACGACCACCACGATGGCGGCGATCACGTACCAGCTCATGGGATACGCGCCTCCTGCGCGCGGGGCCGTCGGGCTCGAGGCTGTCTACTCACGTCCAGGCTCTGGCTCCCCCGCCCGAGCGTCCACCTCGGCGATGCGCCGGGCCGCCTCGGACCAGTCCACGATGGGGGCAACCTCCCGATCGCCCAAGGCGAGCGATTCCCGCGCGCGAGCCACCACGACCGCGCCATCCGGCAGCGCGAGGCCGAGCTCGAGCTCGGCCCGCCGGCAGAGCCGCTCTTCGCGGGCGTGCTGGTCGGGCGACCGCGTGCGGCACATCCGCGCGACCCGTGCGTGCGTGGCCTCGTGGACGATCGACGCGGCGATCTCGGGCAGACCATGCCGCGGGTTGACGGTGAAGGTCAGCTCCACCAGGCACTCGCGCGACGCCGGGAAGAAGGCCCCGCGGCACGCGAAGCGCTCGACGACGAACCCGGAGATGTCGTGTGCCATCCGCCGGTAGCGCCGTGGTGCGTAGCGCGCGATGAGGTCCAGCGCGGCCCCCAGGCGGTCAAGGACGTCGGCGGTGCGAATGTCCGGACGCGTGTTGATGACGCGGACCGCCATCCCGCGCACGACGTGGTGCTCCGCGTCCCGCGGCGACGCGCCGCGTTGGTCCGGGCGTTCGGAAAGGCGTGCCAGCAGGCGGCGGATCATGCCTCGCTCCAATCGACAGAACTGCCCAACGATGGGATGTAATCTGCCACTCCGGCCTCAGTGCCGCTCGTCCACCGGCGGGACCGATCGCAAATAGCTCCAGAGGGCGTCCAGCTCGGTCTCGGTCATTTGCCGGGTGAACGGGATCAGGAACGACATCGGCTCCCGTCGTGCTCTACCGTCCGGCCGTTTATCGGTCCGCATCGTGGCCGTGAACTGCGCGAACGTCCAGCCCCCGAGGCCGGCCGGTCCAGGAGTCAGGTTGGCGCGTACGCCGAGGCCAGCCGCGCCGCCGTCGGCGGAGAGCCGTGCCGCCGTCGACTCGGGGAGCGGGAATGGAACCTGCAGGCGCACGGTGTGCGTCGCGTACCGTCGCGCGAGCTTGCGGTCCACCACGGCGCCGGCCGACGCGTACGCCACCAAGAGCACGACCACCAAGGCGGCCAGCACGATGCCGAGCAGCTTGCGCGCTTTCATCCCGTCCTTCTCGGTTGTATTCGGGCAAGGGTGTCGTCGGTCGGGACGTGGTTCGTGTCGGGCAGGGGAACGCCCGGGGCGCCAGCACCAAGGAAGACGGTAACGGCTCGCGCGTCAACGTGACCGGGCCAACATGGCCGCCGGTGACTCGCGCACCGCCCCCTCTCATCTACATTTCCTCGTCCCTCACGCTTCGGCCCGCTCATCCCCGACCTTCTCGCCACCCTGCAGCACGGCCTCGGCGCCGCGTACACGATCGAGCGTGAGCTCGGCGGCGGAGGCATGTCGCGCGTCTTCCTGGCGGAGGAGACGGCGCTCGGACGCCGGGTCGTCATCAAAGTGCTCCCGCCCGAGCTGGCCCATGCCCTGAGCGGCGAGCGGTTCCGCCAGGAGATCCGCTTCGCCGCACGGCTCAATCACCCCCACATCGTTCCCCTGCTTGCGGCCGGCGAGAGCGAGCGCGTGCCCTACTACACCATGCCGTTCGTCGAAGGCGAGTCGTTGCGTGCGCGCCTGGGGCATGGTCCGCTCCCCGTGGCGGAGGCGCTCGACATCCTGGGCGATGTGGCCAGGGCGCTCGCGTACGCGCACGAGCACGGCGTGGTCCATCGGGACATCAAGCCGGACAACGTGCTGCTGACCGGCGGCGCGGCGGTGGTCAGCGATTTCGGCGTGGCCAAGGCGGTGACTGCCGCGAGCACCGGCATCCACGGCGGCCTCACCTCGCTCGGCGTGGTGCTCGGCACGCCGTCCTACATGGCGCCCGAGCAGGGCGCGGGCGACCCCGCCATCGACCACCGGGCCGACATCTACGCCTTCGGCTGCCTCGCCTACGAGGCGCTGGCCGGGGCACCCCCGTTCGCCGACCGCCCGCCGGCGGCCCTCCTCGCGGCCCATATGGTGGAGATACCCGCGCCGATCCTCGCGCGCCGCCCGGACACGCCGCAGGCGCTCGCGTCACTCGTGATGCGCTGCCTGGCCAAGCGTCCGGCCGACCGGCCTCAGGACGGCGCCGAGCTGCTTGCCGCCCTGGCCGCCGTTCCTGCGCCGCGCGATCCCGTGACGATCCGGCTCCGGCCGGCCGGCCGGTGGCCCCGCCGCTGGCTCACGGCCGGTCTCGCCGGCACGGTCGCCGCCGTCGCCGGGCTCGCGGTCGTCTTCGGTATGCCCCACCGGGTCGCGGGTGGGCGCAGCGTCGAGCCCCCCACCCTCCATTCGGTGGCGGTGCTGCCCTTCGAGAACACGGGCGGCGACCCCAAGGACGAGTACTTCTCGGACGGCATGACCGACGAGCTGGCCCATGCGCTGGCCACGCTGCCCGAGCTGCGGGTGGCGGGGCGCACGTCGTCCTATTCCTTCAAAGGAAAGTCGGCGACGGTCCAGGACATCGGGCGGCAGCTCGGCGTGGCGGGGGTGATCGCGGGCTCAGTGCGGCGCGCGGGCGACCGGCTCCGCGTGACGGTCCAGCTCTCCAGCGCGTCGGACGGCTTCGAGCGGTGGTCACACCAGTACGAGAGCCGGTCGGCCGACGTCTTCCAGGTGCAGGATTCGCTTACCCACGCCATCGTGAGCGAGCTCGTGCCCGCGCTGGACGGAGAGGCCGACCGTGGGGGCGCGGGCCAGCAGGGCACCTCCGACGCAGCGGCGTACGAGCATTATCTGCGTGGGCATTACTTCTGGACTCGGCGCGGCGCGACCGGCCTGCTCAAGGCGATCGGTGAGTTCCGAGCGGCGGTGGCCCGCGACCCGAACTTCGCCCGTGCGTACGCCGGCATGGCGCTGGCCTACGGCATTCTGCGCTCGTACACGACCACCCTGAACGCCGACTCGGTCAACAGCCTGGCGCTCGCGTCCGCGCGGCGCGCCCTCGCGCTTGACAGCACGCTGGCGGAGGCCCACCTCGCACTGGCGAACGGGTTCCAGAACCGGATCGAGCTGGCTCCGGCCGAGGCGGAATTCCGCAGGGCGGTGGCCCTCGCGCCGAGCAGCGCCACCGCACACCAATGGCTGGCGACGAACCTGGCCGCCCAGGGCCGAATCGACCAGGCGCTGCCCGAGGTTCGCGGCGCCGTCACGCTCGATCCGCTCTCGGCCGTGGTCGCCACCGACTACGCCGTGGTCCTGCTCGCCGCCCGCCGCTATCCAGAGGCCGTCGCCGCGGCGCGGAGGGCCCTCGACCTCGATTCGACGTTCACCTTCGGCCACGCCGTCCTGGCACAGATCTATGGCGTCAGCGGCAAGCCGGACAGCGCGCTCATCGAGCTGGGACTCGGCGAGGCGGACGATCCGTACGTGACGTCGCTCCGCTCGGTGGTCCCCAATGACGTGGTCGGCTGGCGCGGCCTGGCCGCGTGGGCCTACGCCGCCGCCGGGCGGGACACCGAGGCCGAGCAGATGCGCGCCAGGGTCGTGGCGGACCCCGAGGCGAGCGGATACGAGCAGGCCCTCGCCGGGCTGGCCGTCGGCGACCATGACGGCGCAGTGGCCGGGCTGGCCCGCGGATTCGCCAGCCACGAGATCCTGAGCGACGAGGAGACGCCGGGCTGCTCGCCGGTGTTCGATCCGCTGCACCAGCTCGCGAGCTATCGCGCGCTGATGCTGCGTTACGGCATCTGGCCCTGCGGGTCTTGAAAACTGCGGCGGACTTGCGACGGAGTCCCGACAGGGTGAATCCCTTCAAGGCAAGCCGGCACCCGACCCGAGGAGGTTGCCCGTGTCCGTCCGGATCGTGATCACCAGTCTCGCGGCGTTCGCACTCGCCGCGGCGTGCGGGCATCGGCCGGCGCCGGTCCCGGCGGCCGAGGCGGACCGAAGCCCCGACTGCCCACCGGATAGCGCGGCCGTGCGGGACAGCGGTGTCGATCTGGGCTCCGATGTCTATCGTGGCCCGCGCTACGCGGTCGACAGCTCAGGGAAGGTCGAGACCCTGCCGCCGGTGCCCTCGCGGACCGACAGCACGGGCGCCGCGTCGGCGGACAGCGCTAGGGCCCATAGCGGCTGCCGGAACGCGGCCGACAGCAGCGCCGATACCGGCGCCGACAGCAGCGCGCGATGAGCGGCCTCGTTTCTCGCGGGGGCAGCCGTGTCGGGCGGCTCGCAATGATCGCGCTGCTCGCGGGATGCGGCGATGCCGGAGCGCCGCCCACCAGTACTGGCTTTACCATCACCGTTCGATTCGTCGATTCATTGCCCCCGTCGGCCTCGCTGCAGGCCGCGTTCACGCACGCCAGCGCGAAGTGGCAGACGGTCATCGTCGATTCCGTCGGCTCCATTCCGATCAACCTGGCGGCGGGCTCCTGCGATTCGGTGCAGCCCGCCATTCACGAAACCGTGAAGGACCTCCTGGTCCTGGTGCACATCCGCGAGATCCAGGACACCGTGCCGGGCCAGGCGATCCTCGGTGAGTCCGGTCCCTGCCTCGTCCGGAATCCCGGCAACATCCCGATCCTGGGCATGATGTCGCTCAACGGAAGCACGCTCGCCCAGGTGGACAGCAGCGGCCTGCTCGACCAGCTGATCGAGCACGAGATGGGACACCTGCTGGGCTTCGGCACGGTGTGGGATCTCGACAACCTCGTGCACGACACCACGGGCAGCGATCCGTGGTTCAGCGGACCGAACGCGCAGGCCGCCTTTCACCGGGCGCTCCCGACCTATTCGGACAAGGTCGTGCCGGTGGAGGCGGAAGGCGGCGCAGGTACCACGCTGAGTCACTGGCGGGAATCGGTGATGACGAACGAGCTCATGACGGGGTTCCTGAACCAGGGCGTGAATCCGCTGAGCGCGATCACGATCGAGTCCATGGCCGACCTGGGGTACATGGTGAACGAGCAGGCCGCCGAGCCGTGGCCTACGCCCGCGGCCGGCAAGGCCGGCGCGCGCGCGGCGCTCACCAGCGGTGCCCCCGCGATGACCACGACGGTGCTGCGGCCGCGGTTCTGGGTCACCGGATCGGGGCAGCTCAGTCCCATCACGCACTGAGTTTCCGCGACCGGGCCATGAAACCGATCATCGAGTCGATTACCGGGGAATATCGGCGGTACAAGAGCCTGACGGAGGGCGCACTGCGTCAGCTCGACGAGGCGCAGCTCGTCGAGCCCGGGCCGAATGGCGGGAACTCGATCGCCGCGATCTGCTGGCACGTCGCCGGCAACCTGCGCTCGCGCTTCACCGACTTCCTCGCGA
>JBQCGH010000064.1:0-4052 GCA_051955835.1 Gemmatimonadales bacterium
GATCGATCGCGGCAATCCATTCTTCCAGAGCCTGGGCACCAACGGCCGAAGCTGCGCGAGCTGTCACATCGAAGGAAGCGCGTTCGGGCTGAGCGCCCAAGCGGCGCAGGCCGCTTTCGCCGCCAGCGGCGGGCGCGATCCGCTGTTCGCCCCCGTAGACGGCGCCAACTGCCCGTCGGTCACCGCGGCCGACGGATCGGCCGGCCACAGCCTGTTGCTGAACCACGGACTCATTCGGGTCGCGATCCAGCCCCCGGCGGGCACCCAGTTCACGATCGAAGTAGTGCGTGATCCGTACGGCTGCGCGCTGGTCCCGTCCTCGGCGCCCGGCGGCCAACCGACCGTTTCGGTGTATCGGCGGCCCCTGCCGACCAGCAACCTGCGGTTTCTGAGCGCCGTGATGTGGGATGCCCGCGAGACGGTCCAGCCGCTCACGGACGCCGCGTCGCTCGATGCCAACCTGCGCACCGACCTGGCGCATCAGGCGATGGACGCGACGCTGGGGCACGCGCAGGCCGCCGCGTCACCCACGCCAAGCCAGCTCGACGCCATCGTGGATTTCGAGCTCGGCCTGCACAGCGCGCAGGTGTCCGACAACGCCGCCGGCGAGCTTCACGCCGAGAAGGCCAAAGGCGGCCCGGCCATGCTCACGGGTGCGAAGTACCATCCCGGTATCAACGACCCGCTCGGCGGTGACCCGCTGGGAGGGACGTTCGATCCGAATGGCTTTACGATCTACGCGCCGTGGGCAAGCCTGCATGACAAGGGCCGCTGGGCGGAGGCGCGGGCATCGGTCGCGCGGGGGCAGGCGCTGTTCAACAATCGTCAGCTCACGGTCGCCAATGTGCCGGGGCTCAACGACGCGCTGGGTGTCGCCACGCTGAACGGCACCTGCACCACCTGCCACAACACGCCGAACGTCGGCAATCATTCGCTGCCGCTGCCGCTCGACATCGGCGTGAGCCGCGCGGCCGCGTACGAGCCCGATCCGCAGGTGCGCGCGGCGCTCGCCCCGCTCAGCGCGCCCGACCTGCCGGTGTTCAAGGTGACCTGCGCGGTGGGCCCGCAGGCGGGCCGGATCCTGTACACGTCGGACCCGGGCCGCGCGCTGCTCTCGGGCCAGTGCGCGGACCTCGGCCGGCTCAAGGGGCCGGTCCTGCGCGGCCTGGCTGCGCGGGCGCCGTACTTCCACAACGGCGCGGCCGCGAGCCTGGATGAAGTGGTGGAGTTCTACAACCAGCGGTTCCAGATGAAGCTGACGGATCAGGAGCGGGCGGACCTGGTGGCGTTTCTGAGAACGCTATAGGCTGCGCACGAGCATCAACGCGTCCCATCCGTCGGAGGCGAAGCCCGCGGGCCGGTGCCGCCGGTCCAGGCTTCCAGCTCCTCGACTTTCCGTTCGAGCACGCCGAACGCCTCGGACACCAGGGCAGGATCCTCGAGTCGAATGCCGAGGTGGCGCCGCAGCAGCGCGTCCGCGGGAGCCGGCCATCCTCCTCTGAGCAGTGACAGGTACGCGGGCACGAAGCGGGATGAGTCGCTCGCGTAGCGGGCGAAGTACGCCACCGCCAGCATTCCCGAATACATGTAGTTGGATAGATACAGCGGGTCTTCCCACATGAGGCGCACCCGCATCCACCGGTGTCCCGCGGCGTCCCCCTCGAGCGGGACGCTATAGGCGGAGTCCACGCGGGCGGTGATGCGGTCGAGGTCATCCGCCGTCCGGACGCTGCCCGCGGCGACCGAGTCGTAGATCTGCTGCTCGAGGTCGGCATCCTGTGCCCCATACACCGCGTCCAGCCCGACGTCGATGAACCGCGCCAGCGCCGCCGTCCTGAGCGCCGGATCGGTTGACGTGCGCGCGAGATAGTCGGTCACGAGCAGCTCATCGAACTGCGCCGCCGGCTCGGCCAGGAGCGGACCGCCCGCGTACGTTCTCGGAACGCCGGCGAGAGACATGAGACGGCGGTGCATGGCGTGCCCGGCCTCGTGGGCGAGCCGGCTGATGTCGCCGACCTGGCCATCCCACCGATAGAGGTAGACTCCCGTCGCCCGGTCCGGACTTTCCCACGAGAAGCCCGTCGCCTGTCGAGACGGGCCGGGCCCGATGTCGAGCCGGCCGTTCGCCGGGTCCGTGAGGCTCGCGAGCTCGCGAGCGTACTCCGGGCCGAGCACGGCGAGGGCGGCGCGGATCGCGGCGAGGGCGCTGTCGAGGGAGACGGCCGGAGCGCTCCGGCCGGCGGTGCGCCGGCGGTCGAGGAGGTAGCGCTTCGCCAGGCCGGCATGTGCCCGCACCCGTGCGATCATGGCGCGGACCGAGTCGGGCACCAGCGCCCGGGACGCATACACGGCGGCCGGCGCATCCGGGTAGCCGCGGAGGCGGGCCACGGCGCTCCGCGCACGGACCGTGGCGACGAGGGAGAAGGCGTAGAGCTCCCGCTGCGATTGATAGCCCTGATCCAATCGTCTGCGCGCCTCGGCGCGCACCGAGGAGTCGGGGTCGGCCTGCAACGCACCGGATTGCTGGAACACGTCGCGTGCCCCCGCGGCGGTTTGCACGGTGCCCCACGACGTCCGCGCGAGGAGCCGCTGGTACAGCTCCTCCTGCCAGCCGGTGGCGACGGGCTCCAGTGCCCCGAGCACGGAGTCGACTGCGGGCGTTGAGCGGCGGCCCGCGGTCCGGCGGGCCTCGGCGATCGCGAACCGATACCCGGCGAGTCCGGGCCGCCGACGGACGAATCTCTCCAGCGTCTTCGGGTCGATTGTGGCGAGCGCCCGCTGCTCCCCGTCGAGCACCGGCCCGACCCTGGCACTCAGTGCCGCGCGGGCCTCGCGGCTCGCGTCGTCCAGCGTGCTGTCCGCCACCCTGAGCTTGAGATAGGTATCGTGCCGCACGAGGGCGGCATCGAGACGATCTGCAAGCCGGAGTCCCTGCTCGAGCGCCACGGCGGAGTGGGAGAATCTCGGCACCAGCGTGGTGAGCGTGTCCAGCATGGCCCCGAGCGCCCGGCGGTCGAGCCCCTCGGCGGCCGGGGAGTCGAAAAAGTTGCGGCGGTAGTCGAGTCGGTAGGTCGCCGCCGGCGGCGTTGCCGGCGGAGTGGTCTGCGCGGACAGCGGCACGCCGCCGAACGCGGCCCAGACGCTCCACCAGGGGGTCAGTCGGACGGGCCAGCGGGCGGTCGGGGGCCGTCGGGGCGTCATCGGTCCTCCTCGTCGAAGCCGATGCGCACGCTAGCCCCGGCCGCGCCATATGTCTAATATCTGCCGCATCCCGGTTCGAGAGGCCGTGCGTATGGGGGAGGAGATCGAGCTCAGGCATCTGCGCTACTTCATCGCCGTGGCGGACGAGGGCGGCTTCTCGCAGGCTGCACGCAGCCTCGGCATGGCGCAGCCCCCGCTCAGCCAGCAGATCCGCCAGCTCGAGCAGCGCGTGGGCCTGCCGCTGTTCGAGCGGAGGCCGCGCGTGCGGCTCACGTCCGCCGGCGAGCGTTTCCTGCCGGCCGCCAAGCACCAGCTCGCGCTGCTCGAGCGGGCCGTGCACGCCGCCCGCCGACTCTCGACGGATCCGCGCGGCGTGGTGCACGCCGGCTTCTCCTCGTCCGCGGCGCTCACGGTGCTGCCCAGGATCTGGCGCGCGTTCCAGACCCGCGCGCCCGAGGTGGAGCTGCGGCTGCAGGAAGCGCATTCGGGGGAGCAGCTCGAGCGGCTTCGCGCTGGACTCCTGGACGTAGGTATCCTGCGGGAGCCGGCGGTCGACGACGCGTTCGATGTCCGCGAGCTGCTGCGGGAGCCGTTCGTCGCGCTGCTGCCGTCGCGGCACCGGCTCGCGCGGCGCGCGGCGGTACGCGTCGGCGCGCTGGCGAAGGAGCCGTTCGTGCTCTTTCCCCGTGCGACCGCGCCGACGCTGTTCGATCAGATCCGGTCCCTGTGCGCCGAAGGCGGCTTCGCGCCGGCGGTGGCGCAGGAGGCGCGCGAATGGCACACGATCACGGGCCTGGTCGCGGCGGGCCTGGGGGTGGCGATCGCCCCCGCGAGCGTCGCGCGCCTGCGCG
>JBQCGH010000065.1:0-31207 GCA_051955835.1 Gemmatimonadales bacterium
TTCGAGTGTGCCATTCACAAGCTCGCCCCCGTGTGCGAGCACTGCCAGTGCAAGATCGTCGGCCACGGGATCGAGGCGAACGGCACGTTCTACTGTTGCGCGCATTGCGCCCGGAAGGAGGGAGTCTCCGCCGTGGCCGACCGCGCCTGAGCCGTCCATGAGCGGCTACTACGAACCAGCGCCCGCGTTTGGATCGCCCCTCAGGGCGCGCCTCTTGAGCCCGAACTGGGAGCTCATTGCGTCCCACCTGGGACGGCCGGTGCCGCCGGTGCTCCACTCGCTCTACGAGCCCCCTGACGGCGTGCTCCGCTCGCATTGCCGCGTGTTTCCCTCCGACGGGGCGAAGGAGCTGTGGCTGGACATGTTCCTGCCGATGGACGAGATGGCGGTGGCGCCGGACGGCGTGCGACTCCCACCGGGGTCGGTCGCCTTTGCCGACGACGAGCACGGCGACCCGTACGTGTTCGTCCCCGGAGAGTCGGGAGACGGGCCGGTCTATCTGCGTTGTCGCCAGGATGGCGAGGCGATCATGGTGCCGGTGGCGCCGGCCCTCTCCACCTTCCTCGGGTGGGAGCGTCGGCAGGCCGGCTGAGGCCGGGGGACGTTGGCCACACTGTTGCCGGCTCGCCCTCCTAAGCGGTCGTCATCCCGGCGTGTACTGGTCCAGCTCTCTCCCTGTCCACCGCCTGGAGACTGTAGCGCGACAGCGATCGAACCGCGCGATGCGTTGCGCGCCAGCCACAGCGGAATGTCCGAGCGCCCGGTGAGCCCCTGTTGAAACAGGGCATTCCGTGATGACTTGAAGTTGGCTTGACCCGCGTCCGTGCCCACGCACGAAAGTTGATAACGACGCGGGCCATGTCGAATCGATTTCGCGTCAGCGTGGCTGCGTGCTCTCTCCTCCTCGTCGCCTGCCAGGCTGACGAGGCGCTCGCGCCTTCCGGCCAGCTCGTCGTCACTACCGTCACCACGGGCCCTCGGCCCGACCCAGATGGTTATACGGTCGTGCTCGATGATCGTGACTACGCCGTAGGGACCAGCGCCGCGCTCAGCATTGGTGAGCTTGGGGCCGGCGAACACAGGCTGGCCCTGGCCGGCCTCGCGGCCAACTGCCGGGCCGATGCAGCCAACCTCTCGGTCGTCACGATCGTGGCCGGCCGGACTGCGGACGTCACGCTTACCGTGGAGTGCACCGACATCGTTGGGTCGCTCGAGGTGACCGTCGCTACCTCTGGTCTCTCTCTCGATTCCGACGGTTATCGGCTGCTGATCGACCAGGTCGACCGCGGTCCCATCGTCACAAACGGCGATACTCTCCTTACAGATGTGGCGACCGGGTCGCACGCCGTCGGGCTGGACGGGCTCGCTTCCAACTGCCACACAGATGCACCGCCGCGCGTGGAGGTTGGGGCGGACAGTACCGCCCACATCGAGCTGAGCGTTACCTGCGACGGGACCGTGGAAGACACCACCCAAACGCTGGTGGCGATCACGTCCACGACGGGTTCGAGCCTGGACCCGAATGGGTACGTGCTGCGGATCATGGATCATGACACCGTCGGGATCGGGCTGAACGATACGGTCCGGGTGACCGGGATCCCACCTAACAACTATTACGACGATCCAGTCGGGCTGGACCTCGTGTCGGAAGACTGTGGGGTCCAGAGCGATAATCCTGCCCAATTCACCTCGCGGGCCGGCCATACCGACACAGTGAGATTCGACGTGCTCTGTCGCACTCCGATCGTGTCGCCATGGCAGTCCTTGGCGAGTGCGACGACGCAGGACATCGTCGCCATCTCGGGCAGATCCGGCAGCGACCTATTCGCGGCGAGCCACGGGGATGATCCCGGGAGTCCCCTCTGGGGTGGGATGAACATTGTCCATTACGACGGCATCGCGTGGACCACGCAATTCGCTCATATCGGTACCATCTATGACATCTGGGCGGCCCCCGGCAACCGAGCCTACGCAGTGACTGACGGGGGTTTTCCCACTCCAGTCCTCGCGTTCGATGGGAAGGCGTGGTCTCCGATGCCGGCGCCCAAGATCGATTTCGAGGAAGCGGGCGGTGCACTGTATGCACTCTGGGGATCGTCGGCAACAGACGTATTCGCCGTAGGGTACATAGAGTCTTCGTCCGGCGGCGAGGATCCGTACATCGCTCATTTCGACGGCGTCGAATGGGCCCCGATGCCCCTACCGCAATCGGCTAGTAGCGATCTGGGCTGGCTCACTGATGTCTGGGGTACCGGACCGAACGATGTCTACGCGGTTGGTACCCTACACTTCTGGGACGATCCCTTCGGAGGCATGGTGTACCATTACGACGGGCAGCGCTGGTCGAAGCTGCTGGAGGAGGGATACAAGCCCTTTCGGTACGTCTGGGGACGATCGGCGACCGAAGTGTACGTCACGGCCGCGACGCCGATGCCACGGTCTTCAGACCCCAATGACTCCGGGTGGCCTCGTAGTGGTGCCGGTATCGTCATGCGGTTCGATGGCCACGCTTGGACGACGTTGCCGCGCCCCGGAAGCAGGGAGCTGGGCAGAGGCTGGGCGGCCTCGCCGTCGGCTCTGTACGTGCCCGAATCCGGCGGCCCTCACGTGTGGCACTTCGACGGGATCAAGTGGACGGTCCTCGACGTGGGCGCCAAGGCCCTGTACGACACGTGGGCCAGCCCTGCTGGCGACTTGTTCATTGGCGGCGAAGACGGGACGATCTGGCGCAAGCCGTGACAACGTCGGTCCCACGCTTCGGCGTCGGGCGGTCTCGGCGCGCTCACGACGCCTCCGGCACCAGCCGATACCCGGTCTTCCTCACCGTGAGGATGTGTCGCGGATTCGCCGGGTCCTCCTCCAGCTTCCGGCGCAGCTCTCCCACGTGTGTGTCCAGCGTTCGGCTCACCACGCAGTCCTGATAGCCCCACACCTCACGCAGCAGCTCGCCCCGCGTCGCCACGCGGCCCGCCCGGCGGAGCAGCGCCTGCAGCAGCTCGTACTCTTTGGGCCGCAGGGTGACGGGCAGCCCGGCCCGGGTCACGCCGTGCGTCGCGGGATCCACCACGATTTCGCCGAAGGCGAGCGGTTCCGGCGTGGGCTTCGATCGCCGGAGCAGCGCGGCGACACGGGCCAGCAGCTCCCGCAGCGCGAATGGCTTGGTGACGTAATCGTCGGCCCCGCTCCGAAGCCCACGCACCTTGTCGGCCTCGTCGCCGCGCGCGGTGAGCACCAGGACCGGCGTCTCGAGGCCTTCGGCGCGGATGGTCTCGAGCACCCGGAACCCGTCCGGTTCGGGCAGCATGAGGTCGAGCAGGATCAGGTCGTGCGCCCGGTCGCGAGCCAGCGCGAGGCCCGACGCGCCGTCCTCGGCGACGTCGGCCGTGTGCCCCTCGAACTCCAGATTGGTGCGGAGCCCGTGGGCGAGATTGCGGTTGTCCTCGACGATCAGGATGCGGGCCACGTCGCCTCCGCCGCGGGCGTTCGCATGCTGGGGGGCTCGAGTTTCGCGCCGGGCAGCTCGACGACGATCAGGCATCCACTCTCACCCTCCATGCCGCGCTTCCGCCGGGCGGCCTCGACCCGGCAGCTGCCGCCGTGCGCCACCACCAGCTCCCGCACGACCGCGAGCCCGATCCCGCTGCCCGGCGTGTTCCCGGCCCGATGCAGCCGCACGAACGGCTCCCAGACGCGCTCGCGTTCCGCCCCGACGATCCCGGGGCCCTCGTCCTCAATCTCGATGACGGCGCGGCCGTCCCGCCCCAATGCCCGAAGCGTGACCGGTCCCCGTCCTCCGTACTTGATCGCGTTGTCCAGCAGGTTGATGACGATCTGGTGGAGCGCCTCCGCGTCGGCTCGGGCCACCAGCGCCTCGTCGAGCTCGGTGCGGATGCGCACCGCGTCCGCGCCCGCGAGCGGCGCAAACCGCTCCACGATCTCGCGCAGCAGTGGCGCGAGCGTGGTCGGCGATGGCATCACCCGCACCATGCGCCGCTCCGCCCGGCTCAATTGCAGCACGTTTTCGACCAGGTGTGCGAGCCGCCGTGCCTCCTGGACGATCACGCCCGCGGCCTCGCGCCGAGCGTCCTCACCGGCGGCGCGCCCCAGCTCGAGTGTCTCGCCATAGAGCAGGATCTGGGTGAGGGGCGTCCTGAGCTCGTGCGATACGCTGCTGGTGAAGTCGTGCCGGAGCCGCACCAGCTCCTGCTCCCGTCGAAGCTGGCGCGCGGCCACAGCGGTGAGCCCCGCCGTGAGGGCAAACAGGCCGAGCAGGAGCGGGAGCCGGGCGCCGGGCTGGGCGACGACCAGGCGGCCGGCGACCGACGCGGGGATCCAGGCCCGCACCGCGATCGACCCCGGCAATGCGGCGACGTCGCCCGCGTAGGCCGACGGTCCACCCGCCGGCCCAGCGCGGAGCAGCACACGTCCGGCCGGGTCCGCCGCCTCCAGACCGACCAGCGCGGCGCGCGGAACCCCGCCTGCCACCCGCGCCGGGAGCAGCGGGTGGGTCGCCAGCACCCGGCGCAGCAGCGCGGCGACGGCCGCCGGGCAGCTCGCGACGCCATACACCGCAAGCGGCGCGTCGTGCGACGCATACCCGTTGTAGCGCACCGTCTTCACGGCGTAGGCGAGCACCATCCCCGCCCCGGCGCCCCCGGGCGCGCCCCACACGATGCCCGACCGCCCGCTCTCGCCGGTCGCGGAGCGCGCCTCGCGCGACACGGTGTCGCCCAGCCAGCGGGCGAGCGCCGGCGCGGGGTGGCCCGTCGTCAGGAGGGCGCCGGTGCGGAGGTCGATCGAGAAGTTGAATCGCGGGGCGCCCGGGGTGGGGCACGGCAACAGCGAATCGGCCGCAGGCGAGAGCGCGGCGGCCGGCGGGAGCGAGTCGTACGGCGAGGCGGCAGGGCTGCCCGCTACCGGGCCGAGCGCCCGGTTCAGCTCACGCTGAAGGCGTTCGTCCGACGCGGTGACCAGCTCCCACCCGGCCACGGTGGCGTAATCCCTCAGCGCACGCTCCGCGGTCACCCGATGGGAGCGGGTGGCGCGGAGCGCCTCGACGCCGAGCAATCCGGCGAGTCCGAGCGTGAGCCCCAACAGGACTGTCAGAAATCGTGAAGCAGACTTCACTCACCCACCGATCGGCACCGCCGTTTCCGCGAGCGCGCCCGTCTCGAGTGCCTGCCGCCGCTGGCGCGCCCGCTCCCGGCTGTACAGAAAATAGATCGCGAAGCCAAGGGCCATCCAGACCACCAGGCGCGCCCAGGTCTTGAGGGGGAGGCTCACCATCTGGGCCACGCAGGCGAGCGCGCCGAGGATCGGCACCAAGGGGACGCCCGGGCAGCGGAACGGCCGCACCACGTCGGCCGCGGTCCGGCGGAGGACGATCACCCCGATGCATACCAGGACGAACGCGAGCAGTGAACCGATGCTCACGAGCTGCCCCAGGACCCCGATCGGCAGCAGCCCCGCACCCACGGTCACGACGCCGCCGGTGAGCATGGTACTGAGCCATGGGGTCCGGAACCGGGGATGCACCGCCCCGAACAGGCCGGGCAGGAGACCGTCCCGGCTCATCGAGTAGAAGATACGGGTCTGCCCCAGGAGCTGGACCAGCATGGTGCTGAACAGACCGAACAGCGCGCTCACCTTGACCACCGGGCTGAACCAGGTGAGTCCGGTGGCGTCGATGCCCACCGCCAGCGGATCGGCCACGTTGAGCTTCTGGTACGGGACGATGCCGAGCAGCACCACCGCCACCGCGATGTAGAGCACGGTGCAGATGGCGAGGGACGCCAGGATGCCAATCGGCATGTCACGCTGCGGGTTTCGCGCCTCCTGGGCGGCCGTGCTCACGGCGTCGAAGCCGATGTACGCGAAGAACATCACGGCGGCGCCCCGCATGATCCCGCTCACGCCGAAGTGGCCGAACTCGCCGGTGTTGGGCGGGATGAAGGGCGTGAGGTGCTCGCGCCGGACGTAGGCCGCGCCCAAGGACACGAACGCGATCAGCACGCCGACCTTGAGCACCACGAGCACCGTATTGGCGTCGGCGCTCTCCTTGATCCCGATCACCAGCAGCGCGGTCACCAGCAGTACGATGAGCGAGGCCGGAAGGTTGAAGATGCCGGGCACCATCGTACCGTCCGCGGCCACCGCCATCGTGCCGTACGCGGCCGTGAGCGCGGGCGGGATGCGCACGCCGAGGTCGTGCATCAAACTCACGAAGTAGCCCGACCAGCCGACCGCGATGGTGGAGCAGCTGAGCGCGTACTCGAGAATCAGGTCCCAGCCGATGATCCACGCCACGAGCTCGCCCGAGGACGCGTACGCGTAGGTGTAGGCGCTGCCGGCGACGGGGATCATCGACGCGAGCTCCGCGTAGCAGAGCCCGGCCAGCGCGCACGCGGTCGCGGCGACGATCATCGAGAGCACGAGCGCGGGCCCGGCGTTCTGGCTCGCCGCCGTGCCGGTGAACACGAAGATGCCGGTGCCGATGACCGACCCGATCCCCAGCGCGGTCAGGTTGAACGGACCCAGCGCGCGCCGGAGGCCCGGGCGCCGCGCCTCGTCCTGGAGATCGGCGATGCTGCGGGTAGTCGAGAGGGGCATGGGACCATAGTTGCGGCGGCCCCCGGGAATCGGCCAGAGATCTTATGACAGAATTGGGTCAGAAGGGTGAGCGGTGCGCTCACGGCGTCTCGTACCCGTACAGCGACGCGATCCGCACCATCCGGTACGCCAGGGTCGGCTTCCCATCGACCCGAAGGTCCGCCTCCCATCGGGCCGCCCCCGCCGGCGTCACCTCCGTGGCGTGGCCGACGAACCCGTAGCCGATGGCCGTGTTCCCATTCGCCAGCCGCTGCACCGACCCGACGTAGGCGGTGTAGATCGGCGGCGAATGACGGAACTCCCACACCAGCGTCGCGGTGTGCGCGGATGTATCCAGCGCGTACTCCACCACTCGCGTCTGCTGCGGCGTGTGGCGGGTGCCGTTGTCATAGAGCAGCAGGTGAGCGTTCGGCAGGATGTGCGCGTAGTGCTGTGCGCTGAAACCATCGAGCGGATCGTTCACAAAGGTGAACTCGTTGTCCACGCCGCCGAGCCGCCAGAGCACCTCGCCCGTCTGCGCGTCGAGCTTGATCACCTGGCCGAGGTTCCGCCACGAGACGATGTAGTTGCCGTCAAGATCCAGCGCGATCCCGTTGGGATGGTCGTAGTCCGGCTGCGCGGGGTTCGTGGGATCGGGGCGCGGCGGCTCGATCCAGTGCTCCACCGGAATGTGGTCCCGCGCCCCCCACGAGAAATCGGTCGAGCCGTCCGGGCGAAGCCGGAGCAGATGATGGCCGGTGATCTCCGCGCTCGAAGGTCCGCCGATGGCCGACAGGTCCGCGGCGCTCCTGTCGTAGCCGAACAGGTGGATCCGCTCGTCGCCGCCGGATCCGGTGATCAGGAGCTCGTGGTTGTCGGTGGAGAACGGTGCCGGCGCCGAGAGCGAGCGCAGGGAGTCTCCGGCGGGTGAGAACTCCACGTACTGCCCGGGCACCGACTCCCAGCCGGTCGAGGTCCCGATGTAGAGGGTGAAGTTGCCATTCTCCTGCTGCTTGAAGTCGCCAGTCGCTTTCGCGCCGTCGAACCCGAATCCGCGATACCAGCGAATCGCGCCCGTCGAGTCGAACGCGATACCGTAGAGGAATCCACCCACGGCCACTGGCGCGATCGTGAATCCTCGGCTTGCGGTTCCCGTGGTGGTGAAGCTCACGTGCCGGAGTGGCTCCGGCAGATCGCCTCCGGAGAAACTCACGCTGTCCGACTGCACCCGCGTGCCGCCGCCGGTCACCTCCACTACACCCCGGTAGGTGGCACCGGTCCGAAGTCCCAGCACCGGAACTGTCCCGAATCCCCCCGCAAGCAACACGCTCGGCGTCGAATCGAGCGGAGCGCCCGGCGCCGCGAATAGCACTCGCGCGCTTTCCGCGTTGCTTGCGTACACGCCGACGCTCGCCGACAGCACGTTGATCGGCCCCTGCGCGACGGTCACCGAGTCGATGTGGGCCGACGCGGGCGGCGGCGGCGATCCCGGCGGCCCCGCGACCTCGTCACTCGAGCAGGCCCCAATCGCTGCGGCGAGGACGGCAGCCGAAAAAAGACGCGAAACGAGCGGGAACCCACAGGAAGGGTGGTGAGGGTTCATCACGCCGAGCTCCAGAGGACCGGGCCGAAAAAGAGGCGGGTGATGGCCCGCCCGCAGTCATGATGGCCAGTTCGACGCGCGTCGGTTGTGCTGGTGCTCACACGGGAGAGAGTGCCCGCGAGCGACGGTGTGAAAGGATTTGCATGTCGAGGAACGCCGGCGACCTAAGTGAGGCCGCCTAGACGTTGTCAGGAAGGCGATTGTCCGTAGAAGCGTTCGGAGCGCCGCCGCCGAGCTCACGGTGTGATCGACATCACCCGCGCTGGCGCTCCGCGGCGGCGCGCGGAGACGGTCGCGGCTACCGCTCCGCGCCCGCTGCTCCCGCCGTGGAGTCTGCCAGGCGCAGCATCGCGCCGAAGTCCCTAAGCTCGGCGAGCCCGATGTCCGAGGTCACCCAGTAGGTGAACTCCGGCGTCGCCCAGTGCAGCACGTGGTAGCCATTCCTGGTCACCGGGCCTGCCTCGCGTTCCGGCTTCTGGACGGGCCAGACGAACACGCTCACCACGTGCTGGCGCCGCCCGTACACCAGGGCGGCCACGGGCCGCCCGTCGAGGTAGTCCAGCCGGCCGCCGAGCAACGGGTACCCGCGCCCGGCGAAGTCGTGCACCGGCGGTGAGAAGTCGAGCTTGCCGTCGAACCACGGCTTGACCGTGTGCTGATCGGTGCTCACCACGTCGCTCAGATGTCCGGGCATGAGCGAGCGCACGTGGCTCGCCACCACCTCGTCCGCCAGCACGGCCGATCCGGCGCGCGTCGCGCCGAGCCGCCAGCTTCCGATCGCCACCACCGCGACCGACGCGGCAAGCGCGAGCCAGCGCCAGGCCCCCTGCCGGGCCGGCCGCCCCGTCTCCGCTGTGCCGCCCCGTCCGCGCAGCGGGAGCGGCCTGGCATCGTGTGGCGGAGAAGACGTCGGTGGCATGTCGTTGCTGGTCGTGTCCTGGGCCCGCGGCGACGCGGCCGTCTCGCCGGTTCGCGCTGGGCCGATCCCAGGCCGCTTGCCAGCCGTCCCCGGACCGCCGAGCGTGGGCAGCTCCAGCGTCGGCAGCTCCGCCGCCAGCGCACGCCGTACGCGCACCCTGAGCGCGTCGGCGGGCTCGCGCCGGGGCAGGACCTCCTTGAGCGCCGCCCGCAGCGCCAGCCGGTCGGCCTGAAATCGCCGGCAGCTTCCGCAGTCAGCCAGGTGCGCCTCGACCTCCGCTGCATCGGGCGGCGCCAGCTCGCCGTCGAGGTACGCATCGATGCGGGTCTCCACGTCGGGATGGCTCACCTTACCCCTCCTTCCCCGCGGCAAGCAGCGCCGCCTGAAGCCGCTGCCGCGCCCGCGAGAGCCGGGACATGACCGTGCCGATGGGCACATCCACCACGTCGCCGATCTCCTTGTAGGACAGTCCCTCGATCTCCCGGAGGATGATGACTTCGCGCAGGTCTGGCGGCAGCCGTTCCAGCGCCTGCGCCAGCGTCTCGCGCGAGTCGTTCCGCGTGAGCTCCGCGGCGAACCCGTCACTCGCCGCGTCGCTGTGGAGCGTCTCGTCGAACTCCGCCGCCTCCGCCTCGGGGCGCCGGCGGCGGCGCCAGGTGTACGCGGTGTTGCGCACGATCGTCAGCATCCAGCCACGGCTCTGCGTCGCGCCGTCCCCGCGGAACCCAGCAAAGTGCCGGAGCGCGCGGAGATAGGAGTCTTGCACCACATCATCGGCGTCGGCGTCGTTGCCGGTGAGGTGGCGCGCCAGCCCGTGGGCGGCGCCCAGATGCGGCAGCATCAGTGTCTCGAATCGCTCCAACTCGCTTGGCTCCAACCGTTCCTCGGCTGTGTCTCGGGACAGCCCGTCCGGAGTAGACCCGCCAGTCGGCGAGTTTATTCCCGGCGGAATAGACCCCATGGGCGTCGAGTCTCCCGCTCGTCCGATAGCGACGTCACTTCAACTCGAGGATCGAGCCCATGAGACTCCCGTCCATCACCCTGCCGCTCGGCGCACTGGGCGGCCTGTTCGCCGCGGCACTCGCCGCCGCGCCCGCGCGCGGTCCGGAGCCTTCCGCCGTCGGGGCCACATTGTCCGAGTGGACCATCCAACTTTCCGTCGGGACCGTCCCCGCGGGGCCGGTGACCTTCACCGCCACCAACAGCGGCACCATCCCCCACGCCTTGGAGGTCGAGGGGCATGGCCTCGAGCGGCAGACGCGGATCATCCAGCCCGGCGCGAGCGCGACCCTGACGCTGACCCTCGAGGCCGGTCGGTACGAGATCTACTGCCCCGTCGGCCAGGATTCACACAAGAAGCTCGGCATGCAGACGTACCTCAAGGTAGTCGGCGCGAGCGATCCGGCGAACGCCACGAGTGACCAGGGCCCCAGCGCGCCGGCGCCCGCGCCGGCGGCCAAGTGGATCAGCGTGACGGGCGGCGGGCCGGTCATCCAGATCCTTCCGGGGCCCTTTCCGTTCCCCGACAGCGCGGGTCCGGTCACGCAGCAGTTCGGCAAGGAGCGCGAGGCACTCGAGGCCCAGATCAAGAGCGGCCCCTACTCGAACAACGTCGCGCCGATCTCGGGCCGCTTCAGGTTCAGCGCGCTCGACCGGGGCGCGGTCCGCGACTCGGTGAACGGCACGGCCGAATTCACCACCAAGGACGGCGCGCGCTGGAAGGCGGTGCTCGACCGGGTGCAGACGAAGGACGTGCCTCACCACCCGAGGTTCGGCGGGGTCATCATGGGCCTCTACTATCACGGGATGACCGGCGTGCACACGCCGCTGGTGCCCACCATCAACAGTGCGGTGGCGCTCTGGTCAGTGGCGCACCTGTACCGGAACGGCCAGCTCGTGTCCGACAACGCCCAGGTGCACGTGATGCTGCTTTCGCACACCCGCCGCGACGGCGACTTTGCGCTCGAGTGCTGGGACTGCTCCCGCAACAAGGTGGACGAGCTGCAGCTCCAGATCACGCCGGCGGCCGGGGAGCAGCCGTTCGACGCGCCGGGGGGATTTCTGTTCGTGAACTGGGAGAAGAGCCGACAGGGGTAAAGACGTCCAGGGTAAGCGGTGAGCGGGACCAGCACACCGGAGCGGGCTGGTGTGCCCGTCCGGCTCACCGCTCACCGCTTACCGTTTGCTTCACCCTCCCACCGCTGCCTGCTCCGCCAGCGCCTTCTCATCGGTGAGATCGAGCCTGAGCGGCGTCAGCGATACCCACCCGTGCTCCACGGCCCAGCGGTCGGTTCCCTCGTCCGGGGCCTCCAGCGCGACCGTCGTGATCCAGAAGTGCGGCCGGCCGCGCGGGTCGTGACCGGGGACCACCTTGCCGTCATAGTGCCGCACCGACTGCCGCGTCCACCGGAGACCGCGGGGCTCGACCGGAAAGTTCACGTTGATCAGCGCGCAGCTATTGTGCGTCATGAGCAGCTCGAGCACGCGGTCGATCCACGGCTGGAGCGCCGCGAAGTCCGGCTTGTCGTCGGCCGTGGGCGTGCTGAGCGCGATGCCCCGGAGGCCGAGCAGCGGCGCCTGCTTGGCGGCCGCCAGTGTGCCGGAGTGCCAGATCGAGTTCCCCAGGTTGGTGCCGAGGTTGATTCCCGAGAGCACGACGTCCACCTTCCCCCATTCGGCCACGCCGACCGTCACGCAGTCGGCGGGGGTGCCGTTGACCCGGTACGCCTCGTGGTCGCCGATCACCGTCGCCTTCACCGTGAGCGGTCTCGAGTGGGTGATGGCGTGCCCCATCGAGGACTGCTCCACGTCGGGCGCCACGATCCGGACGTCGCCGAACCGGCGCGCCGCGTCGGCCAGGGCCCGGAGCCCGGGACTGTAGATGCCGTCGTCGTTGGCGATCAGAATCCTCATTCGCTCTCCTCTCGTGAATCCTCCATGCGCGTGACGCTCCTGCTCAACCCCGGTGCCGGCACCGGCGACCAGTCCGCCGACGATCTCCGCCGCGCGGTCGAGTCCGCGGGGCACACGGTCGAGGTCCGGACCGTCAAGAAGCGGCGGCTGGCGGAGGCGCTGCGCGACCCGGGCGACGTGATCGCGGTGGCCGGCGGCGACGGCACCGTCGGCCGGGCAATGAAGGCCCTGGCCGGAAGCGACGTGCCGATGGCCATCCTCCCCACCGGCACCGCCAACAACATCGCCCGGTCGCTCGGCATCCGCGGTGATCCAGCCAATCTCGCCGCCGGCTGGGCCCGCGCGGAGGTGCGCCACGTGGACGTCGGGACGGCGCGCGGCCCCTGGGGCGAGACCCGGTTCGTC
Organism: Gemmatimonadales bacterium; assembly: GCA_051955835.1. Taxonomy (GTDB): domain Bacteria; phylum Gemmatimonadota; class Gemmatimonadetes; order Gemmatimonadales; family GWC2-71-9; genus CAVVWJ01. The sequence goes on from JBQCGH010000065.1 coordinate 12,429, forward strand.
GAGTCCACCGGGGTTGGCCTGCTGGGCCACCTCATTCATCCCGATGTCGGCGAGAATCTGGAGGGGACGGACGACGCACGGACCGAGGCTCGGCGCGCGGCCCGTACGCTCGCGCCGGTCGAGCTCCGGGTCGAGCTCGACGGCCGCGACCTGACCGACCGCTATCTCCTGCTCGAGGCCATGAACATCCCCTGCGCGGGGCCCAATCTGTGGCTCGCCGAGCAGGCGCGGGCGGGGGATGGCAAGCTCGAGATCGTCCGGGCCCTCGAGCGAGACCGCGCCGCCCTGGTCGCCCTGGCGGACGCGTTCGGCACTGCGCGGCCCCACCTCCCCACCGAGCGGGGCACGCGGCTCCGGATGTGGTGCACGCCCGACGAGCTGCACGTGGACGACGAGCACGGCGCCGAGCTGGGCCGCTGGCGCGGCCGCGCCGAGGTCGAGGTCACACTGGGCGAAGGCAGCGTCGGTGTGCTGCGCTAGGACGCTCGCGTCGAGGTACCTGATGCGGGTACCCAGCCTAGCATTCCAGCAATGCGAGGCGGGCTTGGACTCGCCGCGCTCCCGAACCGGAAAGGGAATGACATGACATCACCATCCGCCAGACGCCCCAGCGCGGCGTCCCCGCTCCCGACCCGCCCGCTCGGCGGCAGCGGGCTCGCCATCACCACGGTGGGCTTCGGCGCCTGGGCCATCGGCGGCGAATGGGCCTTCGGGTGGGGACCGCAGGACGACGACGCGTCGATCGCCGCGATGCGGCACGCGCTCGAGCGCGGCATCAACTGGATCGATACCGCCGCCGTGTACGGACTCGGCCACTCGGAGGAGGTGGTCGGCCGTCTGCTGCGCGATCTGCCCGCCGACCGGCGGCCGCTGGTCTTCACCAAGTGCGGCATGGTCTGGGACGAGAACGACCGGAACGCCGAGGTCCGGCGGGTGCTCCGGCCCGATTCCATCCGGCGCGAGTGCGAGGCATCGCTCCGACGGCTCGGTGTCGAGCCGATCGATCTGTACCAGTTCCATTGGCCCGACCAGACCGGCACGCCCGTGGAGGACTCATGGGGTGAGATGGTGCGGCTGGTGGATGAAGGCAAGGTTCGCGCGATCGGCGTGTCCAACTTCAGCCCCGATCTGCTGGACCGCTGCGAGCGGGCGCGTCACGTGGACTCGGCGCAGCCGCCGTTCTCGCTGATCCGGCGCGACGCCGCGGCCGACGTGATCCCCTGGTGTGCCGCGCACGGCACCGGCGTCATCGGCTACAGCCCCATGCAGTCGGGCATCCTGACCGAGCGCTTCAGCGCCGAACGGGTGGCGGCGCTTCCGGAAGGCGACTGGCGACGGAAGAGCCGCGAGTTCCTGCCGCCGCATGTCGAGCGCAACGTCGCCTTGCGCGACGCGCTCCGGCCCGTCGCGGCGCGGCACCACGCGACCGTGTCCGCCGTGGCGGTGGCGTGGACGCTGGCGTGGCCCGGGGTCAGCGGCGCCATCGTCGGCGCGCGATCGCCCGAGCAGGTGGACGGCTGGGTCGGCGCCGCCGGCCTGACGCTCACGGCCGCCGACCTCGACGAGATCGGCGCCGCGCTCGACCGCACCGGCGCCGGGCGCGGGCCGACCCGACCCGTGCGGCCGACAGCCGGCGCCGCTCAGTGAGCATCGCGCTCCTCTTCGACCTCGACGGCACGCTGGTGGACAGCGTTTACCAGCACGTCCTGGCCTGGCGCGAGGCGCTCGAGCGCGCAGGCATCTCGCTCGCCGTGTGGCGCATCCACCGGCGCATCGGCATGAGCGGCGGCCTCCTCGCCAATGCGCTGCTGCGGGAGGTCGGCCACCCCGTGAGCGCCGAGCAGACCAAACGGCTTCGGCAATACCACGCGGATGCCTACGAGCGACTGTTGGGACAGGTGCGCCCGCTGCCCGGTGCGCGCGAGCTGCTCGACCAGCTGACCGGCGCGAGCGTGCCGTGGGCCATCGCGACCAGCGGCTGGCTCGAGAGCGCCCGGCCGGCCCTCGATCTGCTTGGCGTCGGCGCCGACGCGCCGGTCGTCACTCGCGATCTGGTGGGCCACGCCAAGCCGGACCCCGATCTCTTTCTCGCCGCCGCCGACCGACTCGGGGTGCCGATCGAGAATTCGGTCGTGGTCGGGGACAGCGTCTGGGACCTGCTGGCGGCCCGACGCGCCCGGGCGCTGGGCGTGGGACTGCTCTCCGGCGGCTACGGCGAGGATGAGCTGGTCGACGCCGGTGCGTACCGGGTCTACCAGGACCCGGCCGACCTGCTGCGGCATCTGGACGAGGTGGGGGTGCGAAGCGAGAACGAGCAGTGAGAGGACGAGGACGAAAGTGAACAGTAAACGGTAAGCGGTGAGCGGGACCAGCACACCGGAATGGATTGGTGTGCCCTTCCCGCCCATCGCTCACCGCTCACCGCTTCTTCGCTCCAGCGCCATCCGATCCCACCTCGCCAGATTTGCCGCCGCCTCGTAGCTCGTCTGCAGAAACATCAGCAACGTCTCGTCCGGCGAGCGCGCCCGCCGCACCTCCTCGTACGGCAGCACGAACTCGCCGAGGCCCGCGTGGTATCGCGCGCTCTCGGGCCGCACTATCGCCGTCTTGAAGCCTTCGGGCTCGGGATACGCGTACGCGTAGTAGACCGGCTCGGGCAGCGCATCGCCACCGGGCCAGAACCCGCAGCTGCTCACCTCATGGGAGTACGCCTCCCGCGCCACCCAATCGGGCAGGTACGGCACACCGCCCGGATGCGGGGGCGCCGTGCGGCCGGAGAATCGAGTGACGGCCAGGTCGAAGCTTCCCCAAAAGAAGTGCACCGGGCTCGCCTTGCCCTGAAACCGCGCCCGGAACTGCTTGAGCACGCGATCGCTCTGCTGCAGGGCGCGCCAGAATCGCTGGGCGGCATCGGCGTCATAGCTCGCGTGCCGGGTATCCCGGTCCAGCGGGGTTGGGTCGGGGATCTCGCACGGCATCGGGCGGATAGCGACGGCGAAGCCGAGCGCGCGGAGCCGAGCGAACAGCTCCTCATGGAAGTCCGCCACCGAGCGAGGGATGAGTGCCACCGTTTCGATGGGGCCGGCGTCTGGCTCGATCCGGAGCCAGTGCTCGACGAAGTCGAACTCCAGCGTGAACGTCCGCTCGCCGTAGGGAATCGGGGAGGTCGTGAGCCCGCGCGACGTGACGTAGAGCGGCACGTGCCACGAATGGTTGGTCCAGGGCGACTGAACCAGGCGGATCTTGCCGACGATCTGGGTCCAGAGGTGGAGCGTCGCCAGCGTGTCCTTCCACGGCTCGTACGGCAGCGCGGGCCAGCGGTCCGTGTGGGCCGGCGCGACGGCGGTCATGTCACCGGCCGCGCGGGATCGGCTGCAGCATGCTCGACCGATTGCCCTCGGTGTCCACGAACGACACGTACTTACCCACCCCCGGGATGTCCATCGGATCGCCCAGCATCTTGCCTCCCGCCGCGGTCACCTTCTTCGACGAGGCGGCGAGATCCTGTACCGCGATCACGACCGAGGGGAACTGCATCGGCCAGTCCGGCTTCTTCGGATAGAACCCGCCGTTGATCGCGCCGGGGCTCTTCGGTCCGGCGTCGGTGCTCTCGGTGGTGACGGCGAGGACGTACTCCCCCATGTCGGCGCCGAGCATCTGGGTCTGCCAGCCGAAGGCGGACTGGTAGAACCTGGCCATGCGCTCCCGGTTCTCATAGGGCATCTCGAAGTGGACGACGCTGTCCATGATCGGAATCTCCAGTGAGTGCTGAGCGGTATGCGGTCCATCCGGACCGCCCTGTGGCTCGAACGCGGAATCTGCGGTCCGGCACCGGCCAAGCGGAAGGGTTTCTCAGTCCGGGAAGCGTGGCTTCAGAGTTGCCTTGCACTTGTCACGACTGACCCGACACATGCGTTCTTCGCTGGTTGCCGTCCCGAAACCGGCAGCCGGGGCCACTCTGACCCGAGCATGAGGGTATTTTGTCCCACTCCGCTGCTGTCCCGGCCCGTGCGCGCGCGGTCCTCGTAGCCGCCACGCTTCTCCTTCCTGTCGAACCCGCGGTGGCATCGGTTCCCCCAGGCCGCAGTTGCAATGGCCCCGATGCCCCCGTCACCACCAGGGTCGACTCCGCCCGCCACGTCGTGGTCATCACCCTTGGTCCCTGCCGGGTACCGGCCCTTGGACCGATGGACGCGGCCATGCCCGGCATGCCGGGAATGAGCGACATGCACGAGATGGACATGGAACACGGCCCGGGTCACGAGGACGTCCGGGTTCACTTCCGCTGGCCGGTCGACGTGTGGATGCGCGGGTTCAACCTCAAGCTGTACGACGCGAACCACCACCAGCTCGACCAGCCGACCACCATGCACCACTTCGAGCTGCTCGACTTCGACCGGCGCCAGCTGGTGTACCCGCTGGTCGAGCGCGTGTTCGGCATGGGCGAGGAGACGAGCAGCGCGCTCGTACCCAAGACCGTCGGCCTGCCGCTCGACCACGGCATGGACATGGCGCTGTACGTCATGTGGAACAATCACACCGACCACGACCTGGAGGGCGTCACCTTCGAGCTCAGCATTCCCTATTCGCCGCGGAACCTGTCGCCCCGGCCGACCATCGTCCTCCCCTTCAAGGCCGACGTCAACATCCACCCCGGCCGGGGTGACGGGTTCGATCTGCCACCAGGCGGCGGCGCGCGCGCGTCGATCTTCACCGTGGGCACGAGCGGTCGGCTGCTCGCGATCGGCGGCCATCTGCACGACTACGGGAAGGAGCTCCGGCTGGAGGACGCCGCCACCGGGCGGGTGCTCGCCCGGGTGCGGGCGGAGCGGCGCGCGGACGGCACCGTGGCCGGCGTGGCGCATGGCCTCTACGGCGTGCTCGGCCGCGGCCCGCACCTGATCGCGGGGCGGCCGTACCGCCTGGTGGCGGTGTACCAGGGCAGCCCGACCGATTCGATTCGCGGCGCCATGGGGGTGATGGGTGGCATCTTCGCCCCGGATGACTACCGCCGCTGGCCGCCGATCGATCGGGCCAATCCGGATTACCTGATCGATCTCAACCCGCCGGCGCTGCCGGCGATCTCGCAGGCAACGCGGAAGTAGAAGCGCGTTGGCAGGCGGTCCGGCGTCCTGGACGCCGGTCCTAGTCTCGCGGGGTCCGCCGTGATAGAGTAGACCATCCCCCGCACCCCGGGTACGCTCCTGCCCCTCCCTCGCGCTTGCCGCCTTCCTCGGCTCTCTCGTCGTTCCCTTCGGTTCGGGTTGGGAGCGCCGCTGAGCCTCGTCCTCGCCGGGCTCTACAGCTGCGGCGGCGACGAGCTGTCGCTCCCCAACGAAGGGCAGCCTGCCCGAATCTCCGTGCTTCGTGGCAACGGACAGAGTGGAACGATCGGTGAGCCCCTCGGGGACTCGCTGGTGGTGCGGGTCCTTGACCGGTTCGGCCAGCCGGTAGGCGGGGTCCAGGTGACCTGGACTGCGGTGGTCGGGGGAAGCGTCAATCCGGCAACCAGCACGACTTCGTCCAAGGGCGACGCGGCCACGGAGCGCGTGCTGGGCACCGAGCTCGGTACTTACGTGACCACTGCCGCAGTCGCCGGTGCCGAAGGCGCGCCCGAACCGGCGGTGTTCATCACGACCGGAGTCGCGGCGCAGCTCGCGCTGACCGTGGCGCCGGCGGCCACCGCGGTCTCAGGAGTTCCGCTCGATCCGCAGCCAGTGCTCCAGCTCCGGGACACGGCCGGCAACGACGTCGCCCGCGGAGGCGTCGTCGTGACCGCGCAGCTGGCCGCCGGGGATGCCAGCCTCGATGGTGATACGACCGCCACGAGCGACGAGACCGGGCGAGTCGCCTTTGCCGACCTCACGATCCGGGGCGCCCCGGGCGTTCAGACGCTCGCCTTCGTGGCCGAGGGATTCGCCCCGGCGACGGCCATTGTCGGGCTGGGTGTGGGGTCGCCCGCATCGATCGCGGGGACCGCGGGAGACGGCCAGTCGGCTGTGGTGGCTTCCGCCGTCGCGACCGCACCCGCCGTCGTGGTACGCGATGCGGACGGCAACGCGCTCGCCGGCATTCCTGTGATGTTCAAGGTGACCGGAGGAGGGGGATCGCTCTCCGGCGCCAACCCGGTGACCGGCAACGACGGCATCGCCGCCGTGAGCAAGTGGACCCTGGGACCGAAGGCGGGGGCCAACACCGTCTCGGCGACCATCTCGGGTCTCGACCTGAGCGGTAGTCCCGTGGTCTTCGGCGCAACGGCGACGCCCGGTCCGCTCGATCCCGACAAGACCACGGTGGACGCTGCACCGGCGACGATCACGGCCTCAGGCGGCTCGAGCCAGAGCACGATCACGGTGAGCGCTCGCGATGGCTACGACAACCCGATCCCGGGACTCGCCGTCACCCTGTCGGCCAGCGGCACGGGCAACACCTTGAGCCAGCCGGCCGGCCCGACCCGAAGCGACGGATCCATCACCGGCCTGCTGAGCGCCGCTTCCCCGGGGGACCGTGTCGTCTCGGCCGTCGTCGCAGGAACGGCCGTGAGCCAGACCGCGACCGTCACAGTGACGTCCGGTGCGCCAAGCCCGGTGCGCAGCACCGCGAGTGTACCGGCCGGCAAGGCAGGCGAGGCGACGCTTGTGGAAATCCGGCTGAAGGATGCGCAAGGCAACGACGTGCCGGGGCAGGCGGGCGCGATTGCGGTGTCGGTCGCGGGCGCCAACCCGAAGAGTGCGGTGGCCGCGTCCGATGATGGCGGTGGACGTTATACCGCGACGTATACGCCGACCAAGGCGGGCAGCGACAAGGTGCAGGTGAAGGTGTCGGGGACAGGGCTGCCCGGCTCGCCCTATGCGAGCACCGTGATGCCGGGCGCAACCGACGCCCGTATGTCGCAGGCGGTGGTCCCGGCCTGTGTCGAGTCGTCCCAGCTCCCCGCCAAGGTCACCGTTACGGCCTACGACGCCTTCGGCAACCGGATCGCGCATGGCGGCGACGGCTTTGAGATCCGGGTCAATCAGGGCGTGATCCTGAAGCCAAACGACAACGGCAACGGCACCTATACGGCGGCGCTCGCGCTCGCGGTCGGAGTCTTTCGGGTGGACATCACGCTCGCGGGAAAGGCCGTCGACGAGAGCCCGTATCAGATCGTCGTGCCCTTCCCGTTCTCAGGGTGCTAGCGGTCCAGGGCAGAGAACCCTGAGCCCGCTCGATCCTCCCATTCCAGCGGCTCGCTGAGCCGTTCAACCCGCGGGCGCTACCGTCGATCTCGCAGGCGAGGCGGACGTCACCCGCGCCGGATACCCGGTTGCGGCGAGCGCCGCCGTGATCTCCTCCAGCGTCGCGGGGTCGTCGATCGTCGGCGGGACCGTGTACGGTGTGCCGTCGGCAATCTTCTTGATCGTGCCCCGCACGATCTTGCCCGACCGGGTCTTCGGGAGCCGCTTCACCAGCGTCGCCGTCTTGAACGACGCCACCGGCCCGATCCGCTGCCGCACCAGCTCGACCAGCTCGGACACCAGCTCGGCCCGATCCCGGCTCGCGCCGGCCTTGAGCACGACCAGGCCCAGCGGCACTTCGCCTTTGAGCGCGTCGTTGACGCCCACCACCGCGCATTCGGCGATGTCCGGGTGTGACGCGAGCACCTCCTCCATGGCGCCCGTGCTCAGGCGGTGCCCCGCGACGTTGATCACGTCGTCGGTGCGGCTCATGATCCAGAGGTAGCCGTCCTCGTCCTTGAAGCCCGCGTCAGCCGTGAGGTAATAGCCGGGGTACTGGCTCAGGTAGGTCTGCTCGTAGCCTCGGTCGTTGTTCCAGAGCGTGGGCGAGCAACCCGGCGGCAGGGGCAGCTTGATCACGACGTTTCCGGTCTCGCCGGCGCGGACCTCCTTCCCGTCGTCGTCCAGCATCCGCACGTCGTACCCCGGTACCGGCAGGGTGCACGAGCCCGGTTTCACCGGCAGGAGGCCGAGTCCGACGCAGTCGCAGCCGACCGCCCAGCCGGTCTCGGTTTGCCACCAGTGGTCCACCACCGGGATGCCGAGCTGACGCTGGGCCCAGACGAGCGTCGCGGGATCGCACCGCTCACCGGCCAGGAACAGCGTCCGGAGGCGGCTGATATCATGCCGCCGGATGTGCGCGCCGTCGGGGTCCTCTCGCCTGATGGCGCGGAACGCGGTCGGCGCGGTGAAGAACGCGCTCACGCCGTGCTGCGCGATCACCCGCCAGAACGCCCCCGCGTCCGGCGTGCCCACCGGCTTCCCCTCGTACAGGATCGTCGTGTTGCCATGAAACAGCGGCGCGTAGACGATGTACGAATGGCCCACCGTCCAGCCGAGGTCGGACGCGGCCCAGTAGACCTCGCCCGGCTCCACGCCGTAGACGTTCCGCATGCTCCAGGTGAGCGCGACCAGGTGGCCGCCGTTGTCGCGCACGATCCCCTTGGGATGGCCGGTGGTCCCTGAGGTATAGAGGATGTAGAGCGGATCGGTCGCCAGCACGGGCACGCAGTCGACCGGCGACGCGGCGGCGGCGAGCTCGGCCCAGTCGTAGTCGCGACGGGACATGAGCGTGGCGCGTGCCTGCGGACGCTGGAGCACGACGCAGAACTCGGGCTTGGCCGAGGCCAGCTCGATCGCCTTATCGAGCAGCGGCTTGTACGGCACCACCTTGCTGCCCTCGATGCCGCACGAGGCCGTGAGGACCGCCTTCGGCCGCGCGTCGGTGATCCGGCTGGCCAGCTCGGGCGAGGCGAACCCGCCGAACACCACCGAGTGGATCGCCCCGATGCGCGCGCAGGCCAGCATGCCGATCACGGCCTCGGGCACCATCGGCATGTAGATGATGACCCGGTCGCCGCGCCCCACGCCCCGCGCCGCCAGCGCGCCCGCAAACCGCGCCACCTCGTCGCGGAGCTCGCGGAAGGTGTAGCTCCGCACCGTCTCGGTCACCGGGCTGTCGTAGATCAAGGCGGTTTGCTCGGCTCGGCCGTTCTCGACGTGTCGGTCGAGCGCGTTGTAGCAGCTGTTGACCAAGCCGCCGGCGAACCAGCGGTAAAACGGCGCGCGCGAGCCGTCCAGTACCGCGTCCCACCGGCGGTACCAGTGCACGGCCTCCGCTGCGTCGGCCCAGAAACGCTCGGGCTCGGCGCGCCAGCGCGCATAAACCTCGTCATATGTGGAAGGCACGGAGATCTCGTGAGGTGTCGAGGGTACGGGGATCAGGGGTACCCTCGATAAAGTAGTGCCATGACCCGGTCAGGCGAGAGGGAGGCCGGGCCCAATTCGGCTCCCCTGCCCGATCAGCGGCCCGCGTCCATCTCGCGATGGTGAGCGCCCCCGCGGTGTGGCGGTGCTTCGCTCACGTCATGGAAACGGCCGTGGCCGCGGCTCCGGCCACGGCCAGGGATCGACACCGTCGTGCCCGGCTACGCCTCGTATTGCCGCTGCGCGCACCTCGGGGTCCTTCGATTCGAGCAGCTCGGTGAGCCGCTCGCTCCGCTCGCCCGAGTGAATCAACGCGCGCACCACCGCCTTTCGCGCCTCCGCGTCGGTTTCCTTCGCGAGCGCCGCGCGGAGCGCCGGGATCGCGGCGCCGTCGCCGATCTCGGAAATGGCCCACGCGGCGCGCGTACGCACGTCGGTGTCGGGATCCCCGACGGCGGCGATCAGCCCCTTCGGTGCGGTCTCCAGATCAAGCTGGCCGAGCGCCCAGGCGGCTGTGGCCCGGACGTCCACGCTCTTCTCGACGGCCAGCAGCTCTCCAATGGCGCCCGCGGCAGACCCGTCGCCGTGCTGTCCCAGTGCCCACACGGCAGTCTCGCGCACGTGGTCGTCCTGATCGCCTTTGGCCGCGGCGAGCAGCGCGTCGGTGCCGCGCCGCGTGTCCATCTCGCCCAGCGCCCAGGCGCACATCTCGCGCACGTCGCCGTCCCGATCCGAGCGAAGCGCCGCGGCAAGCGGGTCGGCGGCCTCGGCGGCCTCGAGCTGGCCGAGCGCCCACGCGGTGGTGCGCCGAACGGCGGCAACCGGGTCGCCCCGGAGCGCACGGATCAGCGCGGGGACCGCGCTCGCCGAGTCGAGATGGCCCAGCGCACCGGCGGCGGCCTCGCGCACGAGCGGCGAGTCGTCCCCGAGCGCCCCTGTGACCGGCCGAACCGCACGCCCGTCGTCCATCCGGCCAAGCGCCCACACCGCATTGGCGCGGGTGCCGGTGGAGGGGTCGCCGATCGCGCGGACCAGCGCCTCGACCGCCGTGGCGGGCTGCGCCAGGCCCAGGCCGAGCGCGGCGACGCTCCTGATCCCCGAGTCCGGCGACGCCAGCCGCGCGACCAGCCCCGGCCCGACCTCGTCGCCACCCTGGGTGCCAAGCAGGCGGACGGCCAGCTCGCGCACGCAGGCATCGCGTTGCGACAAACTCTCGAGCAGGAAGCGCACGTCGTCGGCCGACATGTCGTATCGCCGGTGCCCGCGCGACCGCTTCGGCAGGCGGTGTCCGCCGAGCGGCGTCACCGGCGCGTCGGTCGCATCGCCCCAGGCGTTACCCACCGCATCCGCCGCGAGCCCGCACACGGCCGGCGGCGCGCCCTGCGCCGCGGCAATGAGATCGCGGATGTTGTCGGCCGCGGCCGACATCATCCTCGGCCCCCAGGATCCCTTCCAGAGCATCCCGACGGCGGCAAGGGCGGCGATTCCGAGGTTGCGCAGCATGACGACCCCAAGAGAAGAGATGGTGAAATTTCAGCACCAAGTGACGCGGTAAGTGGTGAGCGGTGAGCGGTAAGCGGGACCAGCACACCAGCCTGCTCCGGTGTGCTGGTCCCGCTCACCGCTTACCGCTCACCGCTCACCTCATCACTACCGTCGTTCGGGAACGGCCGAGGCTCCGGCCTGGGCCACGGCCACGGGCCCGATGCGCCGCCGCCGGCCAGCTCGGTGACCGCCATCTTCCGCACGTGCGGATCGGATGACGTCACCAGCCGCTGGAGCACGTCCACCGAGCGATCACCCATGGCGCCGAGCGCACGGATCAGGCCCAGCCTGACCTCCGGATCGGTCTCGCGCTTGTAGGCGGCCTCGAGCGCGTCGGTGGCATCCGGATCCTCGATGTTGTAGAGCGCCCAGGCCACAGAGAGGCGGACGTCGCGATTTCGGTCGTTCAGCAGCGACACGAGGGCGGCCGGGGCTTTCTTCGGCTCGCAGCTTCCGATAGACCACGCCGCCACCTCGCGCGTCTCGACATTGGCGTCACTCAGCATCGGCACCAGGGCGGCCACCGCGCCGGCCTCGCCCACCTGGCCGAGCGCCCAGGTCGCGGTGGCGCGCACCTTGGCATCCTTGTCCTGGGCGAGCGCCTTCCCCAGTGCCGTGGCGGCGTTCGAGTTGCCGTCGGCGTCCGAGAGCGACCACGCGGCCATCTCGCGCACGGAGGCGTCCGAGTCGCTGGCCAGGGCCGCGGCCAGCGCCTCGACCGCGGCGTGGTTCTCGCCGTAGTCGTTGAGACCCCACGCGGCGATGCGACGCACCTCCGCGCTCGAGTCGCTCCGCAGCATCTTGGCCAACGCCTCGGCGCGGCGGCTGGAGCGCGAGGTGTCGCCGGTCGCGATCGCGATGGCGGACCGGGCGGCCCGCGACAGGACGCGTGCGGAGGCCTGCGCGGAGGCTTGCGCCGGACCACGTGCCAACGCCGACGCGCCGCCGAGCCTGATCAGCGCCGATGAGCGAGCGCCGGGGTGCTTCGCGCTCACAGCTACCTGGACGCCGTTCGAATCCACCAGGACACCGATGTCGGAGGTGGTATCCGCCACGGCCACCCGCGTCCGACCGTCGCGCGACCGCAGTGCGACGAGGGGCTTCCGTACCGCCTCGTCCGGACCCACGGCCGTGTCCGAGGGCGCCTGCGCCGTGTTCGACGCGCCGGCCTGCGGCATCCGGCTGGCGCTTACCGCGGCACGCGGGACCGGTGCCGCCGCGCCCACGGCCAGCGCAAGCGCCGCGAGCCCCCCGACCAGCCCGGTGGTCTGCAGCCGTCCCATGCCGCGGCGCTGCAGCTCCGGATCGAGAATCGCCAGCATACGTCCCTCGAATTCGCGGCGGTGCGCCATCGCGAGCGCCACGGCCGGGGTGTGATGGTCGCGCACGCAGCTCACGATGTCGAGCAGGTGCTCGGCGTAGTCGCTCGGCCGGGCGCCGAACACCAGCGCCAGGTCGTCGCACGCCCGCTCACTCTCGGCACGTAGCCGGCGCGCGGCGGTCCAGGCCAGCGGGTGGAACCACCAGAGCGCGCAGGCGACCCGTCCGAGCGTGTGGCCGATGAGGTCGCGACGGCGCACGTGACCCAGCTCGTGGATCAGCACCGCGGTCCGGCGCTCGGCGCTCCAGCCGTCGCTCTCGGCGGGCAGCACGATGGTGGAGGAGAGCACCCCAGCCGCGAACGGCATCCGCACGTCGTCGCTCCGGAGCAGGCGCGGCGCGGCCTCGAGCCCGAGCCGATCGGCGATTTCGTAGAGCGGCGTCTGCCAGTCGGGATCGTCGAGCGGCTCGGCGCGGGCGACGATCCGACGCACCGACCAGGCGCCGTACGCAAGCCAGAGCCCGAGAGCGAGGGCGACGAGGATCCAACCGCCGAACAGCAGCGTGGCGAGCCGGAACGGCGACCCGGAGAGGGCCCCTGCCGCCGCGGATTCGGAGGGTCCGGCGGCTGCGGCGACTGGCGTGGCCGTGGGGGCATCCGACGGTTCCGATGGCGTGCTACCCGACGAGCCGGCCTGCCTCGAGCCGCCGTCCTGGATGCCGCCGCTCACCGGGATATCCAGCCTCGAGCCGCCGGCGCTCGCGTCGATTCCGAGGAAACCGCCGCTCGACGCCGAGGCATCGGCGGACGGCCGCGCGGGAAGCACCGCCAACTGCAGCGGTGCCCATGCCGACATCACGGGCAAGGCGAGCAGCCCCACCACCGTCACCAGCCACACCAGATGCCGCGACCCGGCTGAGGCACGCTGCAGCAACAGCGACGCGGCGAGCGCGATGAGGAGGAGACACGTGGCCTTGATCAGGAGCACGAGCGCCGGGAGCGCGAAGGCTTCGAGCCGAAGCATGGTGTGTTACCTCCCGCTCAGCCGCGCGCGGCGGATCTTGTCGCGCAGGCGGGCGATCTCGGCGTCGTCCATGTCGGCGTCCGACAGGCGGAGCAGCGCGGTGACGGCCTGCTCGGTGGACCCGGCAAAGTAGGTGTGGACCACATGGGCGAGCACATCGTCGCGCGCCTTGTCGGTGGGCTTCGCGGGGAAGTACACGTAGCGCGGCCCGTCCTCCTTGTGCTCGATCAACTTCTTCTCGCCGAGGATCCGGAGGATCGAGCGAACCGCGGAGTACGTCGGGGGATCGGGGAGGGCCTGGAGGATCTCGGTGACGGTGGACTCCCCGCGGCGGTGCAGGATCTCGATCACCTGCCGTTCGCGGCGACTCAAATCTTCAGTGGATGGGCGCTTAGGCATGGCGACGGCGGCTCCGGACGCGCGGTGACGAGGGCCGGCGTGGCCGGCGGGTGTGCTGATATTTCAACACATGGCCGCAAATGTCAAGGGCATGAAGGCAACCCTAGACCTTCACGCGCTCGACGGCTGTTCGAAGCACTCCGCGATGAGCGCGTCGACGGCCGCGGCGACCTCCGTGACCGGAATCGCCGGGATCTCCGGCGCGCCCACCACCGCTCGGTAGCGGGTGTGATAGGGAACCCACGGCGCGACGCCCGGCTCCGGATGATAGAGCGCAACGGTCGGGATCTTCCAGGCGGCGGCCAGGTGGACCGCCACGGTATCCGGCGTGACGAGCAGGTCGAACTCGTGGACGATGGCGGCGAATTCGCTCAGCGTGGCGCGGGGCGGGATCGCATGGGCGCCGGTGGCCGCCACGATCCACTCCACGATCGGCGCCTGCTGCGCCGCGCCGCACACGAACACCTCGAACTCGGGGTGACGCTCCATGATGGTCCGAATCAGGCCCGCGTAGTTGACGGCGCCCCAGGCGCGCTCGGATTGGCGGCACGACACGTTGACGCCCAGGTGACGAGGGCCGGCGGTTCCTACCACCCGGCGCGCCTCGGCGATCTCCGCGGCGGTGAGCGGATATTCCAGGTCCAGCGATTCCGCGGCCGGGTCGATGCCGAAGGGCAGCAGCACTTGCGCAAACCGCTCGACCGGATGGACGGTCGCGGGATCGCGCGTCGGCGCGGCATGCGTGTAGAGTCCCGATTCGGCGTGCAGCAGGCCCACGGCGGCGCGCGGGCGGCACCAGCGGATGACCAGCTGGGCCGTTGTCGAGGGATGGTCAATCAGATCCACGATCGCGTCGTACCGGACGCGCCGAAGCGCTCGCAGCAGCCGCACCGCCGAGCGGAAGGTCTTGTCGTAGACCCAGACATGATCGACGAAGGGAGCCACCGCGGCCGACACGGCAGCGTTGGACCGGCTCACGAGCAGCTCGATGCGTGCATCGGGATACCGGCCACGCAGGGACCGGATGACCGGAAGGCCGACCAATACGTCACCGATCCGCTCGAGCCGGATGACCAGAATCCGCGCGTTGGGAGGGAGCTGAAGGAGGTCCTCGGCGCGGTCGGTCGAGCGGCCGCTGAAACCGCGATGGCCGGCAGCCAGCAACGCGCGGCGCCAGCGGAGCTCGAGATTCTTGAGCAGCGTGGGCACGGGACACTCGACCTGAAGGGAGCGGCGCTACCCGTCGCGCCTCGTGAGGTCGCGACGCGTCACCGGGGCTCGACCCGATCGAGCGCGATGCGGTACCGACCCGCGGCATCTCGAGTCGCCTTCGTAAGGATCGTCGCGCGCCGCTTGTCGAATACCGTCCGGCCTCCGACGCGGATGGTCGCCTGCTCGACGCCGGCCGGAAGCGCGATATGGTAGGTCGCCCGCGATCCAACATTGTCGACCGCGATTGCTCCCTCGCTCACGGTATACGGAACGGTGCCCGAGGCCGACACCGTGACTCGCGTGTCGGAGCCCGGCGTGATCAGGATCTCGCCCGCCGCCTGAGACGCGGCGAAATCGATCGCGAGATGGCGGGTCGGGTCGAGCGCGATGACGGTGGGCGCCTCGACCGGCGGACGACCAGGGCGACCAGCCGGGAGGCCCGCTGGGTGCGCCGGGGGTCGGACCAGGTTGGCGATGTTGCGCCACAGATCCGGGCGCATGGTCGCGCTGCCGATGGCGACGACGAGCAGGCTCGCCGCCGCGGCAACGACCTGCCAACGCCACCGGCGGCGGCGCTGCGCCCGCACGAGGATGGAGGCGACGGAGCGGTCCGGCACGGGGCCGTCCAACTCCTCGAGCAACGTGCCCACCAGCCGCTGATCATGCTCCAGCGAGCTCATCAACTCCCGGCACCGCTCGCACAGCGCGACGTGCGCGTCGAGCTGCGTGCCGTCCTCGCCACCCACGGCACGATCGACCAGCGCCATCAGGGCACCATCAGTCGGATGAGTCATCGGTCCTCCGGAAGGCAGCCACGAAGGCCGCCATCGCCCGCACCAACAGCGTCCCCACGCTGCCCGGCGCGACACCGACGATGGCCGCGATCTCGTTGTAGGAGTGCCCTTCGTGCCGGAGCAGCAGCAGCTGCGCCTGCCGAGGAGGAAGTGTTGCCAGCACCCGGCGCACCTGCGCTGTGCGTTCGTTCCGCAGCAGGTCTGCGTCGGGCGGCGGCGGCGACGCCGGAGGATCGCGCCGGAATGCAAGCAGCCGACGACGTCTCTCCGTTCGGCGATGCTCGTCCCGCAGGAGGTTGTGGGCGACCGTGACGAGCCACGCCGCGGCGTCCTCCGGCATCGCGCCCCGTTCGTACAGGCGCACGAACGCCTCCTGCGCCAGGTCGTCCGCCAGTGTAGGATCGCCGGTCAGGCGCTGGAGATAGCGATACAGCGGGGAGAAGCGCTGGCCGAACAATCTGCGGAACGCGCCATCGAAGGACTCCTCCCTGGGAGGCTGCGGCTCACTCGGCGGCAGATCCGGCAGGTAGGTCAATGGCGGCATGGACACGGCCCTACTCCTCCACTCGGGGGGCGGAATCGTCGGAGGAACGCCTGGAGCGACGGGCATGTGACACGCCGCCGACTAGAAGCGCCAGCTCAGTTGGAGATCGAGGGCTCTGGAGGGGAAGTCGAGCGCACGGCGAACGCCGGTCGGATCGAGGGTATACGCCAGCGGGTTTCGAACGCCGAGGAGATTCGTGAGCACCGCCGAGGTGGTGAGCGCCCCGGTCTGCCCGAGCGCTCGGAGACGCCAATCGTGGATCACGCCGGCGTCCAGACGCCAATAGGTCGGAAGCCGCGCGTGGTTGAGAGGACCCGCCGTCTCCGGGCTTCCCATGATCTCCTCACCCACGTCGAGCACGCCGGCAGGATCCCAGGCTCGCGTGTTCGTGACCGGGGTGGTGGGTGCGCCCGTGGCGATCGTTCCGGCGAGACGGACGGCGGTCTGATCGTCCAGGTGGTAGCCGGCACCGGCGAGCAGCCAGCGGGATCGGAGCGCGCCCGGCGCGTAGAACGCGTCCCCGAGCTGGCGGCGCGAAGTTTCAATCCCCAGCACCGCGTGGAGGTCAAACCGCGCGCCGCTTCTCGCGAACTCGGCCTCGAGGCCGCGCGCCTTCCCTCGGCCGGCCGGCACCACGCTTCTCGCAAATGGGCCGCCGGTCACCGCCGGCACGGCCAGGACACCATCGAGCGAGCGAGTATAGCCGTACAGCCGGGCGCGCGACCCCATACCGGTCCGGAGCGCGATCTCCGCCGAGAGCTGTTGGCCCGACGCAGGTGAAAGGCCGCCGGACCCGACCGCGAGCGGCAGCTCGCCATCGAAGGCCTGGCCGATCGGCGATTCCTCGTTGCGAAGCGACTGCACGAATTGCCGGCTCTGGCTGTACCCGACGCCCGCCGAGAGGCCGCGACCAAGCTCGAATGATGCCGACAGCCTCGGATCGACGAACACCGCACCCATCTGCGCTGTCTGCGCGCGGAGCCCCGCCGTGATCGCCGCCGGGCCGATGCGCCAGTCACCCTCCCCGTACGCCGCGGCCAGCCACGGCGCCGACCGCAGCGCCAGGACCGCGGACCCCGCCCGCTCGGCCGACGTCGTCGCGAGCGTGTAGCTGGTCGAGGGTCGGGAAAGCGACACGCCGGCAACGACGGAGCCGCCGGACCCGCCGGACCCGCCGGACGCGATCTGCACGCTCACCCCGGGTTCCCGGAGCGTGCTGGTCACCCGTTCCTGGACACTGTCGAGTGACCACGCGATCCTCGCGTCGGCACGGGCCTGCCAGGCCCGCACCGTGAGCGCGTGGCGTGCATCGATGTCGCGACGCCACACGAGTCCGGTCGTTTGGTGCGACCAGTCGAATCCGTTCGCCAGCTGCGTCGGCACCGGTGAGATACCCGACGCGGCCCCGAAGGCCAGATTGTCCGCGCCGTTCACGAAATAGGCGGACAGCAGATCGCGCGGGCCACCCAGAGACGCGTGGACCAGCGCATCCCCGAAGCCATTCTGCTCTGCCTGCGTCTCGTCCCCCGGGAAGACGCCGCGGTAGCTGCGTCCGATCGCCGCCTGCAGGGATCCATTCGCCCCGAGCGGCGTGCTAAGCGATTGGCGCAGGGCGAGGCTGGAGGCGGAGCCGGCGACCTGCAGACCACCGGGATCGACGGGACGCAGGTCGACGGCGATGACGCTCGAGAGGCGTCCGCCGTACTCGGCCGGTGGCACGTCGCCGTGAAGATCCACCTGTCCCACCAGATCGGGGTCGAATACCGACGCACGCCCGCCGAGATGGGTAAGCCCATACACGGGCAACCCGTCGAGCAGCACCAGGTTCTGGTCGGCGGATCCCCCGTGCATCCGTGGCACTCCCCCCGTGCCCGTCCACGCGTCCACCGTCTCGCTCGCGGCGGCGAGCACCGGGTCGGTCGGTGACGCGAGGGGATCGCTCCGGAGCGTCTCCGAGGTGTAGCGGCGGAGCCCGATCTCGGCGGCGGATCGGCTTTCGGGCGTGGCCGCGACCATCGGCGTCGAGACGTGAAGCGGAGGGAGCGTCACGGGGAGCGGATGCAGCCCGACATCGAGGCGAAGCGACCGTTCCGCCGCCACCGCGACGTCCACGTCGAACGGCTCGAATCCCGCCCGTGTGAAGCACAGCGTGCGAGAGCCGCTGTCCGCAGCGGGCAGCGCGTAGGCGCCACGCCCATCGGTGACGACGTGGGCTCCGGACGACGCCACCACGGCCACGTCGGCCAGGGCCCGCCCGGACACGGCGTCACGCACCACGCCGTACACCGAGTCGCGCCCGACCAACACCAGCAGCCCCAGGAAAAGGCCTGTCCCCATTCACCGCTCCATCGCCCGTGGGCCGGAGTGTCCCCAAGAGGGTCGCCACAAGAGTGCTACCGCCGGTCGGCCCGCGAAAGAGCCGACCTCCACGGCTGTCACAAACGGGATGTGTGACGCGGTCCACGCTCGTGCGTACGGGAAGCTCCAACCCCGCGCCCGGCCCCGCCAGGTGGCCGGCCGTGTCCGCCCGGCGCGCCCGGTCCATCGCTGACGTCCGCCGGACCTTCCAGTCGCCGATCACGCCCTGACGCGAGCGCATTTGCGGCGGCGCATGGACGCTCACAGCTTTCCTCAGTTGCGTTCATGCTGACATCGCACCTTCGATCACGTCCGAGCGCCCCGTGCCCCTGCCCCGACCTCTCGATCCGGCCGTGTCCACGAGCCCGCGGTGATCACG
>JBQCGH010000066.1:0-88112 GCA_051955835.1 Gemmatimonadales bacterium
GGTATCTCGACCCGGGCGCCGCGGCCACCGGCGAGCTCGTCTTCGAGCTGGCCGTGGCCAATGGCTGGAAGATGAAGGAGGAAGCCGCGCGCGGCCACTAAATCGCCAAACAGACCGACACCGGCGGCTTCCGCTTCAGCAACACGCGTCCTCGGACGCTGCGCATCGCCGCCGAGCTGCTCGAGGCGGGGGTCGACCCCGAGCAGATCTATCTCGAGGTGTACGCCCGTGCGCCGGAAGGCCGCCCGCGGCTGTTCGCCGAGGCCCTCCAGACCCTGGTGGTCGAGCCCGAGTACGGACTCGCGTGGGTGACCGTGCCGCCCGGCGCGATCGAGCGGCTGGGCGTCTCCTCCGACGACCTGGAGGGCGTCGTCGAGTTTCCCCGATCCATCGAGGGCGTGCGCATGGCGCTCCTCTTTCGCGAGGTGAGCCAGGGCCGCGTGAAGGTTTCCCTTCGGTCGGTCGGCGACGTGGACGTCGCCGCGTTCTCCAAGCGATTCGGCGGAGGCGGGCACACCAAGGCGGCCGGGCTCGCCCTTCCCGGCTCACTCGCCGAGGTCCAGGCCACCGTACTTGCGGCCGCGCGGGCCTATCTTGCAGAGGACGGGAAGGCACGCTTCCGAGGACGTTGACCGTCCTGGGGGTGCGCCTATATTGCCGAACGAGACGGTAGGAATTGCGCCGGGAGATCATGGACACCATCGACCGCATCGAGCAGACCCTCGACACCCTGCGGCCCTACATCGCCTCGCATCGCGGCCACGTGGAGATCGTGGACTTCGACGAGCATGAGGGGACGCTGCTCGTGCGCCTGGGCGGCACCTGTCACGGGTGCTCGGCGTCGACGGTGACGCTCAAGCAGGGCATCGAGCTTCGGCTTCGGGAGGCGGTGCCGGAAGTGAAGCACGTGGAGGCCGTGTAGTGGCCGAGCCGCTCGAGGCGAGGGTGGTCGCGGCCCTCGCCCGCATCCGCAATCCCCGCCTCGACAACGATCTTCTCTCCGCCGGTATGATTCGCGATCTCAGCGTCACCGAGCAGGGCGGGGTGAGCTTCACGTTTCTGCTCGCGTCCGAGGACCCCGCTACCCTGGTGCGGCAGGCGCGCGCGGCCGTGCAGGCCGTGGACGGCGTCCAGCGCGATGCAATCAAGATCTCGGTCACCAACCCCTCTGGTCCCGCCGCCGCCACCCACCCACCGCCGTCTCCCGCGTCCGGACCGCCAACGGGCGCCGGCGTGCCCGCGGGCCAGCCCGACCTCGGACGCATCCTGGCGGTGTCGTCCGGCAAGGGCGGCGTCGGCAAGTCGACGGTTGCGGTGAACGTGGCGGTCGCGCTCGCGCAGGAGGGCGCACGCGTCGGCCTGATGGACGCCGACATCTACGGGCCCAACGTACCGCGTATGTTCGGCGTGTTCGAGAAGCCGCCCGTCATCGGCGGACGGATTCAGCCGCTCACCGCCCACGGCGTCAAGCTCATGTCGCTGGGCTTCCTGGTGGCCCGCGACGCGCCTGCCATCTGGCGCGGGCCGATCATCATGAAGATCGTCACGCAGTTCCTGCGCGACGTCGACTGGGGCGAGCTGGACTATTTCATCGTGGACCTGCCGCCCGGCACGGGCGACGCGCAGCTCTCGCTGGTGCAGGCGACCCAGGTGGCCGGCGCCGTGATCGTGACGACGCCGCAGGAAGTGGCCGTGGGCGACGCGCTCCGCGGCGCGCGGATGTTCGAGCGCGTGGGCGTGCCGGTCATCGGGGTGGTCGAGAACATGAGCGCATTCATCGATCCCGCGACCGGCCGGCGGTTCGACCTGTTCAGCTCGGGCGGCGGCCAGCGCCTGGCCGAGGAAATCGGGGTGCCCCTGCTGGGCAGCGTTCCGCTCCAGCCGCACCTGGCCGAGCAGGCCGATGCCGGTCAGCCCGTGCTGCTGGCAAGCCCCGAGAGTCCGGCGGCGGCGAGTCTCCGCGCCGTCGCAGCCGAGCTCCGATCCAAGACCGCGGGTCGGAGCACGCCACTCCCCATCCTTCGGAACTAGCCGCCTGCCAGCGCGAGCAGATCGCGTCGACGGGGCACGGACGACGTCCCCGTCCGACGCCCACGTCCCGCCGGCCGCGCTCTACGCCGAACAACCGGACGTCGGTCCACAGCTGGCCGCGCCGCTCAGCTACAGCGGCATCATCGACGGCCCGCTGCGACCCGCGATTCTCCGCCTCGCCCTCCCGGCGGTCGGGACCACGCTGTTCCAGGTGCTGTTCAACGTGACCGACATGTTCTGGGTCGGGCGCACGCTCGGTCCGGACGCGCTCGCCGCGGTGTCGCTCGCGAGCTACTCGGTGTGGGTGATGGTCTCCATCGGCGAGATGGTCGGAGTCGGCCTCAGGGCGGTGGCCTCGCGCCGGCACGGCGTGGGCGATCGGGCGCGTGCCGCCCGGGCGACGGGCACCGCGCTGATCATGGCGGTGCTCCTGGGCCTGGTGGTCGCGGCCGGCGGCCTGGCGAGCCTCCCTGCCATGCTCCGCCTGATGGATGCGACAGGACGGGTCGCGGAACTGGCGCGCGAGTTCCTCGTGATCCAGCTCGTGGGAGCGGTTCTGGTCTACGGCTACTTCGTCGTCACCGCGGCCTTCCGAAGCGCCGGCGACACGCGTACCCCGTTCGTCCTGCTCGGCGCGTCGGTGTTGCTCAATCTGGTGCTCGATCCCCTCATGATCCTGGGCTGGGGACCGTTTCCCGCGCTCGGGGTTTACGGCGCGGCGCTCGCCACGGTGCTCACCCGCGGCCTGGGCTTCATCGTGGGCCTCGGCCTGCTCGTGCGCCGGCGGCGAATCCGGCTCGACCTGGACCCGCGCGTCGCCGCGACCATCGCGCGCATCGGCCTGCCCACGATGCTGACCGGTGTCCTGTTCAGCGCCATCTACATGCTGCTGGTCCGCATCGTCGGCCGCTTCGGAACGCCGGCAATCGCCGCCCTCGGCGTAGGCCACAAGATCGAGGGCGTGACGTACATGATCTGCATCGGGTTCGGACTCGCGGCGGAGACGCTGGTGGGCCAGAATCTCGGCGCGGGCCAAGCCGCGCGCGCCAGACAGGCCGGCTGGCTCACGGCCCGCATCGCCGCCATTCCGGCCGGCCTGCTCGGCATCGTGTTCCTGCTGGTACCGGACGCGCTGGCGTCGGTGTTCACACCCGATCCGGCCGTCATCCGGGACGCCTCCCTCTATTTGCGAGCCGTGGGCATCGCTCAGGTGGTCATGGCCTTCGAGAACGTCCTCGAGGGCGGCCTCACGGGCGCGGGTTACACCTTCTATACGATGGTGGCGGTGGTCGCTCTCAGCGCCCTGCGTGTGCCGCTCGCGGAGATCGTCGCGGGGGCCTTCGGGCTGGCGGGGATCTGGTGGATGCTGTCGCTCACGGCCATGGCGCGCGCGGCGGCCATGACGATCCTCTGGCACTGGGGATCCTGGGAGAGGGCCCGCGCCTGAGGCGTTAGCTTAGGGCATGCCGATCGTCACCCTGCTCACCGATTTCGGCACCGCGGACTCCTACGTCGCGGAAATGAAAGGCGTGCTGCTCGCCGGATTCCCCGGAAGCGTGCTGGTGGACGTGACACACGCCGTCCCCCCCGGCGATATCCGCTCCGGCGCGTACCTGCTCGGCCGTACCTGGCGCCGCTTTCCGGCCGACACGGTCCATCTCGCGGTCGTGGACCCCGGCGTGGGGACCGAGCGCGCGGCGCTCGCACTCCGGTCGCAGGGCCACTGGTTCGTCGGACCCGACAACGGGCTCTTCACGCAGGTGCTGCACGACGCCGAGGTCCAGGCGGTCACGCTCCGAGTGCCGGCCGGCGCTGCGCCCACGTTCCACGGCCGTGATGTCTTCGCTCCCGCCGCGGCGGCGCTCGCGCGCGGCGACGCGCTCGACGGCCTCGGCGAGCCCCTCGCGACCATCCCCATTCGCCTCAGCTACACCGAGCCCCGCTACGAAGGGAAGTCGGTGATCGGCGAAATCCTCTATGTGGATCGGTTCGGCACGCTGGTGACCAACTTGACGACCGAGGTCGTGCCGCCATACGCGGTGCTCGAGGTCGAAGGCCTCGAGGTCGGACCGCTGCGCCGCACGTTCGGCGACGTCCCGACCGGCGGCCTCCTCGCCTACGTCGGGTCGGATGGTGCCATCGAGATCGCCGTGCGCGACGGCTCCGCGGCGAGACGACTCGGCCTCGGCGTGGGCGGGAGGATCAGAGCGAGGTTGGGGTAGAGCGCTACTGCGTCGCCGCTTCGGGGCCGGCGGGGCGACCCGCAAGCCGCCCCACCACCTGCCGGAAGAACCGGAACAGATGCCAGATGAGCATCACGGCGAGCACCACCAGCACGACCACGACGACCGCGGTGATCAACGGGTGGGTCGACGCGAGCCAAGACAGGAAGATCGCGATCGAGTCCTCGGCGAAGCTGAGCGTCCAGTTGCTCACCGGCTCCGGGCTCACGTTGGCGGCGGTGCGGGTGGTGGCCTTGGCGCCGTGCGAGGTCAGGGCGACGCTGCCCGCGAGGAGTGCCGCGCCGATCTTCCACTCCTCGGGCACGCCGCCGGCGAATGCGCTGTAGGAGAGGAACGCCGCCGCGGGCGGCCGAATGAAGGTGTGGACTGCGTCCCAGACGCTATCCACGTAGGGGATCTTGTCCGCCACGAATTCGATGACGAACAGCGCGATCGCCAGGCCGAGCACGAGCGGGTGCGCCAGCACGTGGAGCTGGTCGGGCAACTGGACGATGCCGAACCGCTCGAACAGCCCGACCGCCGCCACCGTCGCGTACAGGTTGAGCCCCGACGCGAACGAGGTGCCGAGCGCGAATCCCAGCGTCTCGAGTGGGGACATGACGTTAAAGGTAAGCGGTCAGCGGTGAGCGGTAAGCGGGAGGCCACACCAGATCAGTCCGGTGTGCCGGTCCCGCTCACTGCTGACCACTCACCGCCCCGTCCACCCACTCCACCGTGACGCCACCGACTGCGGTGGTGAGGTCGATGTCGAGGTGTCGCGGGGCCTGGTCGTACCCCGGCGAGAGATAGCTCGTCCCATGGCGGATCAAGCCTTCCGGCTCGAACGTCGACAGGAACTTGTCCAGCGTGAGGCGGACACCGACCTGTCGGGGCAGCCGCAGCGCGACCTGACCGAGCGCCATCTTCACCGACACCGCCGAGCTCGAGCTCCAGGCGCCGCCGAAGTCCAGGGTCACACGCCCGACCCCGCCCTCGAAGGCGATCCGATCGCACCGGCTGTTGCCCAGCCCGAGCACCGTGAGCTCCGCCGCGCCCGAGCTGAGCGTCGCCGCCCGGCAGCGCGTCGCGTTCGGTTGCGAGAAGCGCACGGTGGCGCGGCTGGCGCCTGCCTCGAGGTCGAGGCTGGTGAGGCGAAGGCCGCCGAGCTCCAGGTCGCCGTCCACGGCACCGAGCGTCACCGCGAGGGCGAGATCGTTCCGCGGCGAGAACGTCACCGCCGCCGTCTGCCGCAGCTGGCGTCGCGATACCACGCGAAGTCCGCCGTTGCCCTCGGCCCGGAGCCCGAAATCCACGGCGCCGCGCGCGGCATCGTAATCGCTCACGGTGGTGTAGCGGTCGCCGTCGTACAGCACATCCATCCGGTACAGCTCGTTGGGGCGGCCGGCGGCTAGCCGGAGCGCGCCCGCGGCGAACTCGAGCTTCGCATCCATGCTGGTCTCGCCGTGCCACTGGCGGTAGGTGCTGAAGGAGCGCATCGATTGCGCGACCGCCGCCGGCGCCACGACGGCCGTCGCGAGACCCATCAGCAGCAGGCCACGCATCAGAGGCCCCGGGTCGGCGTCCGCGAGCCGGGCCGCTTCGCGGCGGTCACGCCGAACTGTGGAGTGGCCCAGAGATACTCATCGGTCAGGGCCTCGGGTGGGATGAGCCGTCCGGCGAAGTTCTCGCGCAGCCCGGCGCGGCTGAGCAGCGCGGCCCCGAACCCCGCCGTGGCGAGCAGCCAGGTGACGAGGAAGGCGGCGCCGCGGATCAGGTTGCCCGCGATCGGGACCCAGCCGAACACTGACCACGCGAGCCAGAACGCGGCGAGGGCCCCGAGCCCCACGACCACGTAGCGGTAGCTGTTGGGCGACCCGATCATGGTGCCCAGCGCGAGCCGGCGGCGAGTATAGGTCTCCCCCATCGCGTGCGCGACGGCGAGGTACCCGCCGAGGACCGCGATGATCACGAGGAGCACGTAGACCACCACCGCGAACGGAAGCAGCACGATTCCGACCACGCTCAGGATGAGCCCGACCACCAGCATGCCGAACGTCGGCAGCAGGAGCAGCTGGCCCAGCAGCCCGGTCGCGAACGCCCGGCCGAACGAATGCGACACGGTGTCGGAGACGACTTCGAGATTCGGCCGCCCGAACATCACCAGGCCGAAGCCGAGGGCTCCCAGCGTGAGGAAGACGCCCACCACGCCGGCGATCCGGCGGAACACCGTCTCGAGTGCCCCCGGGGCCGGCGGCTCGGATATCACTGGGGTAGCCAGCACGGTGGCGGTGCGGAAGGTGCGAACTTCGCCGCCGATCTCGCCGCCCTCGTCGCGGACTTCGCCGCCGAGCGTGAGCACGTCGCCTGCGATCACGCCGCCGGGATGGAGGATGACATCCCCGTCCACCGTCACCAGGTTACCGAGCAGCTTGCCATAGACGTCGGCCGTGCCTTGGACCACCAGCAGATGGCCGGGCATGCTCTCGTTCGCAGCGATACTGTAGTCGCCGAGTCGCGCCGTACCGTTGGGCACCGTCACCCGGAGCTTGCCGTCCTCGGAGCGCAGCGCGGTCCGGAGGGCGGCTTCGACCGTGGTCGGTTTGCTGAGATCGTCGAGCCGGACCGGTGAGCGGCCGTCGGGGGCGGGGGGAATGGCCTGGGATGCAGGGTGTGGCGTCTGTCCGTCCTGGCCCGGGCCGGTGACGTCCGACACCAGCGACCAGAAGCCGTGCACCAGCGTGACCGTGCGGGCCCCGGTCGGGTCGAAGCCCGGCGCCGCCGCGGCGAGGCGCGGCACGAAGAGCGCCGCGACGGCCAGCAGCCCGAGGGCCGCTCTAGACGGCCGCATGCGCCACCCGCTGCGTCGGCAGAGCGAGGAGGCGCAGGAGCGCCAGCACTCCGCTCAGGTAGACGACGAGGGCGAGGGCGGCAGCGATCCCGAGACGCGCCGGGCTCGCCGCCAGATCCCTCACCTCGGCGAACCAGGGTTGCTCGATGAAGTTGGACGCGACCCCTCGCACCCCGAGCCAGGCGGCCTGCCCGGCCTGCGCGCCGATCCACTCGCCGAGGGCCGCGAGCGTCGCCTGGTGCCCCAGCGTCCAGACCACGCTGGCCGCCATCGACGCGGCGACCAGCACGAGCAGGCCCGCCGCGACGGCTATCGAGCGCCGGCTGGCAAGCGCCCGGCGGCGGAGCAGGGTGAGCGTGCTCACGTGGAGGGGCTGAGCCACGGCGAGCCGCGCCATCACCCGGTCGGAGAAGTCCGCGGCCGGGGACATGAGCGGCAGCGCCTCCAGCAGCGCTACGACTTCCCGCTCGGTCTCCGCCCGCTCCTGACACGCTGGGCAGCCTGTCAGGTGAGCCTGGGCGGCCGGCGCGAGGGCGCCGGCGAGCCACGCATCCAGATCGTCGGGCGTGAGATGGGGGCCGGGAACAGGGGTCATAAGTGGACCCTCCTACGGTGCGGGAACGGGTGGGGTTTCACGCTTCCCTCAGGTGAGCCAGTGTCTGGCGGAGCTCGTTCCGCGCCCGGTGGATGTACGTCTTCACGGTACCGAGCGGGAGGTCGAGGATTTCGGCGATCTCTTCGTAGGCGCGCCCTTCCACGTGGCGCAGGAGAATGCACGAGCGATATTCGGGCCGGAGCCGCCCGATGGCGGCCTCGATGGCGCCGCCCAGCTCCTTCGCCTCCACGGCGTCCAGCGGAGATTCCTGTCGCGCGCCGATCTGGAGGGCGGTCGCCTGCATGGCCTCGGGCGTTTCGGCGTGGGGAGAGCCGTCCAGCGACAGCGTGTCGAGCTCCCGCCGGCGCAGGTGATCGATGGCCGCGTTGTTCGCGATCTTGAAGATCCACGAGGAAAACTTGAACTCTGGGCGGTAGGACTCGATGGCGTTGAGCGCCTTGATGAAAGTCTCCTGCGCCAGATCCTCGGCCAGCTCCCGATCGCGGACCATCCGGAAGAGCAGAGCGAAGATCGGTCGCTCGTAGCGGCGGATCAGCTCGCGGTAGGCTGCTTCGCGGCCGGCCCGGGCGGCCAGCACGACCTCCTGGTCGCTGAGCCGGACCCACTCGGGCGTGTCAGCCACCCGCCGAGCGCCTTGCGGAGGGTCTCGCCGCCGGACTACATTGAGCGCCTATGTTAGCCTCGGATCGTGAGTTACCCGTCTCGGGCGGGCCCGAGAAGCGGGCCTATGTCCGGGACGTCTTCACCGCGATCGCCCCCACCTACGACCGGCTCAACCGCATCATCAGCCTGCGCTTCGATCAGGGCTGGCGGCGGCACGCAGTCGGACACTTGGGGTGGGAGCGGAAGCCGGATGGAATCTACCTTGACCTGTGCGCCGGGACGCTCGACTTCGGTGCCACGCTGGCCGCCGCGGCGGGATTCCGGGGTCGGATCGTTGGTGCCGACTTCGTGCCCGCGATGCTCCGGTTGGGCCGGACGAAGGCTCCGCGTCTCACGCCAGTTGCCGCCGACGCGCTCGGGCTGCCGTTTCCTGACGCGTCCTTCGACGGCGCGATGGTCGGGTGGGGAGTGCGGAACCTGGTGGATCTGGACGGCGGACTCGCCGAAGCGGCCCGAGTCCTCAAGCCCGGCGGCCGCCTCGTGATCCTCGAGATGGCGCTGCCGCCCCAGCCGCTGCTGCGCCGATTGTACCTGCTGTACTTCCGGCGGGTGCTCCCGTGGATCGGCCGACTGATTTCGAAACATACGACCGCCTATACCTGGCTACCAGCGTCGACGGTGGCCTTTCCCGCGCCCGCCGAGCTCGCGCGCCGGCTGGCCGCGCAGGGTTTTCGCGACGTCGCCTACGAGCTGTTCATGGGCGGTGTCTGCGCGATGCACGTGGGGACGCGGGACGGACGCGAACCGTGACCTCGTTGCGCTCGGAATGAAGCGCGTCTTCCCCGTCAGGCCGATACCCTCAACCGACACCGGCATGCCCCTCGACAACCTTCGCGATTTCATCCGGGAGATCGATCGCCTCGGCGAGCTGGTGCGCGTCTCGACTCCGGTCCGCGCCCGGCTCGAGATCGCGGAGATCGCCGATCGGTGCATGAAGAGCAGCGGCGGGGGGCCGGCCCTGCTGTTCGAGCACGTGCTGCTCGACGACGGCCGGCGAAGCGCCCAGCCAGTCGCGATCAATCTCTTCGGCTCCATGCGCCGGATGGGCCTCGCGCTGGGCGTCGATGACCTCGACGCGATCGGCGCCCGCATCTCCGACATGCTGAATCTGAAGGTGCCCGAAGGACTCCTCGGCAAGCTCGCGATGCTCCCCAAGCTGGCCGAAATGGGGAAATTTCCGCCCCGCGTGAGGGGTGGCCGCGCATCCTGCCAGGAGGTCATCCTCCGAAACGACGCGGTCAACCTCGACGATCTGCCGTGTCTCACCACGTGGCCGGGCGACGCTGGCCGGTATCTCACGCTGCCGATGGTGATCACGACCGATGCCTCGCGCGGCATCCGCAACGTGGGCCTGTACCGGATCCAGGTGCTGAGCCGGAACACGCTGGCCATGCACTGGCAGCGCCACAAGGTCGGGGCCGCCCACTGGCGCGAGATGGCCGAGCAGGGCGAGCGGATGCCGGTCGTGATCGCGCTCGGCGGCGATCCCGCGAGCATGTACGCCGCCTCCGCGCCACTTCCGCCCACGATCGACGAGTTCCTGTTCGCCGGGTTCCTGCGCCGCGAGCCGGTCGAGCTCGTGCGCGCCGTCACCTGTGAGCTCGATGTGCCCGCCGAAGCGGAGCTCGTGCTCGAGGGCTACATCGACCCGGCCGAGCCGCTCGTGGTCGAAGGACCGTTCGGCGACCACACGGGCTACTACTCGCTCGCCGACTATTATCCGCTCGTGCACGTCACCGCGGTCACCGCGCGGCGCGACCCGATCTATCCCGCGACCTTGGTCGGCCGCCCTCCGATGGAGGACTACTATCTCGGGCACGCGACCGAGCGCATCTTCCTGCCGCTGCTCAAGCTTACGGTGCCCGAGATCGTGGACTACCACATGCCGGCCGCCGGGATCTTCCACAACCTGGTGTTCGTGGCGATCGACAAGCAGTATCCGGGGCAGGCGTACAAGGTGATGAACGCGCTGTGGGGTCAGGGGCTCATGTCGCTCGCCAAGGTGCTGGTGATCGTGGACAAGCACGTCAACGTCCGGAACCCCGACGAGGCCTGGTGGATCGCGCTCAACAACATCGATCCCGAGCGCGACGTGCGCTTCACGATGGGCCCGGTCGACGTGCTCGACCACGCGAGCCGGGCGTTCACCTTCGGGAGCACGATGGGGATCGATGCGACGAAGAAGTGGAAGGAAGAGGGGTTCACCCGCGAGTGGCCGGATCTCATCCGCATGGACGACGAGACCAAACGGCGGGTGGACGAGCTCTGGCCGCAGCTCGGGATTCGGCTGTGACGTCGCCGGCACGCGAAGGGCAGACCTTCGCGGGCGAGTCGCTGCTCGTCCGCTACGTCAACTTCGTCAAGCTGCCGCACACGCTGTTCGCGTTGCCGTTCGCGCTGCTCGGCGTACTCGCCGCCGAACGGGTTGACCGCGTCACCGCGCGGACCGTCTTGCTCGTCGTGCTCGCGTTTTCCGCGGCGCGCTGGGCGGCCATGGGCTTCAACCGGGTCGCGGACCGCCGCTACGACGCCGAAAACCCGCGCACGCGGGCCCGCGAGCTTCCGAGGGGCGCCTTGTCCCTCGCGCAGGCCTGGGCGTCGATCACGGCGGCGGCGGCGCTGTTTCTGCTCGCCGCGGCGTTGCTCAACCCCCTGTGCCTTCTGCTCGGGCCCGTGGCGCTGGCGTGGGTACTGACCTACAGCCTGACCAAGCGGTTCACCTGGTGGCCGCACCTCTGGCTCGGGATGAGTCTCGCCATCGCCCCCGTCGGTGGCTATCTCGCCGTGACCGGCCGCTGGAGTCATCCTGCGTGGCTGCTCCTGGCCGTGACCCTGGCGGTGGCCACCTGGGTCGCAGGGTTCGACATCTTCTACGCGCTGCCCGACGCGGGGTTCGACCGCGATCACGGTCTCCGCAGCGCGGTCGTGCGCCTGGGCGAGTCGCGCGCCATCCTGCTCGCCAAGCTGCTCCACGGTCTTACCATCCCGGCCCTCGCACTGTTCGGGTGGGGTGCGGGGTTCGGCCTCTGGTACGACGTCGGGCTGCTCGTTGCCGCCGGCATCCTCATCTACGAGCATCGCCTCGTGCGCCCGGGTGACCTGAGCCGCCTCGACGCCGCGTTCTTCACCATGAATGGCGTGATGTCGGTGACGGTGTTCGCCTTCGCGCTGGTGGACCGGCTGGCGGCGTCGGCGTGATCCGGCATCCGGTCGTCCTTGCGATCACCGGCGCATCGGGCGCGGCCTACGGGGTCCGCCTGCTCGAGGTGCTCGCGAGCCGCGCGGTCCCGGTGTGGCTCATTGTCTCGACGCACGGCATGCGGCTGCTCGAGGCGGAGCGTGGCATCCGATCCCTCGACGAGCTGCGCGCCGCCACCGGGGGCGATTGGCGGACCGTGACGTCTTTCCCCGACGGCGACCGAGGGGCGCTCCCGGCCTCCGGGTCGCAGCGGACGCACGGGATGGTCATCTGTCCCTGCTCGATGGGTACCGTGTCCGCCATCGCCCTCGGGACGAGCCGCTCGCTGGTCGAGCGCGCCGCGGATGTGACCCTCAAGGAGCGCCGGCGCCTGGTGCTGGTGCCGCGCGAGACCCCGCTGTCGCTCGTACATCTTCGCAACCTAGTCGCGGTGACCGAAGCGGGCGCCGTCGTCGTGCCCGCGGCCCCGGGCTTCTATCACCGGCCGGCCACCGTGAACGAGCTCGTCGATTTCATCGTTCAGCGCGTGCTGGATCAGCTCGACCTCGAGATCGAGATCGCGCGCCGCTGGACCGGAGACGATACCTGACGCACACCGCGCTTCGATGCGGGTGGGGGCTGTCGCTCCTCTGGATCGCGGCCTGCGGCGGCAGCGACGCCACCGCTCCGCCGGCTGGGCAGGAGGAGCCCGCGACCGCCGGCTGTCGGGACGGCACCCTCGCGGGAACGGACGCCCTGTATCGCATCTGCTTCCCGTCGGCGTGGAACGGGGATCTGGTGGTCTATGCCCACGGCTACGTGAAGGCCGACGAACCGCTCGCGATCCCGGACGACCAGGTCGAGGGGCAGGGGGTACAGGACATCGTCACGGGTCTGGGCTACGCGTATGCCACGACGAGCTACCGGGCGAACGGCCTCGTCGCCGACCAAGGCGCCGAAGACGTGGCGAGCGTGGTCGAGACGGTGCGTGCGCGCTTCCAGCCGGATCCTGCCCGGGCATTCCTCGTGGGCGTCTCCGAAGGCGGACTGGTGGCAGCGCTCGCTGCCGAGCAGCGGCCCGACCTGTTCGCCGGCGCGCTCCTCGGGTGCGGGCCCGTGGGAGATTTTCGAGCACAGATCGACTACTTCGGCGACTTCCGCGTGCTGTTCGACTACTACTTCCCAGGCGTGATTCCCGGCCCGCCGCTCGAGGTGCCCGACTCGGTGCGGGCGCAGTGGGAATCGACGTTCGTGCCGAAGATCGCCGCGGCGCTGCTGACGCATCCGTCGTCAGCGCTCGAGCTGCTCCAGGTGGCGGGGGCGCCGTTCGACGTGACGAATCCGACCACTGTCGGCGCCACGACGCTCGGGGTGCTCGACTACGACATTTTCGCGCTGCCCGATGCCGAGGCGCGCCTCGGCGGGGAGCCGTACGACAACACCGCGCGTGTGTACGCGGGCTCGTCGGACGATGCGGCACTCAACGCGGGGGTCGCCCGGGTCACGGCCGATCCCACCGCGCGTGCGGCACTCGATCGGTTCGAGACCTCGGGCGTCCTGACCGTTCCCGTGAGCACGATCTTCACGACCGGAGATCCCGTCGTTCCCTCGTCCCAGTCCTCGCTGTACGCCGACAAGCTGGCATCGCACGGCGCTGGCGACCTGCTGCGCGCCTTCCCGATCACCCGCTACGGACACTGCACGTTCACGAAGACGGAGCTGTTGAATGCCTTCGGCTCACTGCTGGGCCGGGCGGCGGCGGCCGCGCGAATCGACTGAGCCGTGCGCATCGGCGTCATCTCGGACACCCACGGTCTCCTCCGTCCGGAGGTGTTCGACGTCTTTCGTCAGGTCGACCACATCCTCCATGGTGGTGACGTCGGCCCCCTCGAATTACTGGAGGAGCTGGGCGCGATCGCGCCCGTCACCGCCGTGTACGGGAACACCGACGCCTTGCCCGTGCGACATCGTCTGGGCCAGGTCGCCCGCGTGGAGCTCGACGGGTTCACGATCGTTGTGACCCACGGGGACCAGTTCGGCTCGCCGACGCCCGAGGGATTGCAGCGGGAGTTCCCGGACGCGGAGATCATCGTGTACGGCCACACGCACCGCCCGCTGCTCACGCTGGTCGACACGGTCGTGACCGTCATGAACCCCGGGGGAGCGGGTCCGCGGCGGTTCAATCTGCCCGCCTCGGTGGGCATCCTCGAGCTCGAACCGGGCATCCCGCCCCGCGGGCGGCTGGTGCCGCTGACTCCGCTCGACCCGGCCTGATTCTACGCCAGGCGCGCTCCTCGCTCTCGCGCTCGCTCTTTCCCTCGGCCGGCCGGGGCGGGATACGCTCGTGATCCGGAACGTCCCCCTACCCCCGCCAGCGACCGCGGCGATCGATTCGGCGGCCTGGGGCTCACCCCAGGTGACGGTGCCGACGCGCGGCGGGCGCGTTTCCCTCTGGCTGCTTCGGACGGCCGACACGGTGTTCGTCGTCGCACGCATACCCGATCGTAGCCGCTCCTGGGCCGACGGATTCGTCGTGTGTCTCGATCCTGACGGCGAGGCCGCACCGGCCCCGGGGCACGATGATTTCGAGTGGATGCTTCGGCGAGGGCTCGACAGCAGCGTCGTCTATCGCGGGCGCGACGGCCGGTGGCAGCCGCCGCTGGGCGATCCCGACTGGCGCGTGGGGGCCAACCACACCGGTGGGGGCTGGGAAGCCGGTGCGGCGGACGATGTCGCTGGCTGGACCGTCGTGCTTCGGCTCGATCCGGCGTGGTTTGCCGGCCAGTCCGGGCGCACGCCGCGCATCGCCTTCCAAGTGCACGACGACGACCCCAACGCATGGTACGCATGGCCGGCGCCCGGGGTCGCCGCGGCGACCCTCGACCGGCGGCCGAGCGACTGGGTACCCGTGCGGTACGAGCGGACGTGAAAGCTGGCGCTGCGGGACCGAAAACGGAGGGCACGCGTCACCGCGTGCCCTTTTTCATACGTGGATGATGCCGGGTCGCTCCGGCGGCGCAATCGCCGCCGGAAACTCGGCGGTCTAGAGACCGAGCCGAAGCCCCGCGCTGACCGCCCAGTTGTGAGACGTCTTGGTGTCAACGTTGATGGCCGTCGCCCCCTGGGCGTCGAACTTCCCGATGTAGTCCTTGACCATCAGCTGAAGACCGAGCCGCGGCGCCAGCGCTACGTCCGCACCCGCGCCCACGTTGTACGCAAAATTCGTCGAGTGCGTCGAGAGCGGTCCAAGGTCGATCGACTGGCGGATGGCGCCCGCCCCGCCCTGCACGAACGGGGAGATCGGGAGTCCCGCGGTCACCGGGACCCGCAGGCGGAGGGCTGCGTCATACAGGAGCACCGAGCTCCGGCCCACCGACACGCCCCCGATGAGCGGCGCACCCAGCTCTAGGTCGGGCTGGGAGTATGCCACGTTGCCGACCAGCGAGATGGCGCTATTGAAGCCGAGCTGGGCCTCGGCGCCATACACCCCCGACGCGCCGTTTCGGATGCCGGTCCCGAGCGGGCCGGAGATGAGATTGCCGAACTTGATGTAACCCGCGTATGGCGTGATGCCGAACGAAGGGCCGGACGGCCGCTGGGCGGCCAACGGCGTCGTCAGCGCCAGGCCGGTCACGGCGCCGGCGATGAGAAGCTTGCGAATCATGTCGACCTCCCGTATGTGAGCTGAACCTGGGAACGCTGGGAGGTGGAGCAGCTTCAGTGCCAGAAAATGCAGGCTGTTAAGTGATTGTAAGGTGAGGCCTTGCCAAAAGGACCGCGGAGGAAACCGTCCTCTGGAGAGGACGGTGGGTCGACGTGCGGTTCAGGCGGGGACCCGCTCCCCGAGCCATTCGGTGTAGGCCGAGGTGCGGCGGAGCGCCTCGGGATGGGCGCGAAACCACGACATGAGCAGCAGAATCTCGTCGAGCGATTCGATAGGAAGCGGACCGGATGGCGGCGCGGGCCGCTCCGCCTCTTCGGCGACTACGGCGCGAAAGGCTTCGAGCTCGATCGGTGTGGACGGGTAGGGAAACCACGCCCGAACCACGCCCTGCCGAACCAGATAGACGCGGTCGTCGCCGAACTCGCCCGGATCGCGGTACACGAAGGTGAGCAGGTCCCGCGCCGACCGGGCCCGGCTGGTGGCCGCCAGCAGCCACTCGAGCTGCTCGAACCGCTCGCGCCACCGCGCCGCCAGCTCGAAACGCGCCTCGGCCGCGGCCTGCTGCATCGCCCGGACCACGCGATCGATCGGTTGCAGGGTCCGCCCTTCGAGGAAGGCGCGGGCCGTGTCGAGGCGGCCGCCATACTCGAGCTCGGTGACCAGTCCCGCGCACGGACCAGTGCACGAGCCGAGCTCGTGTCGCATGCACCCGGCCTGGCGCGGTTGGTCGAACAGGTCGCCCTGGCCGACGAACACCGCCGGCATCTCCATGGTGCAATCGCGCAGGCCGAGCAGATCGTTCAGCGTACGCACCGCCTCGAGCGTGCGTGCCAGCGAGTGGAACGGTCCGTAGCACCAGGCATCCGTCTTGGCCGCGGTCGCGCCGGCGTAGACCCTTCCCGCCGGGCCCGCCGAGATCTTGATGAGCACCGAACGGCGCGTCACGTTGCCGCGGTAGTTGAAGTGTGGCCGATGCTGCCGGATCTGTCGCAACTCTCCTAGGTAGGCGGCGAACTCGCTCGGTACATAGTCCCAGACGATGTTGCTCGCCGCGTACAGGATGCGGGCCGCCTTGTCGTCCGGATATTCCGCCCGGAAGTAGGTGAGGAGGCGCGTCCGAAGCCGCTTCGCCTTTCCTACGTAGATCACCCGCCCCAAGGCGTCGGTCATGCGGTAGATGGCCGGCCGGTTCTCGGCGAGGGCGCGGACCCGCTCACGAAGCTGGTCCAGGTCGGTGGCCGGGAGCGGCGCGGCGCGCTGGGCGCGTTGGGGGCGACTCACGATTGGCAGCGGTGGCAGAACACGGTGATGCGCGCGTCGAGGGCATGGGTGCCGGTGAGCCGCGTCCCGCAGCGGCGGCAGGGCTCGCCCTCACGGTCATAGACCAGAAGCTCGAGCTGGAAATTGCCGGGCTGGCCCGTGCCCGTGCGGTAATCGCGCACCGTGGTGCCGCTCGAGGCTATGGCGGCGTGAAGAATCCGTCGGAGCTCGCGGTGAAGGCGGCGGATCGCGTTCGGCGCCAGCCGATTGGCGGGTTTGGAAGGGTCGATGCCGGCGGCGAACAGCGCCTCGTTGGCATAGATGTTTCCGACGCCGGCAAGGTGTCGCTGGTCCATCAGGACCTTTTTCACCGCCTGACGGGAGCCTCGCAGCGTCTCGCCCAACCGCTCCGCCGTGAACTCCGGCGCCAGTGGCTCCGGGCCGATCGCCTCATCGTAGCGCCGCCATTCCCTGTCATCGAGCAGGAGCAGCTTTCCGATGCGCCGGATGTCACGGTAGACGAGCTCTCGTCCGTCATCGAGGGGCGCGCGCAGCACGGCGTACCGGGCCTCGTCTCGATCGAGCGGCCGATCGTACACCATGAGCGAGCCGGTCATGCCGGGCTGCACCACCAGCCGGCGTGGGCCGAAGTCCAGCACGGCGTGCTTGGCTCGGCGAAACACCGATTGGATGGTGGCGCCGCGCAGATGGCGGAGCAGACGCCGACGGCTCACGCCGCGCAGAATGTCGTCGTGGCTCAGCGAAGCGCGGCCGAGCTGGCGGCCCACGAGGGCAGGGCGGATGTCGCGGACGATGGTTTCGACTTCGGGCAACTCGGGCATTCCCCGAAACTTAACCGGAAGACTCGCGCTTCAGCGCGCGATGCGCTCCGCCTCCCGCCAGCCGATGTCCCGCCGAAAGACCTTCCCCTCGAACCGCACCGCCTCCGCCACCTCGCGGCTCAAGCGGCGCGCCTCGGCGAAGCTCGGCGCCACCGCGGTGACGTTGAGCACGCGGCCGCCTTTGACGGTGAGACGGCCGGCCGGATCTCGCGCGGTGCCGGCGTGAAAGATGGTCACCCCGGCCGGCAGCGTGGCGGGCAGATCGATCCGCGCGCCTGACTCGGGGTGCTCGGGATAGCCCTGGGAGGCGAGCACGGTCGTCACCGAAGACTGACCGCCGCAACGGGCGATCGGCGTGACCCGCTCGCCCCGCGCGACGCGCCAGAGCGCCTCGGTGAAACCGCCCGCCAGGAGCGGCAGCACCACCTGCGCTTCGGGGTCACCCAACCGGCAGTTGAACTCAACGACCCATGGCGTGCCCGCGCCATCCACCATGAGGCCCGCGTAGAGCACGCCAGAAAATGGCGCGCCTCGGCGGCGGAGCTCAGCGAGGGCTGGCTCGAGCACCTCGCGGTGCGCGCGCGCGAGCACCGCGTCCGTCGCGACCGCAACCGGACTGTAGGCTCCCATGCCGCCCGTGTTCGGGCCCGCATCGCCTTCGAGCAGCCGCTTGTGATCCTGCGACACCGGCAGCAGCTCGACGTCACGTCCGTCGGTGACGGCGAGGACAGAGATCTCTTCGCCCACGAGGAAGTCCTCGATCACCACCGTCGCCCCGGCGGCCCCGAAGACGCGCTCGCCGAGCATCGAGCGCGCCGCCGCGGCAGCCTCCTGTCGCGTGGCGCACACGATCGCGCCCTTTCCCGCGGCCAACCCCGACGCCTTCACGACAAGCGGCTCGGCGTGCCGATCGATGTACGCCAGCGCCGGCCCCAGCTCCTGGAATGTGCGGCTTGCGGCGGTGGGAATCCCCGCTGAGGCCATCACGTCCTTGGCGAAGGCCTTCGAGGCCTCGATCTGGGCTGCTGCGGCGCCTGGGCCAAAGACGGCGCGACCCTCGGCCCGCAGGCGGTCCGCGAGCCCGCGGGCGAGCGGCACCTCCGGCCCCACAATGGTGAGATCGATGCCATGCATGTCGGCCGCATCCGCGAGGCGGTCGAGGTCGTCGGCGAGGATGGGAAGATTGGTGGCCAGCTCGGCCGTGCCCGGATTGCCGGGCGCGCAGAAGAGATCGGCGTCGGGATTCTCGCGGCGGAGTGTCCAGCACAGGGCGTGCTCCCTGCCGCCGCCCCCGACTACCAGCAGCCTCACGACTTCTGCGCGTTCCGGAAGGCGTCGCGAGCCCGTTCGGCAGCCCGCTTCGCGGCGTCCGCCACCTGGCCCGCGATCTCCCGCGCCTCGGCGGCGTAGTAGGTGCCGGCGGCGCTCAGGTCGTCGCCTAGCGGGCGATCGGTCGTCTCAGGCCCTCGTCGCGCGTACTCTCCGCGCAGGATGCGATCGTACGCGCCACTCGATACCCAGCGCTGCAGCTCCGCCGCGCGGACCGTGTGCATCGGATGCGTGAGGGCGAGGGTGCTCAAGATCTTGTAGACCACATCGAGTCCCTCGCCACTGGCGGCGTACTCGTGCGCCTGCTGCACGAACGCCTCGACATTGAGCTGGCCGGCGAACCCGTCGCCTCGCCCGCCACCCGCCATCTTCATCGCCAGGCGCTGCGCCGCGAGAATGTCCTGTGCGCCGAGCAGGCCGGCGCGATCCGCCGACAGCTCGGACTTGCGAGACCACTCGAGGAACGCGAGCCGGATCGGCAGCACCGCGAGCCCCGCCAGCATGGGCAGCGCGCCGAGGCTGATGAGCGCGAGGACGGCCGCGATGGTCCGATAGAGGGCATGGCCGCTCATCACGTGCCCCAGCTCGTGGGAGAGCAGCACCCGCAGCTCCTCGTCATCGAGCAGCTCGATCGCGGCGGAGTGGACGACGATGAACGGCCGGTCGATCCCATACGCGCCGGCGTTGAAGAAGGGGGTCTGCGAGAGATACAGCTCGGGCACGGTCGGCCAATCGAATGTGGTGGTCACCTCGTTGTGCAGGTGCCAGAGCTTGGGGAACTGCGCCGGGCCGATCCGGATCGCATTGCCTTGAAACAGGAGGCGGACACCACGCTCGCCGCCCAGCAGCCCGAGTGTCTTCCGAATCACCTCATCGACCCCGGGGATCGCGCGGAGCGCCTGGAGCGCGGCGCGATCCGCGGGGTGCTCCCACGACACGGCTCCGATCTCGGGAAAGCTCTGGCGGGGACGCTGGGCCGGCAGGCTGGTGCTCATGGGCGGCTCGGGTTGGAGACGGCTGCCCCTACGCGGGCGACTTGCAAAGGTTTCAGATTGCGACGCACGCTAGCGCGCGCTGGCCACGAAGGCCTGGTCGAGATCTGCGAGCAGATCGTCCGCGTCCTCGACGCCGCAGCTCAGCCGGACGAGGCTGTCGGTGAGGCCCATGGCTTGGCGCATGGCCGGAGGCACGGACGCGTGCGTCATCGTCGCGGGATGGCCAATGAGGCTCTCGACGCCGCCCAGCGATTCGGCCAGCGCGAAGATCCGCGTCGCCTCGACAAACCGGCGGGCACGCTGCGCGTCGCCGAGGTCGAGCGAGATCATGCCGCCGAATCCGCTCATCTGGCGGCAGGCCAGCTCGTGCTGAGGATGCGATGGAAGCCCGGGGTAGTAGAGCTTCTGCACGTCCTTCCGGCGCCCGAGCCAATCGGCAATGCGCCGACCGTTGGCGTCGTGCTGACGCATGCGCAAGGGCAAGGTCTTGATGCCGCGCAGCGCCAACCAGCAATCCATCGGGCCGGGTACCCCGCCCGCCGCGTTCTGAACGAAGCCGAGCCGCTCGGCGAGATCGTCGCGCGAGGTGACCAGGAGGCCCCCGACCATGTCGCTGTGCCCGTTCAGGTACTTGGTCGTGGAATGGAGGATCAGGTCGGCACCCAGCTCCAGCGGCCGCTGGAAGAAGGGGGTGGCAAAGGTATTGTCTACCACGGCGAGCAGGCCACGCGCCTGCGTGAGATCAGCCACCGCGGCGAGGTCCACGAGGTTCATCATGGGGTTCGTGGGTGTCTCGCAATACACCAGCCGCGTCGCCGGTGTAACGGCGCGCTCCACGTTGGCGACGTCGCGCATGTCCACGAACGAGAACGTGAGCCCGAGCTGGCCGTAAATCCGCTCCATCAGCCGATGGCTCCCGCCATACACGTTTTCGCCGCAGACGACATGATCGCCGCTCCGCAGCAGCTTGAGCACGGCATCGAGCGCCGCCAGGCCCGAGCCGAACGCGAAGCCGTGCGTCCCTCCCTCGAGCGCGGCCACATTGCGCTCGAGCGCCTCGCGGGTGGGGTTCTGGGTCCTCGCATACTCGTAGCCCTTGTGCCGACCGAGTCCTTCCTGCACGTAGGTCGAGGTCTGGTAGATCGGGGTCATGACCGCGCCCGCCAGCGGATCCGGTTGCTGGCCCGCGTGCACCGAGCGGGTGCCGAAGCGATGGGCGTGATCGTGGGGAAGGATGCGGGTCATTGCGGCCGGCGCGGTGTGGGGTCGGAGAAGCGTAATGCCAAGGCGCGCACGGTTGTAGAGGGGGGGCGCAGGCGGTTACCTTCGTGGCGTGCCATCGCCATCCACCGCCGTCGCCGCGCGATGTCTGGTCGTCGTCGACGATGCCCTCGTGCGCCGTCCCTGGTCTGGGTCGTCGAGACGCACGGGCTCACCACCAGCGAAGCGACGTCGGACACCGAGGCGCTGGCCATCCGCGAGACCGACGATGAAGTCTCGCTGGTGATCTCGCAAATCCACATGCCTGAAATGGGCGGGGTCACCCTCCTGCGGGAAGCACTCGGCCGTCATCCGGGCATGGCGATCGTCGTGCTTGCAGGCTTGGCCGAGGCCGCTATAGCGGTCCACCGTCTGTCCCGACCTCCCCTCGACGCGGTCGACGAGCTGCGCCGCTGCGCCGGCACCCACTTCGATGCCGGCGTAGTCAAAGCCTTCCTGCGCGCCTTTGCCGATCCCGCCGACCTGCTCATCTCCGCCTGACCCGTTCGGAAAACAGACTGATGTCCGACACGCTCATGATCAGCGTCTCCGGAATCCGGGGGCACGTAGGAATCGACCTCACGCCAGAGCTGGTCACGCGCTACGCGGCGGCGCTCGGCGCCTGGATCCGGACCTCCAAGACCGGGCAAGCGGCCGCGACGACCCGCGACAGCGCTCGGCCGGCCGTGGTGCTCGGCCGGGACGCGCGCACCAGCGGTCCGATGTTCGCGGACGCCGCGGCCGCCGGGGTCATGTCGGTCGGGGTCGACGTGATCGATGTAGGCATGGTGCCCACACCGACGGTGCAGCTCGCGGTGGAGCACCACCACGCCGGGGCCGGCCTGATTCTCACGGCGAGCCATAACCCGATCGAGTGGAATGCGCTCAAGTTCGTGGGCCCGGACGGCATCTTTCTCGATGCCGCGGATGGAGAGCGTGTGCGTGCCCTGGCCGATGCCGGGCCGCCGAGACTCGGCTGGGACGGGCTCGGCGAGCGACGGCCCGATGCGGACGCGATCGCCCGCCACCTGGACACGATCCTCGCGCTCCCCATGATCGACGTCACCGCGATCCGAACGCGACGCTTCCACATTGCTCTCGACTGCGTGCGCGGCGCGGGTGGCCGGGCCATCCCGCCGCTGCTCGAACGCCTTGGATGCCAGGTGAGCGGCATCAATCTCGAGGCCGACGGGCGCTTTCCTCGACCTCCCGAGCCCGTCCCCGAAAACCTGGGCGACCTGGGCGAGTTGGTGCGGCGCGCAGGCGCCGACATCGGACTCGCGGTCGATCCGGACGTCGATCGTCTCGCTCTGGTGGACGAGCTGGGCGCTCCAATCGGAGAGGACTATACGCTGGCCTTTGCCGTCCGTGCTGTGTTGGATCGACGCACCAGTGACGCGCGCATGCCGACCGTCGTCGCCAACCTGTCGACCAGCCTCGTGGTCGAGGACGCCGCCCGCGCCGCCGGCGGCCGGCTGCTGCGCGCACCCGTCGGCGAGGCCAATGTCGCACGTGCCATTCGGGATGAGGGCGCCGTCATCGGCGGTGAGGGTAATGGGGGCGTCATGCTCCCCGCGCTTCACATCGGACGCGATGCGCCGCTGGGCGTGGCCTTGATCTTGCATCTCCTTGCCACAAATGGGGTAACGGTGTCCGAGCTGGTCGCGTCGTCGCCCCGTTATACCATCGTCAAGGCGAAGGGCCCGAGGGGACAAGACCTGCAACAGTGGTATCACCGGCTTCGCGAGCGGTTCAACGACGCGGAGTCGGATGAGCGGGACGGACTCCGGTTGGCATGGGCAGACCGGTGGCTGCACGTGAGGCCCTCCGGTACCGAGCCGATCGTCCGATTCATCGCGGAGGCACCAACGGCCGCCGAGGCCGACGCGCTGATTAGTACGGCGCGCGAACTCTTGCAGTGAGGGGCACCTCCTGATGTGTGGCATCGTGGGTTACATCGGGCCGCGCCAGGCGGCCGAGCTGCTGCTGGAAGGGTTGCGACGTCTGGAGTACCGCGGCTACGACTCGTCGGGCATCGCCGTCGTGAACGGCAGCGGCCTCAGGATCATGAAGGCCGCTGGCAAGCTGAGCATGCTGGAGCAGCAGATGGGTGACCACATGCCGTCGGGCACGCTCGGCATCGGCCACACCCGCTGGGCCACCCACGGCGCGCCCACCACGCCGAACGCCCACCCGCACACCGACCAGAGCGGCCGGATCGCCGTCATCCACAACGGGATCATCGAAAACTCGACCTCGATCCGCAAAGCGCTCGAGGCGCGCGGACACACCTTCAAGAGCGAGACCGACACCGAGGTGCTGGGGCACCTCGTCGGGGAGTTCTACCAGGGCAACCTCGAGGAAGCCGTCGCGGAGGCGCTCCGTGACGTCGACGGTGCCTACGGGCTCGCCTTCATCTCGGCCGACGAGCCCGGCGTGCTGGTGGCCGCGCGGAAAGGCTCGCCGCTGCTGGTCGGGGTGGGCGAGAACGAGTGGTTCGTCGCCTCCGACGCATCGCCGCTGCTGCAGCACACGCGATCTGTCGTCTACCTCGACGACGGCGAGCTCGTGGTGCTCACCCGCGACGGCTACCGGGTGCGCAACCTGCAGACGACCCGGATCAGCAAGCCCGTGAACCAGATCGACTGGGACCTGGCCATGGTCGAGCGCAACGGCTTCCCGCACTTCATGCTGAAGGAGATCTGCGAGCAGCCCGAGAGCCTGTGCAACACGCTCCGCGGGCACCTGCTGGACGACGAGGGGACTTCACGGGTTCACGGTCTCAACCTGAGCGACGACGAGCTCAAGCAGGTCGAGCGCATCGTGATTACCGCGTGCGGCACGTCGTGGCACTCGGGCCTCATCGGCGAATACATGCTGGAGGAGATGGCGCGGGTGCCGGTCGAGGTGGAATACGCGTCGGAGTTCCGCTACCGCAACCCCGTGGTGGATCATCGGACGCTGGTGATCGGCATCTCACAGAGCGGCGAAACTGCGGACACCCTGGCCGCCCTGCGCGAGGCCAAGCGGCGTGGGGCCCGGACCGTCGGTCTGGTGAACGTCGTGGGGTCCACCATCGCCCGCGAGGTGGACGGCGGCATCTACCTCCACGCCGGCCCCGAGGTCGGGGTCGCGAGCACCAAGGCGTTCACCAGCCAGGTGGCGGCGCTCGCGCTGGTGACGCTCCGCCTGGCGCGCCTGCGCAATCTGAGCATTCTCCAGGGCCGCCACTTCATCGAGGCGCTCCGGCGACTGCCCGAGCAGATCGGGGAAATCCTCGAGCGGACCAACGAGATCGAAGCGCTCGCCGACCGGTTCCTCAAAACGACGTCCAATGCGCTTTATCTCGGGCGCGGCGTCAACTTCCCCGTGGCGCTGGAGGGTGCGCTCAAACTCAAGGAAATCTCCTACATCCACGCCGAGGGGTACCCAGCGGCCGAGATGAAGCACGGGCCGATCGCCTTGATCGATGAGAACATGCCCGTCGTGTTCATCGCCCCGCGGGACGCCGTTCACTCGAAGATCGTGTCGAACATCGAAGAGGTGAAGGCACGGGGCGGGAAGGTGATCGCGCTCATCAACGAGGGGGACAGCGAGATCGAGCGCCTGGCGGATGCCACCTTCGCCATCCCCGAGACGCTGGACATGCTGACGCCGATCCTCACCAGCATTCCCCTGCAACTCCTGTCCTACTACGTGGCGGTGGCGCGGGGCTGCAACGTCGACCAGCCGAGGAACCTGGCGAAGTCGGTGACAGTCGAGTAGGCGCGCCGGCGCGGCCGTCAGCGCCGCGCCGCCTCCGGGCCTTCCCGCCGCGCGAGCTCGAGTAGGCCCGCCAACTGCTCGAGCTCGTTTCGCGTCATGTGGCGGAGTTGGCGCGCATGCATTTCCGCCACGGGCCGGTCGAGCGCCTTGAGCACCGCCAGTCCCTCCCGCGTGATCCGTACGTTCACGAAGCGCCGGTTGTCCTCGGGGCGTTCGCGCGTCACCAGCCCCCGCATTTCCATGCGCACCAGCAGCCGGGTGACATCGGGTTCCCGGCTGGCCACCATGCGCGCGCCCACCTCGCCCGTCGGCAGCCCCGCGCCGCCGGCGCCGCCCAGGATGCGGAGGACGTTGTACTGAGGCTGCGTGAGGTGGAAGGGGCGGAGCACCTCCACGAGGTCTTCCACCAGCGCGTGGCCGGTGCGGAGCACCTCCAGGAAGACTTCCTGCTGGAGGCTCTCGAAGGGTTTCCGCTGTTTGATCGCTTGACGCAGACCGC
Organism: Gemmatimonadales bacterium; assembly: GCA_051955835.1. Taxonomy (GTDB): domain Bacteria; phylum Gemmatimonadota; class Gemmatimonadetes; order Gemmatimonadales; family GWC2-71-9; genus CAVVWJ01. The sequence continues at coordinate 25,173 of JBQCGH010000066.1, forward strand.
GCATGCCGGCCGCCGAAAGTGAGTGCCATGCAGAATGGAACGTGGGTCACGATGGCCTGGACACCTGTGGTCACAGATGTCTTGACGAGATCTGTGATAACAGATAAGGTGCGCACGTCCCCCTGGTACGGGCAAGCGGCGCTCCGCCGCTCGCGCCCGGCCCTTCGAACGAGGAGGCAGCATGCGTATCATCCGGACCTGGATGCTGGCCGGCGCGGTGGCCGCTGCGGTCGGATGCGCCAGTAGCAGCAGCAGCCCGACCGGCCCTGGGACCGGCGGCAACGGCGGGGGCGCGGTCGGCGCAGTCACGGTCGGCAACATCTTTTTCCAGAGCGCTCATAACGGCACGCGGAACCCGGCGCAGGACACGGTGGCGGTCGGTCAAACGGTGACTTGGACCTGGACCAACACTGGCAGCACCTCACATAGCGTGCAGGCGCTGCCTGTCAATAGCCCGAGCTTCACCAGCAGTGGCATTCTCACCGGCGATGGGATGACGTACAGCTTCACCTTCACCGCACCCGGGACGTACAACTATCAGTGCGCGGTGCACGGGGCACTCATGAGCGGCACCATCGTGGTGCAGTAGCCCCGATGCGCGTGCGGCGGACGCTACCGCTGAGCTTGCTCGTGGGCGGCCTGGCCGCCTGTGTCAGCGACCGTCCGCCCACTGGGCCCGAGCCGCCGGCCAGCGGCAACAGCGTCGCGATCATGAACTTCGCGTTCGTGCCACCCAGCCTCAGCGCGCCGACCGGGACAACCGTCACCTGGACCAACCAGGATGACGTGGCGCACACGGTGACCGCCGACGACGGCAAGACATTCGACCACACGCTTGATCCCGGCCAGACGTTCGGGTTCACCGCGGCCACGCCGGGGACCTACACGTATTTCTGCCGGCTGCACCCATTCATGAAGGCCACGCTCACAGTGACCACGCCGTGAGCGTTCGCCACGCGGCCGTCGGCGCCATTCTGCTCTTGGCGGTTGCCGGACCTGCCGGGGCGCAGGCGGTGCTCGACCGCACGCCCAATCTGGACGATGGCTGGACCGTGCGCGCGGGCCTCATCCAGTTCAACTTCCTCCACCGCTTCGAGGTCAGCCCACCGCCGGCCCGCAAGGTCACGAGCTTTCCGAATTTCCACCTGGCCACCGGGCTCCCGTACGGGTTCAATGTCGGCCTCGATTACGCGACGAACTCCACGGTGTTCACCGGGATCCCTAACGAGTACCAGCTCACGCTGCGGCGCCCCATCCTGCGGGAGGGGGGCGGCGCGCCGGTCGACCTGACCGCGACGGCCGGATACGCCTTCGCGCCGCAGAGCGTGGACGGCGAGGTGAGCCTGGCGCGCCGCATCGGCCGGATCAAGCTGCTCGGCACGGTGCGGGGCATTTCGTCGGGGTATGACGTGCAGCGCTCCCTCTGGGGCGTCGGGTCGGGGGCGGTCGTCCGGGTGACGAGCTGGCTCAGCTTGGCTGGGGACGTGTTCGGCCTGGTCAACGCTCCTGACGGCGCCGGTCTGGGAACGGCATGGGGGGCTGGAGCGCAGCTCAGGATCCCCTACAGCCCGCACACCTTCTCGATTCAGGTGACGAACACGCAGAGCGCGTCGATCGAAGGCTCGTCGCGGGGAGTGCGGGGCGCGCACATGGCCGGGTTCGAGTTCACCATTCCCTTCACCCTGTCACGCTACTTCGGGCACCGGGGAACGACCGGCACGCCGGCGGCGCCGTCGACTCCGGCCGCGCGTGCCGACACTGCGGGCGGCGGGCAGGCCGTCGTGCGCATCGCGAATCTCGCATTCGATGGGAAGGTGATCCGCGTGCACGCCGGCGCCACCGTGCGGTGGGTGAATCAGGATCAGCTGCAGCACTCGGTGACCGCGGACAACGGCGGGTTCGATTCCGGGTTGATCGACCCCGGGCACGCGTACGAGCGCGTGTTCGAGCGGCCGGGGGACTACGCCTACCATTGCACGCCCCATCCGTTCATGACGGGGCACGTGATCGTCGAGCCCTAGCGCAGGTCGGTTCCCCTCCTCATATGCCGAGCGCGGCTGGCGTGAGCAGCCGCGCGGGCGCCGCCGTCTCGATCAGCTCGCGGTAGATGGTCTCGACTTGGGCGGCGAAGCGGTCGCGCGAATACAGCCGGCGCACGCGCTCGCTCGCGGTCCGGCGAAGACGCGCCGCGAGACCAGGCTCCGTCAGCAGTCTCCGCACGGCCGATGCGAGCGCCTGATCGTCGGCATAGGACACCAGCAGGCCGGTGACGCCGTCATCGACCGCATCCTCGCTGCCGATCACCCGCGTCCCGACGACCGGCACCCCCATCGCCATAGCCTCGAGGAACACCAGTCCGAACCCCTCGTCTCTCGAGGGCAGCACGAACACGTCCATCGCCGCGTACGCCGAGGCGACGTCCTCCTGGTAGCCGGCGAAGGTGACAGCGTCAGCGATACCCAGCGCGTGGGCCTGCGCCTCGAGCGCGCTCCGGAGGGGCCCATCGCCAACGATCAGTACGCGCGTGCGGGGATCGGCCTGGAGCAGCGCGGGCGTGGCGTCGAGCAGGACGTGCATCGCCTTCTGCGGCACCAGGCGGCCCATCGTACCCACCACGCACCCGGCGCCGCGTCGGTATTCGGCGACCCGCGCGGCCACGGCGTACGACTTATCGCATCGGCGCAGATCGATCCCCAGGCTCACGCCGTGGATCCTACGGTGACGACCGGCATACGCCCGGCGCACCGCCTCCTCAATGCCTCGCGAGTGGGTAATGTGGGCGCCGAACGAAGGCGCGAGCTGCCGCCCGGCGAGCCGATGGAAGACACTCTGTCGGTGCGGATCGTTCGCCACGGAGGCGACGAGGATCGGCCAAGGGGTAGGCAACGACTGCACGGCGAGCGCGCCGACCAGCGTGCTGTACTCGAGGTGCACGTGCACGATGTCCGGACGCAGCGCCAGGAGGCGGCGTCGCAGACCTACGGCGGCGAAGAAGGCGGTGCCTGAAAAGCCCATCGTACGGTAGGGAACGCCGGCCTCCTCCAGGCGCTCGGCCACACCGGGCAACTCACGATCCCTGAGCGACCACACCTCGACGAACACGTCGGGGCCGCGCATGACCGCGAGGTCCTGGACGACGCGCTGCTCGCCGCCCAGCCCCATGTGGTCGATGATATGGAGGACCTTCACCTATCGCGTTTCCCCGTCAGAGCCGGCATTCCGCCATGAGCACTCACGTCATGTATCGTCCCCAGCGCGGCGCCCAAACCGTTACAGAGTCAGCCGTGCGGGGTGAGCTACTCGGTCTGCGCGTCCGTGGATCAGATGCGAGGAGGCGACGCCCGGCAAGCGGCGTGCCCGGGAGGGGGAGACTAGCGGTCGGTGCGCACGGTCATGAGGGCTCGAGTGACCAGGTCTGCCCGACCTCCGACACGACCACGCGCCAGCGCTCCGACCCGGCGATGGTGAGGAGGCGCCGCATGGGCTCGTCCAGCGGCTCACGGCTCAGGCGGAAGGTCGAGTGATGGATCGGGAGGAGATAGGTTGCGTCGAGCGCCCGGAACATGCGCCAGGTCTCCTCGGGGGAAGCATGGCTCGTGACCCATGGATCGTAGGCGCCGATGGGCAGGATGGCGAGATCGATCGGGCCGCGCTCGCGCAGTGGATTGAACAGATCCGTGTAGGCCGTGTCGCCGCCGAACAGGACGGCCCGGCCGGCCTTGCGCAGCAGGTACCCACCCCAGCCGCGGTGGCGATCCGTGACCATGCGCGCGCCCCAATGGCGAGTCTCCACCGACTCAATCCCGAGGTCGCCGATGCGCGTCCGCTCGCCCCAGGCGAGCTCGTCCACCTCGTGGAAGCGGCGCACCAGGTCCCGATTGCCGGACTGAACCACGACACGCACGCGCGGCGGGATGGCCCGCAGGGTGCCAAGGTCGGTATGGTCCATGTGCGCGTGAGAGAGCAGGACGGCGTCGAGTGGCGGCAGCTCCCACTTCCTGAGCGCGGGCTCGACCAGGCGCCGCGGCCCCACCTTGACCAGACCGCGCCCGAGCCCGATCCGCCGCTCGAGCACCGGATCGGTGAGTACCGTCGTGCCGTAGAGATTGAGCAGCACGGTGGCGTGACCCAGCCAGGCGACGGTCAGCCGGTCGTTGGGCCAGGTGGAGGGGTCGGGACGGTGCGGGGCCGGGGCGACGGGGGTCGCGGCATGCCGGCGCCGGGAATGGGGCAAAGCGTCTCTCATGAATGTCTCGCGGTCGGGTGCCTATCTTCCGGCGGCTTCTTCCGTCGCTCGGGACGGCTGTCGCGGCCCATGATGGAACAATAATCGTCTCAGTCCGGGTTCCTGGCGGGTCCATGCGCGTGGTGCTACAGCGAGTGTCGCGAGCGTCCGTGACGATCGAAGGCCGGGTCGCCAGCGTGATCGGCCGTGGATTCTGCGTGCTGGTCGGCTTCACTCACGGCGATGGTGAGCCGCAGGTAGATTGGATGGCCGACAAGGTGGCGAGCCTCAGACTTTTCGCGGACAGCGATGGCAAGATGAACGTCGGGCTGGCCGATGCGGCCGGTGCCGTGCTGGTCGTGAGCCAGTTCACGCTCTACGGCGATGTGGCCAAGGGCCGACGGCCCTCGTTCATCGACGCGGCGCGGCCGGAACACGCGATTCCCCTCTACGAGCGCTTCCTGGCCGCGCTCCGGGAACGCGGGCTTGAGGTGGCGTGCGGCGAATTCGGCGCCGACATGCAGGTCGAGATCCACAACGACGGACCCGTGACCCTCATCCTGGACCGCGCATGACCGCCGAGATGCTCACGCTCGCCTCCTCGTCGCCCCGCCGGCGCCAGCTGCTCGAGATGCTCGGGATCCCCGTGCGAACCGTTCCGCCGAACATTCCCGAGGTCCGGCGGGTGGTGGAGACGCCGGTGGACTACGTGGAGCGGCTGGCGCGCGAGAAGGCGCTGGCGGTCAGCGGGCGGCTCGTACTGGGCGCCGACACGACCGTCGTTGCGCGTGACGAGGTGCTCGAGAAGCCGGTGGATGCGGCCGACGCGCTTCGCATGCTCAAGAAGCTGCAGGGGCGGACTCACCAGGTCGTCACCTCGATCGCGCTGGTGGCGGACGAAACGATCCACCAGGCCACCGACGTCACCAACGTGGTGTTCCGCCGTCTGGACCAGGCGTTTCTCGAGGCGTACGTGGCGACCGGGGAGCCGATGGACAAGGCGGGTGCGTACGGCATCCAGGGCTATGGGGCGGCCCTGGTGGAGCGCGTTGACGGCGACTTCTTCAGCGTGATGGGGTTGCCCGTGCGTCTGGTGCTCGAGCTGCTCGAGCGCGCCGGTCACCCCTACCGGTTCGGCGACCGGAGCGGCACGGCGGCGGTGACCGAAGTGCGCTGAGGCTGCAGCTCACTCACCCGATACACCTGCACCACCTGTGCCTTCCCCTTGAGCGCCATCTCCGGCAGGAACTCGCAGGATACCTGATCCCGCACGACCCGCAGGAGCTGCTCGCTCACGAGGATCTCGCCCGGCGCGGCCTCCGCGCAGAGTCGCGCCGCCACGTTGACGGCGTCGCCGATGACAGTGTACTCGAGCCGGCGATGGCTCCCGATGTTTCCCGCGAAGACCTCGCCGTGGTTGAGGCCGATGCCGACTCCGATTTCCGGGCGCCCCTCGCTCGCCCAGCGCTCGTTCAGGCGGGCCACCGCGCGCTGCATGCCGAGCGCGGCGCGCAGTGCACGGTCGGGGTCGTCGCTGTGGGCGATCGGCGCGCCCCACAATGCCATGATGGCGTCGCCGATGAACTTGTCGAGCGTGCCGCCATGCTCGAAGATCACCTCCACCATCTCGGTGAAATATTCGCTGAGGAACCGCGCGATCGCGTCGGGGCTCATGCCTTCGGCGATGGCGGTGAACCCGCGGATGTCGCTGAAGAGCACCGTGGTGGGTCGTCGCTCGCCCCCCTGGCTGATGGCCTCCCCTTGCTGGGCGATGTCCGCGGCGACGTTGGGCGCGAAGTACCGCTCGAAGTTCGAGCGCACCGTGGCCTCGCGCCGCACCTGTTCGGCGTAGCGGGAGTTCTTGATGCCGATGGCGGCAAGACCGCTGAAGGCGACGAGGAACTGGAGGTCCTCGTCGGTGAACGTGTTGGTCGCCGTGAGATTGTCGACGTACAGCAGGCCGAGGATGCGGTCGGCGGAGGCCATGAGCGGCGAGCACATCGCGCTGCGCACGCTCTGGAGCACGATCGACTGCCCACGGAACCGGGTGTCGGCGGGCGTATTCTGCGACACGACGGCCACACGCTCCTCGAGGACCTTGTCGGCGATCGACCGCGGGATCTGCACGGGCTGGGTCTCGCCCGAGCGGCTGCGCGAGATCGTCGGCACGAGCTCGCCGGTGTCTTCGTTCCGCAGCACGATCGTGACCCGATCCACGCTCATGATCTCGAAGGTCGTGTCCACGACCGTGCGGAGCAGCCGATCGAGGTCGAGCTCCGCCGAAAGCTTCTGGGACACCTCGAGCAGCATCTGCAGCTTCATGGCCTGGCGGGCCTGACCGGTGGTCGCGTCCACCCGAAGCTGTCCGGCTGGGGGGCCGTCCCGACTGGTGATCCCGGGCGGCCCGCCGCCGCTCACCACGAGCTGGCGAACGATCTTTCCGCCATGCGGACCGGCTTCCGCTGCAATCGCCGGACGCTGGATCGGGCCCCCGGGCATGGCACGCGTGGTGAGGCGGAAGACGACCTTCCCGAACGTGATCGTGTCCTCCAGCATCAGGCGACCTTCGACCACCCGGGTGCCATTGATGCAGGTCCCGTTCGAGCTGTCCAGGTCCTTGACCAGGACGCGGTCGTCCTCGACGGTCAGCTCAGCGTGACGGCGGGAGATGGTGGGGTCGTAGATCGCGATGTCGCTGGCGAGCCCGCGCCCGACCAGCAGCGGGCGCCCCTCGGGGAGCTCGAACGTCTGGTCGCCGGCGGCACTGACGAGGCGGAGCAGAGGCATGCCAGAAAATATAGGGCGGCGAGCACGAGCGGGCGCCGTCCGTCTCTAGCCGCCCGATCCTGTCACCCGGCGCTCGGCCGCTCCGTCGCGCCAGCGGCGAGCGCCAGGGCGAGCAGCACCGCGCGTGCCTTCGCCTCGGTCTCCCGCCACTCCGCAACGGGCTCCGAATCGGCGACGATGCCGGCGCCGGCCTGGACCCAGGCGCGGCCGCCGCGCATGACGCAGGTGCGGATGGCGATGGCGGTATCCATCGTGCGACCGCCCCAGCCGATGTAGCCGACCGCGCCGGCGTAGGGTCCCCGGCGCACCGGCTCGAGCTCGTCGATGATCTGCATGGCGCGCACCTTCGGCGCCCCCGAGACGGTCCCGGCCGGGAACGACGCGGCCAGTGCCGCGACCGCGTCGAGTCCATCGCGAAGGCGTCCGCGCACCTCGCTCACGAGATGCATCACGTGCGAGTAGCGCTCGATCGTCATGAACGCGGTGAGCCGCACCGAGCCGAACTCGGCGACCCGCCCCACGTCGTTCCGGCCCAGATCCACGAGCATGAGATGCTCCGCCCGCTCCTTCGGGTCGGCGGTGAGCTCGGCCGCCAGGGCCGCGTCCTCCTCCGGAGTGGCGCCGCGCGGCCGGGTCCCGGCGATGGGGCGCACGGTCACTTCCCCGTCCTCGACCCGCACCAGAATCTCGGGCGAGCTTCCGATGATCCGGATGTCGTCACAGTGCAGATAGTAGAGGTACGGCGCGGGGTTGAGTGCCCGGAGATACCGGTAGGTGAGGAATGGATCGGGCGCCGCGACCTCGAGCCGACGCGAGAGCACCGTCTGGAAGGTGTCGCCCGCGGCGATGTACTCCTTGATTCGGTCGACATCGGCCCGGAACCGGGCGTCGGCATAGGCCGTCGTCGCCGGCGGGAGGCTCGCGGGCGGGTCCAGCGCCAGGGGGCGGACCGAGCCGGGCGCCACAAGACGGGTCACCCAGTCGTCGATGCGCGCGGAGGCGGCGGCGTAGAGCCGCCGGAGCTCGTCGTCGTCCGCCTCGGCACCGACCTCGACGTTGGCGATCACCGTCGCGCGGTTGTAGAGGTTGTCGAGCACCAGGAGCGTGTCGGTCACCATCATCAACGCGTCGGGTAGGTCGCGGTCGTCGGGGGGCGCGTCGGGCAGTGACTCGAGGGTGCGCACGATGTCGTAGCCGAGGTACCCGACCGCCCCGCCGGTGAATCGCGGCAAGCCCGGCACGTCCACGGGCGGATGGCGGCGCAGCAACGAACCCAGATGGTCGAGCGGCGTCACCTCGCCCGCCAGCGGGCGCCACCCTTCCTGAGGCGTCCAGCGCTCCGCGTGCCGGCCGCGGTAGCGATACACCTCGCGCGGGTCGGTCGACAGGAAGGTGTAGCGCGCCCACCGTTCGCCGCCCTCGAGCGATTCGAGCAGGAAGCCGTACGGACCGCGGTGAAGCTTGGTGAACGCCGAGACGGGCGTGTCGCCGTCGAGGACCACCTCGCGCGTCACCGGCACCATGGCACCGCCCTGGCGGGCGCGCGCCGCGAAGGCGTCGAAGCTCACGGTGCGGACGGCGCCGCCACGAGGTAGGTGCCGGGCGACCGGATGGGCGCCTGGAGGTTATCCGTCGCCGGTCGGGTGGTCGGCAGCAGGGAGAGCGACTGGCCGGCCGCGAGCACCTCACCCACCGAGAGGGCCCGCTCGTACAGCGCGTCCCTGCCGTAGACCGCGCGCGCCCTGGCCGGGGCGGAGAAGTAGCGAGGATACTTGAAGACCAGCGACGCGCCGCCGCGAAACGGCACGCTCGTCGTCAGGGTGAGGCCATACACGCCGGGCCGGGGACGGATGTCGATCCGCACGGGGAAGCCGCTGTCGGCAGTGAACGCCGTCGGCGCGAAGCTGAGCTCGGCGAACACGACGTTCTCCGGCGGCCCGTGCCGGAGCACGACCACCCGCGGCGCCCCGGCGGGAAAGGTGACCGTCGTGTCGGACGGCGGCGGACCCGCCGTCTCGAGCACGATGGCCGATGACAGCGGGATCACCCGCGTGACCGTCGGTGCGACGCCCTTCGCGCCGGTGCCTGCGCGCCCGCCGCATGCCGCTAGCGCGAGGCAGAGGCCGCTTGCCCGGCCCCAGGGGCTCCGGGATATTCCCGTCATCGACCCCCCGTGAGAGGTGCGCCGTGCGACGTGCGGCTGGTGTGGCCATGCTCCTCGCCCTGGGCCACGCGTCCCCGCTCGTCGCCCAGGCATGGAACGCGCCGGCGGCGCTGACGCTCGCGCGCCGGGCCGCGGCACGGCGGCTGGTGGCGCAGACCGACTCGACGCTCACGAGCTACCGGACCCGCGCGCACGGGTTCGTCTTCTTCCTGGCGCAGGTGGGTGAGGGACTGACCGAGCCGCCCCGACTGGTCAAGGCCGACGAGCTCCGGGTGGAAGTGTATTGGCGCGCCCCGGACCGGAGCAAGCAGGTCATCCTGGGCTGGCGCGACGGCGCCTTCCTGCCGACCGACATTCATTACCACCGCGATCATCTCGGCATCGTCACCAACAACTTCGGCAACGTCATCCGGGTCGGAGAAGGCGACGAGGTGCGCGACGTGCCGCACCCCCTCAGTCCCGCCGGCCTCGGAGCCTATGACTTCGCGCTGGGCGACTCGCTCGCGATCCGCACGGCGGCCGGCGAGACGACCGTGCGCGAGCTGATGGTGCGGCCCCGCTCGTTCGCCCGGCCGCTCGTGATCGGCACGCTCTATGTGGACGTCGCGACGGCCGAGCTCGTGCGCTTCCGATTCAGCTTCACGCCAGCGGCGTATCTCGATCCGGAGCTCGAGGATATCAGTATCGTGCTCGAGAACTCGCTGTTCGAGCAGCGCTACTGGCTGCCCTACCGTCAGGAGGTCGAGATCCGCCGGCGCACCCGCTGGCTCGACTTCCCCGCCCGCGGGATCATCCGCGGGCGCTGGGAGATCGAGGGTTATGACCTCAACGTCCCGGTCCCCGACGAGCTGTTCCACGGCCCCGCGATCGGCGGCCTCACGCGGCCCGCTCCCGCCGACTCCACCTGGACGGAACCGCTGAGCCGGGCAATCGCCGGCGTCGCGACACCGGTCAATCGGCAGGACATGGACGCCGTCAGGGTCGAGGTCGAGCGTATCGCGGGGGCGCGAGCCCTGAGCGGTCTGCCGGCCAGCCGGCTCGCCGCGGGCTCGATCAGCGACGTGGTGCACGTCAACCGGGTCCAGGGGCTCACCCTGGGCTTCGGCGGCATCTTCGGGCTCCGCGAGCAGCGCGTGGCGGTGCGGCCGTGGGCCGGCTACGGAACGTCCGACCATCGGCTCACCGGCGGTCTCGAGCTCGATGCCGGCTTCGGCGCGACCCGGCTGCGGCTGGCGGGCAGCCGGCGGATTCAGGACCTGAGCGATCTGGCCGTCATCTCGCCGACGCTCAACACGCTGACCGCCCAGGAGAGCGGCCGCGACCACGGCGACTACGTGCTGCTGACGGGCGCATGGGCGGGTGTGCGGCACCGCCTCAGCGGACGCACGTCGGCGGACGTGTCGGTGGGAGTCGAGGAGTCGCGCTCCGTCGCCACGAGCGCGACCCCGGCCACCGGACGGTACCGGCCGAACCCTGCTCTGGGCTCGGGCACCCGGGAGGTCGCACGGCTGGAACTCGAACGTGCGAGTGCGGGCATCGCCGTGCGCCAGGACCTGCAAGGCCGGGCCAGCATCGAGGCGGGCACGGGAGCGCAGGGTTATGCCCGGGCCACTCTCGAAGGCCGCTGGCTCACGACGGTGGCCGGGCACGAGCTGGTGTCCCGGGCGTACCTGGGTACCGGGACCGACGGCCTGCCCGCCTCCCGTAGCTTCGTGCTCGGCGGCCGCGGCACGCTGCCTGGGGAACCGTTCCGCGCCTATGGCGGGCGGGACATGGCCCTGGCACAGATCGAGTGGCGGTTCGCGGCGCCGGTACCCGCCCTGGCGCTCGGTTCCTTTGCCTCGACCGGCCACCAGCTCACCGTAGCCCCGTTCGTGGCGGCGGGCGTCTCGGGCCGGCCAATCCGCGGGCTGCCCTGGAATGCCTCCGATGGCGTTCGTCCGGTCGCAGGCCTCGCGCTGGAGTGGTTCATGCGGCTCATCCGGGTGGAGGCCGGCATCGGCCTCAGAGACGGCGATTTCGGGCTTACGGTCGACGTGAATCGGGACTGGTGGGGCCTGTTGTAGCCCTCTTATCTTCACCTCACGGCGTTCCCCCGCTGCCAACCCGCCGTCTTCACCAGTGCCAGAGCCGATCCATGCAGTTCACCGACGAATGGCTGGTTCACACCATTGAGCCGTTGCTCCCCGATGGCACCGTCGCGGCCATCCGGCAGGAGCCTGCGCCGGCGCCGGGGTCGCTGTGGGAGATCCTGGTGCAGCGGAAGCTGACCGGTGACGACCAGATCCTGCAGGCCCTGGCCAAACGGTTCCGCATCCCGGTCGCCGATCTGACCCGGACGGACCCCAAACTGCAGCAGGCGGTCCCCGAGCAGGTGGCCCGACGGTTCAACGTCGTGCCGGTGGGCCAGACCGACTCGTACCTCGAGATCGCCACCGCCAATCCGTTCGACATCGATGCGGAGAAGATGCTGGCCTTCGCGACCGGGCGGGAAGTCCGCATGCTGCTCGCGTCACCCGCCGTCATCCGCCACCGCCTGGACGAGATGTACCGCGGCGAGGACGTGGTGACCCGGCTCTTGGAGGGCATCGGCGGCGACTTCGAGGTCAAGGCGCTCGCGGAGGAGGACGACGACGCGGCGGCGAGCGCGGAGGAGGCCAGCCAGCGGCCCATCATCCGGCTGGTGGACGTCATGCTCGCCGATGGCGTGACCAGCCGCGCCAGCGACATCCATGTCGAGCCGATCGAGGGCGGTGTCGTGGTGCGCTACCGGATCGATGGCGTGCTGCGCCAGGTCATGAAGATCCCGCGGAACGCCGGGCTGCCGCTCATCTCGCGCATCAAGATCATGTCCGGCCTCGATATCGCCGACCGGCTCCGGCCGCAGGATGGTCGCGCGCGGGTGAGCGTCAACGGCGAGGCCGTCGACCTCCGGGTCTCGACCCTGCCCGCGTCGCTCGGCGAAAAGGTCGTGATCCGGATCTTGAGCCAGCGCGCCACGGTGCTGAGCCTCGATGCGCTGGGCATGCACACCGACGAGCAGGAGGCCGTGCGGGGACTCCTATCGGCCAAGGAAGGCATCCTGCTGGTGACCGGGCCCACCGGTTCGGGCAAAACGACGACGCTGTACTCCGCCATCCGACTGATCCAGAGCGACGGGGTCAACATCGTCACCGTCGAAGACCCGGTCGAGTACCGGCTGGGCGAGAACATCGTCCAGGTCCAGGTCCACGAGAAGGCCGGACTGACGTTCGCCTCGGCCCTGCGCTCGATCCTGCGGCAGGATCCCGACGTCGTCCTGATCGGCGAGATCCGAGACCAGGAAACCGCGCAGATCGCCTTGCAGGCCTCGCTCACGGGGCACCTCGTCCTCTCGACGCTTCACACCAACGACGCCCCGAATGCGGTCACGCGGCTAGTCGACATGGGCATGGAGCCGTACAAGATCGCCTCAGCGCTCCGCGGGGTCGTCGCACAGCGACTCATGCGGCGGCTCTGCCGTGCGTGCCGGCAGCCCGCCACCGACACCGTGCCCGAGCGCGCTGCCCGGTACATTCCCGCCGGCACGGTGCGCTACCAGGCCGTCGGGTGTCCCGAGTGCTCCCAGACCGGCTACCGCGGACGGTTCAGCATCATGGAGGTGCTCACGGTCACCGGCGAGATCGAGCGGCGGATCGGGGAGGGCGCGACGGCCGACCGGATTGCGGAGGCGGCACGCCGGAGCGGCATGCGCTCGCTGTGGGAGAGCGGCCTGCGCCACGTGCTTGCCGGCGAATCGACGCTCGACGAGCTGCTCCGCGTCACCGACGTGCCGCTCGAATCGTCGCGCCGATCCTCGCCCGAGCCCGCAGCCCCGGAGTCCAGCCCCGGCGATGGACGCGCCGCCGCACCGCGCGCATCGTCTCAGTCGTCTCCACCGGTGCCGACGGCTCCTGCGCCGTCTGGTGCCGGCAATTTTCCGTCGCTCGACTTCATGGACCTGGAGCTGGTCGATGAACCCGGTGCGCCGAATGGAGCCACGGCCGCAGGCAGTGGAGGCACGAAGGTTCTGCTGGTGGAAGACGAGGAGCAGCTCCGGCGGGTGATGAAGGACCTGCTCGAGCGCGAGGGGTACATCGTCTCCGAGGCTCGTGACGGCGTGCAGGCGCTCGACGAAGTGGACCGGCACGCGCCCGACATCATCGTGCTCGACCTCAACCTCCCGGGCCTCGACGGCTACAGCGTGCTCCGGCAGCTCCGCTCCCGGCCGGCCACCCGCGGCATTCCCGTCATGGTGCTCACCGCCAAGGGCGACGAGGACAACGAGGTGCGCGTGTTCGAGCTGGGAGCCGACGACTTCATCACCAAGCCGTTCCGCGCCCGCGCCCTGTCGGCGCGGCTCGAGGCCGTGCTCGGCCGCCACCGCGCTTGAGTCGGCCGCCGACCTCTCCGCCCGAACCCCCCGCCTCGCGGGACCCCCGCCAACCGATCAGCAGCCCACCGCCCGGCGCGGCGGCAGACCCCCGTCCGCCCGATGGGCCCGAGGGGCTCGCCCTCATCAAGCCCGCGGTCCGCGGGCAGACGGCGTACACCCTGAGCGCGCCCGCCGCGGAGCGGAAGCTCAACCAGAACGAGAGCCCGTGGGACCTGCCCCCGGCGCTCAAGCGCGAGATTCTCGCCGCCGCCGAGGCCACGCCGTGGCAGCGCTACCCGGAGTTCGCACCGCCCGAGCTCCTGGCCGCGCTCGCGCAGCGCTACGGCTGGACACCCGAGGGCATCCTGGTGGGCAACGGCTCGAACGAGCTGATTCAGGCTACGCTGGCCACGACGCTCGAACGGGACGACGTGGTCGTGGCACCGGCGCCGACGTTCTCGCTCTATCGGCTCCTCACCGGCGTGCTGGGTGGCCGCTACTGCCCGGTTCCGCTGGGACGGCGGTTCGCGTACGACATCGATGCCATCATCGCTGCGGCGGTGCACGAGCGAGCGCGGGTCGTGGTGCTCAACTCGCCCAACAATCCGACCGGCAGCGCGCTTCCCGACGGCGCCGTGGAGCGGGTGCTCGACGAGACAGGCGCGCTCGTGGTGTGCGACGAGGCCTACCAGGAGTTCGGAGGCCCGACGGCGCTGCCGCTGCTCCGGACGACCTCGCGCCTCGTCATACTCCGCACCTTTTCCAAGGCACTCGGACTCGCAGGACTTCGGTTCGGGCTCGCGCTCGCGCACCCCGCGGTGGCGCGCGAGATCGCCAAAGGCAAGCTGCCCTATAACGTGAACGTGGTGACCCTCGCGGCCGCCGCCGCGGCGCTGCGGCACGGCGAGGCGCTCGCGGAGCGCACCCGGACCATCGTCGAGCAGCGGGGCCGGCTGGTCGACCGGCTCTCCACGATTCCCGCGCTCGACGTCTATCCCAGCGCCGCGAATTTCGTGCTGGTCCGCTGTCTTCGGCACCCGGCCCGCGAGGTTTTCCGACGGCTGCTGGACGAGCATGGCATTCTCGTACGCGACGTGTCGGGCACGAGCGACCTCGCGCAGTGTCTGCGGATCTCCGTCGGGACCGCGGACGATGTGGACGCGGTCACCGACGCGCTCGCCGCGATCGTCGGAGGGTCACAGTGAACCGCCGTTCGGCGGCGAGGTGAGCGTGGCCCGCATCGGCGAAATCCGGCGCACCACCAAGGAAACCGACCTCCACGTCGTCCTGGACCTGGACGGCCGAGGCACCGCGACCGTGCGGACCGGCATCGGCTTCTTCGACCACATGCTCGATGCGCTCGCGCGTCACGCGCTGCTCGACCTCACGGTGGAGGCTCAGGGCGACCTGCACGTGGACGGGCACCACACGGTCGAGGACACGGGCATCGCCATCGGTATGGCGCTCGAGCGCGCCCTGGGCGATCGGGCGGGGATCCGCCGCTACGCCGACGCCATCGTGCCGCTCGATGAGGCTCTGGTCCGCGCGGTGGTGGACGTTTCAGGGCGGCCCTACCTGGCGTACCAGGTGGACATCCCGAAATGGCAGATGCTGGGCGACTACGACGTGTTCCTTACGCCGGAGTTCTTCCGTGCTGTGGCGCTCAACGCCGGCCTCACCGTCCACATGGACCTGCTCCGGGGCGACAACCCGCATCACATTGTCGAGGCCGCGTTCAAGGCCTTCGCTCGCGCGCTCGACGGCGCGACCGGGCTCGATGCGCGGGTGGTGGGCGTGCCATCCACCAAGGGCGCCCTGTGATCGTCGTGGTGGACTACGGAGTCAACAATCTCGCCAGCGTTGTCCGCGCGCTCGCGGCCGGCGGCCACACCGCCACGCTCACCACCGATCCGGACCAGGTTCGCCGCGCCGACCATGTCGTGATGCCGGGTGTGGGGCATTTCGGCCAAGCATCGCGCAACCTCGCGAGCAGCGGGCTGGGCGCGGCGGTGCGGGACGCGGCCGGTCGGGGCCAGGCAGTCCTGGGCATCTGTCTGGGCCTTCAGCTCTTCTTCGCGGCCAGCGCGGAAGCCCCGGACGCGCAGGGGCTGGGCATCCTCCCGGGCACGGTCGTACGCTTCGAGGTGGGACGGCCGGTGCCGCACGTGGGCTGGGCCCGCGTGGAACCCACCGCCGCCGGGGCACGGCATGCCGTACTGGGACCGGTGTTCCATGGGAGCGCCCAGTTTTTCTATCACGTCCACAGCTACCATCCGGCCGGCTTGGCGGAGGACGACGTGCTGGCAACCGGCGAGTACGAGACGATTTTCCCCACCATCGTGGGCCGCGGCAACGTGCTCGGCGCACAGTTCCACCCGGAGAAGTCACAGCGGGCGGGCATCGAGCTGCTCGACGCGTTCGCGCGGTGGCGCCCGTGACGACGATGCGCGTGTCGCTGGTCGACTGCTACGTGCTTCGCGGCGCCGGGGCGGCGCTCGAATGCCTGGTACTCCGCCGGGCGGCGGGCGGCCGATGCGCCGGCTCGTGGGAGACGGTGCATGGGCATATCGAGCCGGGGGAGTCGCCGGCCGACGCGGCGCAGCGCGAGCTGGTGGAGGAGACCGGACTCGTCCCGAAGCGGCTGTACAACCTGAGCCGGGTCGAGGCCTTCTATCAGCATCGCCTGGACGAGGTCGCGCTGGTGCCCGTGTTCGCCGCATTTGTGGCTGCGGATGCCCCCGTGCGGACCGGTACGGAGCACGACGCCTTCGAATGGCTGGCGCCGGAGCCGGCGCGCCGGCGCTTCGCGTGGCCGCGTGAGAGGCGCGCGCTCGAGGACGTGGTCGCGCTGCTCGGCTCGGGTGCGGCCGGCGCGGTCGAGGACGTCCTTCGGGTATGTTAGCCCGCCGCATCCTCCCGTGTCTCGATGTGGCCGGCGGCCGGGTGGTGAAGGGCGTCCACTTCACTGCGCTTCGTGACGCCGGCGATCCGGTCGAACAGGCGGCGCGCTACGACGGCGAGGGGGCCGATGAGCTCGTGTTCCTGGATATCTCGGCGAGTCCCGAGGCACGCCGCACCACGCTCGAGATGGTCAGCCGGGTCGCCGAGGCGATCTTCATCCCGTTCACCGTGGGTGGAGGCATCCGCGAGGTCGGCGCCGCGGGCGCCGCGCTCCGGGCCGGCGCGGACAAGATCGCGGTCAACACCGCGGCGGTGCGTGACCCGACGCTGGTCTCCCGCCTGGCGGAGAGCTTCGGCTCGCAGTGTGTGGTGGCGGCGGTCGACGTGAAACGGATCGACGGCCGGCGGACCGTAATGGTGAACGGCGGACGCGAGACGACGGCACTCGAGGCGATCGACTGGATTGGGCGGCTGGAAGCGCTCGGCGCGGGTGAGATCCTGCTCACGTCGATGGATCGCGACGGTACCGGCGAAGGCTACGATCTCCCGCTGGTGCGGGCGGCATCGACGACGGTCGGAATCCCGGTCATCGCCTCGGGCGGTGCGGGGCGGCTCGAGCACCTCGCCGACGCGTTCGAGGCCGGCGCGCACGGCGCGCTGGCCGCCACGATCTTCCACTATCAGGGCTCGTCGCTGCCCGAGGCCCGCGCCTATCTGCGCGCGCGTGGCTACCCGGTGCGGCCGTGAGGCTCGGCGCGCTCACGCTGACCGTCGCGCTGGCGGTACCGGCCCTGGGGGGCGCGGGGCGGGCGCGCACGGCGGCCCCGTGCATCCGGCTCACCCGCGCCGGCACCCAGGTGCAAGGGGACGTTCGCGTCTGTCCCGGTCGGTATCGCATCGCCGACCCCAGCGAGCACGGCGTGCTCATCGCCGCGGGGTCGGGCACGCGCATCGATCTCGGCGGCGTCACCCTCGAGAGCGGCGACTCGGTGCCCGATCGGTACGTCGGCGTGGGCATCGCGAGCCGGAGCGTCGACGCGGTGACCATCGTGGGGGGCGTCGTCCGCGGCTACCGCTTTGGCATCCGGCTCGAGGGCGGACGAGATCACCGCCTGAGCGGGATCGACGTCTCGGGCAGCCGCCGCCAGGTGTTGCACTCCACGGAACAACGCTCCGATTCATCCGACCGGCTGGATCTCACGGCCCTGGATGCGTCGGACCGGTATGGCGCAGGCGTTCTGCTCCGCGGGACAGTGGCCGCCACCCTGAGTGGCGTCACCGCCCACGGCGCCCAGAACGGGATCGGGCTGGTCGACGCGACTGAGTCGTACATCGCCGACAACGACCTTTCCGGCAATAGCGGCTGGGCGGTGCACCTGTTCCGCTCGAGCCACAACACGATCCTGCGGAACGACGCGTCGCGCACAACGCGATGCCCCGCCACGAGCGACTGCGGGGCCGTCGCCATTCTGATCCGGGAAGCGAGCGATTCGAATACCATCGCGGAGAACGATCTCACCGCCTCGTCCATGGGTGTGCTGGTGACCGGGCAGCCGCCGCTCACGCGGCCGTCCGTGGGCAACCTGGTCTACCGGAACGACGCCTCGCTGGCCTCCGCGACGGCCTTTGCCGCCCGGGCGACGCTCGCGCTCAGCTTCGTCGAGAATCGCGCCGACAGCACGGGGGCGGGGTTCGAACTCGTCGGCCTGCACGGAGGGGTCGTGCGGGGCAACACCATCATCGGGGCGCGCCGGGGCGGCGTGCTGGTGGCCCACGGCAGCGATACCGGCGTCGAGGGAAACGTCATCCTCGGTGGTACCGTGGGCATTGCCGTCACCGCCGACGGCGGTCCGAAGACCGGCCGGGGGTATCGCATCGACGACAACCTGCTCAGCGGCGTGGGCAAGGGCATCGTCCTTCAGGGCATCACGGACACCCGGATCCGCGGCAACGTGTTCGACGGCGTGTCCGACGGGCTGGTGGTGGACGGGGCGGGGCACGCGGCCGAGGTGAGCGGGAACGTCTTCCTCAAGGCCACCGGCTGGTTCATCGACGCCCCGGATCTGGCCGCCGGCGGGAACTACTGGGCTACGGCCGACGCCCAGACGGCCGCCACCCGGGTGCACGGGCGGATCAGCGTGCTGCCCTGGAAGCCGGCGAGCGCGGCGGGCTACTAGCGAGGATCCGGGCGGCCAGCGCGTGGAGGTCGCGAAGGTTGAACGGCTTTCGCGCCCGGGGCACGGGACGGTCGGGCAGCGGGTCGGGCGGCTCCGTCTGACCGCTGTAGGTGAGGATGAGTCGGTCCACCGCACCGGGCGAGGCGGCCGCGAGTGCGTGCACGAAGAGCTCTGCCGCCCCTGCCGTCGCGCGGGCCTCCGCGATGATGAGATCGTAGTCCCGCTCGCTCACCAGCCTGAGCCCCTGGTCGCCCGCCCGCACCGCGTCCACCTCGATGCCCTCCGGGGCGAGCAGGGCATTCACCAGCCGGTGCACGCCCGGATCCTCGTCTACCAGGAGCACGCGCTGCGCACCCTGCGGCCGGGGCGTCTCCGGACCCTCCAGCGCCGCGCCCGGCGCGTCATGCAGCGGGAGCACCACGCGAAACTCGGCGCCTCCCTCCGGCGGCGGCTCGTAGCTCAAGACGCCACCGTGCGACTTCACCAGGCCATAGCTGAGCGAGAGCCCGAGCCCGGTGCCCTGGCCGGCGGCCTTGGTCGTGAAGAACGGGGTGAAGAGCGACGACGCGTGCTGGGGCGGCACCCCGGGTCCGGTATCGCGCACGTCGAGCACGGCCTGGCCATCGTCGCGCGCGGTGGCGATCGTGATCCGGCGCGGCGCCCCTGGCGCGAGGCCGCTTACCGCCTGCACTGCGTTGGTGATGAGGTTCAGCAGCACCTGCTGCAGCTCGTGCCGGTCGCCCAGCACGACGACCGGCTCGGGACTCAGCGCCAGCACCAGCTCGATGCCGTGGAGCTGCAGCTCGTACACGATGAGCAGCGCCGTCCGCGCGGCCACGTCGTTCAGGTCGACCGGGCTCTTCTCCGCCACTCCCTTCCGCGCAAACGTCAGCAGGTTGCGCACGATGCGCCCGGCACGGTCGGCCTGGTCGTGGATCACGCGCAGGTGCTCGCGCGGCACGTCGGGATGAAGCTCGCGCTCGAGCAGCAGCTCGGTGAGGCCGGCGATCGAGGTGAGGGGATTGTTGAGCTCGTGCGCGACGCCCGAGACCAGCTGGCCGATCGACGCCATCTTGTCGTTCTGGATGAGCTGGGCTTCCATGATCCGTTGTTCGGTCACGTCCTCGACCAGCAGGACGACCCGGCCCGCGCGCTCCGCGAACGGAGCGGCGGTGACCCGGAGCACCCGAGCCGGGTGCTCCAGCCGGGCCACGACCGGCGCGGCCCGCTCGCCCAGGTGGGCCGATGCGATGAGCTCGGCCACGGGCTCCGAGCCGCCGAGGATCGCTTCGGTGAAGCTGCGCCCCACGAGCTCGCTCTCGGGCAGCCCTGCCATGGCCGCGAGCGCCCGGTTGGCGCGGAGTATCGCGTCGCGGGGCCCGACGAGGGCGATGCCCTCGGCGAGGGCATTGAACGCCGTCTCCCACTCCTCCTTGCTCCGCCGCACGATATCGTAGAGCCGCCCGTTGGCCAGCACGACCGACGCGTTCGTGGCCACCGTGGAGAGCAGCCACAGGTCTTCGGTCGTGAACGGACCGCCCTGCCGGTCGGCGACCGCGAGCGCGCCCATGGTCACGCCCTGGCTCCGAAGCGGGGCGACGGCGGCCGAGCGCACGGTCACGCCGCCGATCAGATTGACCGTCGGGATCGCGACGCCCTGCGCCACCTCGATCCGCTCGCGCTCCATTGCGAAGCGTACCAGCGCCGTGTCGGGGTCGTCGCTCACCTGCCCGATCAAGGGCGCGAGCGTGCCGGCGGCGCCCGCCACGCGGAGCAGACGGCCGTGCTCGTCGTCGGTGAGCACGACTACGGCGCCGTCGGCTTGGAGAAATCGCCCGGCGTACTTGGCCACCTGATCGACGATCCGGTCGAGCTGGATGGACTCGGACAGGACGTAGCTCAGCTCCTGGAGCGAGAACAGCTCGCTGATGCGGCGGTCGAGCTGGCTGGCGAGCTGGTCGCACTTCGTCTCGGACTCCCGGAGCCGCCGTCTCCCGCGCACGATCGCGATCCAGACGCTGGCCGCGATGGTGACGACCGCGGCGAGCGCCAGCCACCACACACGATCATTGGCGGACCACGCGACGACGCCGAGCAGCGTGGCGGCGAAGGCGTGGAGCGGCACTTCCCATTCGCGCCGCCAGACCGTGAGCAGCAGGATGAGGCCGGCGGAGATGCCGATCGCCACCGTGACCAGCGCGGACAGGCCGCCGACTTGCATGGCCACCAGCGCGCTCGCCAGGAGCGCCCATGCGACGAGGGCGGAGGGCGAGGTGTACCAGCGCTCACGCCGGCGGCTGAGGATCACGGCTCGGCGTGCCGCTGCGCGACGCGCTCGGCGACATAGGCCTCGGGCGGCGCGTTCGGCTTGATGCGGATGGACTTGGCCGGAATGCCCACGTTCACGTGGTACGGGCGCACGTTCTTCGTCGCCACGGCCACCGCGCCCACCATTCCGTTCCGGCCGACCCGCACACCGGCCAGCACGGTCGCATGGTAGGTGATGCGCACGTCGTCCTCGAGCACGGTGCGGACATTGGTCACGTCCTTCTGATCGACGATGCTGTGGGTGTGGCTGTAGATATTGGCGTAATCCGAGATGCTTACCCGATCGCCCAGCGTGATGCCGCCGCGGTCGTCGAGCAGGACGTGGCGATGGACCACGCAGTCGTCGCCCACCTCGAGGTTGTAGCCGTAGGAAAACTCCACGAAATGGAAGCACTTGAAGTTCCGGCCGACGCGCGCGAAGAGGTGCTTCGCCAGCACCCGGCGAACGCGCACTCCGAGGTGCACGTTGCCGCCGCCCACCGGCGAGCGGTCGAAGCTCTGCCACAGCCAGTGCAGCGGCTTCACCCGCGCGAAGCGTTGGGCATCGACGTCGGCGTAGTACTCGGGCTCGAGCGTGATGTTGTGCGGATCCAGGCTCAACAGCGCAGCTCGGCTCGGCGCGGGCGTTCCGGGGTCGGACACCAGCGCCTCGTAGTCAGTGAGGCCGGGATACCAGAGCTGGAACAGCACGTCGCGGGTGACGCGGTACCAATCGGCCCCCGGCTCGGAAAGACGGTCGTCCAGCTCCTGCACCCAGGCGTCGTACAGGCGCTCGGCGGAGGGGGTGACGGTGACGGTCCGCAGGGGGAGATAGGCCATCGGAACGCCTCGCGGGGGGCCGACGTGGGGACGGAAGCGACGTGTGTTCAATGATGTGCGGGGTGTGCTGTTGACACCAGTGGGAATGGGGAATAGAGTAGTAGGGTTCTGCATGAAAATCATTCTCAACTGGTTTGTGAAAGGCTATATGCGCGTCTCCGCCCCGCTCGCGATCGCCCTGTTCATAATTCCCACGCTTCCCTTCACGCGGCTTTCCATCACCCGCGTCACTGCCCAGGAAGAAGAACACACCACCCTGGGTGGGTACGGTGAAGTCCACTACACCAACCTCTCCGGGCCGGAGACGCCCGGCCGGGTGAACGTCGCCCGCTTCGTGGCCTACCTGGCGCACACGTTCAGCGAGCGGATCTCATTCCGCTCCGAGCTCGAGGTGGAGGACGCGCGAATCCAGGGCGGCAAGGAGGGCGGCGAGGTCTCGGTGGAGCAGGTGTATCTCGACTACACGCTGTCGTCGGCCGCCACCATACGCGCGGGTCTGGTGCTGGCTCCGATCGGCATCATCAACGAGACGCACGAACCCACCACGTTCAACGGGGTCGACCGGCCCGGGTTCGACAACGACGTCATTCCCACCACCTGGCGGGATATCGGCCTCGGCCTGGTCGGCAGCGTGCCGGGCAATGCGGGCCTCAACTACCGGGTGTACCTGCTCAACGGCCTTGTGGCGAGCGGCTTCTCGGCCGATGAGGGCATTCGTGAGGGGCGCCAGGAGGGACACGACGCCACCTTCGCGAACCCGTCACTCACCGGCCGTCTCGAGTGGGTCCGCCCCGGCCTCACGATCGGCGGCTCGTTCTGGTATGGCGGCAGCGCGGCGCAGGACCCGACGCTCGGCACGGGCACGTTCGACAACGCGGTGGCCCTGGTGTCGGCCGACGCGCGGTACGACGTTGGCCCCTTTATGTTCCGGGGCGTCGTCGCCAACGTGAGCATCTCCGACGCCGACGTCATCAACCAGGCGTTCGGCGGCCAGGTGGGAAGCCGAATTGCGGGCGGGTACGTCGAGGGCGCGTACAACGTGCTGTCGGCGCTGGCGCCCCAGTCTACCCAGCGGCTGCTCGCGTTCGTGCGCCACGAGCGGTACAACACCCAGGCGGGGGTGCCCGCGGGCGTGGTGCGCGACGATGCGCTCGCGCGACGCACGACCACCTTGGGGCTCACCTACAAGCCGGTCTATAACGTGGTGTTCAAGGGCGATTACCAGCTGCGGCGCAACCGCGCCGGCGTCGGCCAGGACCAGCAGCTGGCGCTGGGGGTGGGATATCAGTTCTAGGGCTGGCACGTCATCACGCGGATCCCGAGCGGCGCGAGGAGCCTGGCTGGCGAACGGGGGACGCCTGTTCCTGCGTTCGCGAAGGCGGGTCGGGTTCCTGGCACCGCTCGGGATGAGACGCGTGACATTGCTGGGTCGGCTCCTCGCGGGCTCGCTGGCCGTCGCGCTGCTGGCAACCCGGGTCGCTGCTCAATCCGCTCCCCCCGAGAAGCTGGCCAAGTCGCTCGAGCGGATCTACGGCCAGGGGGCCCGGGTCGACACCCTCCATGTAGACACCAATACCGTGTACCGCCTGTCGCGCGCCGGGGTGCTGCTCGGGTTCGCGCAGGTCCGGAACGTGAAAGGGAAGGACCAGCCGATCACGTACCTCGTCGCCATCGACTCCACCGACGCGCTGCGTGACATCGATATCCTGGTCTATCGGGAGCCGCACGGCGGGGAAGTTGCTTACGAGCCGTGGCGCAAGCAGTTCCGGGGCAAGAAGAGCGACGCTCCACTCCAGGTGGGGAAGGACATCAAGAACATCTCGGGCGCCACCATCAGCTCGAACTCGGTGACCCGCGGGGTGCGCCAGGCCCTGGCCGATCTGACCGCGTGGCACGCGGCGGGAAAGCTCCGGTGAGCGCCGCGGGGCCGAGCTGGCGAAGCCTGTCACCGGCCTTCCGCGCGCTCGGACTCTGGGTCACGATCGTCCAGGTCGTCGGGTACACGACGAGCCTGCTCTTCGTCCACCACACCACGGGCATGACGCCGCCCGGCGTCGCCGAGCAGTACCGAGGCAGCGACTCGACGGCCGCCAGCGGCGAGGCGATGAAGTTCCCCAAGTCCTACGCCGAGATGCTCACGATCACCCATACGCACCTGCTGAGCATGGCGGCGATCTTCGTCTTCAGCGGCGTGGCGCTCGCGCTGTGCGAGCGTCCCGGGTTGCGCTGGCGCACGGTGCTCATCGTCGAGCCGTTCGCGGCACTGCTTGTGTCGTTCTCCTCGATGTGGCTCATGTGGGACGTCGATCCCCGTTTCAGCTGGCTGCTCACGCTCTCGAGCGGCCTCATGGCACTGACGTTCTACGCCCAATGCTTCTGGATCTTCCGCGAGCTCTTCGGACTCAGGCGTGGCGGGTCCGGCGAGGTCACGCCGTGAACCGCCGGGAGTTCGTGGGCGCGCTGGGAGGGCTGGTCGCGGGCGTGGCCGCGCCAGTGCGTCTGGGGCGCCCTGGCGGGGGGGCCGGCGGGAACGTGTTCGTCGAGCGCTGGTCGTGGGCGATGGGACAGCCTGTGCACCTGCAGCTCTTCGCCTCTTCCGAGGCGCGGGGCTACGAGGTCGCCCAGGCGGCGCTCGCCGAGCTCCGGCGGGTGGAGGCCGTGCTCACCCTGTTCGACGACGGCAGCGATCTGTGCGCGCTCAACCGCTTGGCAGGTCAGGGGCCAGAGCCGGTCGCTCCCGACCTGGCGGCCGTGCTCTCCGCCGGCGAGGGGTTCCGGGCGGTCACGGGCGGGGCCTTCGATCCCGCGGTCGAGCCTCTCATGCGGGCATGGGGCTTTCACGCCGCGCGCTCCTCCCCGCCGACGGCGGCCGAGCTGGCCGAAGCGCGCGCCGCCGTGCGCGCGGCGACGGTGCGCGTCGCGGGCGGCACAGTGGCGCTCGGGAGTGCGACGACACGGCTTGATCTGGGTGGCATCGGCGTCGGGTATGGGTTGGACCGCATGGCCGATGTGCTGCACCATGCCGGCATCCGCCGGGCCTTCCTCGACGTGAGCGGTGACTGTCTCGCGATCGGCGCACCACCCGGCGAGACGGGCTGGCTGGTGGAGGTCGCCGACCCGGCCGACCCGCGGCGGGTCATCGGCGGGATGCGTCTTCGGAATGCCGCCCTCGCCACATCCTCCAACACCGTGTCGGTGATTCGCTGGGGCCGGGCGCTCCGGGGCCACGTGATGGATCCCGCGACCGGCTACCCTGCCACGGCCTTGGTACAGGCCACCGTCGTTGCCCGAACCGGCATCGAGGCCGACGCGTTGTCCACGGCGATGTTGGTTTCGGGCTGCGCCCCGACCGGCGCCCTCCGGACCTTCCGGGTGATCCCGACGACTGGGTCTGGCAAGGTACGCAACGAGGGGACGTGATTCTGTCACGCCCCCTCGTTGCCGTCTCTGCCTCACGCTGACCGCCGGCCTTCTCCCCTCTCGCACTCGGCCCGCGTGCCGAAGTCGGGCCGTACCGTTGCCTTAGCGCGCGCTGTCCCGCGAGGCCGAATCCATGGCCCGCCCGCGCTCGCGCGAGGCGACCCGGGCGCGCTCGCGGTCGAGCGTCCGCTGCTTGCCCTGCCAGTCGTCCGACGTCAGACCTGCGTAGACCACCGTAAACGAGTCGTTCACCGGCAGATCCTCCTCGAAGAGGAAGATTGCGCTCACCTGCTCGCGGACGTTGAGCTGCTGCGAGGTGAATCGGTTGCTGAAGGGCACGATGCCCAGTGGGCGGAACTCACGGTTCCGAACCATCACCGTGAGCGTCTGGGGGTCGAACCGGGCGTTCGCCCGCTGTCCGAAGAACGTGACCAGCGCGAGCCCGGGTCGAGAGATCCCGGCCGCGTTCGCGACCGAGTCGATGGTGGCGCGGCGCGATGCCACCAGCGAGCGGAGCGACGCCCAGCTGTCGGGCGCCAACAGGCGGGTCACCCGCGCGTCCAGCGGGATGAAGCGGACCTCGATGTCCGGCGTCCGCAGTCTCAGCGAAAGATCGTCCTGCGTCAGCGAGCCGTAGCCCGCCGGCATGGTCGCGAGCGCGCCGCTCGTCGCCTGCGCGGCGGCGGTCCGGCCCGCGCAGACCGCGGCCGAAGCGAACATCAGGGACCATGTCGTACGCGCGACCCTCATGCGGTGCCTCCCACGGCGGTGACGATGCTGTCGGCCAGCTCGGCGACACCGAGCCGCGACGTACTGCTGGTGAGCTGGATCTGGTCCTCATGCAAGCCCAGGGCCACCGCGAGCTCCCGGGGCCGCGCCGCTTGGGCGGAGCGGGTGAGCTTGTCGGCTTTGGTCAACGCCACCAGCACGGGCCGGCCGCTGCGGGCGAGGAGGTCCTGCATGTCCCGATCGTCCCGGGAGGGCTCGTGGCGGACGTCGAGCAGCCAGACCACGCCGGCGAGCGTCGGCCGTTCGAGCAGATAGCGGTCCACGAGACGGCGATAGCCTGCGCGGGCCGCGTGCCCCGCCCGCGCGAAGCCGTAGCCCGGCAAGTCGACGAGATAGAAGTCCGGCAGCCGGAACGCGTTGAGCAGGGTGGTCTTGCCGGGCGTGCCGCTGACCCGGGCGAGTCCGGGACGACCGGTCAGCGCATTGAGCAGGCTGGACTTGCCGACATTGGAGCGGCCGATGAGCGCCACTTCGGGGAGCGGCGGCGCGAGCGGCACCAGGGGATCGGGAAACGAACCGACGAACTCGACGGGGAGGCCTGCAAAGGCGGTCGGGCGGTCAGACGATCGGGCGGTCGATCCAGCGTTCGTCGGTTCGGCGTCCCTGGGTGGTTTCCTGACCGCCTGACGGTCCGACCGGCTGGCCGCCCGCCTCACGCCTCCCGCTTGGCGCGCGCCCGCTCGGTCACGATCAGCGGGGACGTCCCCTCGGTGATCGCTTCCTTCGTGATGACGATCTCCCGGACGTCGTCCCGGTTCGGCAGATCGTACATGATGTCGGTCATCATGGTTTCGAGAATCGAGCGGAGCCCGCGCGCGCCGGTGCCGCGCTTGAGCGCCTTCTGCGCCACCGCGCGGAGCGACTCGGGATCGAACGTGAGGCCTACGTCCTCAAGCTCGAACAGCTTCTTGTACTGCTTGGTCAGCGCGTTCTTGGGCTCGACCAGGATCCGCATGAGGGCGTCCTCGTCGAGCGCCTCGAGCGAGACCACCACGGGGAGCCGGCCGACCAGCTCGGGGATGAGCCCGAACCGGAGCAGATCATCGGGCTCGACCTCGGCGTAGGGGTTGCGCGCATCCCGCGGAGACGCGGCCGCGCGCGCGCCACCGGCGAAGCCGATCTGCTGCCGGCCGGTGCGGGCCTCGATGATCTTCTCGAGCCCGTCGAACGCGCCGCCGCAGATGAACAGGATGTCCTTGGTGTTGATCTGGATGTATTCCTGCTGCGGGTGCTTGCGGCCGCCCTGCGGCGGCACCGAGGCGATGGTGCCCTCGAGGATCTTGAGCAGCGCCTGCTGCACGCCCTCCCCCGAGACGTCGCGGGTGATGCTCGGGTTCTCCGACTTGCGCGCGATCTTGTCGATTTCGTCGATGTACACGATGCCGCGCTCGCACTCGGCCACGTTGAACTCGCCGGCCTGGAGCAGCCGCACCAGGATGTTCTCCACGTCCTCGCCCACGTACCCCGCCTCGGTGAGCGTGGTGGCGTCGGCGATGGTGAAGGGCACGTCGAGGATGCGGGCGAGCGTCTGCGCGAGGAGCGTCTTGCCGACGCCGGTGGGGCCGAGCAGGAGGATGTTCGACTTGTCGAGCTCGACGTCGCTGTCCCGCCCGCCCGAGGCGTTGATCCGCTTGTAGTGGTTGTAAACGGCAACGGCCAGGGTCCGCTTGGCGCGCTCCTGGCCGATCACGTACTGGTCGAGGACGTCCTTGATCTCCGCCGGGGTCGGAACTTGGGTGATGCTGTCCGCCACCTCACGCTCTTCATCCTCCGCCAGGATCTCGTTGCAGAGGGTGATGCACTCGTTGCAGATGTAGACCGACGGGCCGGAGATGAACTTCCGGACCGAGTCCTTCGATTTCCCGCAGAACGAGCAGCGGAGATGCTTGTCGTTGGACATGGAGCCCGAGTCACGATGGAGGGTGAGGGGTGCCGGAAAGGTGATTCCCGGCACCGGGGGCGTCAAGTCTGGCCCTGTTTCCCGTCGGTATGCGGGACCAGCTCCTTTCGCGGCGTGAACACGCTGTCGATCAGCCCGTAGGCCTTGGCCTCCTCGGCCGACATGAACCGGTCGCGGTCCATGTCGCGCTCGATGGTCTCGATCGGCTGGCCGGTGTGCTGGCTGTAGAGCGCGTTCATCTTGCTGCGCAGGTAGAGGATTTCACGGGCCTGGATCTCGATGTCCGCCGCCGTGCCCTGGGCGCCGCCCGAGGGCTGGTGGATCATGATCCGCGAATGGGGCAGGGCACTCCGCTTGCCCTTGGTGCCCGCCGCGAGTAGGAACGAGCCCATCGACGCAGCCATGCCCATGCAGATGGTATTCACCGGCGCGCGGAGATGCTGCATGGTATCGTGGATCGCCATGCCCGCCGAGACCACGCCGCCGGGTGAGTTGATGTAGAGGTAAATGTCCTTGTCGGGGTTGTCGGCCTCGAGGAACAGCAGCTGTGCGATGATGATGTTGGCGACATCATCGTTGATCGGGGCCCCCAGGAACACGATGCGGTCCATGAGGAGCCGCGAGAAGATGTCGTACGTCCGCTCGCCGCGGCTGGAGCGCTCGATGATGTAGGGCGGATAGAGCGTGGCCATCGTCAGGACGTCACCTCGTCGATTGTGGACTGCTGGAGGAGCCAGGCGTACACCTTCTCCTCGGTAATGGCGCGCTCGAGCTCGGGGAGCCGCTTGGCTTTCTGCAGGTTGCCGTAGAGCTCGCCGGCAGGAACGCCCCGGGCGGCCGCGAGCTGGGCGACGCGCTCGTCGAGCTCCGCCTCCGTGGCCCGAAGGCTCTGGGCCTCGACCACGGCGTCGAGCACCAGGTCGCGCCGGACCTGCGCGGCGGCCACCTCGTGGAACTGCTGCTCGAACTGCTCGAGCTGGCCGGCGGGCACCTGATACATCTCCGCGTAGCCGTGCATCAGCCGGTGCACCAGCGACTCGGGCGCCGGCACCGTGTTGGCCTCGACGATCTGCTGGATGAGCCCCTGACGCACCTGCGCATCGGCCTCGCGCGACGCATCGCGCTCGAGGTCCTGGCGCACGGCAGCGCGGAGGGCGTCGAGATTGTCGAAGTCGCCCACCTCGCGCGCGAAGGCGTCGTCGAGCGCGGGCAGCTCCTGGCGCTTCACGTCGTGGAGCGTGACCCGGACCCGGC
This sequence comes from Gemmatimonadales bacterium, assembly GCA_051955835.1. Lineage (GTDB taxonomy): Bacteria > Gemmatimonadota > Gemmatimonadetes > Gemmatimonadales > GWC2-71-9 > CAVVWJ01. The sequence goes on from JBQCGH010000066.1 coordinate 54,330, forward strand.
GGGTCTGCCCGCGGCGGCCCTCGTCGGGGTGATCGTCGGGGAACTTCACTTCCGCGTCGGCCTGCTCACCGGGGTGGAGCGTCATGATGCGCTCCTCCAGGTCCGGGATGGCCTGGTTCTGCCCCAGGACCAGATCGTAGGGCTGCGACGCGCCGGCGATTCCCTCGTCGTCGAGCGGCGCGACCTCGACTCGCACCATCTGGCCTGGCGACGGCACCGCCCCTTCCACCGGGATCCAGGCCGCCTTCTGCTCCTGCAGCCGGGCGAGCTGCTCGTCCACCATCGCGTCGGTCACGGGGGGCACCCGACGCTCGAGCCGGAAGCCGCCGGTGCGCGCCAGCTGGATCTCCGGCCGCACCTCGACGAGGAGCTCGAACTCGATCGGGCTGCCTTCCTCGAATTTGAGATTGCGGATGGACGGATCGGTGATGGGCTTGAGCGATTCGGCGGTGCGGGCGGTTTCCCATCCTTCGCGGACCACCTCTTCCAGCACGGACTGCCGGATGGCGTCACCGAAGCGCTTGCGCACCACGGCGGCGGGCGCCTTGCCGGGCCGGAAGCCGGGCAGACGCGCTCGCTGCACGTAGTAGCTGAGCGCCTTCGCCTCGGCCTCTCGAACACGGTCTACCGGCACGGTCACTCGAAGCGACTTGGAGGCCTGATCCTCAGCGGTTTTCTCGACGGTAATCTCGGTCATCGTGCGGGGAATTTACCCTGGGCCGGCGGCGGGGGTCAAACGAGCGTGGACCCGCCGGACCACCGCAAGTAGACCTGAGTGGAGGTGCAGCGCCTCGGGGACTGTCGAGGCGTTCCCCTCACTCCGCCAGGGGCAGCACGACCCGGAACTCGGTTCGTCCAGGCTCCGACTGCACCTCGATAGAGCCGTCGTTGCGGTCCACGAGTCGGCGGACGATGTCCAGTCCCAGTCCGGTGCCCTTGCCCACGGGCTTGGTGGTGAAGAACGGATCGAAGATCCGGCCCTTCACCTCGGCGGGGATTCCCGATCCGTCGTCGGTCACCCGGACGACCAGGCGGCCGCCCTCGGCGCGCGCCCTGACCGCGACCCGCCCGTTCTCGCTGACCGCGTCGAGCGCGTTGTCGATCAGGTTGGCCCACACCTGATTGAGCTCGCCACCGGACCCGAGCGCGCGCGGAAGATCCGGCGCCACGTCCAGGGTCAGCGACGCCGATTTCTCTCGCGCCTTCCCCGTCATTACGGCCAGCGTGTCGGTGAGTCCCTGCGCGACGTCCACGGGCTCGGCCGATGGCGCGTGATCCATGTACGTGAAGCCCTTCACCGCGCGCACGAGCTCGTGCACCCGGGAGGCTGCCCGCTCGACATCCTTTGCCAGCGCGCGGACGGTGCAGCCGGACGCCAGCCACCGAAGGGCCACGCGCAGCCGATCGCCATCGACCGCCGCCGCGAGCTCGTCGAGCAGCGCGAGGGTGACATTGGTCTCGCCGAGCGGGGCGGCTAGCGCATCATCCACGCCTTTATCCAGCAGCCAGGCGGCCAATGCCTCCTCCCGGTCGGAGCGTTCGAGTGGTGAGAATACCCCGGTCGTCGGCCCGCCACTGCAGGCCCAGCGTACCCGCTCGACCACCGCCAGGGCCCGGTCATCGAGATTGGCTGCCCCCAGCTCGCGAGACGCCTCCTCGGATTCCTCGACCGACTCGGAGATGAGCTGCGCGCTCCGGGCGGCCGCCGAGGCCGGGTTGTTGAGCTCGTGCGCCAGGCCGGCCGCCAGCTTCCCGAGCGATGCCATCTTCTCCACCTGGAGGTCGCTGGCCTTGAAGGTCCGGGCCCGGTCCACCATCGCGTGCACCAGTGCAGCCGTCACTTCGGGACAATCGATCGGCAGCTTGGGCAGATGCTCGCGGGAGACCTGCAGGATTTCGGTGGGCTCCAGGATCACCGAGTTCCCCGGCGCATTGCCGAGGCGCGAGTACGGCAGCATGCCGGTCACGTCGCCGTCATGCCAGTCGATGGCCTTGCGCCACGAGCCGCCCTGCTCGAGGAAGTGCGCCGCGTGTCCCGTGAGGATGATGTACAGCGCGTCGACCGGCTGGCCCTTTCGGGCGATCATGTCGCCGTTCTCGTAGCGCTCGAGCGTGCCGTGCGCGGCGAGCCAGTCGAGCTCCGTGCGCGACACGTTCCCGATCGCCTTGTGCGCCGCCAGCCGGTCGACCAGATCGCCGTCGGGTCTCGGATGGGCCATGTGCTACACCGTCTGCAGGTACTGGTGGATCATGCTCACCGTGGCGGATCCCTCCCCGACCGCGGCCGCGACCCGCTTACCCGAGCCGTGGCGCGCATCGCCGGCGCAGAAGATCCCCGGGACGTTGGTCTCGAACAGGTACGGATCGCGCGCCGCGGTCCAGCCGGCCGGGCGAAGGCCGTCGTGCATCACGTCACGGCCGGTCAGGACGAATCCCTGGACGTCGCGCAGCACCAGGTCACCACACAGTGCGGTGCGTGGCGCCGCCCCGATGAAAATGAACATGGCGGCGGCCGGCAGCTCCCGCTGGTTGCCGCTGATCGCGTCGCACACCGTCACGGCTTCGAGCCGGCCATTGCCTCGGGCGGCGGCCACGGTGGTGTTAACCAGCACGTCCACGTTCGGCGTCTCGCGAATCCGGTCCACGAGATAGCTCGACATGGCGGCGGCCAGGTCGGACTTGCGCACCAGAACGGTGACCTTGCGAGCCTGCCGCGAGAAGAACAGCGCCGCCTGGCCGGCCGAGTTGGCGCCGCCGACCACGATCACGTCCCGGCCGCGATACATCGCGGCCTCGGTGAGCGACGAGCCGTAATAGACGCCCATGCCCAGGAACGGCTCGATCCCTTCCACCGGGAGCTGCCGGACCTCCATCCCGGGCGCGATCAGCAGAGCGTAGCCTGTGAGCTCGGTGCCGTCGCCGAGGATCACCTTGCGGTACGGGTCGTCGCGCCGGATCTCGACTACCTCCTGGGCGGTGATGATTTCGGCGCCGAAGCGCTTGGCTTGGCCGGCCGCCCGGAGCGCGAGGTCGGCGCCGGAGACGCCGCCCGGGAATCCCAGGTAGTTCTCGATTCTCGAGCTGGTGCCCGCCTGCCCGCCCGCCGCAAATCGCTCGATAAGAATGGTCCGCAGCCCCTCGGACGCACCGTACACCGCGCCGGCCAGACCCGCCGGGCCGCCGCCGATGACGATCAGATCGTAGAACGGCTTCTGGGCACGCGTCTGCAGGCCGATCTTTTCCGCCAGGTCGCGTATGGTGGGCTGCGTCAGCGCGGTTCCATCCGGCAGGAAGACCACAGGGACGTGAGCCTCGCCGCCGTCCAGCTTGGAGACCAGCTCGCGTACGGCAGGATCCTCGTCCAGGTCGAGCCACTGATAGGGGACTTGGTTGGACGCCAAAAAATCCTTCACCGCGTAACTCGCGGGCGAAAGCGCCGTGCCGGCGACCCGGATGCCATCGAACGCCGGCCGAGCCCGTGCGTACCACTCCGAGAGCAAGTCTTCCAGGACCGGATAGAGCTTGAGTGTGGGCGGCTCCCACGGTTTGAGGAGGTAATGGTCGAGGCCGACCTGGTTGATGGCGGTGATCGCGGTGTCGGTGTCGGCGTAGGCGGTGAGCAGCACGCGCCGGGCATCGGGATACAGCTTGATGGCTTCCAGCAGGAACTGGGTGCCGCTCATCTGCGGCATGCGCTCGTCCACCAGGAAGAGCGCGACCTGGGTGCCGCGCTGGAGCAGTTGGTGGAGGGCCTCGAGGGCCTGGGCGCCGGAGGGCGCCTTCACGACGCGGTAGTCCGAACGGAAGTGGTTCCGGAGGTCACGCTCGATGGCTTTCAGGACCTCTCGGTCGTCGTCGACGATGAGCAGGACGGGCTTCTGCATTGGTTCAAGGACGCGATCGCTCGCCCCGGAGCGGCCAGTGGGGGCGAAACCGTAAAGGAGTGTGGGAACGGAACGATCCTGGGGACGAAATCTGCTCGGTTTCCGTTAGCGGCACCAGCAGAGGGCGGGGAGATTCACGGCGACGTGGGTCGTGGACCGTCGGAGCTCCGGGATATCAAGGTGCGCACGGCGATGCCTTGAACTGAGTGCATGCGAACGCCGGGAGTCGAACCCGGATGGGTTGCCCCACAGGATCCTAAGTCCTGCGCGTCTGCCGGTTCCGCCACGTTCGCGCCACGGGCCCAATCTAACGCGCCGGCGGTTGCCCCGCGCGACGGACGCGAAGCCGCTGGGCCGCGGCCACCAAGTCGACCGCCTCGGCGAGGTTCGCCAGGCCGCGTGCGTACAGCGCGTGGCTCGTGGTGATCTGCTTCGCGGCGCGCGCCTGGCGTTCCTGCGCGCTCCGTTTGAGCGACCGGCTGGTTGCAATCAAAGGCGCGATCGTCGCCCTCATGTCCTCGGGCGTGAACGGCTTGGCGAGCAGGGGCGTGTTCGGGTGCAGGCGCTTGCCATCGACCGTGCTCGCGTAGCCGGTCATGCAGACGACCGGGAGATCCGGATGGTGCTGGGCGAGCACCTCGACCACGTCGAATCCGTCGATGCCGGGCATGACCAGGTCCGTGAGCACCACGTCGATCATGACGCGCCGCTCTTGAATCAGCCGAAGCGCCTTCTCCCCGTCCTCGGCGTCCTCAACGCAGCACACCTCGGGCTCGAGGATGCGGCGGACCAGCTGCCGCACCATGGGCTCGTCGTCCACGACCAGCGTCGTCGCTTCGATCATCCGACGCGCACCCCCAGCAAGCGGTCGAATTCCTCGCGGACGATCCGATAGCACTCGCACGAGACCGCCTCGAGCCGCTCACGCCGCGCGATGGTCACAACGCCGCGACGATAGCGAATCATGCCCTGGCGTTGAAGGTCGCCCGCCGTTTCGGTGACGGTCGCGCGTCGGACACCGAGCATGTGCGCCAGGGCTTCGTGCGTGATCGGCAGGTCGTCCCGACCCAGACGGTCGCGACAAATGAGCAGCCAGCGCGCGAGCCGGGACTCCGCGGAATGGAGCCGGTTGCACGCCGTGCTTTGCGCCAGCTGGGCGAAGAAGGCCTGTGCGTAAAGCAGCAGCAGACCGCGGAACACCGGCTGACGTTCCACTTCGCGGCGAAACGCAGCGAGCTCCATGCGCTCACCGTCACCCGCGATCTGGACGTGCAGCAAGCCGTTCGAGGAGTCGGTGCCGAGCAGCACGGGCAGCCCGGCCATCCCCTCGCAGCCGATGCTCCCCACCTCGACGGCCGCCCGTTCGTCCCTGGCCGAGAGCGAGATCACGGCGTCATGGGGAAAGTAGACCGCGTCAATGGGCTGCCCCGGCTCCGCGAGCCGGCGCCTGGCCGCCAGACGGACGGGCTCGAGCTCCGCCCGCAACGCCGCATACTCCGTTGCCGGCAGCCGGGCGAGCAAATGATTACGACTCTGCGGCGGAGCTTTCTCCGACCTCGTTTCCGCGGAGACCAGCGTCATCTTCCGCTCCCGACTAACGGCCCCACATGTCCCTCGGGCTGATGATGGAAAACCCCGGATGCTGGAATGTACTGTCCGTTGGGGACGTGCGTGAGAGCGGTCACTAGAGAGCCATGTACGCTAACGTACCGAGTTCAGGCCACGCGCTCGCGGATCCATGCCTGGAAGAGCCGCTCGCAATACTCGTCGTTGGCGGAGGCGGCCGTCTTCACCCGCCGCCCGTCCTTGAGCACCGCGAACGCGCAGAACTTGGCCACGGTCGGACGGCCGTTGGGCCCGGTACAATCCGGCACCGCCCTGCGGTTCACGTCCACCCACACGGAGCGCCCGGGGTGCTTGCGCTGCCAAGACGCGCACTTGCCGCCGCGGTCTGGGTCCACCTGCTGCCCGGCGGGCTGGACGACAATCTCGGCGACCGTGGCCGCCTCATTCAGCCGACGGCCCTTGCCGGTATCGGCCGTCGGCGAGGTCGGGACGGCCGCCGAGGGCCGCACGTACTGCCATGGCGTACAGGTCTCGCGGGACAGTCGAGCCGCCTGGATGGTGGTGACGCACGAGTAGCCGGCCGCCGATTGCCCCGCGGGGGGAAGCGGCAGGTGCAGGGTGTCGCTCCGCTGGGCGCTGGAGGTCAGCTTGATCTGCGATTGCCGGCCGTCGCCCAGACCCACCTCGACCCGAACCGAGTCCGGCAGACCGGCCTCGGGCGCCGGCGGCAGCCCCCAGGTGACCACGACCTCGAGCGAGTCGCCCACGCCGGTGAGCGCCGACCGCACGTCGGAGGCGACGGGCAGCACGTACGTGCGGAAGGCGGCATGCTGACGCCGCTCGATCATCCAGAGGCCGGCCACGGCGACAGCGATCACGGCCAGCAGCAGCACGACCACCGGCCACCGCCGAGGCTTCGGCTGCTCGATGACGAGCTCGGTCGGCGGTTCCCACCGCCGCATGCTAGTGCTCCAGTCCCAGCACGGACGCGCCTTGCTCGAAGACCACGTCCACCGGGATCCGCTTGCCGTCGAGCCGCCGGAGATCGGCGGTCACGACCGGGCTCAGCGCCCCCCGCTGCGCCATGAAACGGCTCACGCCCGCGTAGTCCCCGTCGCCCTGAAACCGGAGAATCAGCGCGCCCAGCGAGTCGACGGCCGACCGCATGCGTGGGACATCGACACGGTACCGGCCCGTGGCGGTGTCGCGCGTGAACGCGCCGTGGTCCTCGAAGTAGGACAGCTGGGCCGCGTTGGCCCGGCCGTGCGCCTCGGCCGCGCCGAAGCGGACCGAGCGGAAGATGCTGGCGAGAAACGTCACGTAATGATCCTCGATGGTGGTGCCCGTGAGCTCGTGCTGCTCGAGCAGGTGCGTCACCATGTACAGCCCCAGGATATCGGCCTTGCCCTCCTCGAGCGCACCAGCCTGCTCCTTCAGCGCAGCCCGGACCGTGCCCTTGCCGTGGATCGTGCGCTTGATGCCGAGACCGTGCGCCACCTCGTGGAACATCACGTTGGGGAAGAAGGCGTCGAAGGTGACGTGCGAGCGCTGGTCCGGCGCGATCAGCTCATCGGCGATCGGCACGAGGATCTTCTCGAACTTCGCCCGCATGACGTTCTTGAGCTGCAGACGGCGGGTGCCCTTACGGAGCTGGACTTCCTCGTCGTTGGGAAGGTTGATCGCAATGGTCTTGGAGCCCGCGTTCGCGTCGCCCGCGTAGTAGAGGGCATCATAGGCATTCAGATCCGAGTCGGTGCCTGGCCGCTCGCGCTTGTAGGCCGCGGGCACGGGCAGGCCACGCTGGAGCGCCGGGAGAAGCGCCGCATACCGCGCAAGCCTCGCACTCCACGCCTTGTCCTTGAGCAGGATGTAGGCCTCGGCTGCCGTCTTTCGGCCGGTCAGCTCGTCGATATACGTCTCGATCGGGCCGATGACCACGTCGAGACGGTTCTGCTTCATATCCAGCCAGGCGAAGTCGCTCGGCTGGTACTCGTCGGTTTCGAGTGCCCGGGCGCGGAGCTCGAGGTAGCGCCGGAGCCCGGGATCGTCCGCGAGCGCGGCGGCCTCCCGGAGATGGGCAGCGGCATTCCGCATCTCGGCCGCGTAGGCCACGTGGTAAGGCACCGCGACCAGATGGCCGGCGCTGTCACGGCGCACGACGGTGTAGGCGCCGAGGAGCGCGGAATCGCCTTCGACCTCAGCCTTGGTGACACCAGGTGGGTACAGGCCCGCGCCCGGTGGCTTCGGTCCCACGCCCGCCATGAACGGGCGGTTGTCATCGAGCCGGTCCCAAGGCCCGTAGTTGATCTCGATGAATCGCCTGGCGGCGGGATCGGAAGTCGCGGCGAGCAAGGAGTCCAGCGCGGGGTAATACTGGAGCCGATAGACCGTATCGATGGCCGCGGCGGCCGCGATCAGGCTCGGGATCATCCGCCGCTCGCGATCCGAGAGAGGGCCAAGATCGGCGGTCAGCCGAACCGGCGTGTACTGCGCGACTTTGGCGGCGAGATCCGCCGGTGCTCCCGCCGAATCAGCAGCGGCCGGGGCGGCGGCTTTGCCGCCGGCGCTTCGGCATCCGAATGCCACGCTCCACCCCGCCGCGATCAAGGCCCAGCGCGCCCAGCGCTGCATCGAGCATCCCGCCGTTCTGAGGGTCCGTGGGGCCGGTTCGAGAACCGGACCGGCGCCGGTATGGCGGCGCCGGGCGGGAAAGTAGCGTCAGCGGCCTTCGAGGTCACGCTCGCCGGGGATGTGGCGCCCCGCGCGCCCCTCGCCGGGGTGGGACTTGGCTTCGAGGAAGCGCTCGCCCTTGAGCCGGATGAAGGTGACGAACTGCTCGTATTCCTCGTCCGAGAGGGCATCGGCGATGCCCGGGATCAGGCCCTTCACCAGCGTGATCCGCTCCTCCAAGGCCAACGTCGCAGCCTGATCGATCAGGGAACGGATGACCGGATGGTTCATCCAGTCCGTCGCATCGCTCGTAGTCATCGGTCCTCCGCCATGGGTCGGAATGTGCTCGCGCTGCTTCAAATTAGCACCGGCCGGGCGGGCAGGGCAGGATGGCTCGGCGCCACGAGAACGGGGGCGGACCCGAATGGGTCCGCCCCCGTTCCGTCGTCACCGCCGATGTCGCTACTTCGCGTCGGCGAGCTTGACGCGCTCCACCCGATGGGCCTGCGCCCGGGGGTTGAAGATCTGGAGTGTCACGATGCTCCCGGCCTTTTCTCCGGCCAAGGCCTTCCGGAGGTCTCCCTCGGTGCGGACCGGCTTACCCTCGACCGACTGGATGATGTCAGGGCCGCCGCGCTGAGGATCATCGAACAGGACCTCCCAGGAGGGGCCGCCCGGCGTCACGTCGGTCACGATCAGGCCGCGGGAGCTCGCCGGGAGCTGAAGCTGCTGCGCCGCGTCGGCGGTGAGCGGCTCGACACTGATGCCCAGGCGGCCGATCGACGAGCCGGTCGGGGCGCTCACGTTGTCAGAGTCTCCGTTTTCGTCTTCCGCCGCCACCTGCGGCGTGTCGTTGAGCGGCTGGAGCTTGACGTCGAACGTCTTGCGCACGCCGCCCTTACGGGCCACCTCGACTTTGACGACATCGCCTGGACGGCGGAAGCCGATCACCTGCTGGAGCTGGCCCACGTATTCGACCGGCTTGCCGTCGACCGCCACGATGATGTCGCCGGGCTGGATACCGGCGGCCTTGGCCGGCGAGTCATCGTTGGGGATGTCCTTCACGACCACGCCGCGGATCTCGGGGAGGCCCACGTAGGCGGCGTCGTTGAGGGTCACGTTGTCGATGGACACGCCGAGGGCCGCGCGATGCACTTTGCCGTCCTGGATCAACTGCGTCATGACGGTCCGTGCGAGGTTGATCGGGATGGCGAACCCATAGCCCGAGTAGAACCCGGTCTCGCTCGCGATAGCGGAGTTGATGCCGATGACCTCGCCCTGCACGCTCACCAGCGGGCCACCCGAGTTGCCGGGATTGATCGCCGCATCGGTCTGGATGAAATCCTGGATGCTCCCCTGTCCCCGGCCGGGCAGTCCGCTCAGCGCGCGTCCCTTGGCGCTCACGATGCCGGAGGTGACGGTGAAGGTGAGCCCCTCACCCAGCGGATTGCCGATCGCCAGCACCCACTCGCCCACCCGCGAGTCGTCGCTGTTGCCCAGCGCCACCGGCGGAAGGGCGCGGGCGTCGATCTTGAGCACGGCGACATCGGTGTTCGGGTCGGTGCCCACGACCTTGGCCTTGAATTCACGCCGGTCGAGCAGGCGGACGATCACCGCGTCGGCGCCTTCGACCACGTGGTTGTTGGTGAGGATGTAGCCGTCGGCCGAGATGATGAAACCCGAGCCGCTGCCCTGCTCGATCTCGGGCTGCTGGCGGAACTTGGGCGAGAAGAATCGCTCCATGCCCGGCGGAATGCGCTGCTGGGTGGGGTGCTCGGTGCGCTGCGACCGGATGTACACCACACTCGGCTTCACGTGCTCGGCCACGGCCGCGAACGCCTCGCTCAGCTCCTGGAGCGGCCGGGCGGCCGGGATGGAGGGGGCCGGCACCGGCGCGATGGCTGCGGTCTGCCGTCCCTGCTCCTGGGCGGAGCCTCGGTTGGGGAGGTCCAGCAGCCCGGCGAACAGCAGCCCGAGCGCGAACGCCAGGGCCACCAGGCCACCGAACTTGAGCCAGTTCAACGATCGAGCGGACATCGAGCGATCCTTCGAGAAACGTTGGCAGTCACAGGCCGGGCGTCGATGCCCGGCCAGCTTAATAGTACCAAGATGTCTGAGGAGGTGTTTCGGCCCGCGAAAATCGTTCCATGGGAGGGGCCCTCTCCCTCGATCCGGCTGAGCGAAAGGGGCATGACCGAAGTCATGCCCCCTCCACGCCGTGCCGGTCGTGCCCGAAATGGCCTCCGGGCAGGCGACCTCATTTCTTGTCGTCGACGATCTCGTAATCCGCCTCGACGACGTCGTCCTGCCCGGGAGCCTGGCCGGCGGCGGGCTCGCCGGTTGGACCCGCCTCGGGCTGGCCACCCGGCTGGCCCTGGGCGCTCTGGTAGAGCGTCGCTCCAGCCGCCGAATATGCGGCGTTGAGCTCGTCCAGCGCGCGGCGGATGCCGTCGGCCTCCCCGGCCCGGAGGGCCTGCTTCGCGCCCTCGAGGGAGGCGTCGAGCCGGCTCTTGGCGTCGCCCGGCAGCCGGTCCACCCACTCCTTGCTGTCTTTCTCGACCCGGTAGATCAGGCTGTCGAGCTGGTTCCGCTGCTCGATCTCCTCGCGCCGGCTCTTGTCCTCCGACGCGTGCGCCTCCGCCGCCTTGACCATGCGGTCGATCTCGCTGTCGCTCAGGCCGCTCGACGCCTCGATGCGGATCTTCTGCTCCTTGCCCGTGGCCTTGTCCTTGGCCGAGACGTGCAGGATGCCGTTGGCGTCGATGTCGAATCCGACCTCGACCTGCGGCATGCCGCGCGGGGCCGGGGGGATGCCAGTGAGCTGGAACTTGCCGATCGTCCGATTGTCTTGGGCCATCTGCCGCTCGCCCTGGAGCACGTGGATCTCCACCGTGGTCTGGTTGTCCTCCGCGGTCGAGAACGTCTCGGACTTCTTGGTCGGGATGGTCGTGTTCCGCGGGATGAGCACGGTGGTGACCCCGCCCAGCGTCTCGATGCCCAGCGAGAGCGGCGTCACGTCGAGCAGGAGGACGTCCTTCACCTCACCACCCAGCACACCGCCCTGGATGGCGGCGCCGATGGCCACGACCTCGTCGGGATTCACCGACTTGTTGGGCTCTTTCCCGAAGAAGTCCTTCACGATCTGCTGGATCTTCGGAATGCGGGTCGAGCCGCCGACCAGGATGACCTCGTCGATGCTCTTCGGATCGAGCCCCGCGTCCTTCAGCGCCTGCTGCATCGGCGGGATCGTGCGCTGGATGAGGTCGTCCACCAGCTGCTCGAACTTGGCCCGCGTGAGCGAGATGTTCAGGTGCTTCGGGCCGCTCTGGTCCGCCGTGATGAACGGCAGGTTGATATCGGTCTGCGTGGTGCTCGAGAGCTCCATCTTGGCCTTCTCCGCGGCTTCCTTGAGCCGCTGGAGCGCCATCGGATCCTTGGAGAGATCGATGCCCTGATCCTTCTTGAACTCCGCCACCAGCCAGTCGATCAGGCGCTGGTCGAAATCGTCGCCGCCCAGGTGGGTGTCGCCGTTGGTGCTCTTCACCTCGAACACGCCCTCGGCGAGCTCGAGCACGCTGATGTCGTAGGTGCCGCCGCCGAGGTCGAACACGGCGACCTTTTCTTCCTTCTTCTTGTCGAGGCCGTACGCCAGCGCGGCCGCGGTGGGCTCATTGATGATGCGCTGCACATCGAGGCCCGCGATGCGCCCCGCGTCCTTGGTGGCCTGCCGCTGGGCGTCGTTGAAGTACGCCGGCACGGTGATGACCGCTTTGTCCACGGTGTGGCCCAGGTAGTCCTCGGCCGTCTGCTTCATCTTCTGCAGGATCATGGCCGAGATTTCGGGCGGGGTGTACGTCTTCCCGTCGATCTTGACCGCCGCGAGCCCGTTCTGTCCCGTGACCACCTCGTAGGGGACGCGCTTGGTCTCCTCGACGATCTCGTTCATGCGGCGTCCCATGAACCGCTTGATCGAGAAGATGGTGCGCCTGGGGTTGGTCACGGCCTGGCGCTTGGCCACCTGCCCGACCAGCCGCTCCCCTTCCTTGGTAAAGGCGACGACCGAGGGGGTCGTTCGTCCGCCCTCGGCGTTCGGGATGACGACCGGGTCGCCCCCCTCCATGACGGCCACGACCGAGTTGGTCGTGCCGAGGTCGATGCCGATGATCTTCGAGGCCATGTGTACTCCGGATTGAGGCTTGGAATGCTCGAACCGGCTGGAGACTGCCGGTTCGGAGCGAACGGCCGGGGCAAGCGCAATCGGCATACCGGACAAAGCTGCCAAAATGGCGGCAATTTCTGCTCGTGACACGGCTCACGACGGCCGAACGGCAGGCCTTCTATCATGGTCCCCGTTCGAGCCGGCCCGTGAGGCAGTGCGTAACCGAGGAGGGAAGCATGCTGTGGACGATCTTCGTGATCCTGCTGGTGCTGTGGCTACTGGGTGTGGTGACCTCCTACACGTTGGGCGGGTTCATCCACGTCCTGCTGGTGGTCGCGGTGATCATCGCGATCATGCAGCTCCTGCAGGGGCGTCGAGCACTTTGACGAGTCCCTGACGTCGGGGGCACGCCGGGTCGGCTCGTGGAGTGGCCCGGCGGGGCTCCCGCCGTCAGGCACTACCGATGACGATGGTGCGGGGCGGGTCGCGGGGTTTCCAAGCCTCCGCGCCCGCCCCGGTATATTCTGGCCATGTTCCCCTATCGCGACGACAACCCCACCCTCGAAACGCCGGTCGTCACGCTGCTGATCATCGCGGCGAATGTCGCAGTGTGGGTGCTGGTGCAGGGGATGGGTCAGGATCCCAGCCTGGCCAAGTCCGTCTGCGAGCTGGGCCTGATTCCGGCTGAGTATCTGGGGCGGGTCGCCTCGGGCACCTCGATTCCCCTGAGTCCGGGGGAGGTCTGCGTGCTGGGTCTCGACCGGCACTGGTATACGCCGCTCAGCTCGATGTTCCTGCACGGTGGCTGGCTGCATCTGATCGGCAACATGTGGTTCCTGTGGCTGTTTGGAAACAACGTCGAAGATTCGATGGGGCACGGGCGGTATCTCGGGTTCTATCTCTTGTGCGGGCTTGCGGCGGCGGCGACGCAGACCCTGGTGAGCCCCGACAGCATCGCTCCCATGGTGGGGGCCTCGGGTGCGATCAGCGGCGTTATGGGCGCCTACATCGTGCTCTACCCGCGCGTGCGCATCCACATGCTCGTCATCCTGGTCATCTTCATCACCCGCATCGTGGTGCCTGCGTACCTCATGCTCGGGTATTGGTTCCTGCTTCAGCTGGTCAGCGGGAGCGCCGCGCGGAGTGAGGGGGGCGTCGCCTTCTGGGCGCACGTGGGCGGGTTTCTGGCGGGCGCGGTGCTGATCACCCTCTTTCGGGACCCGGTGCTGGTCCAGCGCCACCGCGCGCTGGCCCGCTACGTCTGACAGGCGTCCTGGTTTCCCTCACCCCGCATAGCGCCCGGCTCTGTCCGGGCGCTATGTTCTCAGCCATGCCGGATCCGGCTCCATCCCGCACGCTCCTGTCCTCAGCCGCTACTGCGCTCGACGTCCCGGTCGCGCCGCGCAATCCCGGGATGCCGCTGGAGCTCGACTGGGTCGAAGAGGTGCGGGTGAACCGGAGCGCGGTCGAGCGCCGCGCGGCCACCCTTCGGACGCGCCGCACGGTCAAGCGGGCCTGGCAGGCGGCGTGGCTCCTCCGCGCCGTCACATTAATGGACCTCACCACCCTCTCGGGCGATGACACGCCCGGTCGGGTGCGGCGGCTCTGCGCGAAGGCCCGTCAGCCGGTGCGCCGCGACCTCCTCGAGGCCCTGGCTGCCGAGCACCTGCCGATCCGTGCTGGCGCCGTGTGCGTGTACCATGCGTTCGTCGAGACCGCGGTCCAGGCGCTCGACGGTTCGGGCATCCCGGTGGCCGCGGTGTCGACCGGCTTCCCCGCGGGCCTTTCGCCGCTGGCCGAGCGGCTGGGTGAGATCCGCGCCTCGGTCGCGGCGGGCGCCGAGGAGATCGATGTCGTCATCACCCGAGCGCACGCGCTCACCGAGAACTGGCGCGCGCTTTACGACGAGGTGCGCGCCATGCGCGACACCTGCGGCGACGCGCACATCAAGACCATCCTTGCCACCGGTGAGCTCGCCACCCTCCGGACGGTGGCGCGCGCCAGCTTGGTCTGCATGATGGCCGGCGCCGACTTCATCAAGACGTCCACCGGCAAGGAAAGCGTGAATGCGACGCTCCCGGTCGGCCTGGTGATGGCGCGCGCCATCCGGGAGTACCGTGAGCGCGCCGGTCAGCTGGTCGGCCTCAAACCGGCGGGCGGCATCCGCTCGGCGCGCGATGCGCTCGATTGGCTGGCGCTGATCAAGGACGAGCTGGGCGACCGCTGGCTGCGTCCCGACCTGTTCCGCTTCGGAGCGAGCGCCCTGCTCAACGACATCGAGCGGCAGCTGGAGCACTTCGTCACCGGGCGCTACTCGGCGGCCCATCGGCACCCGACGGCCTAGCGCTCGCGGGAGACTCCATGGCGTCGATCCCCGAAATATTCGAGTCGATGGCGTACGGCCCGGCGCCTGAAGGCGCGGCGCCTGCGCAGGCGTGGCTGGACCAGCACCGCCGCCGGTTCGGGCTCTTCATCGGCGGGGCATGGACCGCCACCGCGGGGGAGAGCTTCGAGACGCTAAATCCGGCGACCGGAGCGGCGCTCGCGCGCCTGCGGCAGACGACTCCGGTCGAGGTCGATCGGGCGGTACGCGCGGCGCGCGCAGCCCAGCCGGACTGGTGGGCGCTCGGCGGGCACGGGCGCGCGCGCTACCTGTACGCGCTCGCCCGGGGCATGCAGAAGCACAGCCGGCTGTTCGCGGTGCTCGAGTCGCTCGACAACGGCAAGCCGATCCGCGAATCGCGCGACATCGACATCCCTCTCGTCGCGCGGCATTTCTACCATCACGCCGGCTGGGCCCAGCTCATGGCGACCGAGCTGCCCGGGCGCGAGCCCGTCGGCGTCATCGGTCAGATCATTCCGTGGAACTTCCCGCTGCTCATGCTGGCCTGGAAGGTCGCGCCCGCGCTCGCCATGGGGAACACGGTCGTGCTCAAGCCGGCGGAGTTCACCTCGCTCACGGCGCTGCGATTCGCGGAGCTGTGCGACGAGGCGGGCCTTCCGGCCGGCGTGGTGAACATCGTCACCGGTGACGGCCGGACGGGCGAGGCCATCGTCGCGCATCCGGGCGTGGACAAGATCGCGTTCACGGGCTCGACCGAGGTCGGCCGGATCATCCGGGGGGCCACCGCTGGGAGCGGGACGAAGCTGTCGCTCGAGCTGGGCGGCAAGTCGCCCTTCATCGTCTTTCCCGAGGCCGACCTCGACAGCGTGGTCGAAGGCGTGGTGGACGCCATCTGGTTCAACCAGGGCCAGGTGTGCTGCGCGGGTTCCCGCATTCTGGTGCAGGAGGGGTCGGGGGTTCGCCTGGTGGAGAAGCTCAAGGCGCGGATGGAGACGCTCCGGGTGGGCGACCCGCTCGACAAGGCCGTGGACATGGGCGCGATCATCGCGCCCGTTCAGCTGCAGAAGATTCAGGATCTGGTGCGGCGAGGCGAGGAGGAAGGCGCCCACCTGTGGCAGCCGTCGTGGAGCTGCCCGCGCGACGGCTGGTTCTTCCCGCCGACGCTCTTCACGGAGGTCGCGCCCGCGGCCACCATCGCGCAGGTGGAAATCTTCGGGCCGGTGGTCGTCCTGATGACCTTTCGGACGCCGGCCGAAGCGGTGGAGCTCGCCAACAACACACGCTATGGTCTGGCGGCGAGCGTCTGGACCGAGAACATCAATCTCGCTCTGGACGTCGCGCCCCAGCTCAAGGCCGGCACGGTCTGGATCAACTGTACGAACGTCTTCGATGCGGCGAGCGGGTTCGGCGGGTATCGCGAGAGCGGGTTCGGCCGGGAGGGTGGCCGGGAGGGCCTCCGGGAATATGTGCGGTGGGCAACCGAGCGCACGCGACATACCGACGGAGCCAAGCGGATGAGTCGCCGTGCCAAGGCGCGGAAGCCGGGCGCCGCCGTGGCCTCAGCCACGCGGGAACGGAGGCAGGCCGGCAATGTCAGGGTCATTCCGCCGATCGATCGCACTCCCAAGCTCTACATCGGCGGAGCGCAGGTGCGTCCGGACTCGGGCTACAGTCTGCCGGTGCTCGACGCTCGGGGTGCACCGGTGGGCGAGGTCGGGCACGGGAACCGCAAGGACATCCGCAACGCGGTCGAGGCCGCGCACAAGGCTCTCGGCTGGTCAAGGGTCACCGCACACCAGCGCGCGCAGGTGCTCTACTATCTCGCCGAGAACCTGGCGGCACGGGCGCCCGAGTTCGAGCACCGCATCGCCACGCTCACCGGCGAAACGGCGGCGGCCGCGCGGGACGTTGCGCTGGCGATCGAGCGGATCTACGCCTACGCGGCCTGGGCCGACAAATACGATGGCGTCGTCCACCACACGCCGTACCGCAACATCACCCTGGCCATGCCCGAGCCGCTCGGCGTGCTGGGCGTCGTCTGTCCGGACGCGCCGCCGCTTGTGGGGCTGCTCTCGACGGTTCTGCCGGGCGTGGCGATGGGCAACACGGTGATCGTGGTGCCGTCCGCCGTCGCGCCCCTAATAGCCACCGACCTGTATCAGGTGCTCGACACGTCGGACGTGCCGCCGGGCGTCGTGAACATCGTCACCGGCCTCCGCGAGGAGCTGGCGCCGGTGCTGGCCGCCCATGACGACGTGGACGCGATCTGGTACTTCGGCACTGCCGAGGGGTCGGCCGAGGTGGAGCGGCTCTCCGCCGGCAACATGAAGCGCACCTGGGTGGACAACGGTCGAACACGCGATTGGACCGACACGCGGGAGGGGGAAGGGGAGGAGTTCCTGGAGCAGGCGACCCAGATCAAGAACATCTGGGTGCCGTACGGGGAGTAACGAATCCGGTCGACCGGCCTGTCGAGCCGCGATCGCCACACCACCGTCATCATCTCCGTCGCATTACATCTCCTTGATTCTTGGCCTTCTCGGCTCGATCAATGCGGCGTCCACGTCGGGTGGTCCCCGAACAGGCCTCCCACTATTCCGATCCGATAGGCGAGGACCAGACCGAACAGGAGGCTCACCGCGCCCGATGCCAGCCTGAGGGCGCGCTGAGCCCGATCGACGCGCGCTCCGGCGTACGCGAACGGCCATGCGATCAGCGCCGTCACGAGCATCATGCCCACCACCGTCCCCAATCCGAAGACGACCAGATACCCGATGGCCCACCAGCCGTTTCCGATGGTGGCCAGGATGAGCAGGGCCACCGCGGCCGATCCGGCCAGGCCATGGACGATGCCGACCACGAGCGGCCGCACGAGCTGGTACACTCGCAGGCCGCCCAACTGACGGTCGAGACGGGCCAGCGGCGTCTGCTCCGCGCGATGCGGATGAGCGTCGGGGTGATGGTGGTGCGGGTGAGTATGAATGTAGTCCCCGTGACGGTGCGGGTGCGCGTGCGTGACTCCGTCATCAGTCGGCGCTTCCAGGACCTGTTCGCGGACGCCGCGGAGGCCCGCCCGGAGGGTCAGTGCCCCCAACAGCACGAGCATGAGGCCCACCGAGAACTCCAGCGACAAGCCAACCCTCGCCGGGACGACCCACCCGAGGAGGATGATGCCCGCCCCCACGGCAAGAATGGTGAGCGTGTGCCCGATTCCCCACGCCAGGCCGATAAGCGCCGCCTGACGCGGGCGTCGGTGCCGGGTGACGATGGTGCTCACGGCGATGACGTGATCGGGATCGGTGGCGTGCCGCATACCGAGGAAGAAACCCAGCGCGAGGATGATACCGAGGCTGTTCATGGCAGGTCCCGTCGAGCGGATCGGGGCATCCGCGCGGAGGGCGCGGGCCACCGAAGGAACATAGCCGTGCGGGACGTTAGTGGGTGCGGGAGAGCTGGTCGGTGATCTCGACGTCGCGACGGAGCAGCTTGGCGAGCACGTCCGCCTTGCGGGACCCGCCCCAGCACTCGAGCCCGAGATCCGCACCCTGCAGCCTCGGCGCGATCCGGACGACCAGCGCCCGGTCTGTCAGCTCGGTCGTCACGGTCTCGACCGCCGCGGTGTGACCGCGGTCGAGCCCATCTGCCACGCGGAGCAGCGCACTGAGCCGGCGCACCAGCGCCTGATCCTCCGGTGGGAGTGCCGCGAACTCCTCGTGCTTCCGCCGAGGACCCGAGCGGCGGTGATAGCGGCTCACCAGCGCCACCAGGCCACGCTCGCGCGGCGGCAGACCCAGCCGCTCCGCGTGCATGATGAGCTGATAGCTGTGCTTGTGATGCTTGCGGTAACTCACGAGCTGTCCCACGTCGTGCAGCAGCCCGGCCGCCTCGAGCAGCAGCCGCTCGTCTGGCTCGCAGCCGAGCTCGCCGCCCAGCTGGTCGAACAGCTGAAGCGCCAGATAGCGCACGTGCTCGACGTGCCGGCGATCGCTCTGGCAGCGCTCGGCGAATTCGCGGAACAGGCGGAGGGGGTCGGGCGCCGCGATCTCCTTGGCCCCTGACATCTCCAGCAGCAGACCCTCGCGCAGTCCGAACGCGCTCACGGTGAGCGAACGGGACCGCGTCCAGTCGAGCAGCTCGGCGGTCACGCCGAGGCCCGCCAGGATGATGTCGGCGCGCTCCGGGTTGAGTCCGGGCACTTGGCGCCGCTGCTCGGCGGTGCGGCTCGCCAGCCAGTCGAGAATCTGCTCGACCTCCGCCGCCGTCACGCTCACGCCATGCACCGTGTCGCCGGGCGGCTGGCCGCGCCGGGCCTGCACCATGCGCCCGAGGCTGGTGAAGGTGCCGCCCGAGCCGATCACCATGGCGGCCGCCCACTCCCGGCCGGAGATGCCCCGCTTGAGCAGCTTCCGGACGTGAGCCCGCAGGCGGTCCACCTCACGGTGGGGGGCGCGCTCGCCCGGCAGGTAGAGCTCGGTGAGCCGCACCGCGCCCAGCGGAAGCGAGATCGTGAGCTCGACGAGCCCGTCCACCGCGCCGATCAGCTCGAGGCTGCCGCCCCCGATGTCGGCCACCAGGGTACGCTCGCCGGCGAGCCGAAAGTGGTGGGCGACCGAGCGGTACGACAGGGCCGCCTCGGTTTCGGCGTCGATGATGCGCAGCGGGATGTCCAGCTCCTGCCGCACCCGCCGGACGAACCAGGGGCCGTTCTCGGCCTCGCGGACGGCTGCTGTCGCCACGGCGGCGATGCGCTTCACGCCACGCCGCTGGCACACCTCGCGCATCCGGGCCAGCGTCTTGAGCGCGCGCTCGATGGCGGCCTCGTCGAGGCACCCGGTGGAGGCGAGCCCGGCGGCCAGCCGAGGCTGGTCCTTCATTTCGTCGATGATGGACAGGCCCGAGGCGGGATCGTACTCCGCCACGAGCAGGCGAACGGAGTTGCTGCCGACGTCGATGGCCGCGATGCGCTCGCGGGCGGGTGCGGTGTCCGGGACCGCGGGTTGGGCCGCCGGCCGCGCGATCACGCGCCCGTGGCGGCCGGGACCCCTCGGTCCTCGGCGTGATGCTTGATGGACTTCCCCTCGACCAGGAACACCACGTCTTCGCCGATGTTGGTGGCGAGGTCCGCGACCCGCTCGAGGTTCCGGCTGACCAGGAACAGCTCCATGCCCGCGCCGATCATGTGCGGGTCCTCCATCATGTGGGTCAGCAGGATGCGAAAGACGGACCGGTGCAGGGCGTCCACCTTGTCGTCCCGCAAGCAGACCTCGCGTCCTGCCCCGGCATCGCCCCGGATGAACGCCTCCAGCGCGTCCGACAGCATGTCCCGGGCCAGCCGGGCCATTTCGACGATCTCGGGCTCCGGCGTGATGGGGCGGGCCTGCGACAGCCGCTCCGCGCTCTGGGCGATGTTGACGGCATGGTCGCCCACCCGCTCGAGATCGTTGGCGATCTTGAGCGCGGAGGTGAGCATGCGGAGGTCCCGCGCCATGGGCTGCTGGAGGGCGAGCAGGTTGATGCACTGCTCCTCAATCTCGACCTCCATGCTGTCGATCACCCGGTCGCCGGCGATCACGCGCCGCGCCTTGTCCTCGTCCCGCTCGAGCAGCGCCTCCACCGCTAGGCCGAGCGCGGCCTCCGCTTCGCCCGACATCGTGAGCAGCCGGACCTTCACGTGGCTCAGCTCGTCGTGAAAGTGGCGGTGCGTGTCGACGCTCATCCGAATCTCCCGGTAATGTAGGCTTCCGTGCGCTCGTGCGCAGGCTTGGTGAAGATCCGCTCGGTGTCGCCGAACTCGATCAGCTCGCCGCGATCGAAGAAGCCGGTGAAATCCGAGACGCGGGCCGCCTGCTGCATGTTGTGGGTCACGATCACGATCGTGTAGTCCTGCTTGAGCTCGACGATCAGCTCCTCCACCCGCTGCGTCGCGATCGGATCGAGCGCCGAGCAGGGCTCGTCCATCAGCAGAACCTCGGGCTGGTTGCCGAGCGCGCGGGCGATGCACAAGCGCTGCTGCTGGCCGCCGGACAGCCCGGCGCCGCTGTCATCCAGCCGGTCCTTGACCTCGTCCCACAGTGCCGCCTGCCGGAGACAGCGCTCCACCACGTCGGGCAGGTCACGACGCGCCACCAGCCGGTTGAGCGCCGGGCCGTAGGCCACGTTGTCGAACACCGACTTGGGGAACGGGTTCGGGCGCTGGAACACCATGCCGACCCGCTGCCGCAATGACACGAGGTCGGTACTCGGCGAGAACACCGAGGTGCCCTCAACCAGAATGTCGCCCTCGTGGCGGACGCCCGGGATCAGATCATTGAGCCGATTGATCGACCGGAGGAAGGTCGATTTGCCGCAGCCCGACGGGCCGATAATGGCCGTGACCGACTTGCGCTCGATGCCGAAGGTCAGGTTCCGGAGAATCTGCCGGTTGCCGTAGGCGAAGCTGAACCCTCGGACGTCCACGGCGGGCGCGCCGCGCGGTGCCGCGGCGTCGGACGGCGGTCGGGGCGTGAAGGTAGCCCGCGGCGCGGGGACGTGTCCCGCGTGGCCCCGGGCGACGGCGGCGCCGGTCATCCGAACCTCCCCGTGATGTATGCCTCGGTCTGCTCGTTCACCGGCGCGGTGAAGATCTGCCGGGTCGGGGCCGACTCGATCATGTTGCCCATATAGAAGAAGGTCGTCGTGTCGGAGACCCGGGCGGCTTGCTGCATGTTGTGGGTCACGAGCACGATCGTGAAGTGCTGCTTCAGCTCGAACAGCAGCTCCTCGATCCGTTGCGTGCCCTGCGGATCGAGCGACGCGGTCGGCTCGTCGAGCAGCACCACGTCGGGCGATGGCGCGATGGTCCTTGCGATGCAGAGCCGCTGCTGCTGGCCACCCGAGAGCGCCATCGCGCTCGCGCGAAGCCGGTCCTTGACTTCATCCCACAGCGCCGCCTGGCGCAGCGACCGCTCGACCAGGGCGTCGAGCTCGGCCCGGGGCCGCGGCGCGTGGACGCGGAGACCCGCGGCCACGTTGTCGTAGATCGACATCGTGGGGAATGGCGTCGGTCGCTGGAACACCATGCCGACGCGCCGGCGGAGCTGCATGGCGTTTACGCGCGGGCGGTAGATGTCTTCGCCGTCGAGCAGCACGCGGCCGGTGATCCAGCCATGTTCCGACAGCTCATGCATCCGATTGAGCGTGCGGAGGAAGGTGGATTTCCCGCAGCCGGACGGGCCGATCAGCGCATGGACCCGGTTGGCGGTAAACCCGAGCGAGACCCCCTTCACCGCCGTGAACTTGCCGTACATGGCGGTGAGCTTGTCCGTCTCGATCCGCACCCGCGTGGGCGCCTGCCGGGCGGATGCGCGGACCTCGGGTGGTGCAGTGCGGAGCGTGGGACTCTGCGGGTCGCTCACAGCCACCTCACCCATTGAAGTCGAACCTCCGTCGAATGGCCAGCCGCGCGCCGACGCTCAGCACCAGCACGACCAAGATGAGGACCAGCGCGGCGGCCCAGGCGTCGCGGTGCCACTCCTCGTAGGGACCGGTCGCGTAGGTGAACACCGTGAGCGGCAGCGCGGCCATCGGCTGGTTCAGGCGGTAGCTCAGATACTGGCTGCCCAGCGCGGTGAAGAGCAGGGGCGCGGTCTCACCCGCGATCCGTGCGACCGCGAGCAGGCTGCCGGTGACGATGCCCGGCAGAGTCGTGCGGACCACGATCGCCAGGCTCGTGCGCCACCGCGGGTACCCCAAGGCGAGGGCCGCTTCGCGCAGCGAGTTCGGCACCAGCTTGATCATCTCCTCGGTCGTGCGGAGCACCATGGGGATCATGAGCATCGCGAGCGCGGCGCTTCCCGCCAGCGCGGAGAAGTGCTTCTGCGTCGCCACGATCCAGGCCCAGGCGAACACGCCCACCACGATGGAGGGCGTGCCGTTGAGGACGTCCGCGACGAAGCGGGTCACCCAGGTGAGCCGGCTGGTGGGATACTCGGCGCAGTAGATGCCCGCGGCGACGCCGATGGGCAGGCCGATCGCACTGGCGGCCCCGACGATGAGCAGCGTGCCGACGATGGCGTGCACCACGCCGCCGCCGGACTCACCGGCGGGGGCGGGCGTCCGGGTGAAGAAGTCGAGGGAGAGGCTGCCGGCGCCCTTGAGCACCAGGGTCACCAGGATGAACGCGAGCGGGAGCAGCGCCACGACGACCGCCCCGATCATGAGTCCGACCATGAGATTGCTGAACCCTCGACGGAGCACGCGCCGGGTCGGACTCATAGCGCCTTGCCGCCCGCCGCTGACCCGCGTGCGACCCGCCAGATAAGGAGCCGGGCGCCGGCATTCACGAGCACGGTCACCACGAACAGCAGGAACGCGACGTACGCGAGCGCCGACAGGTGCATGTCGCCTACGGCCTCGGAGAACTCGTTCGCGATCGCGGCCGCCATGGTGTATCCCGGCGCGAAGAGGGACGCGGCAATCTCGTGCCGGTTTCCGATGAGCATGGTGACGGCCATGGTCTCGCCGAGCGCGCGGCCCAGGCCGAGGATCACCGCGCCGATGATGCCGGAGCGCGCGTACGGGACGACCGTGGTGATCACCGCCTCCCACCGCGTCGCCCCCAGCGCCAAGGCCGCCTCGCGCTGGGTGTTCGGCACGGCGAGCAGCACCTCGCGGGACACGGACATCACGTACGGCATCACCATGATCGCCAGGATGATGCCCGCCGCCAGCATCGACGGCCCGTAGATCGGACCCTGGAACAGCGGCAGGAAGCCGAGCACGTGGCGAAGGAAGGGGAACGCCGTCTTCCGGAGCGCGGGGATCAGGACGAAAATGCCCCACAGGCCGTAGACCACGCTCGGAATGGCCGCGAGCAGGCTGATCAGGAAGGCCACGGGCTGGCGCAGGGCCTTCGGAGAGAACTCGGTCAGGTAGATCGCCACGCCAAGCGAGAGCGGGACGGCGATGGCGAGTGCGAGGAGCGACGACACGAGGGTACCGAAGATCAGCGGAAACGCGCCGAACTGCTCGGCGACCGGATCCCACACGCTGCTCGTGACGAAGTGGAGCCCGAACTTTCCCATCGCGAGCCGCGACCCCTTCCACAGCTCCAGGACGAGGAACGCTAGCAGGACGGGGATGGTCGCCGCGCCCACCGTGAGCAGGCCGCGGAACATGTTGTCACCGTAGCTGGTCCGCTCGAGCGACGGTCGCTCCGGCGCTGCGGGCTTCGCCATCTCGCGCTCGGTCATGGCGGTCATGCGGGGATCTTACCGGGCGCCCCGCGGCGGCTCGTCACGTCCGTGTAACGGATCAGTCACGGCCCGCGGGGGCGGGATAGCAGGATGCGAAACAGCCGGCATCCAGGGATACCGGCTGTTGGCGGCGGGGCAGGCGGCACCTACTCGCTCGCGATCGCCTTGCCGTTGGCTTTGAGCGAGGGGAGCCGCGCCGAGATCAGGGCCACGACCTCCTTGGGCAGCGGCGCATACTTGAGGCTCGAAGCCATCTGCTGCGCGTCCGCCGTGACCATCCAGCCGAGGAAGTCTCGGATGGCCTTCGCTTTGGCGACATCCGTCATGTCCGGATGGACCAGCAGCCAGGTGAATGAGGAGATCGGATACGACTCCTTGCCCGGAGCGTTCGTGATCGACACGCGGAAATCGGTGTTCTTCTCGAACTTGGCGCTGGCCGCCGCGGCGGTGACCGAGGCAAGCGATGCGTCGACGAATTCACCGGCCGCGTTCTTGATCGTGGCATACGGCAGGTTGTTCGACAGCGCGTAGATCAGCTCGACGTACCCGATCGCGCCTTCGGTCTGCTTCACCTGCTGGGTGACGCCCTCGTTGCCCTTGCCGCCAAGGCCCGTGGGCCAGTTGACCGAGGTCGCCTTGCCCACCTTCTCCTGCCATTCGGGCGACACCTTCGACAGGTAGTCGGTGAAGATGTAGCTGGTACCCGACCCGTCCGACCGATGCACGACGATGATGTCGCTGTCGGGGAGCTTGGTGCCGGGATTGAGCCTGGCGATCGCCTTGTCGTTCCACTTGGTGATCGTGCCCTGGTAAATCCGCGCGATGGTCGCACCGTCGAAGCGAAGCTTGGTCGCACCCAGCTCGGGCAGGTTGTACGTGAGCACGACGGCGCCCATCACGGTCGGCACGTGCAGCACGTTGCCCTTCACCGCCTCGATCTGCTCGTCGGTCATCGGACCGTCCGACGCGCCGAAGTCGACGGTGCCCTCGGTGAACTGGCGGATCCCGCCGCCCGAGCCGATCGATTGGTAGTTGATCTGGACACCGGTCTTCTTGTTGTAGGCGTCGAACCACTTGGTGTAGATCGGGTTCGGAAAGGTCGCCCCGGCGCCGGTCAGGCTCGTCTGGGCGACGGCGGACCCGCCGCCCACGAGCGAGGCGAGGCCCAGGACAGTGGCGCCGCGAAGCAGGAGACTGCGCATGGAATCCCTCACGGTTGAAGCGGTCGGTTAGAAGACGAACTGGGCCTGGAACAGCCCCTGGGTCTTGGTCGCGTAGACGGCCGGCGCCAGCGGGGTATCGCCCTGGAACCCGACGTTGTCCACGTCCGCCAGCAGCCGGAACGCCGGCGTGAGCTGGTAGGACACGCCGCCGATGAACCGGGTCTGCCGGTTGTTGTCGACGGCCCGGTCGGGATCGGTCAGGTCGACGCGCCCGATGATCGCGGCGCGGGAGTTCGGGATCTTCACCACGCCGAAGAAGCTCACGACCTCGCCCTCGATCTCGGCGGTCGGCGTGGCCGGCGCCGGCGGCGCGTCCTGCCGGTCCTTGGTGCGCGCGTACTCGCCGGCGAGCGTCAGCAGCTTGCTCTTGTACGAGAGCATCCCGATCCACCGGTCGCGGATACCGCCGCCGGTCGGCTTTCCGACCTGGCCATAGCCGGTGAGCCGGAGACCGCCCACCCGGCTCCCGTCGTCGGTCGGCATCAGGCGCGCCGAGACCCGGCCCATGGCGTCCTTGCGCTGATCGCCGGTGCCCTTGTTGTAGTTCTCGCCGTTGTAGATACCGACCTGCATGTTGACGAGGTCCTTCTTCCAGTTCCCATCCACGCCGGCGCCGAAATCGGAGCTCGAGAGGTAACCGCCCCGCTCCATGGCCATCTGCCCCTGCATGCGGTAGTCCCACAGCGCCTCTTCCCAGTCGAGCCAGGGGGTGTGGATCTCGCCCAGCTTGAAGGTGAGCGGGCTCCCGTTGGGCGTGAACGCGGCGTAGGCGTACTTGAGGCGGTAGGCGAGCGAGTTGTCCGCGTTCCGGTAGATGTCCGCCGTCACGCGGGTGGCGAGACCGCTCGGGAACTTGCCGATCACGTTGATGTACGAGCGAGTGATGTCGAAGGTGTTGAGGTGGTTGGCGGTGTCCTTGAGCTGGTAGAGGTACTGCGCGTAGACCACGCCCCCGACCGTGACGCTCGGCGTCGCGGGTGGTGTGCCCTGCGCCGCGGCCGTACGCGCGACGGCGCCGAAGAGGACCAGCAGGCAGGCCAACTTCGCAGCGAAACGCATCTGCACCTCGTGGTAGGGTGTCGGTAGTCCCGTGTGCACCGCCGCACGCACCCGCGTGCCGCCTCGGGCTTAAGGCCGCGGGCTCAAGGCCCGCCGCTGACGCCGCCAAAACAGCCCATCGCCCGTCACAGACACCCGGCGCGCACGTAACAGACTCGTAAACGGCGGCGGGCCGCCCAAGTCGTTGCCCGCGGGCCGCGCTGGCGACCCCTTCGACGCCGCCGAGGCCACCGCTAGCCGAGCGCGAGCACCAGCGCGGCGGTGACCAGCGCGATGAGCTGCCCCGCGATCACATCGCCGGGGACGTGCACCCCGAGGCGCGCGCGCGAGAACCCCACCAGCAGCGCCAACGCGAGCAACGGCAGCGCGAGGGCGGGGAAGACGCTGCCGTAGCCGATCGCCACGGCCATCGCGGCCGCGGCGTGGCCGGAGGGAAACGAAAAGCGGTCCGGCTCCCGGACCGCTGCAACCGAAACCCCGATGTGCGCCGGCCGCGTCCGCACGACGCTCCGCTTCACGAGCTGGACGAGGAGATGCGACACCGCCAAGGTGAGCAACGAGCGACGCGAGCCGTCGTGCAGCTCGCAGCAGCCGAGCCAGGGCACCGAGGCGGCCAGCACCGTGGTACTCGTGCCGCCGAGGTGCGTGACGGCGGTCCACGCCACCCGGGATCGCCGCGGCGCGGTCGGCCGGATGGCGCAGCGGCGCATGAGCGCGCGATCGCGCGCGTCGAGCCGGAGCAGGAGCCGTGCGGTCATGTGCCCTGAAGCTCGGCGCGGCGGAACACGCCGCGCTGGTGGCGTGGCCACGACTCGGTAACGCTTCCGAGCCCGGTCCTGGGCCGATCGAGACCAATCCGTCACCGGCGCGTGACGGGCTCCGCGCAGGTTGCCTGGGTCCGCACCGGCCGGAGCGTTGATGCGCGTGTTGTACTGCACCGATACCTACCCACCGCAGGTCAACGGCGTCTCCATCGTCACCGCCCTCTCGGTGGCCGGCCTCGCGAGCCGCGGGTGGGAGTGCGCTGTGGTCGCGCCCAGGTACCCGCAGGCGAGCCATGACAGCTGGCGCGACGGCGACGAGCCCGACGGAACCCCGGCGACGGTCAGCCTTCCGAGCGTGGCCGCACCAGGTTACCCCGAGCTGCGGCTGGCAGTCCACGGCCGCCGCGCGGTGCGCGACCTCGTAGCCCGCTTCCGCCCACATCTGATTCACTGCGAGACCGAGTTCACCGTGGGTCGGATGGGCCGGCGCGCCGCCGAAGCCGCCGCTGTTCCGGTCGTCTCCTCGTATCACACGGATTTCGGCCGCTATGCGGAGGCGTACGGTGCGCCGTGGCTTCGCCCGAGTGTGACGGCCTACCTCCGTCGGTTCCACCGCCGCAGCGAGCGCGTGTACACACCGTCTAGCGTCACCCGCGCCGAGCTGATCGCGCTCGGTCTCTCGGAGGTGGAGGTATGGGGCCGCGGGGTGGATACCGAGGTGTTTCACCCGGCACGTCGGAGTCAGGCGCTCAGGGAGCAGCTGGGGATGGGCAGCCGGTTCACCTTTCTGTATGTGGGCCGGCTGGCCGCCGAGAAGCGGGTCGACGTGGTGCTCGAGGCCTTCCGACAGGCCAGCGCGCTCGTGCCCCACGGGGTGATGCACCTCATTGTCGCGGGCACCGGGCCCGACGCACCGGCCCTCCGCGCCGCAGCGCTCCCGGACGTGAGCTTCCTGGGGTTCCTCGATCGCCAGACGCGACTTCCCGATCTCTATGCCAACTGCGACGCCTTTGCCTTCGCGTCCGTGACCGAGACGCTCGGCCTGGTCGTGCTCGAAGCCATGGCCAGCGGCCTTCCCGTGCTGGCCGCGCCCATGGGTGGCGTGCGCGACCACCTGCGCCACTCGCTCAACGGGCTCGCGTACGAGCCGCTCGACAGCGCCGCCCTCGCCCGCGCCATGGTGCTCGTGGTGAGCGAGTTCGAGCTCACCCGGCGACTCGCGCGCGGCGCGCGGCGCACCGCCGAAGGACTGAGCTGGGACCGGGAGCTCGACCGCTTGGACGCGAGCTATCGCGAGGTGTGCGCGCGCCACGCCCCTCCCGCAGCGGCCTCGGGCAGCCTGACGGCCTGGCGCAGCGCTGGTGCCTTGGTCGGTCTCGGCCGTCAGGCAGTCGCGGCGCGCCCGGGCGGGGCCGCCGCGTCGACGTCGGACGAGCGATAATCCATCGCCGGGACTGGACTCGTCCGGGGGGTCATGGCGATGATCCTGCCGTGACTACCACCGGATTTACCCTCCTCGTCGCTCTTGGGTCTCTGCTGGCGGGACTGCTCGGCGCGCTCACCGGCCTGGGCGGTGGCGTCGTGATCGTGCCGATGCTGACGCTGCTGTTCGGCGTCGACTTCCGCTACGCGGTGGGCGCGTCTCTGGTGTCGGTCATTGCGACGTCGTCAGGCGCGGCGGCCGCGTACGTGAGGCAGGGATTCACGAACATCCGCGTCGGCATGTTCCTCGAGGTGGCCACGACCGTCGGCGCCGTGATCGGCGCTTCGCTGGCGGGCCTCGTCTCCACCAGCCTGCTCGGCATCGTGCTCGGCCTGGTCCTGCTGTACTCGGCGTTCGTCGCGTCGAGGCCTCGCCAGGAGCACATCGTCGGCACGCGCGATCCCCTGGCGGTGCGGCTTCGCCTCGACGGGACCTATCCGTCGCTCGACGGCGAGCGCGAATACCACGTCCAGCGCGTGCCACTCGGCTTCGGGCTCATGTTCGGCGCGGGGGCGCTGTCCGGTCTGCTGGGGATCGGGTCGGGGGCGCTCAAGGTGCTGGCGATGGACCAGGCGATGTGCCTGCCTTTCAAGGTGTCCACCACGACGAGCAACTTCATGATCGGGGTGACCGCGGCGGCCAGCGCCGGGATCTACCTGGCCAGAGGGTACATCGATCCCGGCATCGCGATGCCGGTCATGCTCGGCGTGCTGGCCGGCTCGACCGTGGGTGCACGGGTGCTGACCCGGACCCGCTCCGCGGCCCTTCGCACGGTATTCGCGCTGGTGATCGCGGTGCTCGCGATTCAGATGATCCTGCATGGCGTCGCCGGCCGGTTCTAGTCCGGCGCGCCGGCCGCCGGTGTGGGCCGACGAGGCCATCGAGGCCGTGCTCGGCCACCTGTTGCGGGCGGGAGTGGTCGTCGCCGCGATCCTGGTCGCAGCCGGCGGCGCGCGCTACCTGATGGAGCACGGTGGCGCTCCGCCCGCCGGCCGTCTCTTCACCGGCGAACCGGCCAACCTGCGCCAGGTGGCCGGCATCTTCCACGGCGCGGTGCGCTTTCATGGCCGGGCCACGATCATGGCCGGCCTGCTCGTGCTCATCGCCACGCCGGTAGCGCGGGTGAGCGCGTCGCTCATCGCCTTTCTCGAGCAGCGCGATCGGACCTACGCTGCGCTCACGGCGTTCGTGCTGGCGGTCCTGGCGGCGGGAGTGATGGGCTGGGCGCTGTGACACGGTAGGCCGTTCCACTCACTGCGGTCTCGCATCCTCAGTTTGCTCTTCGGGCTCCGGAAACAAACAGCTCACCGTCGTGCCGTGCCCGCGCTCGCTCTCGGCCCACACCCTGCCCCCGTGTGCCTCTACCAGGTGCTTGACGATCGCGAGACCGAGCCCAGTGCCGCCTTCTTCCCGTGAGCGCGACGGATCCGCGCGATAGAATCGCTCGAAGATGCGGGGCAGGTGCTCGCGGGTGATCCCGGGTCCGTCGTCCAGGATGCTGACCACCACGCCGGACAGAGCCCGCCGGGTTCGGCAGGTGACCCGGCCGCCGTCAGGTGCGTACCGCAGCGAGTTGTCCATGAGGTTGGTGAGGATCTGCCGCAGGGCATCGAGGTCGGCCTCGATGGAGGCTGCGTCGGGCGCCACCTCCAGGACCAGCGCGATTTGGCGGTGGTCGGCACGCCCGGCCAGCGCCGCCCAGCTCTCGCGCGCCACCGCCGCCACATCCACTTCGGTCAGCGCCGGATGCCAGCGCCCCGCCTCGATGCGGGAGAGATCGAGCAGATCGTCGACCAGGCGCTGCATGCGGCGGGCATTGCTCAGAATGGTGCGCAGGAACCGCTCGGTCGTCCCGGGGTCGGCTGCCTCACCAAGCAGGGTCTCCGCGTACCCGGAGATCGAGGTGAGCGGAGTCTTGAGCTCGTGCGAGACGTTGGCCACGAAGTCGCGCCGCACGGCTTCCAGGCGGCGCACCTCGGTCAGGTCGTGCAGCACGAGCACCGCGCCGCCACTCGGCAGCGGACGGGCGTTCACCAGCACGACCCGCTGGTCCATCTCGAGCTGCCGGTCCTGCACCGGCGTGCCCCGGAGCACCGCATCGACCACTTCGCGCGCGGCCTTCACGCGGAACAGCTCCGCGAGGCCCGGCAGGGCCTCGCCGGCGTCGTAGCCCAGCAGCCGTCGCGCCGCCGGGTTGGCCGTGACGATGTGCCCGCGGCCGTCGGCCGCGACGACGCCTTCGACCATCGCCTCGACCAGCGCGGCCGACTCCGCCTGCTCGCGCCGGAGCTCGTCGAACCGATCGGCGAGCTGGCCATGCATCGCCCGGAGCGCCTGGACCAGACGGTCAATGTCGGGGATGCCGGAACGAGGGAAGCGCGGCGCCGCGCCCGCGGCGATCGCCCCGGCCGCCCCGGCGATCTCGGTGAGCGGCCGGGCCACCGAGCGCGCCGCGACGAGGGCGAGCACCATGCCCACGAGTAGCGCGAGCAGCGCGGCGCCCGCCACGGCGCCTTGCGCGCGCCGGACAACCGCGTCCACCTGGGTCAGGTCGGCGGCTACGCGGACAGCGCCGGGACCGCCGGGCACCGCGACGTACATGAGCGGCCGCCCCACGGTCACGCTCCGACGGGTGGACGCCCCCGTCCGGCCTTGGAGCGCGGCGTGCACCTCCGGACGGCCGGCGTGGTTTTCGATCGGGGGCAGGGGGCCCGGCGGAAAGTCGCTGTCGGCCCGCACCCGGCCAGTGCGGTCGATCACGGTGATGCGGTGCCCGTTCTGACGGGACAGGCGGTGCACCATGTCGTCCCAGCCCAGCGAGTCGGCGGGAAGCGCCTCGCGAATGAGGCTGGCCTCGTTCTCCAGGCTCTTCGCGATGTCGCTCTCGAGGTCACGGCGGAGTGACCGCTCGGCGCCCCACAGCAGAACCAGCACGACCAGAATGAGGATCGCGACGGTGCCGAGCACCAGCCGCTGGGCGAAGCTCACCGCGCGCGCGCTCCGCGCTCCCCGCTGCGGAAGCGGTACCCGAAGCCACGAACCGTCTCGATCAGCTTGCCGGCCTCGCCGAGCTTCGTGCGGAGCCGCTGCACGTGCATATCCACTGTCCGGGTCTGGATGTCGGGCTGGGCGTCCCAGACGGTCTCGAGCAGCTGCGGCCGCGTCTGCACGCGGCCCCGGCGCTCGACCAGCGTGAGCAGCAGCTTATACTCGGTGGCGGTGAGATTGAGCTCCTGGCCCGCAACGCTTGCCCGGTGGGCCGAGCGGTCGATCGTGATCGGACCGGCGGCGAGCGTGCTGCCGGCCGTCACCGGCGGCGACGCCAGGCGGCGCAGCAAGCCCCGCACCCGTAGCGACAGCTCCTGCGGGGAGAACGGCTTGGTCAGATAGTCGTCAGCGCCCAGCGAGAGGCCGCGGATCCGGTCGGTCTCCTCCCGCCGCGCGGTGAGCAGGATGACGCCCACGTCGCGGGTCTCGTCGCGTTTGCGGAGCTCGGCGAGCACGTCGTAGCCCGAGACGCCCGGGAGCATGAGATCGAGGATCACGATGTCCGGCCGCTCCTCGCGCGCCGACTTGAGCGCGTCGGGCCCGGTACTCGCCGTCGAGACCCGGAAGCCGGCCTTGGCGAGGTGGTAGGCGACGAGCGCAGTGATATCCGGTTCGTCGTCCACCACCAGGATGCGGTGCGTCATGAGGTCCTCTCCACCCGGGACTTGGTGTGCGACCGGCTCCGCTCGACGGCGCGCTCCCGCTCGGCCCGCATCACCGCGTCGTCGTGCACCACGGCGTCGAGGATGGCCGAGAGCAGCCGGCCCTGGGCGCCGAGATCGCGGCGCAGCCGGTAGAGCACGAACTGGGCGATCGGCGTATCCCGCACGACGTCGAACTTGCGAAGCACCTGGAGGTGCCGGGACACGGTCGGCTGCGGCAAATCGAGGATGGTTTGGAGATCGGAGACGAAGAGGGGCGCCGCGGCCAGGCAGTTGAGGATGCGGAGCCGGGTCGGCTCGGCGACGGCGAGCAGCAGCGCGGTGGTGGAAAGGGCCGCTTCCATATGCACGAAAACATATATACGCGAATGCGGATGCACAAGGCGATGGCGGGGGTAGGCTCGCCGTCTGGTATATTCCCTACCCGATGCTCCCCCTTCTCACCGCGCTGGTGCTCACCGCCGCTCCGCTCCAGGACACGGCGCATGTCATCGTGGTCGCGACCACCGACCTCCATGGTCACGTTACCGGCTGGGACTACGCGACCGACCGGCCCTCGGCGGGCGGCCTGTCGCGGGTGGCCGCCGTCGCCGACTCGCTCCGGGCGCGGTATCCCGGGCAGGTGCTGCTGGTCGACGCCGGTGACCTGCTCGAGGGCGATCCCTTCGCCACCTACGTCGCCCGCATCGCGCCTGCCCGGCCCCAGCCGATCGTCGAGGCGCTGAACCTCGCCGGCTACGACGCCGCCACGCCCGGCGATCACGACTTCGACTGGGGACTGCCGTTCTTCCGGCAAGCCGTGGCAGATGCCCGTTTCGCGTATGTGAGCGGCAATCTCGCCCCGCCGCGCGGCGACTCGCTCGTGTTTCCCGCCTGGCGCGTATTTCCCCGCCGGGGCGTGCGGATCGCCGTGACGGGATTCACCACGCCGGGTACCATGGTGTGGGATCGCGAACAGCTCGCGGGCAAGGCCCGCCTCGAACCGATTCTGCCCGCCGCGGCGCGAGTGCTCGACGCGATGCGGCACGACGCCGACCTGCGCATCGTGCTGATCCACTCGGGCATGGGTGGAAGCGCGGGGTATGACACGACGGGTGTCGGTGACGAGAACGTCGCCGCAGGGCTATCGGGTCTCCCGGCGCCGCCGGATCTCGTGATCGTCGGCCATTCGCACCAGGCGATGCGCGACTCCGTCATCAATGGCGTGCACTTCGTCCAGCCGCGCCCCTTCGGCGCCGAGGTCGCCGTGGTGCATCTGGACCTGGTCCGCGAGGCCGGCCGGTGGCGCGTGCGTCGGGTGCGGTCGGATGTGGTCCCGACGCGCGGCGTTAGTCCCTCCGCGCTCCTCAACCAGCGACTCGAGCCCGCCCACGAAGCGGTGCGCGCGTGGGCCCGCACGCCGATCGGCCTGGCGACTGCGCCGATGCAGGCCGGCGCGGCCCGGGTGGTCCCCGCGCCCATCGTGGATTTCGTGCAGGACGTGCAGCGGCGGCGGACCGGGGCCGACCTGTCAGCCACAACGGTCTATGACCTGCGCGCCGGCTTCGACGCGGACACGATTCGCGTCGCCGACGTGCTGGCGCTGTACCCGTCCGACAACACCCTGCGCGCCATCCGGCTGAGCGGCGAGCAGCTCAAGGCCTACCTGGAGCGGAGCGCGCGGTATTACCAGGTCGATACGGCCGGCC
>JBQCGH010000067.1:0-8147 GCA_051955835.1 Gemmatimonadales bacterium
GCCTGGGCGGTCGCCCCGGTGAAGGGCGGCTCGCCGGTCAGCATCTCGTACAGGACGCATCCCAGGCTGTACAGATCGGTCCGCCCGTCGATGTCGCCTTCGCCGGAGGCCTGCTCGGGGCTCATGTAGGTGGGCGTGCCCACGACCATACCGGTCTGGGTGAGCGAGCCCTCGGCGCTCAGCGCCTTCCCGATGCCGAAGTCGGCCACCATGGCCGCGCCCTCGTGGAGCAGGATGTTCTCGGGCTTGATGTCGCGGTGGACGACGTGGTGGCGGTGCGCGTAGTCGAGGGCTGAGGCGACCTCGCGGGTGATGGCGAGCGCGTCGCCCAGGGGGAGCTGCCGCTCGCGCTCGAGCCGCTCCCGCAGGGAGTGGCCCTCCATGTTGGGCATGACATAGAAGAGGAGGTCGCCGGCCCGGCCGGAATCGTACACCGGGAGGATGTGCGGGTGGTTGAGGCCCGCGGCGAGCTTGATCTCCCGGAGGAACCGCTCGGCGCCGATCGCGGCCGAGAGGTCGGGGCGGAGGACCTTGAGGGCGACCGTGCGGTCGTGGCGGAGGTCCTG
Source organism: Gemmatimonadales bacterium (assembly GCA_051955835.1). Lineage (GTDB taxonomy): Bacteria > Gemmatimonadota > Gemmatimonadetes > Gemmatimonadales > GWC2-71-9 > CAVVWJ01. The sequence goes on from JBQCGH010000067.1 coordinate 567, forward strand.
GGCGAGGAACACGACGGCCATGCCGCCCTGGCCGAGCTCGCGCTCGAGGTGGTAGCGACCGGCGAGACCGGCGTCGAGCTGATGTTGGAGGGGGTTCATGACGGAGGGAAGATGGTCGTGCGAGCGGGGTCGTGCCAGATCATGAAGCCGCGGGCCGACGTCGGGCTCGGCTTCGGCCGGGTCCACCAGAGGTGGGCACACCCTGAGCCGAAGTGAGAGGGCGCCCGGCTTCCGGATTGCCGGCCAAATTCCGATGACATGGGTAAGGGAGCCTGTCGCTCCCTCCGATCCTGCCAGACGGAGCACCCATGTTCCCGACCTTGCGCCCAGCGCTGGCGATCCTGGTGGCCGCGGCCCTCTCAGCCTGCGGCGACGACGGGTCCACCGGCCCACGCCACACCGCCCTCCTCGTCGCCGATCCCGTGACGCTGGCCGACACCGTTCGGCAGCTCACGGCCGGCCGTGGCATCGGCCCGCTGCCCGGACCGGCCCCCGTGCGGCCGGCGCTGGTGGAGCTCGGGCGCGCACTCGCCTTCGACAAGATCCTGAGCGGCAACCACGACATCTCGTGCATGACCTGTCACCTGCCGCGGTTCGCGACGGGAGACGGTCGGAGTCTTTCGATCGGGCAGGGCGGCAGCGGGCTGGGACCAGACCGCGTGCACCCGTCCGGGGCGTCCATCGCCAGGAACGCGCCCTCGACGTTCAACTTGTCCGCCCTGAGCTCCATGTTCTGGGACGGCAGAGTGAGTGTCGACGCGCAGGGGAACTTCCACACGCCGGCCGCCCAGCGGCTGACACCCGCGATGCAGCACGTCTCCGAGTTCGGCCCGCTGTCCGCCCAGCCGCTCTTCCCGGTGCTCTCCCGCGCCGAGATGCGCGGGGACAGCGGCAACGAGCTGGCCGCCATCAATGACAAGGAGTCGCAGCAGATCTGGCGGGCCTTGATGCGCCGCCTTGGCGCCATTCCCGAGTATCGCCGACTGTTCGAGGCCGCCTATCCCGGCACCAAGTTCGATGCGATGAACTTCGGGCACGCCAGCAACGCGATCGCGGGCTTCCTCGTCGACCAGTTCGCCTTCAACCATTCGCCCTGGGACCGCTTCCTGGCCGGCGACGACGAAGCGATGACCGAGACGCAGCTTCGAGGCGCAAAGGACTTCATGAGCGCGCGCTGCTCCATCTGCCACAACGGTCCGGCGTTCACCGACAACCAGTTCCACAACGTGGCCGTGCCACAGATCGGGCCGGGGGCAGGGGACGGACCCTCCGGCCACGACGACTTCGGGCGGATGCGCGTCACCGGCCTCGCGTCCGACCAGTATCGGTTCCGCACGTCGCCGCTCCGGAACGTGGAGCTCACCGGCCCCTGGGGCCACGACGGCGCCTTCACCGATCTGCGCGCCTTCGTGGATCACTACAGCGAGTCGGCCCTCAAGCTGCGCGCCTTCACCACGGACGCGCTCGACCCGCTGCTGCAGGGCACCCTGCAGCCGACTCAGGACGCGATCCTGGACAACCGGGACACGCTGCTTCTTGGCGTGGTGTTTCCGCCCGGCGTCATCGACGAGGTCACCGCCTTCATGACGGCGCTCACCGATCCCGCCGCCCGCGACCTCTCGCACGTCACGCCGACACGGGTGCCGAGCGGCCTTCCGGTGGACGGACCGTAGTGGCCGGTGCCTAACCGGCCGAGCCGGTGGGCTTTGACGCGCTCCCGCCGGATCCGTATGTTCTCCCTCGAAGCCTCTCATCCGCCGGACCTTTCGAGGGAGAACAGGTCGTGGATGCGCCGATCGGCGCGCTCATCCGCACCGCGGACGCCGGCAGCCCGGCCGCAAGCGAGGAGCTGTTCGCGCAGCTCTATCGCGAACTGCACGCGCTCGCCGAGCGTGCGCTCCGCCGAGCGCCCACCGAGGTAACGCTCGGCACGACCACCCTCCTGCACGAGGCCTACCTCAGCATTGCCGCCCGTGAGGGCACTCGCTTTCCCGACCGTGCCCGCTTCCTCGCCTACGCCTCGCGCGCCATGCGCGGGCTCATGATCGACTACGTCAGATCCCGGCGGGCCAGGAAACGTGGGGGCGAATTCCAGCTCGTCCCGCTCACCGGCGATCACGCGGATGGAGATGCGCCAGCACCTGGGCAGCTCGACCGGCTGACCGAGGCGCTCAACGCCCTGGGCGAGGTAGACCCCGCGCTCGCCGAGCTGGTGGACCTCCACTTCTTCTGCGGCTTCACGTTCGTGGAGATCGCGGACATCCGCGGTGTGTCCGAGCGCACCGTACGGGAGCACTGGCGCAAGGCGCGGCTGCTGCTGCGGTCGAGCCTCGAGGAGCCTTGATGTGAACGGATCCCTGAAAGCGCTCATGGGGCGCCTGCACCCGCTCCTGGATGAGGCGCTGCGGCTCGACGGGCGCGAGCGCGACGCCTGGCTGGCGCGCCTCCGCCTCGAGGACCCGACCGTGGCGGGGCGACTGGCGCGCCTCCTGGCCGGCGAGCAGGGGGAGGAAGGCGACGACCTGCTGAGCGGAAGCGGGACCTGGGCCGACCTGCTGGACGCGCCTCCGTCACTCGCGGGGCTCACGGTCGGGTCCTACACGCTGGAACGCCCGCTCGGCCAAGGCGGGATGGGCACCGTCTGGCTGGCGCACCGGAGCGACGGCCGTTTCGAGGGGCGGGCCGCGGTCAAGTTCCTGAACCTCGCGCTCTCCGACGCGGTGGGGCGGGAGCGCTTCCAGCGCGAGGGAACGCTGCTCGCGCGGCTGACCCATCCCAACATCGCGCGCCTGATCGATGCGGGACTGACCCAAGGCGGGCAGCCCTATCTGGTGCTGGAGTACATCGAGGGGCGACGGATCGATCGCTACTGTGACGAGGAGCGGCTGACGCCGACCCGGCGCATCGAGCTCCTGCTCCAGGTGCTCGGCGCCGTGGCCCATGCCCACGCGAACCTGATCGTCCATCGCGACCTCAAGCCGTCGAACATCCTGGTGACCGCCGACGGCACGGTGAAGCTGCTCGACTTCGGCATCGCCAAGCTGCTGGAGAGCGAGACCGGCGCCGCCGAACGATCGGCGCTCACCGATGTCGGCGGCCTGGCGCTCACGCCGGAGTATGCGGCGCCCGAGCAGGTGAGCGGCCATCCGGTGACCACGGCGACCGACGTCTATGCGTTGGGCGTGCTGCTGTACCTCCTGCTCGCCGGGCGCCACCCCACCGGCGAGGGCTGCCGCTCCGCGGGCGAGCATCTGCGCGCCATCACCGAGAACGAGCCGGCACGGCTCAGTGCGGCCGTCGGGACCAGCGGTCCCGGTGCGCCGGAGCGGGTCGGGGCGATCGCCGGGGCACGGGGCACCAGTGCGGACCGCCTGCGCCGGCTGTACGCGGGCGATCTGGACAACATCCTCATCAAGGCGCTCAAGAAGAACCCGGTCGAGCGCTACGCGACGGTCCGGGAGCTCGCCGACGACCTTCGGCGCTACCTGCGGCGGGAGCCGGTCAGCGCGCGCGGGGACGGTCTCGGATACCGAGCGGCTCGATTCGTCTCCCGTCATCGGGCGAGCCTGACGGCGGTGACGCTCGCGGCGGTCAGCCTGCTCGCCGCAACGGTCGTTTCGATTCGGCAGACTCACGAGGCACGTGGTCAGCGAGATGCCGCACTCCGCGAGACCAGGCGCGCCGCCGCCGAGCTCGAGTTCCAGACCCTCATGCTCACGAATATCGGCAGCTCGCGTGTGACCATGCGGGATGTCCTCGATCACGGCCAGGTGCTGCTGCAGCAGGAATACGGCGGCGACCCGGGCACCGGGGTTGAGATCGCGCTCACCCTGGCCAGCGGCTACGCGGAGCTCGGCGCCGACGATCAGCGGCTCCGCATGGCGATCCGCGCGGAATCGCTGGCGACGGTTGCTCGAAGTCCCGATCTCCTGCTCAAGAGCAGGTGCGACCACGCCGTGGCTCTCGCCGACGGAAACCAGGCCCCCGCGGCGACGGCCCTCGTCGATCGGATCCGGTCGGCGCTGGCCGGAGCTTCGCCGGAAACAACCGACTACTGCCTGGCCGATATGGCGGCCGTGGCGATGCGCCAAGCTCGGTTCGACAGCGCGGCAGGGCTCAGCCGGCGCGCGGCCGACTTGCTCGAGCGGGACGGGGACAGCGTCGGGATGCAGTACATCGGGGTGCTCAATCTCGAAGCCAATGCGCTGGAAAATCTCAAGCAACGCCGGGAGGCGCTGGCCATCTACCAGCACCTGGCTTCGCTGATGGACCGCACTGGCCGCGGCGACGCCTCGGGTCGGAACGTGATCCGGAGCAACATCGGGCTCGCCCTGGCGAACCTCGGCGAGCTGACCGCCGCCGAGCCGATCCAGCGGGAGGCGCTGGAGCAATCGCGGCGATCCAACCCCCGACGCGAGGCCCACCCGATCGTGATCGCCAACTACTGTAAGACCCTGCTCTTTCTGCAGAAGGTCGATAGCGCCGTCGCGTGCTTCCAGATGTTGTACGATCAATCGAAAGGGAACAACAACGACGTCATGCAAGACGAGGCGGCGATCGGTCTAGCAGAAGTCGCCTTGGACCAGGGTCGGCTTGGCGATGCGGAGCGCTGGATCGCCGAGGACCAAAGGATTCACCGGCGGATGGGTGAGGCGCCTATGCCCTTGACGCAGGCCCTCACGGGCTCACTGGCCGCGGCTCGGGGCGATTCGGCTGGTGCCGACAGTGTCTTCACGCAGGTGCTCACTGGAATGGGATACTTCCAGGGCAAGCGGGATTTCCAAATGCGTTACGTGCTGCCGTGGGCTGCCGATGCGGCGCTCCTGGCGCATGATCCGGTGAAGGCCGCAGGCTACGCCCGAGCCGCCGCGGAGTACGCGACCTCGGACTCGCTCAGCGAAACCAGGAGCGCCTTCGTGGGTGAGGCGCGGTTGCTCGAAGGACGAGCGCTGCTCGCGCGGGGTGACACCGCGGCGGCCCGAGTGGTGCTGGCCCGGGGCGTCAACGCGCTTCGAGCGGGCGCTGGTCCGGATCACCCCCTGGCGCGCACCGGCGAGAGGCTGCTGGCCTCGCTGCGGTAGGCGTCGGGGTTGCGTTCGGCCCAACCTCACCCCTTGGTGCGAGGGGAGATGGTGGCCGTGCCTATCGCGGGGCGCCGCCCTGCATCCGCGCCCGCAGCACCGACGTCCAGTTCAATGCCACGATCAGCTCCCCCGCGTTATCCGCCTCGAGGAAGATGAAGTGGGTGCCGTCGGGCATGACGTCGTAGTTGGCGTGCGGGTTGGAGGCGTAGGCGTAGGTATCGCGCAGCACCGAGTCGCGTCCCGCGACGGTGAGCCCCGGCCCCCGACCGATCACCGCGGCCATCAGGTTTCGCTCGCCGCGATAGAACAGGCGTCGGCCGTCCCGCGACCAGACCGGCTCGGTGCCGCCACCAATGGAGACCTGCACGCGACCGCCCGGTCCGGGGAACGGCTGTACCACGACCTCGTCCCGGCCGGACTCGTTGGTGGAGAAGGCGATCCAACGGCCGTTGGCTGAGAGCCGGGGCATGGTTTCGATGGCGGTCTGGCTGTTGGCGATGGGGCGCATCGCCGTGTCACCGGCCAGGGCGCGATAGTAGATGTCGGCGCCGGCGGTATCCACCTGAAATACCAGGTAGCGCCCGTCGGGCGAGATCACCCCCTCGAACACGTCCAGGCGCCGCCCGGTCAGCAGCGGCGTCGCCTCGGCGCTCAGGTCGGCGGGGCGCCACCAGATGGCCGTATTGCCGGCCCGGTCAGAGCGGAACAGCACCCGGCGCCCGTCGGGACTCCATTCGGGTCGCTCGTTGCTCATGCCCTCGGTGGTCAGCCGGGTCAGGGTGCCGGACGCGAGCTCGTCGAGCCAGATGTCGCGATGATCGGACGACCCGATGGTGAGCGCGAGCCGGCGCGCGTCCGGACTGAGTCGGGGGAACGAGTAGTCGCGGCGGTCGCTCAGCAGGACCCGCGAGCCGCCGGCGCCGGCCACGACCACCCGGGTGAGCTGGGAGCCGCTCTGATAGAAGAGGGTGCCGTTGGGCGAGAGCGAGGCCCGTGCGATGCCGGGGCCGAAGTTGAGCGAGACGTCGTCGATCAGCTGCACCGGCGGCCCGAGCAGCCGCCGCTTCGCGACGTCGATCGGGACGCCCATCATGGCGCCGGCGGCCGTGACGTACACCAGCGTGCCGTCCACCACGCCGAGCGGCGAGACGCCCTTGATGTCGAGCACCGTCGTCTTGCCGGGGCCCAGCGGCGCGATCGCGATCCTGGCGCTTCCCTGCGAGCTGCCCGACCGGCTGGAGTAGATGACGCAGTGGTGGTCGTCCAGCACCAGGGGGTCGTTCTGAAACTGCTCGCCGGCGACATGGGGGGTGCCCCCCAGCAGGCGGCCCGGCCCTCCCGCCTCCGGCACGGCGTAGAGCGCCGTGTTGCCGGAGGTAACGATCACGCCGGAGGACGACCAGCTCATGCCGTTGAAGGTGCCCGGCGCTGTCCCGAGCAACTGCGGCGCCGTGCCGTCGACCGCGATTCGGTACAGATCATTGCCACGGATGAAGGCCACCCACCGGCCGTCGGGCGAAAAGATCGGATGGCCGGCGTCCTCGGTGCCCGGCAGCGGTCGCGCCTTGATGTCGTCCACCATCCGGAGCATCAGCTGTTGGCGCTCGCCGTCGCCCGTGCCGAGGTAGACCAGCGCGCGGCCGTCGAGCGAGACCGCGAGCGAATTGTAGCCGGCGGAGCTGGTGCGGTTGCTCGGGGAGGCCGGGAGAGTGAAGCGCACCACCGGCGCCGCCGCAGCCGGTGCGGGTCGCCGGTTCCAGGCGGCCAGGGCCGCCGCGGCGAGCGCGATCGCCCCGAGACCGAGCACGACCGGGTCGCGGAGCCGGGCACGAGGCGCGCTGGCGGCCCTCCAGGCGGGCGCCACGCGGGTGCGCGCCGTTCTCGCCGGGCCCGCCCCCCGCAACGCCTCGGCGAACTCGGCCGCGGTCGCGAACCGGTCGGCCGGCAGCTTCTCGAGCGCGGTGAGCACCGCGTCCTCCACCGCGACGGGCACCCGCTCGCGCTGCCGCTGGAGCGGGGCCGGCTTCTCGGTCATCACCTTGGCGACGATCGCCTGGGCGGTGCTGCCGGTGAACGGCGGATCGCCGATCAGCATCTCGTAGGTGACGCAACCCAGCGCGTAGACGTCGGAGCGGCCGGTGATCTCGCGCTCGCCCATGGCCTGCTCGGGGCTCATGTAGTGCGGCGTGCCGAGCGACATGCCGGTCTCGGTCATTCGGCTCCCGCCCGCCTTGCTGGCGGCGAGGGCGATGCCGAAATCGGCCACGAGCGCCGAGCCCTCGTGGAGGAGGATGTTCTCGGGCTTGATGTCGCGGTGGATGATGCCGTGGCGGTGGGCGTAGTCGAGCGCGCCGGCCACCTCGGTGGCGAAGCGGACCGCGTCGGCGATCGGAAGCTGCTTCTCGCGGCAGAGCCGGTCGCGGAGCGACTCGCCCTCGACGAACGGCATGACGTAGTACGCGGTGCCGTTCACCTCGCCGCTGTCGATGAGGCCGAG
>JBQCGH010000068.1:0-10613 GCA_051955835.1 Gemmatimonadales bacterium
TGGCGATGAGCGCGGCGCAATGCTGCGGCTCGTCGTCCACGATGACGCCGTTGAAGTCGAACAGGATGGCCGCCGTCATGCGGGAAGGAATAACGGGGAAGCCCAGGGAGAGTAAGAGCCGCGCCGGTTAGATTGCGGAGAGCGAGCGCGGGAGGCGCGGTGCGGGCCATGTACGCTGGACTACTGTGGACGACGCTGGCGGCGTTCCCCTCGGCGAGCGCGGAGCCGCACGACGCGGCCTCGCCGTCGGCGAGCGCGCGGGCCAACCGTCCGCTCGGCCAGATCGACGTATCGCGAGGGCAGGACACGCTCCACCAGGAGCGCGGCCGCCACGCACACCGGGCCACGCATGCGAAGGCACGCGCGGCCGACACGAACTCCGCCCAGGGCTCCGCCAAGCAGGGCGAGGCCGCCGAGCCCGAGCACTCGGTCCAGGTGCAGATGCGCAACGTCGCATTCCACGTGGACAGCACCATCGTGCTCGACCTGCGGTACGCCCGCGGCCGCCTCAGGCGGGTGTCGCCCGAGCATCCGGCGTATCTCGACGACAAGCATTCGTTCGTGCTCGAGCTGGACAGCGCGCGCATCGGCGTCTCGTCGTCGGCGCTGAGCCAGCTGCTCAATCGCTACACCTTCGCCTATCCCGGCTCGCCGCTCCGCGCGCTCACCGTCACCATCGAGCACGGCCGCATCCGCCAGCACGGGCGCATGCGCGGGATCTCGTTCGACGTCCTGGGCGACCTGTCGCTCACGCCCGACGGCGAGCTGCGGCTGCATCCTGCGACGATCAAGGCCGTCGGGATCAAGGTGGGCGGCCTGATGAAGTTCTTCGGCCTCAACCTGCAGAAGCTGGTGAACACCGACCGGGCGAAAGGCGTACGGATCGAACAGGACGACTTCCTGCTCTCGCCGACGAAGCTGCTGCCGCCGCCCGCCGTGGAGGGGCGGGTCGGGCACGTCGAGGTGAACGACAGCGAGATCGTGCAGACCTTCGTGCCGCCGCCGGGCCGCCGAGTCGAGCCGCTGACGCCCCCGCTCCCGAAGGCGGAGAACTACATGTTCTTCCGTGGCGGCGTGCTCCGGTTCGGCAAGCTCACCATGGACGACACCGACCTCATGATCGAGGACGCCGACCCGCGCGACCCCTTCGACTTCTGGCTCGACCGCTACAACGACCAGCTGGTGGCCGGGGGCTCACGCAACACGCGCGACCATGGATTGATTGTGGAGATGCCGGATTTCGACAAGGTGAGCGGGGCAGGGCGGACAGGCGAGCGGGCGAACAGGCGGACAGGTGGAGGGGCAGGCGGTCAGACGGGCGGGCCCGCAACTTCGCAGGACCGCAGACCCGCAGACCCGCAACATCGATAAGCGTAAGCAGGATCGACCCACCAATCTGCTCCCGGTGTGCCCGTCCCGCTCGCCCGCTCGCCCGCTCGCCTGTCCGCCCTACCCATACATTCCCCCGACTCTGTAGCTCCGATCTAGAATCTCCACCGGGTGCATCACCCGGATCGGCAGGCCGGCCGCCTGGAGTCCCGCGCCGATCTGCATCAGGCAGCCGGGGTTTCCGGTGGCCACGATGTCGGGGCGGGGTGTCGCCTCGGCGAAGCTTTCGATCTTGAGATCGAGGACCGCGCGAGCCATGGCGGGGCGTAGCACCGAGTAGATGCCGGCGCTGCCGCAGCATTTGTCGGAGCTGGGCAGGATCCGAAGCCGAAGGCCGGGCACGGCCCGGAGCACGGCCAGCGGGGCCGCGTGCACTCGTTGGGCGTGCTGCAGGTGACAGGGCGCGTCGTACGCCACATCGAGCGCCAGCTCGCCGCCCGGACGCGGCCCCCGCTCGGCGAGCAGCTCGGAGACGTCGCGCACCTTTGCGGCGAGCGCGGCGGCCGCATCGGTGTCGAGCAGGTGTCCGTACGCCTTGAGCAGCGCGCCGCAGCCGGCGCTGTTGACGACGATCCAGTCGGCCGCGCCGGACAGCGCCGCCACGTTCTGGCGTGCGAGTGCCTCCGCCGCGGACCGGTCGCCGGCGTGCTCGTGCAGCGCGCCGCAACACACCTGGCCGTCGACCTCGACCACGCGGTACCCGTTGGCCTCGAGGGTGCGGCGGGTGGCCTCGTGTACGTGGCCGAAGAGCGTGTCCATCACGCAGCCGCGGAAGAGGGCGACCCTCTCCGCGGCGACGGCTGGTGCGCCTGCAGCGGATGCACGGGTCGGCGCGCGTCCGTTGCGCCTGGGAGATGGTGCCGGCGTGCTCGCCGCGAGCATGCCCATGCCGAACCCCGCTCGGCCCCCGCTCGCGAAGGCGGCCGGCGCACCCGTGGCCCGAAGCCACCGGGCCAGGGTGAACCCTGGGCGCCAGAGCCAGTCGCGCCGGAACACGGCGAGCACGGCGGCCGCGAGCGGCGGCAGCCGGCGCGCCCCGAAGAGGTGTTCACGGGCCGTCTGGATACCGCGCCCGTAGCCCACGCCCGACGGACAGACCGGCTCGCAGCCCAGGCAGCCGAGGCAGGCGTCGAGGTGCTGGAGCAGCGCGTCGTCGTTCGCGCCGATGTCGCCACGCTCGAGGGCGCGCATGAGCACGATGCGTCCGCGCGGGCTGTCGGATTCGTCGCCGGTGGCCAGGTAGGTCGGGCACGCGGGCAGGCAGAAGCCGCAGTGCACGCACGGATCGAGCGAGGAATAGTCCGGCGTCGTCACTCCCCTGCCGCCTCGAGCGCCACCTGCAGGCACTGGCCGGGATCGCACGTGTCGCGCAGGCGGCCGACGAGCTGGCCCACGCCTTCGCGGTAGGCGCCGAAGTGTCCGAGCGCCCGGCGCACGGCCCAGGGGGCGCGCTCGAGCGTCATGGGGATCTCGCGGGCGGCCGCGGCGCGGCGCACGGCGCGGAGGCGCTCGACGGTGGCATCGCCGGTCCACCGGATCATGCCGGAGCCCGGACCGGCGGAGAGCAGCCCTTCGTCGAGATCGTGGGCGAGCAGATCGATGGTCTCGTCCACGCCATCGCCGAGCACGCCGAGCCGAAGCGTGATGGGCCCGCCCTGACTGCCGCGCGCGACCAGCCCCCAGAACGCCGCGGTGCGCTCCGCGGGGAGCGGCTGCCAGGCCAGGTTGCCGATGGGCGCGAGGCGCCGCACGTCTCCCTGCACCGCCGCGTCGGTACCGAGGAAGCGGACCGCGAGCACCCAGTCGGCCTCTGCCGCCAGCGCGGGGGAGAGCAGCTCGAGCGTGGCGGGCACCATCTCCGTGGCCGCCACGTCGCGCGCCGCGAGGGTGAGCACGTCGCGTGGCCCGCGCGCGATGAGCGTGATGTCGGCCCGGGGGAGCGCGCGCAGCCTGAGGTGCGCCTCCGCCACGATGCCGAAGCCGCCGAACCCGCCGACCTGCAGCTTGGTCAGGTCGTAGCCGGCCACGTTCTTGACGACGCGACCGCCGGCCTTGACCAGGCGGCCGTCGCCCGTGGCGACGGTGCAGCCGAGCACGTGGTCGCGAACCGGACCGAATCCGTGACGGAGCGGTCCCGACGTGCCGGTGGCGATGACGGAGCCCAGGCTGCGCTCGGGACGTCCGGGCGGATCGAGCGCGAGCCACATGCCCTCGTCGGCCAGCCGGCGACGCAGGGTCTCGAGCGGCGTACCGGCCTGGACCGTGGCGACGAGATCGGCCGGGCTGATGGACACCACCTGGTCGAGCGCCCGTGTGCTGACGGCGAGGTCGGCCGGCGCATCGGCCGGGAGCCACGTACCGTGGCCCTCGACCCGGATTTTCCAGCCTTCCTCGTGCGCCAGGCGGCAGACCAGCGAGAGCGCGTCGGCGGAGTCGGGAATGGCGCGCGGCAGGCCGTCGGAATCGCGTTCGACGCCGCTCGAGCCGAGCAGCGCGCGCAGGCGGCCATGCACCACGTCGCTCACCGGGCGCTCCTGGCCGAACGCCACTCACGACACGCGTGCACGGGCACCACCTTACCAGGATTCGCCCGTTCGGCGGGATCGAAAACCTGCCGCACGGCGCGCATCGCCGCGAGCGTCTCCGCGTCGAAGATCCAGGGCATGTAGTCGAGCTTGTCGGTGCCCACGCCGTGCTCGCCCGTGATGCTGCCGCCCGCCGCCACGCAGGCCGCCATGATCTCCTGGCACGCCACGTGGACCCGGTGCGCGACGTCCGGGTCTCGGCGATCGAACGAGATGTTGGGGTGCAGGTTGCCGTCGCCCGCGTGGAACACGTTGCTGATGCTGAGCCGGTGCCGATCGCGGATCTCGGCGATACGGTCCATGATGTCGGGTAGGGCGGAGCGGGGCACCACCGCGTCCTGCACCGCGAGGTCCGGGGCGATGCGCCCCATGGCGCCGAACGCCTTCTTCCGGCCCTGCCAGAGCCGCGCCCGGTCGGCCGCGCTCGAGGCGCTCCGCACCGACCGTGCGCCGCGCTCGCACAGGATCGCGCGCACCATCTCGGATTCGGCCTCGACCGCATCGGGCTGGCCATCGAGCTCGACCAGCAGCACCGCCGCCGCGTCGGTCGGATAGCCCGCGGCATAGATGGAGGCCTCGACCGCGGCGACGCAGGCCCGGTCCATCATCTCCATCGCCGCCGGGACGATGCCGGTGGCGATGACGCTCGAGACCGCTTCGCTGGCGGCGCGCACCGTGGGAAAGTCCGCGAGCAGCGTGCGGACGCTCGCCGGCATCGGCTCGAGTCGCACGGTGATCGCGGTGACCACACCGAACATGCCCTCGCTCCCGACGAACAGCCCGACCAGGTCGGGGCCCCAGGGCTCCCCGTGCGGCGAGCCCAGCTCGACCGTCGAGCCGTCGGACAGCACGACCTCGAGCTGCACGATGTGATTCGTGGTCACGCCGTACTTGAGGCAATGGGGGCCGCCCGCGTTCTCGGCGACGTTGCCGCCGACGGTACAGGCGGCCTGGCTCGAGGGATCGGGAACGTAGTGGAGACCGAGCGGTGCTACCGCTTCCGAGAGCCGCGCGTTCACCACGCCGGGCTGGACCACCGCGCGACGGCGACCGCGGTCCACCTCGAGAATGCGATTCATGCGGGTGAGCGCGATGAGGACGGTATCCGGGTCGCCGACGGCGCCGCCCGAGAGCCCGGTGCCGGCGCCGCGCGCGACGAAGGGGATGCCCGCGAGATAGAGCAGGCGGACCACGGCGCGCACCTCGTCGCTGTCGGCGGGCATGACCACCACGCCGGGAAACGACTCGCGCGTGGGCAGGCCGTCCATCGCGTAGGTCTTGAGCTCCGCTCGCCGGTGGCGGACCCACCGCGGACCGACGAGGCGGCCGAGCTCCTCGATCAGCGCTGGGGTCATGACGCTGGGGGGAGACTGGGCCGATGATGGCCGTGGCCGTTGGTGTGCGCGCGGCGGTGAACCACCAGCGCGCGCTCGACGCCCGTGGTGATGGTCGGGAGGACCATGAGGAGCGCCTCCACCCGGCGAGCGGTGGACCGCTCGACCAGGAGCCGCTGCTTGATCCGCGCGTCCACGTCGATGCCGGCGGACACATGGAACGAGAGGGGACGGGACTCCTCGGGCAGGTCGGGCTCCGCGGGGTCCACGTCGCTCAGCTCGCGGACCAGACCGGCATAGCGAGTGAACGTCTCGCGCAGAAGGTCGGCCCGCTCGGGCGCGGGGTCGGTGTCCGGCTCGTCGTCGAACGGCTGGACAATCGCCACGTAGTAGGGGAGCGCCTCGTCGAGGAGATCGCCCACCACGAAGCGCGCGCCCCCCAACACGACGATGTTGGACCGTCCGTCCGGCAGCGTCTGGTTCACCCGCACCTCGGCGGTGCAGCCCACCATGCCGGGGTCGGGCGGCTCCCGCTCCGCGCCACTCGGTGTGATGCCGAAGCGGCGGTCGCTCTCCAGGCAGTCCGCCAGCATCTGGCGATAGCGCGGCTCGAAGATGTGGAGCGGCAGCGGCGTGCCGGGGAAGAGGACGACCGAGAGCGGGAACACCGGAAGGCGCATGATGCGCAATCTAGCAAACGGCGGGAACAGGCGCGCGGCGCCGGCCCCCGCCGTTCACCCGCCCGCTCCTCGCCTCATGTACGTGATCGGCCCCAGGACCGGGAGGCGCCTGTGGGCGTGTCGGTGGTTCCCTTGCCGATCTCCCGCAACGCGTGGCTGCCGCGGCAGCAGGCGAGGTCGCTCGTGTTGACGCCGCCGGTCTGCATCATGGCGACCGGAGGCTGGCGTCCAAGACCAACGTAAACGGGGCCGGTCAGCGCCATTTCGCCGACCGGCCCCGTGCCTTCCCACCGCCCGGAGGCAGCTCAGGCCGCGCCCCAGAACCCTCTGAGCGCGCGGACGTCCGGCGAGTCGCGCAGCTTCTCGAACGCCCGCTCGCGGATCTGGCGGATGCGCTCGCGCGTGACGCCGAGCAGCTCGCCGATCTTCTCGAGCGTGAGCGCCTCGGAGCCTTCCTCGAGGCCGTAGTAGAGGGACAGGATCTTGCGTTCGCGGGGGGTAAGATGGCGCTGGAAGATGCGGTCGATGAACTCGCGCTGGAGCCGGCAGTCGGTCATGTCCTCGATGTCGCCCTGGCCGGTGCCGGCCACCCGTTCGCCGAAGGTGCTGGCACCCCGATCCTGGCGCTCGACCGGGGCGTCGAGCGAGACCTCGGTGGACGTCATGCGGCGGGCGGAACGCACGTTATCGACGGTGTCGTTGAGGGCGGTGGCGATCTCCTGATCGGTCGGCTCGCGGCCGAGCTCCTGCGCGAGGAAGCTCTGGGCACGTGCCATCCGGACCAGCGCCGAGTTCTGGTTGAGCGGGATCCGCACGCTCCGGGTCTGCTCGGCCAGCGCCTTGAGCACCGCCTGGCGGACCCACCAGACCGCGTAGGAGATGAATTTGACCCCGTGGTCGGGGTCGAACTTCCGGACCGCCTTGAGCAGCCCTTCGTTTCCGATGGCGACCAGCTCGGACAGGTCGAGCCCGTGACCCTGGTACTTCTTGACGTAGGAGATCACGAATCTCAGGTTAGCGGTGACCAGACGCTCGGCGGCAACCTCGTCTCCCGCCAGGGCCCGCCGGGCCAGGCGCTTTTCCTCCTCGGGATCCGTGATCATCGGGAGTTTCTGGATGTCGAGGAGGTACTGATCGAAGGCGCCGGACGGTGCGGAACGGACCAAGGGACGGGCTTTCGCACGAGCATGGGCCATAAACAACCCCAGAAGGTGAGGTGTACGAACCGCGAATGTCTGGCGCTTGTGTGCGGCCGGATGGCCGAGGAGAGAGGGAGCGAATATAGGCGTCGCCGATGTTTCGGTCAAGCAAAATGTTGAATCCACATCACAAATCGTTTCCTCCCTTTCTCTTCCCATCTTTGTCCACTCGTGTGGTCGAACCGCCGACGGTCACGGCCTAGTCGCCGGACTGCAACGGATTGCTTTGGTTGGGCTTACGGGGAGCTCACTGCAGGCGCGGCTGAGGACCGCAGCGTTCAGCTGATCGCCTCGAGCGCCGCGCGAATCGCCGAGTCCGGCGCCTCGCGCGTCCACCCTGCGCCAGCGTCCATCGCGCCCAGACGGCAGGGCAGCGCGAACCGCACGCGCGAGCGCAAGTTCTTCTTGTCGCTCGCCATGGCGCCTACCAGGCGGTCCTGCGCGATGGCTGACGGAAGCCGAGCCGGAAGTCCCAGTCGCACGAGCAACTCCGCCACCCGGCGACTCAATCCGGCTGGTGCGACCCCCATCCGCTCGGCCAGGGTGCACTCGGCGACAAGCCCCAGGGCCACCGCCTCGCCGTGGGGGATGCCGTAGCCGGTTGCCTGCTCCAGGGCGTGCGCCACCGTGTGCCCCGCATTGAGGATGGCGCGGCGGCCGGCCTCCCGCTCGTCGCCGCTCACCACGTCGGCCTTGATCTCGACACTCCGGCGCACCAGTCGGGTGAGGGCCGCCGGGTCCCTCCGGAGCAGGGCATCCGCCTCACGTTCCATCCAGGCGAAGTACTCCTCGTCGGCGATCAGGCCGTGCTTGACCGCCTCGGCTAGGCCGCCCCGGTACTCGCGCTCCGGCAGCGTGGTGAGGGCCGCCGGGTCGGCGAGCACCGCGGCCGGCGGGTGAAAGGCGCCGACCAGGTTCTTGCCCTTCGGCGTGTCCACGCCGGTCTTGCCGCCCACCGACGCGTCGAGCATGGCGAGGAGCGTGGTCGGTGCCTGGACGTACGGCACACCGCGCATGTAGGTGGCGGCGACGAAACCGGCGAGGTCGCCGGCCACGCCGCCGCCCAGGGCGATGACCGCCGTGTCGCGCCCGTAGCCATCGGCCAGGTGGGCGTCGCTGAGCGCGGCCCAGCGCTCGCGCGTCTTGGACTGTTCGCCTGGAGGGAACAGGAGCGGGGCGCCGCGCCACGGGTCGCGGCCGAGCCGTCCGGCCTGGAGCAGCTCGTACACGGCGGCATCGGCGATCATCGCGAGCCGTCGCCCGTCCAGTCGTTCCTCCGCGACGGCCTCGAGCTGGCCCAGTGCCCCGGGATCCACAATCACCGGATAGCTGCCGTGCGAATGGGTCACGATGACGGGCGCGGTCACTCGCTGCTCACGATTCGCTGGAGTGAACGACGACGTCGTTGCGAGCGACGCTCACCAGGTGACGTCTCCCGCGCCGTCGCGGTGGTTGGCCAGGCGGGCGAGCGTGAACAGCAGATCGGAGAGCCGGTTCAGATAGACGAGAAACACCGGCGGCAGCTCGCTCTCGCGTGCCAAGGCGACCACGCTCCGCTCGGCTCGGCGGCAGACGGTGCGGGCGAGATGGAGCGCGCATGCCTTGGGCGTGCCGGCGGGGAGCACGAAGGCACGGAGGGGCGTGAGCTCCTCATCGGCCGCGTCCATGATGTGCTCGAGCTCCGCGATGCGATCACCGGAGAGCTGCGCCTTCTCGAGTGCCTTGGCCACGGGCGCCGGGTCGGGCGTGGCGAGCTGGCCGCCGAGCGCGAAGAGATCACGCTGGATAGACTCGAGCAGGGGATCGAACGCCTGGGACGGAGGGGTGGCGCGGGCCACGCCGATCGCGGAGTTGAGCTCGTCCACATCCCCGTATGCGGCGACGCGCGGGTGGTCCTTCGGCACCCGACCGCCGCCGAACAAGCCGGTATCGCCGGCGTCGCCCGTGCGGGTGTAGATCTTCATCGCCATGACCGTCGGCCTCGGCTCGGGTCGCCATGGATCGGTTCGCGGGCGCGGCGCGCCGCGCACGCGGAATGTGCCCGCGCCCCGAAGCGGGCGGAAGGCCGGGCGGCGCGACTAGGCTCGGGAGTGCCCGGCCTCGGGCGACCCCGCCCGCCGCCGGCGCAGGCACCTGACACCAACGGTTATTTTTATACATTCCACGGCTTGTGGCCGTAAACCGACGCCTGACGCAGGGAGCAGACGTGGCCGAGCAGGAGCTCAAGGACATCTCGATCATCGGCGGGGGGCCCACCGGGCTCTTCGCGGCCTTCTATGCCGGCATGCGGGGCGCGTCCGCGCGCATCATCGACGCGCTGCCCGCCCTGGGCGGCCAGCTCATGGCCCTGTACCCGGAGAAGTTCATCTTCGACGTTGCCGGTTTTCCGAAGGTGCTGGCCAAGGACCTCGTGCGCGACATGGCGGCGCAGGGCCTGCAGTTCGGGGCGACCACGCACCTGGGCGAGATCGTCACGGGGCTGCGCCGGGTGGAGGACGGCAGCAGCGGGCATTACGTGCTGGAGACCGACGGCGGCGACTATCCCTCGCGCGCGATCGTCATCGCCGCGGGCATCGGCGCCTTCGAGGCGCGGCGGCTGGGCGTCGTGGGTGAGGACGCGTACGAGGAGAAGGGCCTCTACTTCAAGGTGCTGGATCCGAAGCAGTTCGCGGGTGCCCGGGTGCTGCTCGTGGGCGGCGGCGACTCGGCGTTCGACTGGGCCGTGAACCTGCAGGGCGTAGCCAAGTCCATCACGCTCATCCACCGCCGCGACGGATTCCGCGCCCACGCCGCGACGATCAACCAGGTCCACGAGCTGTGCCGGCAGGGGCGGTGCGACCTGCGCACCTTCTGGGAAGTGAAGAAGATCGAGGGGAGCGGCCGGGTCGAGCGGGTGACGATCTTCAACAACAAGACCAAGGAGGAGGAAACGCTCGAGCTGGACGCCATCATCCCGCTTCTGGGCTTCCACTCGGATCTCGGCGCGATCAAGGCGTGGGGCCTCGACAGCGAGAAGGCCGACCTCAAGGTCAACCAGCTGATGGAGACCAACGTCCCGGGCATCTACGCCGCGGGTGACATCACGGCCTACCCCGGCAAGCTCAAGCTGATCGCGACCGGCGCCTCGGAGGCGTGCATCGCGGTGAACAACGCGGTCCACTACATCAACCCCAAGGCGAAGGTGAACCCGGGGCACTCGTCGAACATGGCGCTGTTCGGGCAGACGGACGATTGAGGCGGTGAGAGGTGATCGGTGAGAGGTGTGGGGGGGGGGGGGGGGCCCCCCCCCCCCCCCCCCCCCCCCGCCGCCCCCCCCCCCCCCCCCCCCCCCCCCCCCCCCCCCCCCGCCCCCCCCGCCCGCCGCCAGGGGGCGGCGAGCCTTGCGGCGGCGTCTGTAGCTGCGCCTCCCGACCGCGTTTTCCTGCG
>JBQCGH010000069.1:0-3557 GCA_051955835.1 Gemmatimonadales bacterium
TAAGGGTGGCTTCTCCGTAGAGGCAGGTCTCGGCACGCTAGAGGCAATGGTCAAAGAAGCGCTCTCGGAGGGGTACAGCCGCCTCTGGATGATAGGCGATGCAGCTTTCGTTGCCCGGGACATGCCCCCCGGATCCATGAAGACGTGGTTCACCTATGAAGCAAAACTAAGTGAGCTCGCGTCGCGGCACCCGAACTTCGTCATGTGCGTGTACGATCTTGACCGATGGGCTGGTGATTTGGTCATGAGCGTGCTCAAGACTCATCCCCGGATCTTCGTCAACGGGCTGGTTCTCAGCAATCCGTACTACGTCCCGGCGCCCCAGTTTCTGGCTACCCTGTGACGTCAGCCGCGGCGCGTATCGAGCCGAGCACGCCGGGTCTCCCACACGACGCTGCCCGGAAGGCTGATCATCACTTGTGCCTGCGGTCGGCGGCGGGTAGGCGGCCAGATCCAACCATGCAGGAACGGGCACAGGTCCAGCAGTCATCCGGCAGCGCCGGGCGTCCACGGCGAGAAGACTCTCGTGTGGGACCACCGTCACAGTAAGTGTCCTGTTGGCAGCCGTCCAGTCGCCGGCCCATACCTGGGAGCCGCACATGACAAAGCTGCTCATGATCGTATCCAGCGCGTGCACGATCGGTCTCGCGGACGGCAGCGAACATGCGACCGGGTACTGAGCGGAAGAAGTGCTCGCACCCTACGAGAGGTTCGTGAGCGCCGGCGCCGATCTGGTGATTGCCACCCCTGACGGGAGGCCGCCGCAGCCTGATCCACGGGGACGGCAAAGTCTGCACGTGTGCAAGGCGATCTGGACCGCGCTGATCGACACGTTCCCCGACCTGTCGAACGCGGTGACCAGCGTCAAATCTGACGACGAAGGGAAGGTAGCTGCCCAGGTCAGCGTTAGCGGCACGCAGGCGAAGGCCTTCGGCGTGATCGACTGCACCGGTAGGCACTATGACCTGCCCCACCTGTTCGTGTTCCACGTCGACTCCGATGGCCTGATCGACGACATCGCCGCCTACTGGGACGACGCGGACTGGAAGAAGCAACTCTGCTGGCTCGAGATCGACTAGGCCGCTGACAAGGGATAATACAGATGGCACGCATGGCGCGGGAACAATGGCTCGGCATCGCACGCGACCTTGACTGGGAACTCTCCTACGTGGATTACGAGGCAGTATTCCCGGAGTGGATGTCCGGGCAGGGCAAATACCGCGTGAGGCGTGGTCCAGGTGGGAGGAGCCTTACCGGGTTACCCGCGCTTTCGGGAACCGCTGCCCCTATCTCGGCTTCCCGGCTCAGTGAGCGTGATCTGCGGCCGCACGCTAACGTACGCGGCGCAGCTGTGGGAGTTCGATGCGCTGACCAGGGAGGGCGCCAACCCTGGCAACGGCGGGCTGAGCCCGTGGCAGACGGCAACATTGAGGCACTGTTGCCGGACGTCGATTAGGCAAGTTAGCCACTCCCGGCCTCCTGCCGGTGCGCAGCGTAGGACACTCGTGGTCAACGAGGTCTGGTGAGTAACGGCAAGGATCCCCGCGGTGTTGGCTAGCTCTGGTCCGCGTCTTCGGGCGGGCGCACCGTCTACGAACGCCTCATCGTCGGCGGAAGCGTCCTGCGGCCTGCGCCGACGGCGGGAAGGCAACCGGATCCAACCATGCAGCAATGGGCACAAGTCCAGCAGGTATCCGGCAGCGCCGCGCCTCCATGAGGAGGAGACTTTCTCTGTACCCATAGTCAGAGCTCATGTCGTATTGGCAGCGGTGCGGCAAGCTGCTCCTCACCCAGGACGCGCACACGCCGAGCACCGGGGCGGCAGCCGAGTTGGCCGCTACCCGCACGACGAGGGCTGATCCGGTCGGCCAGCCACCCCCGGCGGGGAGGGCCCGAATCCCTCCCTAGTTCAGCCTTGCGAGCAGTCCGGAGAGGTGAACCATGGGCTCGCGAGCACCGGACATCGCTGACCTTGACCTCCAGGTCGGCGACCACGTCTGCGCCTTCTATACCGGGGGCGGCAACGCCTTGGACGATATCGTCGTGGACTATGCCTCCAAGGGGCTGCAGGCGGGGAACAAATGCGTCTGCTTCATCGACACGGCGTCCTCGGTGCGGGACCGGATTCCCCCCGAGCTCATATCGCGTGACGGCATCCTGCAATTCCTTACCGAGGACGAGGCGTACCTGCCTGAGGGCTACTTCTCCAAGGACGAATTGTTCCGCGCGCTAGAGGCGATGGTCCAAGGGGCGCTCTCCGACGGGTTCGGCCGCTGCTGGGTGCTCGGCGATGTGAGTTTCGTCATCCGGAAGGCGGTCGGCGTGAAGACCTGGTTCGCCGCCGAATCGGAACTGAATGAGTTCGCGCCGCGGTACCCGCAGTTCCTTATGTGCCTGTACGACCTTGACCTGTTCGGCGGTGAAACGGTCATGTACGTGCTCAGGACTCATCCCCGGATCTTCGTCAATGGGCTGGTTCTCAACAATCCGTACTACCGCCCGCTGCGCAGTTCCCGACAGCCTATGACGTCCACGGGCCCGGCATAGTCCCGTGATGTCCGGCAAGACCAATGAGACGCGGCACCGGGCGGACTTATGGCGAAGGACAGCATGACCCGGATCGCATACCTCGTTACCAGCGCGCATGAGATGACGCTCGCGGACGGCACATCCCACCCGACGGGCTACTTCGCCGAGGAGGCGCTTAAGCCCTACGAGCGGTTCGTGGCGGCCGGCTTCGACGTCATGGTGATCACACCCGACGGGCAGCCGCCGTACGCGGATCCGTACGGGCTGTCCTGGTTCTTCCATTATCCCGATGAGGACAAGGACTACTTGGCCTCGGTCGTGCGTACCTTCGCCCGCGACGTCGACGACATCCGGCTGACCCTGCACCAGAACACCGAGCTCGGCCTGGCCGCCGCCCGCCGCGTGGCCGCGCTGATGCAGGCCCAAGGCCATACCGCGGCCGAGGCCCACCGGATCGTCAGCGCCGCCGCCCGGACCGCGTCGCGGCAGGACCGGCAGTTCGCGGACGTGCTCACCGAGGACAGGTCGCACGGGCTCACCCGTGAGCAGATCCAGGCCGCCCTCGACGCGCAGCGGGCCGACAGCGAGCGCCTGGCCGACGAACGGCACCGCACGCTGCAGGCCATACCGGGCTTCCAGCACCCCGTCGCGCTGTCCTCGCTGACCGACGCGGATATGGACCAGTTCGACGCGGTGTTCGTGCCGGGCGGGCACGGGCCGATGGTCGACCTGGCCGGCCACCCCGACGCCGGACGCCTGCTGGCCGCGCTGCACCGCAAGCACGCCCCCATCACCGCGCTGTGCCACGGGCCGGCGGTGCTCCTGTCCGCACCCGAGCGGGGCGACGGGCTGTGGCTGTTCGACGGCTACCGGATGACCTCGTTCACCGACGAGGAGGAAGACCAGACCGAGGCCGGCCTGCTCGGCATGGCCTGGCTGCTCGACGTGGCGCTGAAGAATGCGGGCGCCGTGTTCGACGACGGTCCCTCGGCGTGGGCCTCGCACGTCGTCGTCGACCGGAACCTGAT
>JBQCGH010000070.1:0-13350 GCA_051955835.1 Gemmatimonadales bacterium
TCGCTAACACACCGGCGCGGTACGGTCGCGCGGGGGCGGGGCGGGGTTGGGGCGGGGGCGGGGGGCCGCCCGCGCAAAGCACGCGCAGGCCCGCCGCCCACGGGCCGCACCGCGAGAGCCGCGGGCGCGGCGCCATCGATCCCGTCGGGTCAGGGCTCCGAGACGACGAAGGGGCTGCCGCCGAGCTTGGCCTTGAGGCTCGAAGCCGCCGTCTGCGCCGCCTCGCGCGTGGGGTACTCTCCCACGCGAACCTTGTAGAGACCGTTCTGCTGGAGGGTGATCACCGTGAGGCCGAGCGGGCGCGCCTTGCGCGCGGCGGCCTCCGCGGCCTTGCGCGACGCGATCGCGGCGATCTGGACTCGGTACACGGTCTTGGTTGAGCCGGCCGGTTTCGTCGTGGACGGCACCGGCGGGTTGGCCCCCGCCGTCGAGGACGGCGCCGTGGCCCCGGCGCCGGTCCGGCGCCGTGCACCGGTATCTCCGCGGGCCATGCCGGTGCCGGTGGTGTCCGTCGCCGTGCTGTCGCGATGCGTCGAGTCCGCGTGGGTGCTGTCCCCCGAGCCGGAGGCTAGCGCGGTCGAGTCACCACGGAGGTCGCACCGTTGATAGAGGTAGCTCAGCTGGTTCTGCAGCTCGACGTCGGTCTTGTCCTGCGCCATGCCGTCGGCCAGCCAGCGGCAGGCGAGCTGTGGTTGGTTGCTGTCGAAGTAGGTCCGCCCCGCCCAGTATGCCGCCTGGGCCATGAGCGACGACGCGGGGAAATCGACCTTGAGCCGCTCCAGGTTCCGGGCGGCGCCGGCGAAGTTCCGGGTCGCGTAGTCCATCTGGACCAGCCGGAGCAGCGCGTCGTCGGCCCAATCCGAGGTGGCGAACTCCACGGTGATGCGCTGGAGCTCACGCTGCATCTCCCCCGCGGTGCTCGCCACCATCGCCTGGGTGTAGAGGATCTGAGGATAGAGCGTATCGGTGGGCGGCGTCGCCGCGAGCATCCGGCTCACCATCGCGCGCGCCGAGTCGCCCTGGCCCTCCTGCGCCGCCTGCACCACCGCGACCAGCCGGGGATCGGTTTGCGCTCTGGCCCGGACGGCGCCCAGGGCGAGGAGGGCCACGATCGCCACGACGCGCGGTGCCCTCATGCCGCCCTCCGGTCGTCGGTGGTGAGACGAAGCACGAGGTCGATGAGAATCCCGCGCTCGTCCGACACAGTCGTGTTCTTCAGCGCCTGGTCGGCGTCGCGGGCGGCCCGCAGCCCTTCGCGCACGCGCGCCGCGGGCCACGCGTCGGCCCACCGGGCCCACCGGGAGGCCTCGGTTTTCCAATCAGGCAGTCCAAACAGCCGGAGCTCGCGCAGCCGGTCGAACACCAGCCGCTCGAGACTGCCGCCGCGGACGCCGCGGTCGAGGTGACTCCGGGCGAGCCCCACGCCGGCCAGAGAGGTGCCGAGCAGCGTCACCATCCGCACGGCCGTGATACCCGGCTGATCGAGCAGCGGGCCGACCATCCGCGCCGCACGGCCGGCCGCGCCATCGAGCGCGGCGTCGCGCCAGTCGTATAGGGTCTCGCCGTGGCGCACACCCACCAGTGCCCCCACCCGCTCCGCCGTGAGCGGCTCATCGGAGGGAAGCGACGCCAGCTTGTCCAGTTCGGCAGCTGTAAGCCCGAGATCGCCGCCCGTGGCGGCCAGCAGGTGCTCCGCCGCCGGCTCTTCCAGCGCGACACCGAGTCGCCCCGCGCGGTGGAGCACCCACCGCCGCGCCCGAGCGGCCGGGAGCGGTTCGCATTCGACGGCGTATGCCTCCCCGACCAAGTCCTTGTCCGGTGTTTCGTCTCCCGCTCCCTGCACCAGGATTACGACGGTCTCGGGCGCGGGCCGCTCGAGGTAGCGGAGAAATGCCGCCCGGGTCTTCGGCCGCCGCTTCCAGCCCTCCAGCTCACGCAGCACCACGGCCCGACGCTCGGCCATCATCGGCAGCGTGGTACAGAGCGAGAAGACGGCCTCGGGATCGAGCTGGCCGACGGAGCGCTGATCGAGGTTGAAGTCGCGCAGCCCGGGGTCGAGCGCGCGATCGAGAATCGCCCGGACGGCCTCGTCCTTGAGGACCTCCTCGGGCCCGTACAGGTAGTACGCTGGCGCCACCTCGCCCTTGGCGAGGGAGCGCAACAGCGCGTCGAATGTCCGGGTGGGCATGCCGAATTGTAGAACGGCGGCCGGGGAACGGCCAAGGGCGCGGCTCATCGTGGCCGCACGAAACACTCCACGAAGAGCAGGCTCGCCAGCGTCTTGCCGTCGCGAACCTCACCGCGCCGCACCAAGTCCAGGACGGCGGACCACCGCAGCCGCTGCAGCTCCATGAACTCGTCGGCCTCGCGGCGCTGGCGTCCCTCGGTGAGCCCGCGGGCCAGGAAAAGATGGATCCGCTCGTCGGTGAATCCAGGCGTGGTATAGATCATCGTGAGCGGCTGGAGCGTGGCTGCCCGCATCCCGGTCTCTTCCTCCAGCTCCCGATGGGCACACCGCTCCGGCGATTCACCGGCGTCCAAGCGGCCGGCTGGTATCTCCCAGATGAAGCCATCGGCGGCATGGCGGAACTGCCGGATGAGCACCACTTGGGGGTCGGGATCGCCAGGATCGTCGAGAAATGGCACCACTGCCGAGGCCCCGGGGTGCCGCAGCATCTCGAGCTCGCCCGTCGAGCCGTCGGGAAATCGGACGGTGTCGCGGTCGAGGTTCACGATCCGGCCGGAGTACAGCCGTTCGGAGCTGATCAGAGCCATGCCATCCTCAGCGGAAAGGCGTCACCAGCTGCGGACCCAGGCCACCGGCACCTTGAATCCTTCGGCAAGCAGGTAGCGGAGCTCGAGCGCAGGGTTGTTGGAGATGGGGCTGCTCTCGGTGGGCGACGTATACGCGACGAGATCGGTCCGGCGCGCCTCGAGCCGCAGGCGGAACATGTGAAACGGGTCGCTGACCAGCACCACCCGGTGAAAGCCGCGGGCCCGAAGCCACGCGGCGACCGCGCTCATGGACGCCATGGTCGTGCGCCCTTGGGGCTGCGCCACGACGCCCTTGGCCGGCACGCCATGGGCGACGAGATACCGCCGCCCGACCAGCGCCTCGCTCGTGGTGTCCCCCCGGCCGACCCCGCCCGTGACCAGGACCAGTGGGGCCGCCCCGTCCCGATAGAGCGCCAGTGCGTGATCGAGCCGTGCGCGGAGCACCGGCGAGGGTCGGCCGTTGTACTGCGCCGCGCCGAGCACCACGATCGCGTCGGCCGGCCCGCGCTCGTCCCGCTGGCTGATGACGAGCACCATCACGAGGCCGACGGTGTATACGATGACGGCGAGGAGCAGCAGGACGCCGAGCGCCTGGCGGAGGCGACGAAGCGCGGGATGCACCGGGCGGCCGGCCGCTCCTACAAGTCGAACGCTTCGCCGTGCTTCGGCAGCACCACGTCGCGGACACCCTCCTCGCGGAGAATGGTGGCCATCGCGCCCAGGGCCGACGCTTCGCCGTGCACCACGAACGCCCGGCGGATCGGTCCACCGAGCCGCCGGATCCACGCCCTGAGCTCGGCGCGATCGGCATGCGCCGAGTACCCGCCGATCGTCTCGACCTCCGCGCGCCGCGGATACTCCTGGCCCAGGATGCGCACCGTCTCCTCGCCGCTCTGGATCCGCCGGCCGAGCGTGTGCTCGGCATTGAAGCCCACGAACAGGATCAGGTTCCGATGATCGCCGATCCCGTTGGCGAGGTGGTGGAGAATCCGCCCGGACTCCGCCATGCCACTCGCGGCCACGATGATGGCCGGCCCCGCCAGCTGATTCAGCGCCTTCGACTCGGCCACGTTCCGCACGTAATGGACGAGCGAGAAGTCGAACAGCGGGATCTTGTCGGCGATGAGCCGCTCGCGATCGTCGAACACCTCGGGGTGCATGCGGAAGACGGTCGTCGTGTCCACCGCGAGCGGGCTGTCGATGTACACCGGGATGCTCGGGATCTGGCCGGCACGGTGCAGCTCGTGGAGCGCGTAGACGATCTCCTGGATGCGGCCGAGCGCGAACGCCGGGATCAGGACCTTGCCGCCGCGTGCGGCGGCGCGGCGGATGGCCTCGCCCAGCTTCTGCTCGGCGCCGAGCACCGACTCGTGATCCCGGTCGGCGTAGGTGGACTCGATGATGAGCGTGTCGACCGGTCCGGACGGCGGCTCCGGATCGCGCACGATGGGAAGCCCCGTCCGGCCGATGTCGCCCGAGTACACGAGCCGGTGGTTGCCGCCCTCGGTGATCCGGAGGTCGGCCGACGCCGACCCGAGAATGTGCCCGGCTTCGACGAACTCGAGGGCCAGATGCTTCCGGAGATGGGTGATCCGCTTGTACGGCACGCCCACCATGAGGTCCTGGACCGCAAGAGCGTCGGCCAGGTTGTACAGCGGCTCGCTGTCGGGGAGTGCGGCGCGCCGCCGCGCCAGGAACTCGTAGTCCTTTTCCTGGATGTGCGCCGCATCGGGCAGCATGACCGCGCAGAGATCGCGCGTGGCCGGAGTGGCGTAGATCGGCCCGTGGAAGCCGTGCCGCACCAGCAGGGGCAGGCGCCCACAGTGGTCGATATGGGCGTGGGTGAGGACGATCCCGTCGAGGCGCCGCGGGTCGAACGGGAGCCGTGCGTTGAGCGCGTGCGCCTGCGCGCGGTGTCCCTGGAACAGTCCGGCGTCGAGCAGGAACCGCCCGCCGGCAGCCTCGAGCAGGTGCATCGAGCCGGTGACCTGCCCTGCCGCTCCCCAGAACGTCAGCCGGATACCGGTCACGTGTCGGTCCGCGGATCGAAGGTAAGTGCTCAGGGGGTGGGGCTCAGAGGTGCCGAGTGCCGAACAGCCGGTCGCCCGCGTCGCCGAGACCGGGAAGAATGTAGCCGTTCGGGTTGAGCTCGCGGTCCAGCGCGGCCGTCACGATCGGCACATCCGGGTGGGCCTCGAGCATGCGCTGGATGCCCTCCGGCGCGGCCACGATGGAAAGAAAGCGGATGCGACGCGCCCCGGCGTCCTTGAGGGTCGTCACCGCCGCCACGGCGGAGCCGCCCGTCGCGAGCATCGGGTCGAGCACGAAGAAGTCCCGCTCGATCTCCGCCGCGGGAATCTTGAAGTAGTAGTCCACGGGCTTGAGCGTGTCGTGGTCCCGATACAGGCCGATGTGCCCGACCCGCGCCGAGGGGATGAGCTGCGCGATGCCGTCCACCATGCCGAGCCCCGCTCTGAGGATCGGGACCAGTGTGAGCTTCTTGCCGGCCACCTGTCGGCCCGTCATGCGCTCCAGCGGGGTCTCGAGCTCAACCGGCTCCGTGGGCAGGTCCTTCGTCGCCTCGTATGCCATCAGCGTCGCGATCTCGCCGACCAGCTGCTTGAAGTCCCGCGTGCTGGTCTCGCGGTCGCGCAGGATGGACAGCTTGTGCTGGATCAGCGGGTGGTCGAGAACGGTGAGGTTGGGAAAGGGCGAGGCGGGCATGCGCACAATATGCCCGCGCGATGGGTCGAGGGGGAGTCCGTGGCCGATGCCACACAGCAACGCGGCCACCTCGAGGCGAGGTGGCCGCCCGCGCGCCAGCGACGATGCCGGCGCGGTCGGGACATGCGTCCGCTCAGGGCGACGAGTGCGTCGAGCTGGTATCGGACGAGCTGTTGTTCGACGAGCTGTTGTTCGACGAGCTGTTGCCCGAGGAGCTGTTGCCCGACGAGCTGTTGCTCGAAGAGTTATTGCTCGAGGAGCTGTTGCTGGACGGGCTCTGCTTCGACGAGCTGCTGTCGCTCGAGGTCCCCCGCCGGCCCTGGTAGCCCCGCGCCCGCATGGCCGCCCAGGTGGCCGCCGTATCGACGCCGCCGTGCGACCCGCACACGCTCGTGCCCTTGTTGGAGGCGTTCGAGCCGTCCTTGCAGACGACGGTGTCCATCGCGCTCATGCGCATGTGGTGGCGGCGGTGGTGCCCCGTGCTGTCCGCGGCCGACGGGCCCGTCTGCACGCCCCGCTTGGCCCGGAGCGCCGTGTCGGTCACGACGCCGTGCGCCTTGAAGTGCGAATTCGAGCTGCTCCGCCCCATCTGGCTCGTGTCCGAGCTGCTGCGCCCCATCTGGCTCGTATCCGAGCTACCCGATGACTGCTGATAGCCCGACGTATCCCGATGCATGGCCGCGCCGCTGTCCTTGGCCGAGGGCCCCGTCTGCACACCCGGCTTGGCCCGGAGGGCCGTGTCGGTCGACGCGTTCGCTTTCGAAGTGTCGGATTTGTTGTACGTCTGATACCCCGACGTGTCCTGGCGGGCCGCGGCGCTCGTGTCCTGCGCCCAGCCTATCGACACGCCGCCCAGCGCCAACGCGCCGATCATCGCGATCGTGGGCGTACGGCGAAAATGAATGCCCATCGTGTACCTACCTCCTCTAAGACGATGCCAACCCGGCGGCAGAGCCGCTCGTAACCTGCGTCTTGCAGCTTACCCTGCCCGCATAGGGCGGGCTGTGATACCGGTCATGTGCTCGCTGCCGTACGCGGGGCTAATTAGGCAAGCGGTCTGTTCCTCGGAGCCTTGCGCTTGCGACCGGCCTCCGAGGGCTTATTATTTCGCCGTTCAAATAGTCGGGGTTGGCGGGCCGCTCCGGGGACGGGCTTTGGAGAACGTATACAAGGTGTTGATGGCAAACAGATTAGATGATGAGCGAGCGCCGCGCTGGCATCGCCGGCCCGACACCCGCCGAAGCGAAATCCTCGACGGGGCCGTGCTCGCGTTCGGCCGGAACGGTTACAAGCGGGCCACCCTTGCGGAGGTCGCCGAGCACGCCGGAGTCTCTGCCGCCACGGTCTCCCACTACTTCGGGTCGAAGGCCAGGCTGTTCGAGCAGGTCATCGCCGAGCGGCTGATGCCGCTGGTCGAAGCCGAGGAGGCGAGCCTCGCCAGCCATCGCGGGCCTATGTGCGAGCTGCTCGGCCAGCTGTTGCGGCGTCTGTGGGACCGCAGCTGGGAGCCCGGCATCCTGGAGCTCATGCGCGTGGTCAAGGTCGAGAGCGCCGAGTTCCCCGAGACCGGCCGCTGCCTCTGCCAGCAGTTGGGCGAGCGGTGGCGCTGGATCTTCGGCCGCATTCTGCGCGCGGGCATGGAAGGCGGCGAGTTCCGAACGATGGACGTCGATGTGGCCGCGCGGACCATCAGCTACAGCCTGATCGGCGTGGCGGAGAAGGTGTCGGCCTTCCGGTCCTACGACGCCCTGATGCCCGAGCGGGAAATGATGTGGCAGGGGGTGCGCGAGATGGTCGAACGGTTCGTGCTCGTGGATCCGTCCCGAGCCAGCAGACAAGGGGAGGCGGAGTGAAGCAGACCACGCAAGTGATCGTGGCCGTCGCGGCCGTCGGCATCGTGGCCGGCGGCTGTAAGAAGCAGGCAGCCCCGCCGGCGCCTCCCCCGCCGGAGGTCGCGGTGGTCGACGTCAAGGCGGCGCGGGTTCCGACGACGTACGACTTCACCGCCGAAGTGCAGCCCTATCGCCGGGTCGAAGTCCGCGCCCGCGTCGACGGGGTGATCGAGGCCCGGCCGTTCACCGAAGGCTCGCTGGTCAAGCCCGGTGAGGTGCTCTACCGCATCGACCCGATCCGGCCCGAGGCCGCCTACCGAAGCGCGCAGGCACGGACGGAAAACGCCAAGAGCACCCTCGCGCGACTGGAGCCGCTCGTGGCGCAGCATGCGGTCGCGCAGCAGGACGTCGACAACGCCCGTGCCGCGCTCGCGCAGGCCCAAGGCGATCTCGCGGCGGCGAAAAAGAATCTGCAGGATGCCGTGGTGCGGGCCGAGATCGCCGGGCGCGTCGGGCGCACAAATCTGGACGTCGGCGCGCGGGTGACCGGGCCCTCCGACCTGCTCACCACCATCGATGTGCTGGATCCGATCTACGTGAGCTTCCGGCCCTCGGCGCAGCAGCTGCTGGAGTGGAAGCAGGATCCCGACTCGCGGAAGCTCATCCAGCCGGGCAGCAAGCTCGAGGTCCAGGTCACGCTGCCCGACGGAACGCCCTACAAGCACCCGGGGCGGCTCGATTTCGTCGCGCCCTCGCTCGATGCCGTGACGGGCACCCAGGAATTCCGTGCCCTGTTCCCCAACCCCGAGCGCCTGCTGCTGCCCGGCCAGTTCGTGCAGGTGCATCTCACCGGGTTCAAACGGGACAGCGCCCTCGCCGTGCCGCAGCGGGCGGTGCAGCAGGCCCTCGGCCGCCAGTTCGTCTACGTGGTCGGCAAGGGCGACACCGTGGCCGCGCGTGACGTGCAGCCCGGCCCGTGGAGCGGCAATCTGTGGATCATCGACAAGGGCATCAATGCCGGCGAGCGGGTCATCGTGGACGGTACCCAGAAGGCCGCGCCGGGCCGGACGGTGAAGCCGGTGCCGCTCGCGGCGCACAGCTCGGCCGACTCGGTGTCGGCCACGGAAAGGCTGGGAGCATCGCAGTGAGCTCGAACCCCAACGCCACCGGAACCAACGGCGGCGGCACGAACGGCGGCGGCGCGGAGGCTCCCCGCTACTTCTTCATCCGGCGGCCGGTCTTCGCCATCGTCATCAGCGTGATCCTGACGCTACTCGGCGTCTTCGCGATCCGGTTGCTGCCGATCTCCCGCTATCCCCAGATCACGCCTCCGGCCGTGCAGGTGACGGCGGTGTTTCCCGGCGCCACGGCCGAGGACGTGGCGGAGGCCGTCGCGGCGCCGATCGAGGCGCAGCTCTCCGGGCTGCAAGGGCTGCTCTATTACTCGTCGGCCAACGCGAGCGACGGGACGATGAGCCTGTCGATCTACTTCGACGTGAACCGGAGCCAGGACCTGGCCGCGGTCGACGTGCAGAACGCCGTGCAGCTCGCACAGCCGCAGCTGCCCGACGCGGTGCGCCAGAACGGCATCACGATCCTCAAGGCCAACACCGACATTCTCGGCGTCATCACGCTGACCTCGGACGACCCGCGGTACGACGCGGCGTACCTGACGAACTACATGAAGCTGAACCTCGAGGACGAGATCAAGCGCGTGCCGGGCATCGGTAACGCGCTGACCTTTGGCGGCCTCGAGTTCTCGATGCTCATTCAGCTCGATCCCGACCGCATGGCCCAGCTCGGCATCACCACAAGCGACGTCCAGGCGGCGGTGAAGGAGCAGAACGCCACCAGCCCGGCCGGCCGGCTCGGCGGGGAGCCCGCCCCGCCGGGCACCGAGCTCACGATCCCGGTGACGACCCAGGGCCGGCTCAAGACGCCCGAGGAGTTCGCCGACATCGTGCTCCGCGCCAAGAGCGACGGCTCCGTGGTCCGGATCCGCGACGTGGGCAAGGTCGTGCTCGGCTCGCGCAACTACGATCTGGCCGGCCGCCTCAACGGCAAGCCGGTCGCGCCGATGCTGCTGTATCTCCGGCCGGGCGCCAACGCGCTTGCGGCCCGCGAGCTGGTCACCCAGCGGATGAACGAGCTGGCGCGCAACTTCCCGCCCGGCATCAAGTACAGCGTTCCGTTCGACACGACGCCGTTCGTCACCGCGTCCATCCACGAGGTGGTGACCACGCTGCTCGAGGCGATGGCCCTGGTCACGCTGGTGGTGTTC
Organism: Gemmatimonadales bacterium; assembly: GCA_051955835.1. Taxonomy (GTDB): domain Bacteria; phylum Gemmatimonadota; class Gemmatimonadetes; order Gemmatimonadales; family GWC2-71-9; genus CAVVWJ01. Next base: position 9,613 of record JBQCGH010000070.1, read on the forward strand.
CTGTTCCTCCAGAGCTGGCGCGCCACGCTGATCCCGATGCTGGCGGTGCCGGTGAGCGTCGTGGGCACCTTCCTCGGGCTGCTCGTACTCGGGTTCACCATAAATGTGCTGACGCTGTTCGCGCTGGTGCTCGCGATCGGCATCGTGGTGGACGACGCCATCGTCGTGATCGAGAATACCGAGCGCCTCATGGCCAATGAGCGCCTGCCCGCGCGGGAGGCGGCGGATCGCGCCATTCTGCAGGTCCGCGGCGCGCTGATCGCCATCGTGCTGGTGCTCTGCGCCGTATTCGTGCCGGTCGCGTTCCTGGGCGGGGTGACGGGCGAGATGTTCAAGCAGTTCGCCGTGACACTGGTCATCGCCGTCGTGCTCTCGGGCATGGTGGCGCTCACCCTGACGCCGGCCCTCTGCGCCATGCTCCTCAAGGAGTCGAACGAGACCCACACCACCGGCTTCTTCGGCGCCTTCAACCGCGGGTTCAGCCGGCTCACCCAGCGTTACTCGAGCGGGGTCGGCCGGGTGCTCGGGCGGCCGCGCGTCTGGATCGGCGCCTTCATCGTGCTCATCGGCTGTGCCGTCCTGCTCTGGCGCCGCGTGCCGACGGCCTTCATCCCGACCGAGGACAAGGGCTACTTCGCAATCGCGCTCCAGCTTCCCGATGCCGCCTCGCTCCAGCGCACCGAAGCGGTGGTCCAGCGGGTGGAAGGCTTCCTGCACCAGGAGCGTGCGGTGCGGAACGTCGTGGCCTTTGCCGGGCTCGACATCCTGACGCGCACCAACCAGACCAACAGCGCCACCATCTTCATCAACCTGGCGCCCTGGGACGAACGGTCGAAGAACGAGAGCATCGACGCCATCACCGGGCGGATCAACGGCAGGCTGTTCGGGATGAAGGACGCCATCGGCTTCGCCTTCAACCTGCCGGAGATTCCCGGCCTTGGCGCCACCTCCGGCGTCGAGGCCAACCTGCAGAACCGCTCGGGCAAGGATGTGCGCGCGTTCGCGCTCCAGGTGCAGGCGTTCACGGCAGCGGTCAACCAGCTGCCATCGGTGCAGCAGATGACCACGACCTTCCGCGCCAACGTGCCGCAGCTCTACCTCGACGTGGACCGGGCGAGCGCCAAGGCGCGCGGTGTGAGTCTCACCGACCTGTTCGGCACCCTGCAGGCGTTCCTCAGTACGCTCTACATCAACGACTTCAACCTGTACGGCCGCACCTACCGCGTGCAGGCCGAGGCGCAGCAGCAGTTCCGCCGAACGCCGGAGGACCTATCGCGGCTCTACGTGCGCGGCCGGAACGACGAGATGATCCCGGTGTCGTCGCTGGTGCGAACCGAGTTTCGGAGCGGCCCGACCCAGCTCCTCCGGTTCAACGGCTTCGGCTCGGCGTTCTACACCGGGACGCCCAAGAACGGGCGGAGCAGCGGTGAGGTCATGAAGGAGATCGACGAGCTGGTCGCCAGGCAATTCGAGCCCCAGGGCGTGGGCATCGGCTATTCCGGGCAGTCCTTCCAGGAGCGGGCCGCGGCCGGTCAGGCGGGCATGGTGTTCGGGCTCGGCATCGTCATCGTGTTCCTGGTGCTCGCCGCCCAGTACGAGAGCTGGGCCATCCCGTTCGCCGTGCTGTTCGGCATCCCGTTCGGGGCGCTCGGTGCGCTGCTCGGCATCTGGCTCCGGGGGAACCCGAGCGACATCTACTTCCAGGTCGGCCTGATCACGGTGGTGGGGCTCGCGGCCAAGAACGCGATTCTGATCGTCGAGTTCGCCAACGAGATGCGGCACCAGGGCGTGCCGCTTCGCGACGCCGCCATCGAGGCGGCCCGCGAGCGCTTCCGCCCGATCCTCATGACGTCATTCGCCTTCATCCTCGGCGTGGCCCCACTGGTGATCGCGAGTGGGGCCGGTGCGGGCAGCCGGCACTCGCTCGGCACCGGCGTGTTTGCGGGCATGCTGTTCGCGACGACGATCGGCGTCTTCTTCATCCCGCTGTTCTTCCGCCTGATCGCCGGGCTGGCCGACCGCCGCGTCCACCGTCACGTGGGCGCCTCGGAGCCGCTGCCCTCGCCGGCCTCGCCGGAGCACCGGTGATCCGCCGCGTCTGGGGAACGGCGCTCGCCGCGCTCGCGGCGGGCTGTGCCGTCGGTCCGTCCTATCGTCCTGAGCAGCCGGTCCCGGCGTCCACCAAGGTCGGCGCCGCGCGCGGAAGCGACAGCACTCGGGCCTTCTTCGACTCGCTCGCGGAGGCTCGCTCCCGCGATACGGTGCCGGCACAGGGACCGAGCGCGCCGCCGAGCACCCTCAAGCCGGATTCGATCGCGAGTCTCGCGTGGCTCGACCTGTTCCGCGATACCACGATGATCGGCCTGGTCCGGACGGCCCTGGTGCAGAACCGCGACCTGCAGACGGCGATCGGCCGGATCAAGGAGTTCCGCGCCGACGTCGGCATCGCGCGGGCGCCGCTCTTTCCAGAGCTCAGCCTCAACGGCAGCGTCAGCACCAACCAGGTGGCGCTCGGCGCATTCCCGCCGACCTCGTTCGACGCCTGGCGGCTCACCGGCGACGTCGCCTGGGAGCTGGACTTCTGGGGCCGCACCCGGCGAGGCCTCGAGGCGGCCAAGGCGGACCTGGCCTCCGAGGAGGCCGGCCAGCGCGCGGTCGTGCTGTCGCTGGTGAGCGACGTCGCTACCGGCTACCTCTCGCTGCTCGAGCTCGACCAAGAGCGGGAGATCGCCGAGCGCACCTTGGTGTCCCGGCAGGCCACGCTCAACCTCGCCCGGCAGCGGTTCGCTCAGGGGCTTACGTCGGAGCTCGACGTCCGCCAGTTCGAGGCGCAGGTGGCCGTCCCGGCGGCCACGCTGGCGCAGACCGAGCAACTCCGTGCCCAGCAGGAGCACCAGCTCAACCTGCTGCTCGGTCAAGTGCCGACCACCGTGCCGCGCGGCGGGTCGCTCACCCGGGCCGTGCGGGCACTCGCCGTCCCCGACTCGCTCCCGGCCAGCCTGCTCGAGCGCCGGCCGGACGTGCTCCAAGCGGAGCGCGCCTACGCCGCGGCCACCGCCCGCATCGGCGAGGCGCAGGCCGCGCGGCTGCCGACCATTTCGATCACCGCCTCCTACGGGTCGCAGGCATCGACCGCGAGCGACCTGTTCCGTTCGAACACCGAGGTCTATCAGGCGCTCGCCGGCGTGTCGCTGCCGCTCTTCACCGGCGGCCGACTGATCAACGAGACTCGTGCCGCACAGGCCCGCGCCGAGCAGGCGCGGGCCCAGTATGAGCAGAGCGTGCTGGTGGCATTGCGCGAGGCCAGTGACGCGCTCGCCGGCGTGCGCACCGCCCGCGACCAGGTGGCGGCGCAGCAGACCCAGGCCCAGGCGCTCCGGCAGGCGCTGCGGCTCGCGGAGCTCCGCTATCGGACGGGCGTGGCCAACTATCTGGAGGTGCTGGAGGCGCAGCGCACGCTGTTCGACGCCGAGCTGGCGCTGAGCCAGGCGCAGCTCCGGCAGCTCGCGGCCGCGGTGGAGCTGTACCGGGCGCTGGGTGGAAGCTGGCCGGCGCCGGCAGCACCCGCCCGGTAGGGCGCGTCACGAGGCACCTTGAGAGAAGTGAGGGGGCACGGCTTGGACGCAAGGCCCCCGCACTTTCTCAGGCGACCGCACGCGTCAGCCCCCCCGCGCCCAAGATCCGCGCGCTCACGCACCGACACACCGGCGCGTCGTCCCGCCACACGCGCGCGCGAAG
>JBQCGH010000071.1:0-13970 GCA_051955835.1 Gemmatimonadales bacterium
AAAACTGGCCCGTCTTTAGTCGAGACGTTCGCGGAGTGGCCTCAAGGCCGAGTTGTTGAGGCTCTTGGGCGCGACAGCCAACTCAGTGGGACGCACCAGCACACGACAAACTTTTAACGATCCTCTGCTACCCGCCGAGGACCTTCGGTCTGAAAACCGTCAGTGGCCGCGTGACGCCATGGCACTGGTCGACCGCTACGCTGAACTCTCGGAGCGGTGGTCACGGCTGCCGTGCGTAGCGTCTGAGTCGCCGAGCACTGGCTAGATCGTCCCCGCCGCTTCACCAGTTGGCCGAGCAGGTCGCTCACGTTCCTGATGATCCTCGCGACGGGTCCGGGTGCCTGACGGCCTGGGTGCCTCGCCACCCCGAAACTCGAAGTGCCGGTCGTCCAGAATGCGAGGGCCCGGCTCCCAGCGCGGTGGCTCAAGGTGGCGCGGCTCGCCCTTGAGGAGCTGTCGGGCAACAACTCCTGCGAGTTTTTTCGCGGGATGCCATGTGGGCAATTCGATACTCGGGTACCATGCGGCGTACTCCCGGCGTAGTCGTGCCTGTCGTCCTCTGCCCACGGGGTGCTCCAGGGTTTGGCTATTTCAGGGTAGGCGCTCGGTAGGCGCGTGGCAGTGAGACCTCTCACGAGGCAAAGCGCGCAGCGTCACGGGACGCGGCAGGTACGGCAGCGTACAAACGCTCTCTGACGGTGGTCGCCCCTGTGGACTGGGTCAGCGGCTAAACTCTTCCCGAAATCAGACCTGTGGCGCTTATTAGTGGCGGGCGCAGTCGAAGCTCGGGGGGTTCAGGTTGGCCTCGGAGGGCCAGTCGATGCCAGACAAGGAAGACGGAGCAGATGCTGCCGAACGGCGGCGTGAGCAGGCAGAGCTGTTTCGCCGCCAGGCCGAGGAAGGGCGTCAAATTGCGGAGGGATTCCGCGTCCGTGGAGAATCGATTCGGGAAACTGACGAGGACGCCCGAGTCGGCAATGAGCGGATGCGAGACGTCCAAGAGGCCGCTCGCGAGGTCGCCGAGGGCGCGCGCCACGCGCAGGAAGCGCTTCGCGTGGCAGCCGAAGAGGCCCGCGACACCGCAGCCCAGGCGCGCGAGGCGTTGTCCGAGCTAACCGAGCTCGCGCGTCGAATGCGAATCGCGACCGAAGCGCAGGAAGCCATCGTCAACGACATGCGTCGTCGAAGAGATTCCACACCGGCAAGCTAGGCATCCGCCTTGCCGGCCCACCAGGGCCGCGGAGGGGGGAAGGTCACCTCGCCTGCGGCGCCCGCCCCCCGGTTTCGGGGCCCCGGGGCCTTCGGGCCGCTTGGGGCCGGCCACCGGCCGCACTGGTCAGTCTGCTGAGGAGGAAGCGAGATCGAGGGCGAGCGGCAGGCACAGCTCTGGCCCTCCCTATCGCCGCTTCTTACGAACTCCCAGATGGACTAAACAGTCTCTACAGTAGCCGCCTAATTCCGCCGTTGGTGCTGGAGCTAGCTTGAGAGCCACGCGGTACGATGCGCGGGGACTTCGGGCCTCCCTCGCATGACTGCCGCGACTGCTTGGCCTCGGTCCTCAGGGAGGCACAGCTCCGGTTCGCCAGAGTGAGCTGGCCGTTCTAGGAGGCACTTCTTCTGCCGAGCCGAAAAGAAAACATCGACATTATTCGCGGCATGACGCTGGCAGCCGCGGCCGCGTGGGCGCCGAGCGAGGCTGTGCATATCCAGGTCAAAGAGGACTTTGCCAACGAGCAAATCAAGGTGCGGGTGCATGTCGGGAAGCGGTCGGCGGTGTTCGCCGTCTATAACGGCGACGTGGAGCGGGTCCAAGGCGTGGCCGCAGTGATGGGTAAGGTGGAGGCCCTGATCCAAGACGGGCTAGCGAAGCTGCGCTGACTTCAGCGCAGAGCAAGCAACCAACTGGCAAAGGTCTACAGCATGGACAGCGACGCCTTAGAGGCGGGAGATACCGTCCTGATCGACTTTGAGTACGCGGGTGATCGCCTTCAAGGGGAGGCGACAATCATCTCTCGCGAACGTGGGGGCCTGGGCCACGCCTCACGCATTGAGGTCGAGGTCGGCAGCGAACGGCGCACCCTGAATCACCGGCAATTCACCGTGGCAGTGGCGCGGGCTCGCCGAGCCCGTGGAGAGAGACGCCGGAGATGAAGGGTTCGACCCCGTAAACACCATCCATCCTCGTCCAGGGGGCCGTGGAGATGCCGCGGGAGAGCCAAGCGAGGAGCCGCTCTCACACAGTCGCTGGGCTATGGAACCAGTCCGTGCTCTAATCCGGCGCGGATGCTCGATCCGCGACACTAGCCGTCCGTTGCTGAGCCGCCTCTAGCCGGGCAGTCGCCTGTACAAGCGTGCAGTTAGCCTTAGTGAGTCGCGCGGTGCTTCGGTCCAGGGCAGCGCTGGCAGTCGCTAGCATTTTCCTGGCCGTGTGGCGCGATTCGAGGCAGAGTAGGTGAAATTTCCCTGAATCATACACGGAGCCCTTCAATCGTGGACGGAGTGGTGGGTAGGCAAAGCAAAGATAACCGGACGGCCCCCGATTCGCCTTGTTGAAGATTCACCCCGAATCGCGGGAGCCTCAGTGATGCGGCAGCGGCAGCAGCCCGGCTACGGCCTCGGACCATAGCCGACCCTAGCAGCGTGACACGGCGAGGTCCAGCTTCAGGGTCCGTTGCCCGGCTTGTGGTTCCCTGGGCGGAAGTCGAGCGTTGAGGGCGCGACCCGCTCCTCCAGTTCCTCCGCCATCAAAGGGGTTTCTTCGGCCGGTGGGATGATCTGACGGACCACCGTAAGCAGGGCGTCTGGTGTGAAAGGCTTGGGCAGAAACGTGCCGCGATAGTCCGACTGCGGACCACCCTGGCCCGAGACAAGAAGAACCGGCACGGCGGGCCAACGTTCGGCTATCGCCGAGGCGAGCTGCTCCCCGCTCATCTTCGGCATCCCAATGTCACTCACCACGAGTTGCACCGCACCATTTAGAGCTGTGAGCCGCGCCAGCGCGTCCAGGGCGCTGTGCGCTTCATGGACGCGGAAGCCCGCCTCGACGAGGACGCGGGCGGTGAGCCGGCAGACCAGCTCCTCATCATCCACCACCAGCACGGTCCGTTCGGGGCGGGACCTGGCAGCGGCGGCCATCGGGTACTCTCGCAGGGGGCGGGTAGGATCAACATACCTTTCACCGACTCCTGCCGTTAGGGTCTGGGTTGCTTAGGACTGGCGTTGCGTGGGGGGATGGGCGGGGTTGCTGGTACCTGCAGCAACTCGTCCACGGCACGGAGGAGAGCCTCGGGAGTGAATGGTTTCGCCAGAAATGGACCGGTGCAGCCCGCCTTCATCCCAAAGCCGGAGACTAACAACACGGGCACCCCAGACCACTGTTCCGCGATCCTCGCCGTCAGCTTGTCTCCCGGAGCCGGGCGTAACGATGTCACTCACGACGAGCCCAATGGACGCTGGTCCATCGGCACCCAGGAGTTGTTCCGCCGCGCTTGCGCTCGACGCCTCCAGGACCGGCACTTGTGCTCGCGAACGAGCAAGCGGTCTACGGCCTCCACCGGTCGATCCACACTGAAGGGCTCGTAGAGCTTCGGCACGCGGCAGACGTGCTCGTGGGCCACCGCCACGCGTCTGTGCGCGGCAACCGCTCTTGAACTCTGGCACTGTCCAGTCCTCTTGACGTGAACGTCCGCCAGCTCTACCCGCGTTTACACAAATAACCGATTCAGCATGTGCCACTCAGGGGAGATGTGAGTGCTGCCCATCACGAGCGACTGCGAGGGGCATGGGGTCGCCCCGCGACCGAGGACTTCGGAACAAGGCCCGCCGCTGCCCTCGCTCGGCCAACCAGAATGGTCCGCGACCTCGTACCAGCGCTCCCAGTGCCGGGAAGTCATACATCCTTGGGGACGTGCGGGTAACAGGGTCTGCCACCCATCTAGCACAGGTCGGCGCCGTTGGTCAGGGAATAACTCTCTCGGTACGATTGCGTACCTCCGGTCTCCGGGATGCGGGGTTCAAGTGAGAAGGGGAAAGCATGTTTGAGCTACCTCGGTCGCCCCGTCGAGGCGCCCAGCCTGCGGCCGCATCTTTGCTGATCCTGAGAACGTGTGGAGTGTATGCAGCAAGAGTAGGAGAATGTGAACACCCCGCTAGCAGTCCCCTTCATTTTCCGATCCAGCCAGATACTCAAGCCCAAACAAATCGACGGCTTAGTCGCCGGACTCTCGCACCGCGGTGGATGACCACCTTGGCATCACCCTGGCATATCACCTATGGGCGGGCCGTTCCTGGCCTGCGCGGTGATCGGCTCCGACTGCCGCTGGAGCTACCCCCTTCGCCAGCTCGTGGTTGTCAGGGAGTACGGTATGCACGGACACCTGGAATGTTATGGGGGACCTCTGGATGGCCAGGTGATTCGGCTTCGTCCCGGGCAGCACGAACTCCTGGTACCGTATTCGACACCTCGCAGTGCGGGGCCGCGCCGGTTCGCCGTGTACTCTGTCCGGCGCACGCGACAGCCGTCGCGTTCGGGTCAGATAACGAGACCGGTCTACGTCTTGTTCTTCCGCGGAGAGGAATTCCACGACGTTTAGGGCGTAGCACGCGAAGAAATGCTTCGCAAGGAACACGTCGCCCGACACCCGCACCAAGGCACGGTGTGTCCGCCGGCGAACCAAGAGGCCGCATAGCAATTCTCTACCTGCAGCTTTTCTCAAGAGAAAAGCCCCCCAATTCGGGGGGCTTCCCCCACTCCACCGACGGCCAGAAGAATGCGGCGGTGTATCACCCGACCTTGACCGGGATCTCGCGCGGCCGGGCCCGCTCCGCCTTGGGGATCGTGACGGTCAGGATGCCGTCGCTGTAGCTCGCCACGATCTTCTCGGGGTCTACGGTCGTAGGGAGTGAGAACGCACGCTCGAAGCTGCCGTAGCTCCGCTCGTAGCGGTGCCACCGTTTCGAACCTTCGCCGGCTTTCAGCCGGGCGTGCCTTCGTCGAGGTGTGCCGCTACGGTAGGAGATGGCGAACCCCGGCAAGCCAGATTGGCTCTAGCGGGGCGTGAATCCAGTGTGTGCGGTAGGTTAACCCAGTGGCCGAGCACGTGAGCCGCCGGCGCTTGAAATCGGCTTGACGTGTGCAGCCTAGCCTTCCGCATCGATTGGTCCTGTCCACTACCTACGCCCGACGAGCTCGCCATGCCAGCACCTCGCCTCGTACCCTTGGCCGCTTTAGCTATGACCAGCCTGGTGGCTGGCTGCAACGATAGCCCTGCCCCTACTCAGCCCGGCGACGCCCCTATCCCCGCGGATGCGAGTGTCGCGGTGGCAGCAGCCGTCCTGCCCACCACCAACACTTGGGTGTCACGTGCAGCGCCAACCCCGACGACAGCGCTCACTGGCTTCACCGCTGGGATGGCGCCGAACGCGGCAGGACAGTCCATTGTCTACACCTTCGGGGGACAAAACTGCGACAACGAGTGCGGCTACGGCTTTCCGACCCTGGCCTATAACACCGTGACCGACGTGTGGACCACGAAGCAGACCAGGTCCCAATTCGGGGAGCGTTCCAATGGCGTGGCCAAAATCGGGAACACGCTCTACTACAGTGGCGGCATGGAGCATGACGGCACTGGCAATGAGGCGGTCGATTACGCGCTTGTGGCATACGACTATACGAATGATGTGGCGGTGCGCCGCGCCGCGATGCCCCGCCCCACGGCAGCCGGCGTGACGGGGGTCATCAACAACATCATGTACGTACTGCCGGGCATCTGCGGCACCGAGGACTGGCCGTATAATCACAACTGTGAGTACCCGTCGTTCCGGCGCCTGTTCCGCTACAACCCTGCGACCGACAGCTGGGGGACGCGCCGGCTCTCACCGCATTTCCACATTGACGGGGCGGGCGCAGCCATCAACGGTAGGTTTTACGTGGTCGGGGGGGCCGACTCGACGGGGCACGCGGTGACGCAGCTCGACGCTTACGATCCCACGACGGACCACTGGCAAACGCTGGCGCCCCTCCCGGGCGGCGCGGGCGGCCCGGCTATCGGCACGGCGCTCGGCAGCAAGCTATACATCATCCTCCGAGACCACCGGTTGTTCGTCTACAATCCGGCCACCAACGCCTGGACGGCCAAGCGGGCGCTTCCAGCCGCGACGTTCCCGCAGGTCGCAGTGCGGGTGGTCATCAATAACCAGCTCTACCTGTTCGTCATCGGCGCCGGCAATCAGCCGACGCAGCTCTACCGGCCGTGAGCGCCAGAAAGTGTAAAGGCCCGCGAAACAAGATCGCCTGAGGTGCGTCACTGCGAGTTGGTCCGCTCCCAGACTCCGGCTCCCGAGGGCCATTACCCGTGCCGCTGCGGATTGAACAGGTCCCCGCGGCCTTCCATCTGCGTATAGCCGCCATTCCGCACCTTCCGCCAGACGGTGTCGGGCGTGTAGACGTCGGCCAGCCGCTTGGCCACGATACCCTCAAGGTCGAGCCGCTGGACCGCGCCGAAGAGGTCGCGCCCCCGCCCTCGGACGTGGAACACGCGCGAAAGCACAGTGCTGGTGTGGGTGATAAGCCGGCCCAGGATCTGCTTCGGCGGGTAAGCGGGCATTCCCGTAGGTCATTCCCCTTGAGCCATAGCACGTCGAAGGCGGCGTGATGCAGGTTCCCTCCACCACGCATGAGCAGCCGGAAGTCTGGGCGCCGTGCTCGTCCAGCGCCACCACCTCCCGTCTAGAATTACGTCTCGGGTCTTCAGCTCGTCGCGCACCCAGTGGCAGAGCGGCTCGAAGCGGCGCAGCACGTTGCCCCGCTTGGACCTGAACTCGCACCGGCGGCCGCTCATATAGAAGAGCCCGTGGAGGCCATCATACTTGGGCTCGAATAGCCACTCCGGACCGTCGAAAGGCTCTGGATACCAACGCCGGGATTATCGGCTCAACGACGGGGAGAGCTAGAGCACATGGACGCGGCATAGGCCTCCGGGCAGCCAAGCGGCTGGTACGGGGCCACTCCACGAAGAGGGCTCTCGTGAACGCTTAACTTAGACTACCTAGCTCCGGGTCGCTGTGAGGTCGCTCTCCCGCGGCCCAACCCTCTCGTTCCACCAGCCCGCGCGCGCGTCTCAGGACCTCCTCCCGAATGATTCGGACTTGCGCGAGGGGTTTGCCCTTCGGGTCCTCAAGCGCCCAGTCCTCGCGCCGCGCTCCAGGAACGAACGGACACTCATCGCCACATCCCATCGTGACGAGGTATTGCGCGGTGGCCGCGAGCTCAGGGGTGAAGTGTCGTGGCTTCGCCTGGCTGAGATCCATGCCAATCTCGCGCATGACCTCGACCACCTCAGGATGGACCCGTTCAGCGGGCTGGGTGCCAGCGGGTACGGCGTGCGCCTTGGCCGGGTCGGCTAGCCGGTTGAAAAATGCTGCAGCCATTTGCGAGCGACCGGCGCTTTGCACACACGCGAAGATGACCGTCTTCAGAGTTCCTCCCTTGGCACGATCACACGGTCAGCGGACGGCGGGAGCGACGGCACGAGCCACCCCCCCCGGCGTTGCTAGCTCCCGTGTGGCGCAGTTGTAAGCCTCACGAGTTCCACCTCTACCAGTTGGAAGCAGCTCGCCGAATCTTTCGAATACAACACGGCCGCAATCCACCGGAAGTCCGGCGCCCTCACGAAAGTGATGTTCCTCGCGGCCGTGCTCGTGCTAGCCCTTGCGGGTGCCCTTATTCTCTCCAAATGACTTGGGATCCAACCCCCGCTGGTAGAATGACCTCTGTGCTCGGAGGCTCCGGTCGAACCAGCGGCTTTGGCTCAGACTCCGAATTGCCGATTCCTCAGCCATCGATGCACCTGTTAGTGCCAGGGGTAGTGCCAGATACGACAAACCACTTGAGCCGGATTGCTCAAGTGGTTGCGAGGTAAGTAGCAGGGGCGGGACTCGAACCCGCGACCCCGGCATTATGAGTGCCGTGCTCTAACCAGCTGAGCTACCCTGCCGTCCGCGGTGCGAACTCTAACGTCGGCCAAAGCAAACGCAACCCTGCGCGCTCGAGCGGAACTCCAGCATCACGACCATCCCGCCGAGGTGAGTACCGGGGCTCCTCACCGGCTGCTGTCGGGCGGCACGAGACGGTAGAGCAGCTCGCCTTTTCGAATCATGCCGAAGCGCTCGCGGGCGACTCGCTCTTGCGTGCGGCGATCGTGCTCGATGGCGTCCGCTTCGTGCGTGAGCGAATCCACTAACTGGCGGAGTCGAAGCACCTGCGCCTGCTCCGTCGCCTCCTGGCGGCGGAGGGCGAGCACATCGGTCGTGGCGTACTCGCCGCCCTGAATGCCGAAGTAGAGCGCGAAGGCCAGCGCGGCGAGCGCGGCCCAGCGAGCCGGCGTCACAGTGGGTAGAGATCCCGCCCCGGGTAGTGCGCCAGGTCGCCCAGCTCCTCCGCAATGCGCAGCAGCTGGTTGTACTTGGCCGTGCGGTCGGTCCGGCTCGCGCTGCCGGTCTTGATCTGGCCCGCGCCCGTGGCCACCGCGAGGTCGGCGATGAACGTATCCTCGGTCTCGCCCGAGCGGTGCGAGATGATGACCCCATACGCGCTGCCCTTGGCCAGCTCGATGCACTGCAGCGTCTCGGTGAGGGTGCCGATCTGGTTCACCTTCACCAGCACGGCGTTGGCCACGCCCTCCTCGATGCCCCGACCCAGCCGGTCGACGTTCGTGACAAAGAGGTCGTCGCCGACGAGCTGAACCCGCTCGTGCAGCCGCTCAGTGAGCAGCGCCCATCCGGCCCAGTCGTTCTCGGCGAGGCCGTCCTCGATGCTCACGATCGGATAGCGGTCCACCCAGCCGGCATAGAGATCGACCAGAGCTTCCGCGGAGCGCCGGCTGCCGTCGCCCTTCTTGAAGACGTACTCCCCGTCCTGGAACAGCTCGGAGGCGGCGACATCCAGGGCGATGGCGACGTCGCGGCCGGGCTCGTACCCGGCGCTCTGGATCGCCTGCATGACCACATCGAGCGCGGCCTCGTTGGAAGGAAGCATCGGCGCGAAGCCGCCCTCGTCGCCCACCGCGGTCGAGAGCCCCATCTTGCCCAGCACCTTCTTGAGCGAGTGGAAGACCTCGACGCCGATGCGCAGCCCCTCGGGAAAGGCCTCCGCGCCGATGGGCACCACCATGAATTCCTGCGCGTCCACGTTGTTCGATGAGTGGGCGCCGCCGTTCAGGATGTTCATCATCGGCACCGGCAGCACGCGCGCCATCGGTCCGCCGAGGTAGCGGTAGAGCGGCAGGCCGCAGTCCTGGGCCGCCGCCCGCGCCACGGCGAGCGACACGCTCAGGATGGCGTTCGCGCCCAGCTTGCTCTTGTTGGGCGTGCCGTCCGCGTCCATCATCTCGGCGTCGATGGCGATCTGGTCGGCCGCGGCCATGCCTTCGAGCCGGGGCCCGAGCACCTCGTTGACGTTGCGCACGGCCTCGACCACGCCCTTGCCCACGTAGCGCCGCGCGTCGCCATCGCGGAGCTCGACGGCTTCGTGCTCGCCGGTCGAGGCGCCGCTCGGCACGGCGGCGCGGCCCTGCGCGCCGCTCGACAGCGTCACGTCGGTTTCCACCGTCGGATTGCCGCGGCTGTCGAGGATCTCGCGGGCGTGGACTTCGATGATCGTGCTCATGAACACTCGGGTTAGGGAAACCGGCGCAACCTAGCCGCGCACCGGGAGCTCCGTCAACGACGCGCGGTCACCGCTTCCGCCGGGCGAAATGATCGAAGCCGGCAAGCGTCACCGGAGCGCCGCCGAGCGACGCCTGTACGCCCGCGGCCACACTCGCGGCGCCAACGCGTGTAAGCTCCAGTCCGGCCACGCTGCGAAACGCCAGCACGTCGGTGGGCTCGAAGTGGTCCGGCAGCGCGACCAGGAGCTCGTACTCCTCGCCGCTTTCGGCGGCGAACTGTTCGGGTGCGATGCCCAGGCGCGCGGCCTCCTCGCGCGCCGCTGGGACCACCGGCACCCGCTCGAGCTCGAGCACGAGCCCCACACCGGACGCTGCCGCGAGATGGGCCGCGTCGGCGCCGAGCCCGTCGCTCACGTCGATCATGGCGCGGGCGCCGTGGCGGGCGAGCCACCGGCCCGCGCGCAGGCGCGGCACCGGATGGGCGAAGGCCCGCCTCGCCGCGGCGACGGGTGCGTCGCCTCGGCCCCAGGCTTCGAGCGCCGCGCGCGGCCCACCCAACGCGCCGGTGACCCAGAGACCGTCGCCAACGCGAACGCCGGTGCGGGTGACCGGGGTCTGGGCCCACCCGAGCACCGTCACCCCGATCGTCCAGGCGGGCCCGCGGGAGAGATCGCCGCCCACCACACGGGCCCCGGCGTCCAGCGCAGCGTCCCCAGCGCCGGCCATCACGGCGACGACCTCGTCATCGCTCGCGTCCCCGGGGACCGTGAGCGCCACGAGCACGCCCGCCGCATCGGCACCGTCGGCCGCGAGATCGGACAGGGCGGCCGCGGTGGCCCGCCACCCGATTTCTTCGTGCGAAAGCCACTCGCGCCGGAAGTGTACGTTCTCGACGCTCACGTCCGTGCTCGCGACGAGGACGGGGCCGGACGGGGCGAGCACGGCGCAATCGTCACCCAGACCGACGGCGCGGGCGCCCAGCGCCGCCGCGATGCGCCGCACGCGGTCGAATTCCGCGCCGGGACCGAGCGCGCTGGCCACGCCGGGCGCGCGGGGCGCGGTCACGGGCGGACGGCGTCGAGCCGGAAGCGTACCAGCCCGCCGGTGGTCGCGACCCAGAGATATTCGTCGTCCACCACGATGTCGTTCGCGGCGCCGGGCAGATCGCCCGCGCGCAGCGGATGCACGGCAGGCGTCCGGAGCTGCGCGAAACCGACGCCGCGGTCGCCCGCCACCCAGAACCCGGGGCCATCGGCCGCGAAGGCGATCAGGCCGCCGAGCAAACCGCTCAGATTGGGCCCCAGCGTCCAGGCCTGCGTCCCTGGATCGCGCCAGAGCATCTGGTCGCGCGTGAGCGCCACGACCGTATCGCCGAGCGAGCTCAGGGCCACCACCGGCGCCTGCAACGATGCCATCGCCAGGCCGGCCGGCCTGACCACATCCTGCTGGCCCGGAAGCACGAGGAGCACGCCCCGCTGGGTGCCGATCCAGACCGAATCGCCGGTGGGAAACACCGCCAGCACGGGGTCGGCGAATCGCGGGGCGAGCCGCTCAACGCGCAGGGAGTCGTCGACGCGCACCAGGCCGCGTCGCGTCCCGGCGGTGATGCGCCCCTGACGCGATGCGACGGTGTACACCGTCCCGTCCGGAAGCCCGTGAGCTTCATCGAGCAGGTCCACCCGTCCGTCCCTCGTGGCGATGCGCGCGAGCCCGCGGTCGGTCGCCGCCCAAAGCGAGGTGCCCTGCCCGGCCATCCTGCGCACCGCCGAGAAGGGCAGTCCGAACGCGGCGGGCCCCTGCACCGTCTGGAACTGCTTGAGCCCACGTTCCACGAAGGTGAGCGCGGGCTGGGCCAATGGCGTCCGATCGGTGGCCGCCCAGATTCCATCGGGCCACCCGGCGAGCGCGCCGACGAGCGGCGACCGCAGTCCGAACGGCATCCGGTCCGGCAGCGCGGCGCCGTCGGGCATGAAGAGGAGCCCGACCCCAGAGGTGCCGAGATACCAGCCGAGGTTGTCGGCCGAGCGCGCGGCCGCGGTGAACCGGGCCACGCCGAGCCTGGCGTCCACCAGGATCTGCGCGGCGTTGGCCTGCAGCGTGGGATTCGCCCGAAGCACGTCGTCGACCCGCGCCGGAGCCACCGGATGCGCCGGCGTCCGGCCGGCCGAGGGCACCAGACCACCGCGCGGGAGCAGCAGCCATCCCACCTGCGTGCGCAGGTACAGACCGGGCGTCGGATCGGCGGCGTCGAACGCGATCGCCAGCACGCCCTGCGGCACGTCGCCGTGGTCCCACAGCTGC
Organism: Gemmatimonadales bacterium; assembly: GCA_051955835.1. Taxonomy (GTDB): domain Bacteria; phylum Gemmatimonadota; class Gemmatimonadetes; order Gemmatimonadales; family GWC2-71-9; genus CAVVWJ01. The sequence goes on from JBQCGH010000071.1 coordinate 11,967, forward strand.
AGCTCCGGCTGGAAGTGGACCCAGCCGTCGGGACGCTCGAGCCACAGCGAGTTGTCGAGCGGATCCACCAGGCCGCCGAACACCCGCGTGAGCATGGTCGAATCCGGCGGATCGTACGGCCCCTGCCACTGATGAAATTGTGGGTTCCACAGCAGGACGGCGGAAGGCGACGCGGCGTAGACGCGGTCGATGGCCGTGGCGACGGCGGTAATGCGGCTGAAGTCCCCGATGACCGTGCGGTCTTCCAGGCGCCAGTCGCGGCTGGGAGATTGGGCGGCCGCAGCGGCAGGAGCGAAGGCGACGAGCACGAACGCGGCGACGACGGAACGCATCGAACGAATCTAGTCCGGAAGGAGGTTCGCGGCGCGGCCGCTCGGCCGAGGGGGGCCTACACGGATTGCGGGCGCGCCAGCTCCAGAAGCACGGGGGGTCGGGCGAGCGGCGGGGCCACGCGGCGGACGTCCCACTCGCGCCAGAGATCGGGCAGCGCGGCGACGACGTCCATCGGGCGCAGTGTGCGAGCCGCCGCGCGCCGAGCGCCGATGTCGGCGGCGCGGCCCAGCGTCTGCGCACCGAACGCCGCGGCCAGCTCGGGCGCGACACCCTGCGCCAGGGCCGTGCCGACCAGTCCGCTCAATACGTCGCCGCTCCCGCCCGTAGCGAGACCCGGATTGCCGGCCGCGACCGTGAGCGCCGGACGCCCGACGCGCGCGACCACGGTGGGGACGCCCTTGAGCAGCACCGTCGCTCCGCACTGCTCCGCCGCGGCCACGGCCGCCGCCCACGGGTCCAGCTCCCGAACGGGCGCCAACGCGGGAAACAGCGTGCGGAACTCGCCGGGATGCGGTGTCAGCACGAGCGGCCGCGCCTCAGCGAGCGCGCGCAGCTCGCCGACGGCGCCCTGGAACGCCACGAGCGCGTCGGCATCGAGCACCGCGGCCTTGGCGCGTTCGACGAGGGCCGTGACCAGCGCGCGGCGGCCCGCCTCGCGCCCGAGGCCCGGTCCCACGATCAACCCATCGGCCTGTTCCACCAGCGCGAGCAAGTCCGCGCTCGGCTCCCGGTCGAGTGGCGCGACGAAGGTCTGGAGATCGGGTTCCGCCTGGATCAGCGCGGCGATCGTGTCCGGTGGCGCGACCACGTGGACCAGCCCGGCACCGGCCCCGAACGCCGCCCGCCCGGCCATGCGTGCCGCACCGGACATGCCCGTGTTTCCGCCCACGATCACCACGCGGCCGCGCACGCCCTTGTGGTCCCGGGCCCGGAGCCGGGGCAGCCATTCGGCCGCCTGGGTATCGGTGACCAGCGTGGGCCAGGAGGGATCGGCGGGCGGGTGGCCGATGTCCACCACCACGAGCTCTCCAACTTCATCGCGCGCGAGCAGGTGGCCGCGTCGCACCCCACCGAACGTGATGGTCAGGTCCGCGCGAGGGGTACCATGGACCACGCCGGTCTCGAGGTCCACTCCGGTGGGACCATCGATGGCGATCACGGGCAGCTCCAGATCCAGCAGGCGCTCGAGCAACGCCGCCATCGGCGCGCGGGGCGCACCGGAAGCGCCGGTTCCCAGCAGCGCATCCACTGCGAGCCCCGCCGACGGCCACGGACCATCGGGCGCGACCTCGCGGACGCCTTCTGCACGCGCCCGCGCAGCCATGCGCTCCCGCAGCTCCGCCCCGGTGCCTGGCAAGCTCGTGACCCAGACCGGCACGTCGAGCCGGTGGAGCGCGCGGGCCAGCACCCAGCCGTCCCCGCCGTTGTGGCCGGGACCAGCGGCTACCAGCACGCCGGCACGTAGGCGGGGCGCATGCCTGTCCGCGAGCACCGCGGCCGCGGCCCGGCCCGCCGTTTCCATGAGGGTCGCGAGCGCCACGCCGCCGGCGCCCGCGCTCGCGTCCCACGCGGCCGACTGTTGGGGAGAAAGGACGGGAAGCATGGGGGGAACGGTGAGCGGTAAGCGGTGAGCGGGACCAGCACACCAGAGCCGTCTGGTGTGCTGGTCCC
>JBQCGH010000072.1:0-15017 GCA_051955835.1 Gemmatimonadales bacterium
TTCGGGCCGGCGGCGGCGCGCAGCCCCCGCTGTTCCGGCTGGAGCACTGGATCGCCGACCAAGGGATGCAGGCCGAGGAGGCGTCGGCGCGGGCAAACGAGCGAGTGGCGCTCACGCAGCTCACCATGGCGAACAGCATCACCAGCCTGCGCGGCATCGCGCGCATGGACTGGGATGCCTTCGTCGAACGGCAGAGCGCGATGGAGGCCGTGCTTCGCCGGGATCCTGCCGCGGTGTATGCCCGCATGACCTTCGAGACCCGCGACCAGTACCGCCACGTGGTGGAACGCATCGCCAAGCGCACCCGCCGCGACGAAGCGGAGGTGGCGCAGGTCGCCCTCGGCTTGGCGGGCGCGGCGCCATCGAACGGGGCCGGCGAGGCGGGGCGCCGCCGTCACATCGGATACTACCTGGTGGACGCCGGCCTGCACGAGCTCGAGGCGCGATGCGCCTACCGAGCGCCGGCCGGAGTCGCGCTGTATCGCTGGATCCTTCGTCACCCCAACGTGGTGTACGTCGGGGGCGTGCTGGCGGGGACGCTCGCCGCGCTGGCGGCCGTGCTCTGGCTCGGGGGGCCGCTGGCGCGCGCGGCGTGGCCGCTGGTGCTCGTCTTCGCCTTCCTTCCCGCCAACGACATCGCCGTGAGCGCCATGAACCAGCTGGTGACGGCGTTCCTCCCTCCGCGCCGCCTGCCCAAGCTCGATCTCGCCCGCCATGGCGGCGTGCCCGAAGAGTTTCGCACGGTGGTGGTGGTGCCGACCCTGTTCGGAAGCGTCGAGTCGGTGCACGAGGCGCTGGAGCACCTCGAGGTGCAATACCTGGCCAACCGCGAGCCCCATCTCCAGTTCGCCATCCTCAGCGACTTCACTGACGCACCCACCGAGACCCGCGAGACCGACGCGGCGATCCTGGCCGCGGCGGCGGCGGGCATCCGCGCGCTCAACGCCCAGTACCGCGCGGACGGGGAGGACGCCTTCTATCTGTTCCACCGACCGCGTCGGTGGAATCCCGGCCAGGGCATGTGGATGGGCTGGGAGCGGAAGCGCGGCAAGCTGGCCGAGTTCAATCGCTACCTTCGCGGGGCCGGTGCGAGCGCATTCTCGAGCATCGTGGGCGACCCGACGCCGCTGCAGCGGGTGCGCTACGTCATCACGCTCGACGCCGACACGCTGCTCCCGCCCGATACGGCCGCCCTGCTGATCGGCGCGCTGGCCCACCCGCTCAATCGCGCGGTCTACGAGGAGCAGCGCGGACGCGTGATGCAGGGCTACGGCATTCTGCAGCCGCGGGTGGGCGTGTCGCTGCCGAGCGCCCACCGCTCGCAATTCGCCGCGGTGCACTCGGGCCATCCGGGCGTCGACCCCTACACGACTGCGGTGTCCGACGTCTACCAGGACCTATTCGGCGAGGGAAGCTTCACCGGCAAAGGGATCTACGACGTCGACGCGTTCGAGCGCGCCACCCGGGGCCGCTTTCCCGAGAACACGCTGCTCTCGCATGATCTGATCGAAGGGAACTACGCGCGCGCAGGGCTCGCCAGCGACATCGTCGTCTACGACGACTACCCGCCGCGGTATCTGACCTACACCCGCCGCAAGCACCGCTGGATTCGCGGCGACTGGCAGCTGCTCCGCTGGCTCACGGGGCGAGTTCCGGGACCGGACGGGCCGGAGCCCAACCGGCTGTCGCTGCTCTCGCGCTGGAAAATCCTGGACAACCTGCGCCGCAGCCTGGTCGAGCCGGCCCAGCTCGCGCTGCTGATCGCCGGCTGGACCGTGCTCCCGGGCGGGCCGCTGCGCTGGACGCTCCTCACCCTCGGCGCCATGGCCGCGTCGCACGTGGTCGCGCTGCTCTTGGCGATGCTGCAGCCGCCATTCGACAAGTCCTGGCGGGCGTACTATGCCGCCGCGGGACACGACGCGGCCGTGAGCCTGCAGCAGGTCGCTCTGGCCATCGCGTTTCTGCCCCATCAGGCATGGGTCTCTGTGGACGCGATTCTTCGGACGCTCGGGCGGCTCTGGGTCACGCGGCGCCAGCTCCTCGAGTGGCAAACGGCGTCGCAGACCGAGCGCCTGCTGGCCGGAGGACCGGGCCCGGCGTGGCGCACCATGTGGCCCGCGGTCGCGCTCCCGTTCGTGCTTCTCGCGCTGGCCTTGGTGGGCGTGCAGCTGGCCGGCGGAGTCGTGTCTTTCCCGCCGCTCGTGGGTGCGGCCACGCCGCTGCTCCTCCTCTGGTCGATCTCGCCGTCGATCGCATACGCGATCAGCGCGCCCGCGGTGCGGCGCGAGCGGCGGCTACCCGCGTCGAGCCGGACGGCGGCGATGCGGTACGCGCTGCTCCACTGGCGCTACTTCGATCGGTTCGTCACCGAGGAGACCCACTGGCTGGCGCCGGACAACTTCCAGGAGGATCCCGCGCCGGTGGTCGCGATGCGGACCTCGCCGACCAACATCGGACTGCAGCTCCTCGCGACGGTGAGCGCCCGCGACCTCGGGTTCATCACGGCCGAGGACATGGTGGGTCGGCTCGAGCGGACCTTCGCGTCGCTCGAGGCCATGCGGCGGTTCCGGGGACACTGGTACAACTGGTACGATCTGCGGGATCTCCAGGTGCTGGAGCCGGCCTACGTCTCGACGGTGGATAGCGGGAACCTGGCCGGGCATCTCATCGCGCTGCGCCAGGCCTGCCTCGAGCTCGCCGACGAGCCGGTGTTCGACGCCCGCACCTGGCGCGCGCTTCGCACCGGCATCCTGCTCGCGGCGGAGCGGCTCCGCCGCCGCGAGGGGGCCGCTCCGCCCGGCGCCGACGGCGCCCGCGGCCTCGAGCTCGCCGAGGCCGCGCTCAAGGAGGCCGAGACGGCGCTGAGCGCCGCCGACGCGCAGGCGCCCGGCGATGTCTTTCAGGCGTTGACCCCCGTTCTCGAGCGCGCGCTCACGGCGCTGGCCCGGGTCCCCGTGCCGGACGACGGCGAGTCCTTGGGCGAGTGGATTCGCTGGTGTCTCCGGCTCGCGGCCGAGCAGGAGACACGCCTCGCCGGACTCGAGCTGCTGCCCGCGTCGGGCCGCCTGACGCGGCCGGTGGCCCGCTCCGAGTCGTGGCGGTCGGTGGCGCAACGGCTGCCTGCGGCCGCCGACCTGCTCGCGCGTCTCACGGCGCTGGCGGACCGGGCCTCGTCGTACATGCACGCGATGGACTTCGCCTTCCTGTACGATCGGACCCGCAGTCTCTTCGCCATCGGCTATCAGGCGGGCTCGCCGTCGCTCGACGGCTCGCACTACGACCTGCTCGCCTCCGAGGCGCGGCTGGCGAGCTATCTCGCCGTGGCCCGGAACCAGGTGCCGGTCGAGCACTGGTTCCGCCTTGGCCGCACGCTCACGCGGGCCGCGGGCGCGACCGCGCTCGTCTCGTGGAGCGGCAGCATGTTCGAGTATCTGATGCCGAGCCTCGTGATGCGCTCGTTCCCGTACACGGTGCTCGACGAGACGTTCATCGGGGCGGTGAAGCGGCACATCGCCTACGCAGGCGAGCGGCGGGTTCCCTGGGGCATCAGCGAGAGCGCCTACAACCTGCGCGACCGCTGGCAGACCTATCAGTACCGCGCCTTCGGGGTTCCCAATCTTGCGCTCAAGCGAGGCCTCGGGCGGGACCTCGTGATCGCGCCGTACGCGGCGGCCCTGGCCGCGATGATCTCGCCACAGCGGGCGATTGCGAACCTGGCCGTCCTCGAGCGGCAGGGCGCCCTCGGCCGCTTCGGGTTCTACGAGGCGCTCGACTATACCCGCCCCGACCCCGGCCGGCCGTTCGGGCTCGTACGGGCGCACATGGCGCAACACGTCGGCATGAGCCTCGTGGCGCTCACCAACGCGCTCAGCGCGCAGCTCTGGCAGCGTCGGTTTCATACCGATTCCATGGTCCGGAGCGTCGAGCTCCTGCTCCACGAGCAGGCGCCCCGCCGGCTCGAGTTGCAGGAGCCGCAGTCGAGCCGGGCCGACGAGGCGCTGCCTGACCCGGAGCTCGAGCGGCCCGTCGTGCGCGAGGTGGCGAGCCCGGACACCCCGGCGCCGCACGTCGCGCTGCTGGGGCACCTGCCGTACACCGTGATGGTGAGCCATTGCGGCGGCGGCTACAGCCGCTTCGAGGAGCTGGCCGTCACCCGCTGGCGGGCCGACGCCACCCGCGACGCCGCCGGCCAGTTCTGCTATCTCCGCGATGTCGGCGATGGCCGGCTCTGGTCGGCAACGCATCAGCCGGTGGGAGCGCCGGCCGATCGCTATCGCGCCTATCTCGCCACCGATCGCGTGACCGTCCACCGGACCGACGGGCCCATCGAGACGCGCATCGAGATCGCGGTCGTCCCGGCCGACGCGGCCGAGGTCCGGCGGGTGACCGTCACCAACTCCGGCAGCACCCCGCGCGAGGTCGAGCTCACCAGCTACGGAGAGATCGTGCTCGCCCTGCCCGACGCGGATCGCGCCCATCCCGCGTTCGGCAATCTGTTCGTCGAGACCGAGTACCACGACTGGTGCTCGGCCATCACGGCGACCCGGCGTCCGCGCTCCGCCGACGAGCGCTCGCTTTGGTGCGTTCACGTGGTCGACGCCGGCCGTGAGCGGGTCGGCCTGCCGAGCTGCGAGACGGACCGCGCGCGGTTCATCGGCCGCGGACGCAGCCCGCGTGATCCCGAGGCGCTCGAGACCACCGGCCCGCTCTCCGGTACCACCGGTGCGGTGCTCGATCCGATCTTCGCCCTCCGGACCCGGGTGCGGCTCGAGCCCAGGCAATCGGCGTCGGTGGCGTTCACGACGCTGGTCGCGACGACCCGCGCCCGGGCATTCGAGCTGGCCGACCGCTATCACCATCCGCGCGCGGCGCAGCGGGCGCTGGACTTGGCCTGGACCTCGGCGCAGGTGGAGCTGCGCGAGCTCAATGTGACGCCCGGCGACGCCGGGGTGTTCCAGGAGCTCGCCGGCAATCTGTTCTATTCGAGCGCGTCCCTCCGCGCGCCGGAAGACGAGCTGCGCCGGAATCTCGGCTCTCAGCCGCTGCTCTGGACGCTCGGCGTGTCGGGCGACTGGCCCATCCTGCTTGCGAGCATCGACACCGCGGAAGGGCTTCCCACTCTCCGGCAGCTGCTGGCCGCCCATCAGTACTGGCGCCGCCGCGGCATGATGGTGGATCTCGTCGTGCTCAACCTCCGCCCGACCAGCTACCTGCAGGATCTCGAGCAGAGCATCATGACCGCGATCCACGCCTCGCACGCCGGTGCGATCGTGGACCGCCCGGGCGGCGTCTTCGTGCGGCGACGTGACACGCTGGCGCCCGACGTGCTCGCGATGCTGCGCGGCACCGCTCGCGTGCACGTCGAGTGTGACGGGCGGCCGCTCGGCCGCGTGCTCGTGACCGCGGCCGCCAAGGACGACGTGGTGACGGAGGATCTGACGGGGCAGCCCCCGCCCACCCGGGCCGCGCACCACGCCGGGCCGCTGGGTCTGCTTCGGCTGCTGAGCGCCGGCGCGATCGAAACCGCCCGGAGCGCGCTCGGCACCGCGGTGACGCTCGCCACTCCCGCTACGCGTCGTGCCGATCCCGCCAGCGACGACGGCGCATTCCCGGCCTGGGCGAACGGGTTCGGCCGCCTGGCGGCCGATGGGGCCTACGAGATCCGGGTGGCCGGGGACCGGCTGCCTCCGATGCCCTGGGCCAACGTCGTCGCCAATCCGCTGGGTGGCTTCCTGGTCACGGAGCGAGGCTCCGGCTTTGTCTGGGCGGGCAGCAGCTACTTCTATCGGCTCACGCCCTGGTACAACGACCCGGTGTGCGATCCGTCGGGCGAGATTCTCTACCTGCGCGACGACGAGACCGGCGAGGTCTGGTGCCCGACGCCCGCCCCGGTGCGCTCGCCGGGCGAATACACCGTGCGCCACATGCCAGGCGCGACCCTCTTCACGCACCGGCACGATGCCATCGAAACCGAGCTCACGCTCGGCCTGGCCGAGGACGCCGCGGTCAAGCTGTCGATCCTGCGGCTCACCAATCATGGTGATCGCCCACGGCGCGTTGCGCTCACGGCGTACACCGAATGGTGCCTCGGAACGCTGCGCGAGCACACGCAACATCAGGTGCACACCAAGTACGAGGTCGAGCGACGGGCGATCCTCGCGCGCAATACCTTCGACCCGCAGTTCGCCGGGACCGTCGCCTTCTGCGCGCTGACCGACCCGCTCGCCGGCTACACCGCGGACCGCCGCGAGTTCCTCGGCCGGAACGGCACCGCGGCCGCGCCGGCCGGCCTGGGCGCGCCGCTCGGGGGAGCTACCGGCGCGGGGCTCGACCCCTGCGCTGCGCTGCGCTGCCTGATCGAGCTCAAGCCCGGTGGGTCGCACGAGGTCGCCCTCGTGCTCGGCGCGGCCGACGGCGAAGCCGCCGCGCGCGCCGCGCTCGATCGCTTTGCCGATGCTTCCCGCGCCCTCGAGGCCACCCGGCGCCACACCGAGCGCTGGACCGAGCGGCTGACCGCGGTCACCGTGCGCACGCCCGACCCCGCGTTCGACGCGATGCTCAATGGCTGGCTCCTGTACCAGGCCCTGGCCTGCCGCATGTGGGCACGATCGGGCCTCTACCAGAGCAGCGGCGCGTACGGCTTCCGCGATCAGCTCCAGGACGCGATGGCGATGGTCTACGCCGAGCCCGCCCTGGCTCGCGAGCACATCCTCCGCGCCGCGGGCCGCCAGTTCGTCGAGGGCGACGTCCAGCACTGGTGGCATGTCCCGTCGGGACGCGGCGTCCGCACCCGCTTCTCGGACGACCTGGCGTGGCTTCCCTACGTCGTGGACCACTACGTCCGGATCACCGGCGACGCCACGGTGCTGGACGAGGCCGTGCCGTTCATCACCATGCGCCAGCTCGAGCCGCACGAGCACGAGGTATACGACCAGCCCTCACCGTCCGATCAGGTCCGGCCCGTCTACGAGCACTGCGTGCGCGCGCTCCACCGCGCCTGCACCGTCGGCGCACACGGTCTTCCGCTCATCGGCATCGGCGACTGGAACGATGGCATGAATCGGGTCGGCGTCGAAGGGCGGGGAGAGAGCGTCTGGCTGGCATGGTTCCTCATCGCCACGCTGCGCGGGTTCGCGGCGCGCGCCGAAGCGCGCGGCGATGCGGCGACGGCGGCCGAGTTCCGTACCCGGGCCGACGCCTACGCCCGCGCGGCCGATGCGGGCGGCTGGGACGGCGAGTGGTATCGGCGCGCCTACTTCGACGACGGCACCCCGCTCGGCTCCGCGGCCAGCGACGAGTGCCAGATCGACTCGATCGCCCAGAGCTGGAGCGTCATCTCGGGTGCCGGAGATCCGTCGCACCGCACCCAGGCGATGGCCTCGCTCGAGCGCCGCCTGGTGTGGGATGACGTGCGCATCCTGCCGCTGCTCACCCCGCCCTTCGACAAGACGCCCAAGGACCCGGGCTACATCAAGGGATACCTGCCGGGCGTACGCGAGAACGGCGCCCAGTACACGCACGCCGCCCTCTGGGCCGTGCTCGCCACCGCGCTGCAAGGCGACGGGGAGCGCGCCTTCACGCTGTTCCAGATGATCAACCCGCTCATGCGGACTCGGACGCCCGAGGAGGTGGCGGTGTACCAGGTAGAACCGTACGTCGTGGCGGCCGACGTCTATACGGCGGCGGGCCACGTGGGGCGCGGGGGATGGACCTGGTACACGGGCTCGGCGAGCTGGATGTACCGGGTGGGCCTCGAGGCGATCCTCGGCTTCGTGAAGCGGGGGAACATGCTGAGCTTCGAACCTCGCGTCCCGGCATCGTGGCCGTCATTCGCGATCACGTACCGGCACGGCGCGAGCCGCTACGAGATCGTGGTGGAACAGCCGCACGAGGCATGGCCGGGACAGCAGGTGGTGACGCTGGACGGCATCAGGCTGGAAGGTGAGGCCATCGCGCTGGTGGACGACGGCGCGGCGCACCGCGTCGTGATCCGACCGGCCTAGCGCGCCACCTCATTGTTGCGTACCGCCGCCTCATCGCTCAACCGAGTGAGGAGGCTCGGCGACCAGGCCGACTCGCTCTGCGAGCCCGGGCGTGATTCGGTGCCGATGCCGCCGGGGCGGGGAAGGAGGGCCTCGACCACGCCAAGCACGTCGGCCGCGAGCCCGGGCGCCAGGGCGTGAAGCTTCACCGCGGCCGCGATCGGAAGCGGCATCACCAGCTCGGCCCGCCCGTCGCGGCAGGCCTCGACGATGCGCCTGGCGGCGTCCGGCGCGCGCATGCTGAGGAGTGGCAGCGCGTCGGCGATGCTGAACCAGGCGAACTCGTTGCGGTGCCTCCCCTTGAACGAGGCATTCCGCGGGCTGCCGGTCCGCATGAGTCCCGGGCAGACTGTGGTGACGTAGATGCCGTCGCGGGCGAGCGCATCGCGGAGCCCTGAGGAGAATCCCACCAGGGCGAACTTGCTGGTCGAATAGGGCAGCAGGTGCGCCACGCTGATCTTGCCGCCCACCGACGCGATGTTCACGATGCGTCCCTCGCCGCGGCGCCGCATGTCCGGCAGCACGCCGAACGTGGTCAGCAGCGGAGCGCGCAGGTGGACACGCAGCGCTTGCTCGTAGTCGTCCTGCGTCATCGCGTCCACCGGCCCCACCTGAATGACGCCCGCGTTGTTGATGAGAATCTCGACCGGGCCGAGGCGCTGCCGGATCTGATCCAGCATCCCGCGGACCTCGGCCTCGTCGGTCACGTCGCACGGGATCGCCACGGCGTCGGCGCCCCGGCGAACGAGGTCAACACGAGCGCGCGAGAGCTCGGCCTCGTCGCGCGCGCAGATCACGACGCGGGCGCCCTCGGCGGCGAGCTCGCGCGCCAGCGCGAGGCCCAGCCCGCGCGATCCGCCCGTGACCAGGGCCACTCGGCCAGCGAAGTCGATGCGTCGCCTGCGCCGGGCCGCGGCGCGAGCCACGGTCGTCGCGCCCACCAGTGCGCCGGCGAGAAAAAGCGTTCGAGAGTGCGTCGCCATGGTCTTCTAGGTATGGGCGGTGGACGGTCGCTGCGGTGACTCGGCGCACATACCTTTGCTGCATGACCGACGCCACCGCCACCCTTCTCCTGGTCGCCGCCGCCCTGGTCGGACTCGCCCTCATTCCCCTTGGCCTGCCCGGGCTCTGGGTCATCGTGCTCGGCATCATCGGCTATGGGTGGCTGACCGACTATCGCACCGTGAGCGGCGGGTTTCTGGCCATCGTGGTGGCCCTCGCGCTGGCGGGCGAGCTGCTCGAGAGCTGGATCGGCTTTCGATTCGCGCGGCGCTACGGCGGATCGCGGCGCGCGGGCTGGGGAGCGCTGATCGGCGGACTCATCGGTGCGATCGTGGGCGTGCCGGTTCCGATCGTCGGGTCAGTGGTGGGCGGGTTCGCCGGTGCGTTCGCAGGGGCCGCGCTGTTCGAGTATTCCATGGCCCGTCGGTCCGGCGCGGCAGCGCGCGCGGGCTGGGGCGCCGTGCTTGGGCGCGCAGCCGCGGCGGCCATCAAGCTTGCGCTCGGCCTGATGATGGCGGTCTGGGCGATCTGGCTGGCCGTGCGGGGCTGAGCCCTGCCGGTGCACGTGCGGCGGGCGATGCGGAATCCTGACGGCCGCGCGGGGGGTTGCCCGACATACGAACAACCGCAGGGCGTCGCCTCGATGCGGAGGCGGGAAGTCGGAAACGTCTCCATATTCCGCCCATGACCCTCGACATCATCGTCGGCATCGCGATCCCGGTGCTGTGGCTGACCTGGCTGGCATACTGGTGGTACAGCGCGAGAGACGTGAAACGGACCCGGGTACCGGAGCCGCTCAGCTCACATCTCCGCCATCGGGCGCCACTCGTCATCGGCGTGCTGCTGTTTGCCGCGCCGAGGCTCTGGCCCGGGGTGCTGACCCGACGATTCGTGCCGGTCGGCCCGATCTTCCCGGTGCTCGGTACCCTTCTGCTTGCCGCGGGGCTCGGCTTCTCCGTCTGGGCCAGACGCCATCTCGGGCGGAACTGGAGCACGAACGTCGTCGTCAAGGAGGATCACGCGCTGGTGCGCACCGGCCCCTACCGCCTGGTGCGACACCCGATCTACACCGGCCTGTTGCTGGCCTTCTTCGGAATGGCGCTCGCCATCGGCGAATGGCGGGCACTCGCGGGGCTCGTCTGTTTCGTGATCTCCTTCGCGATCAAGAGTCGGCTGGAAGAGGCCCGCATGCGCGAGACGTTTCCCGCCTACGAGCAGTACCGGCGGGAGACGCGGGCGCTCATTCCGTTCGTCTACTAACGGGCCTCATTCGCCCTGCGGCACCGCGCGCCCGACCACGATCGTGATGTTGTCGCTGCCGCCGCCGTCGAGCGCGTCCTGCAACAGCGTCTCACAGGCCTGCTTGGCGGAGGTCATGCTGCGCAGCACCTCGCGGATGCGGTCGTCGGACACATGTCGCGTGAGGCCGTCGCTGCAGAGCAGCAGCACATGCCCCCACTCCATGGTGAATCGGCTGATCTTCGGATCGGTCTGGCTGCCGCCGATCGCGCTCGTGAGCGTATGGGCGAGTCGCGTTCCCGCTGCATCTTCCGCCTTCATGACGCCCAGATCCACCATGTCCTGGGCCATGGTCTGGTCCCGGCTGATCTGGGTCAGCTCGCCGTCCCGGAGCAGGTAGCACCGGCTGTCGCCGACCTGGAGCACGTAGCTGTTGGGCCAGACACCCAGGTAGAGCGTGAGCGTAGTGGCCATGCCGCGGTAGTCGAAGTCCTCGTCGCCGCGGCGGATCAGCTCGGCGTGACACTCCCGCGCACCTTGCCGGAGCGCTTCCTCGAGCTCGGCGGCGTCCTCGCCGTCCGCGGACCCGTAGTAGCAGCGCATGGCCCGGGTGACGTACTTGGTGACGGCTTGGAGCGCGAGGCGGCTGGCCGTCTCGCCCCGGGCGGCGCCACCGACGCCGTCGGCCACCATCGCGATCGAGGCGAGGCGTTCCGGAGCCCCTTTGAGGTCGTCGACATCGGGGAGGCTGGAAAGCCGGATGACGAGCTGCTTCCGGAGCCAGCAGAGAAGGAAGTGGTCCTGGTTTTCCTTCCGCACCTTGCCGGCATGGGTGACGCCGTGGGCGTCGATCTCCTCTTCGCGGGGCTTGCGGGCCGGCGCGGCGACGGTAACGGTCTTCGGGGACATGCAGGCTCCTGGTGGCCGGGCGACATCACCAATCTGAGCCAGGCCCACCCGCTTTGCCAATGACGGCGACCACTTTCCGGTGGCACGGGCACGGTATGCGTACGCCAGGTGCCACTGCCGAGCGCAAGGCACCGGCAACACGGAGGGGACATGACCTCGGCCATGTCCCCTTCGCTGCCTCGGGCGTGTCTCGCGGCGGCTTCTCTTCGGAATCGCGGCCTAACGCAGGCCGCGTGTCCCACCCCCCCAGCCGCCCCCCGGGTGGCGGCCGCCACGGCCTCCGCAACTCCCCCCGTGGCCGCCCAGGCCACCCTGGACCGAGGTACCGCCGCGCTGGTCTGGCGGCCCCGTATCGTCGGGACCGGCCCCCGGCGAGGCGGCGGAACCGCCGCTGCTCACCGGGAGCACGGTGATCGTCTGGCCCGGCGCGAGCGCGTAGGGGTCGGGTTCGGATGCTGCGGTCGCCGTCGCGCTGGCGGCGGGAGCGCGGGAAGGCGTCGTCACGGCCGGAGCGGCGGCGCGCACGGCCGGCGCAGCCGGGGAGGCGATGGGCCTGGCGGCCGACGCGGTTCGGCGGGCCCGACGTGAGGTGCGCGTGGCGGCGCGCGCGGTGGCGGCCTGCCTCAGCTCGATTGGAGAGGCGACCTTGACCGCGGGTGCATCGGGCTCCTGCAAGGTGAGGTCCCTCGTCGGCACTTGAAACGCGGTCTGTTCGGAACGATTGGACGAGGAGGTGCACGCGCCGGTGACGAGCGCGACGAGGGTCAGGGGCAGCAGCGTGGCAGGGCGCATCGGCAACTCCGGACGGATCGGCATGACCGTGACTCAGCCCATGGGGACGACGTGGTGGATTCGGCGTGCACCGGCGCGCGAGGTGCAATCCACCCGTGGACACCGCGAGCTGCGGACACCGCTAGCTCGGGAAGAACCGCTGGTGCAGGACGGCCAGCACCTGGGCGTCGAGCCCCGGCGGATCGAAGGACACTGCAATCTCACGCCCGACGTGGCGCACCACGCGGCCGCGCACGTCGATCACGGTCTCGGCGTCGAGCTGAAGCGCACCCTCGATTCGGCTGCCCGCGCCCGGGGCGCGCTCTGCATGGGTCAGCATGTAGCGCAGCCCGGTGGCGCTCACGTCGCGGAGCCCGGTTCTGGAACCCGGCGGGGTACCGGCCGGGAAGGGAATCGGGAGCCGAGGCGCCGTTCGGCGCTCGCGGTGCCGTTGGAGCAGGGTCACACGCTCCAGTTCGATCGCCGCGGGCGTCGGCCACCCGGCGCCGTCCGGCACGAGGGCAAGGCCGGCACGGTCCACCCGGCCGATGATCGCCTCGATGGCCACCCGCTCGCCCGAGCGCAGCACCAGGTGTCCGTCGACCTGCTCCCCGGCCTGCCACACCCGTCCCGCCGGCGCGGGCTCGACGCGAAGCCCGCCATGACCGAGGTCGCGGACGGCACAGCGAAAGCCGATGAGCTCCAGCAGTGCCGGCGCGGTCCGGCGATACTCCGCGCGTGGGAGCATCCGGCGGTCGAGCTGCGCCATCCTCCAGCGGTCGAGTGGGCTCATGCGACCTCGTCGGGGGCGTCTGTTGGGGGGTGACTAAAGCAGATCAACTCGGACCGACTTGGTCAACCCCGACCAGCGCCGCGGGAGCAAGCCGGCCGAAGGCAAGACGGCCGAGACGCTCCACGCGGTGCGCGCGTACCGCACGCCCACGCGTACCATCGCGAGATGGACGGCGCCCAGCCCGACCATGGGTAACCCGTGGGCCCCGTCGCAGGGGTGCCGAACGCTTGTGCTCACTGGAGCATGCGGCCGCCGTCGTGGGCGTTGCTCCGAATCCGATGACGGAAGTGGATGTCTGATAGTAAGGTGGTACGACGCGACGTGCCACCGCGCCGGGACCCGAATGCACCGAGGGCCCTGGTGAGGATTGACGTCTCCCTCCAGGACCCTCGTGCGTGCGAGGACGCAACCGATTTAGGTAGTGGTCTTGCTCAGCGACTTTTGCAGCGACTCGGCGCGATCGAGGTGTTTCTGAAGGGTCGGTTTCGCCTTCTCGATCAACGCTTTGAGCTGAGCGTTCTGCGTTTGGTCGTGCGCTTTCTCCGCCAGATCGATCACTGCCTTGTGAATCCCTACCTCCTGATCGATGTAGGCGCGATCGAACGCTGCCCCCTTGCCGGCGGCCTGGAGACTATCCATCTCCGTCTTGCCGGCCGCTGCGACCGGGTCGTTCGCCGGCGGCTGCGGGGTGATGCCGAGCTTCTTGGCCAAGGCTTGGCCTTGGACACGGAGCGCGTGGTGCTCGCCCATCATCATCTTGGCGAACGTCTTCACCCCGGCGTCATGCGCCTTGGTGAGCGCATACGCGCCGGCCGCGCTGTCCGCCTTGTTGGCCTCGTCGAGCAGGGCGACGATGTTGGCGTCGGTAAGCGTGCCACTCGACCCGGTCGCGTTGGTGGCGGCCCCGCTGGCCGTATCGGCCGGGGCCATGCTGCTGGTGCTCGCGGCCGTATCGGTGGTCGCGCTCATGCCGGTGGTGTCGGCGTTGTTCGTCTTGCTCTTGCATGCTCCGGTTGCGAGCGTGCCGAGCAGCGCCGCTCCCACCATCGTGTAGCGCGCATGCCGCGCCATATCAATACCCATAGAACCCTCCTTCCCAGGAGGTCTATGCTACGTAGCGGGCCCGCCACCAAGTGTGATTCTGGTCACCTCGCGTAGCGGCGCGCACCGCGGGCGCGTGCCTTTGCCGCCTCGATTTCGCGGTTGCGCGGGGGCGAGTTGGTGACCAGCGAATCCAGCAGCCGACGCACTGCCGTCGCGACCTCGTGGACGCCCTGGTCGAACGCTGGCTGGTTGGCGGCGGACGGTCGAGTGAACCCGCTGACCTTCCGGACGAACTGAAGCGATGCCGCCCGGACCTCCTCGTCGGTCACCGGAGGGTCGAAATGATAGAGGGGCCGGATGTTACGGCACATGAACGGAGCTCCTGCCGGCTAGGGGAGTGAAAGGGACAAAGTGTCCGCTGGCGACCCAGGTCTGCGGGTATTATAAGGGAACGGCACGCGCACCCGCGCGGTCAATGCCCTGAACGAACGGTCCGTCATGCAGCAGGAGGCAACCGATGCCGTCAGTCACGGATATGGTACAGGATCACCTGGGCGCCAATGGCGTGGCCCAGCTCACGGAGCATCTCGGTGTCGACCCGGCCACCGCGCAGGCCGCGGCGGCGGCGGCGCTGCCCATGTTGGTCAACGCGATGTCGAGCCGGATGTCGCAGCCCGGTGCCGCGCCGACGCCTGCGGGTGGGGTCGGCGGTCTTGCGGGCGCGGCGGGCGGCCTGCTCGGAAGTCTGTTCGGTGGCAACCACTCGGAGATGAGCCAGCAGGTCGCCAACCACAGCGGGCTGGACATCCACCAGGCGGAAAAGGTACTCCTGTTCCTCGCGCCGATCGTCATGGCGCGCCTGGCGCAGAACCGGCAGGGAGCGGGCGCCACCGCACCCGCCGCGGCACCGACCGCGGGGTCCGCCACCGCAGGTGGCGCTGCGCCCGCCGGCACGCCTGAGGCTCCGGCGCAGGGGCAGCAGGGCGGACTCGGCGCAGTGATCGACGCGGTCGAGCGGATCTTCCACAAAGGCTCCTGACCGTCGGTCCGGTGCATCCGCGCATGTGAGCGGCCGGCGACCTCGCGTGGCCGGCCGCTTCGCATCAAGGCATCGGTGATCTGGCCACCCTCTCAATCGGGAGGTAAATCCATGAGGTATACCCGCGGGCCCGTCCTCTCTCTCGGAGTCGCAGCGATGGGTGCAAAGCGTTCGGCAT
>JBQCGH010000073.1:0-3776 GCA_051955835.1 Gemmatimonadales bacterium
CGCTCGAGCGCGGCCATCAGTCCCGGATGGTGACAGCCGCCGCCGGACGCCACCACCTCAGTGCCTGCCGGCGTCCACCGCGCCACTGCGGCCGCGACGCTTCGCGCGGTCAGCTCCATGGCGGTCGTCACGCCGTCCGGGCCCGGCACGCGCGCGTGGAGCGCGGCCGCGTATGCGTCGCCGAATCGCTCGCGGCCGGTACTCTTGGGCGGGGGCGCGGCGAAGAACGGGTCGGCCAGCAGATCGGCGATCGCCGCTTCGTCGGCGGTGCCCTGCGCCGCGATCCGTCCATCGCGGTCGTACGAGCGGCGCCGATCCACCAGGCGCGCGACGCCGTCGAGCACCGCAACGCCGGGCCCCGTATCGAAGGCCAGCACCCCGACCTCCTGCGCCCGCCGCGGCACGTAGGTGATGTTGGCCATTCCCCCGAGGTTGAGGAGCACCCGCGGGCCCTCCGGGGAGGCGAACAGCAGCACGTCGGCCATGGGGACGAGGGGCGCGCCCTGGCCGCCGGCCGCGAGGTCGCGCGCGCGGAAGTTGCTCACGACGCGCACGCCGAACCGCTCCGCGAGCACCGCGGGCTCGCCCAGCTGCCAGGTCACCAAGGGCGGCTCGTGCCAGATGGTCTGCCCGTGGAAGGCAATGAGCCCGAGGTCCGACGCCGGCGTACTCGCCTGCACCAGCAGGGTCTCGATCGCCTCCGCCGCCCACTCGCCCAGGCGGACGTGAAGCCGGGCGAGATCGGGCGCGCGCGCGCCGTTCAGCGCGTCACGCAACGCGGTCCGCTCATCGTCGGTATACGGCCGGGTGACGAAGTTCACCAGCTCCGCGTGGCTCGGCCCGGTGAGCCGGACCAGCGCGGCGTCCATACCGTCGAGCGAGGTGCCCGACATCAGGCCCACAGCGAGCGTCGGACGCTCGTTCATCGCGAGGCCACCGGCGGCGGGTCGCCCACGATGCTACGAAGGCGGCCCGCATGCTCATCGAGCAGGCGCTCGGCGGCATCCCGGGCGACGCCCCGGCGGGCCATGACGATTGCGGTCTTGACATTCCCGCCCGCCGCCTCGAGCACGGCGCGGGACCGCTCCCGGTCGAGGCCGGTGGTCTCCATGAGAATCCGCTGACTCCGATCCACCAGCTTGTCGTTCCAGGCGCGAAGGTCCACCATCAGGTTCCCATAGGTCTTGCCCAGCCGAATCATCGCCCCGGTCGTGAGCATATTGAGCACGAGCTTCGTGGCGGTGCCGCTCTTCATCCGGGTCGAGCCGGTCACCACCTCGGGCCCGACCGGCACCGTGATCGTGACGTCGCAGGTTTCGCGGAGCAGGCGCGGCGGCTCGGACATGGAGACGATCACCGTGCCGGCGCCGAGGGCCTGGGCACGGCCGAGCGCGGCCCGCACGAACGGGGTCGTGCCGCTTGCCGCGATACCGACCACCACGTCGGTCGGGCCGACCCGCCGTGCGTCCATCTCGCCGATTCCGGCATTCACGTCGTCCTCCGCGCCTTCGATGGAACGGACCAGCGCCGGCAGGCCGCCCGCGATGATGCCGACGACCATCTCCGGCGGAGTGCCGAAGGTCGGCGGGCACTCCGCCGCGTCGAGCACGCCCAGACGCCCGCTGGTCCCGGCGCCGACGTACAGCAACCGGCCTCCGGCGCGAAACGCCTGCTCGATGAGGTCGATGGCACCGGCGATGTCCTCGCGCGCCCCGGCGACCACCGGGGGCACCGCGGCGTCTTCCGCCCCGATGAGATCCACGATCTCGAGGGCGGAGGCGGTATCGATAGTGGCTGTGCGAGGGTTGCGCCGCTCGGTCAGGCGCGGGTCGAGGTAGTCGTCAGGCACGGCTAAATTAGAGCCCGTGTGTCGTCCGGGGCAACTGTCCGGCGACCAATCCCCGTGCTCTCGAGGTCACTGTGCGCCTGCTCCCCACTTCCCTCCTGCTGCTCGTGCTTGCCGCCGCGTGCGGCCGCCCGGTCACGCACTCGGCTCCCCCGGCGCCCGGCGTCGCGGCCGGGTGGAAGTATCGCGGCGGGGCACGCGTGGCCGAGGGAACGCGCGCGATGGTGGTCTCCGGTAGCGGCCTCGCGAGCGCGGTGGGGCGAGACGTGCTGCGAGCGGGCGGAAACGCCGTCGACGCCGCTGCCGCGGTCGGCTTCGCGCTCGCGGTCGTCCACCCCGAGGCCGGCAATCTCGGGGGCGGCGGCTTCATGGTCATCCGGCTCAAGGATGGCACCGTCCACACGCTCGACTTCCGCGAGACGGCGCCGGCGCGGGCCACTCGGGACATGTATCTCGACGAGCATGGCGAGCCCACCGAGCGGAGCGTGACGGGGCATCTCTCAGCGGGTATCCCGGGGTCGGTTGCGGGGCTGACCGAGGCCCAGCGGCGGCTCGGGCGGCTGCCGCTCGCGCGAGTGCTAGAGCCGGCGATCCGGCTCGCCCGGGAAGGATTCGTGGTGGACTCGTATCGGAGCCAGTCGATCGCCGACGACAGCGCAAGGTTGGCCCCGTTTCCCGCCTCGGCAGCGAGCTTCCTGCCCGGGGGCGCGCCGCCGCGTCCCGGCAGCGTGCTCCGGCAGCCCGACCTCGCGGTGACGCTCGAGGCCATCCGCGATCGGGGCGCAGACGGGTTTTACCGCGGTCGCGTGGCCGACCTGATCGTGGCGGAAATGGCGCGTGGCGGCGGCCTCATCTCGGCCGAGGATCTGGCCGGGTATCGCCCCGTCTGGCGAGACCCGATCACGATTCACTATCGCGGCTATACGATCTATTCGATGCCGCCGGCCTCGTCGGGCGGGATCACGATGGGCGAGATCCTCAACATCATGGAAGGCTATCGCCCGCTGCCGCCATTCGGCTCGCCCGAGCTCATTCATCTCGAGGCCGAGGCGATGCGCCGCGCGTTCACCGACCGCAACACCTGGCTGGGCGATCCGGCGTTCGTCCACAACCCGACCGATCGCCTGCTCTCCAAGGGGTACGCCGAGACGCTCCGCCATGAGATCGGCGAGCGGGCGTCGCCAACGCCCGTGTTTACCCCCGCCGCCCGCACCGGCGCGTCCACCACCCACTACTCGGTGGTCGATGCCGACGGCAATGCGGTGAGCTGCACGACCACGCTCAACAACAGCTACGGCAGCGCGGTCACGGTGACCGGCGCGGGCTTCCTGCTCAACGACGAGATGGACGATTTCGCGACGGCTCCGGGAAAGCCGAACATGTATGGCCTGGTCCAGGGCGAGGCGAACGCGATCGCTCCGGGCAAGCGGATGCTCTCCGCCATGACACCCAGCGTCGTCCTCGACCCGGACGGCAAGCTGATGATGGTGGTCGGGACGCCGGGCGGCCCCAGGATCATCACGATGGTGTATCACGTGATCTCGAACGTGATCGATCACCACATGCCGCTACCCGAAGCGGTGGACGCCCCGCGCATGCACCACCAGGGACTGCCGGACTCGCTTCAGATCGAGCGGGATGGATTCCCACCGACCACGCTGGACAGCCTGCGCGCGCGCGGACACGCCATCGAGAATCGCGGCTATTGGGGAGACATCGAGGCGATTCAGCGAACGGCCACGGGGTGGGAAGGCGTGAGCGACCCTCGGCGCGGAGGGGGAGCGGCAGGATACTGAGCGGCACGAAGGAGCGAGGCCCCGGCGGCGGGGGTGCCAGCCCGCCCGGCCGCCCGTGGTGCCCGGGGTTGCCGGGGGTGAGGGTGCAGCGAGGAACGTGTGAAACAGCGGGTAACGGAAATGCGGTGCGGTTT
>JBQCGH010000074.1:0-2571 GCA_051955835.1 Gemmatimonadales bacterium
GCAAGAACGACCTGCTGGACGGAATGATCGACATCGTGTTCGGCGAGATCGACCTGCCGCCGGGAGACGGCGACTGGAAGGCCGCCATGCGGCGGCGGGCCATCTCGGCCAGCCAGGTCCTGCGCCGCCACCCCTGGGCGATCGGCCTGATGGAGTCGCGGACCTCGCCTGGGCCGGCCACGCTGCGGCACCACGACGCCGTGCTCGGGTGCCTGCGCCGGGCTGGCTTCTCGGTCGAGCTGACCGCCCACGCCTACGCCCTGCTCGACAGCTACATCTACGGGTTCGCGCTGCAGGAGGCGAGCCTGCCGTTCGGCAGCGGAGAGGAAGCGGCGCAGGTCGCGCACCAGATCTCAGCGCAGTTCGCCTCCGGGCAGTACCCGTACCTCACCGAGATGGCGGCCGAGCACGTCCTGCGGCCCGGCTACGACTACGGTGACGAATTCGTGATCGGCCTCGACCTGATCCTGGACGGCCTGGCCGCGGCGGCCCGCTAGGCACCGGGCGATGCGGACAAATTCTAAAGCACGTAATTATGACGGAACGCTAATGCCAGAACGCCATGCCGAGAAATAGAATGCGGCTTTATTGCCGACCGAGAAGAGGGAAAGCATGCGCATCGGCAAGCGGATCCTGGCGGCCGCGGCAGGGCTCGTCGTCGCGATCGCCCTAGCCGGGACGGCGGTGGCGGCGAACGCCACCGCGACACCCTCGCACCAGGCGAGCCCGGCGTCCGGGGCGTCTCACCACCTCAAGCTCGAGCGATTCGACCTCAACGGGTATGTCTTCGACGCGTCCTACACGCTCGGCCGGAACACCGGCAACACGTTCCAGCAGACGTACGGCCATTCGATGGTCCAGGGCGTTCCGATAAAAGGCCCGTTTGTCGGCACGCAATTCCCGCCGGAAAATTATGTCGCCATTCCAATTGGCCACCACCAGCTTTACGTGTCGTGGCTCGATCCGACGAGCTTCGCGCTGGTAGACGTGTTCGTCATGGACTTCGCGCGCCACACCGTTTACGACTACGCCCCGGGCAGTGATCATCCGGAGAGCGCTGGCACGGTTACCGTCGTGCACCGGGGACGGAGCCCGCTCCCCTGATACCGACATGACACGTGTCGCGATCATCGGCGGAGGCATCGGCGGCCTGACCGCGGCGAACGCGCTGTCGCGGGCGGGGATCGAGGTGGCGGTCTACGAGGCGGCCGCCGAGCTCAAGGAGATCGGCGCCGGCGTTGCCCTGCACCCCAACGCGATGAAGGTGCTGCGCGCCATCGGGGTGGAGGGCAACGTCCGCGAGGTCGCGGGGCACGCGCCGTGGCAGGTGGTGCGGAACTGGAAGACCGGCCGGGTGATCGGCAAGACGAGCCGGGAGCAGCAGGCGGCCTCGTTCGGCATCACGGGCGCGACCGTGCACCGGGCCGATCTGCTCGACGTGCTGGCCGGCGCGCTGCCGGCCGGCCTGGTAACCCTGGGCAAGCGGTGCACGGGGGTGCGGCCGGACGGCGGCCTCGCGGTGGCGCGCTTCGCGGACGGCAGCGAGGTCGAGGCCGACGTCATCGTGGGCGCCGACGGCATCCACTCACCGGTGCGCGCCTCGCTGTTCGGCCCGGACGCCCCCCGGTTCACCGGGAAGATCTGCTACCGCAGCGTCATTCCTACTGGAGCCGTCAGCGGTCCCCGGCCCAGCCTGGAGGGAGCCCAGTGGCTTGGCCCGCACGGCACGATCGTGCTGTATCCGCTGCGGGGCGAGGAACTGATCAACGTCGTCTGCCACTACGACGACGCCAGCTACCGCCACGAGTCGTGGATCGCCGAGTGCAGCCGCGAGGAGGTGCTCGAGCGCTACGCCGGGTGGCACGAGTCCCTGCTCCGCCTGTTCGCCGCCTCGCAGACCTGGTACAAGTGGGCGCTCTACGACCGCGACCCGATCCCGCGGTGGACCCGCGGCCGGGTCACCGTCCTGGGCGACGCCGCGCATCCGATGCTCCCTTACCTCGGCCAGGGCGCCTGCCAGGCGATCGAGGACGGCGCGGTCCTGGCCACGGCGCTGTCGGCGGATGCCTCCGATCCGGTCACCGGCCTGGCCCGGTACGAGCGCACCCGGCGTCCGAGAGCGAGCCGGGTGGTGCTCGCGTCCCGCGAGCGAGGGCTGAGCAATCACCTGCCGTCCCGGTGGGCCGCCTGGCGCCGCGACCTGATGATCGCGTGGCGACGGCGGGTGAACCGGCGCGACCCGGAGGGACGCGGCGCGGCCTGGCTCGCCGACTACGATGCGAGCTCGCCGGACGTCCTCGTCTGAGCATCGCCGATGCGCGACCTACCCGGTCACACGTGAGCGGGCCGCCGGGCGCCCGACCAGTATGATTCGGCGGTGTCGAGGATGAGGTCCCGGGAGGTCACCGGGTCGAGCGAGGCGTCGGCGATCATCTGGAACGCGATCCGGTGCAAGTACGTCTCCCGCTCTCCTTCCAGGGTGAAGCTGTTCTTCAGCTGCTCGGTGACCACCACGTCCTGCAGCATCGCCTCGCTGTCGTAGCCGAATCCGAAGACGACAAAGGATTCCCC
>JBQCGH010000075.1:0-6234 GCA_051955835.1 Gemmatimonadales bacterium
CCAATGCGCCTTTCGCTCGTGTCACCGCCAATTGCTGTCGCTGCTCGAGCGTAGGGCTCGGCGCCACGCGGTACGGCCCCGGTTCGCGCAGGCGCCGGAGGCCATCCGGTAATGTGGCGAGGCCCGCAGCGCAGCGCGCCCGCATCTCCGTGAGCGGCGGGTGCGGTCGAATCAGCGTGCCGCCCCGCATCACGGTTTCGAGCAGCGCGCTGCTTCCCGGCGGAGTGGCTTCGTCCGCCAGCGCAAGCGTGTCCCCCGCGAGCCGGCCGTCCGCCCCGAGCCGGCGAAAGACCTGCTTCGGCCCAACCCACGTCTCCTTCCCCTGGCTCAGCTTGAGAATGTCCCGCTGGTCGAGCCGAACCAGCTTGTAGACCACGTCGAGGGATGGCGCGTCGGCCGAGACGACGAGCCGCGTGCCGAGGCCGAAGGCGTCGATCGGAGCGCCGGCGTCGAGCAGCGCTTCGACGTCGTACTCGTCGAGGCCCCCGCTCGCCAGGATGGGGACGTCCCCGCAGCCGCCGCCGTCGAGAATGGCGCGGACCCCCCGGCTCAAGGTCGCCAGATCGCCGCTGTCGAGGCGCACGCCGGCGAGTCGATGGCCGCGCGCCTGGAGCTCGCGCGCGACGAGGACCGCCTGGCGGGCGCCCGCGAGCGTGTCGTACGTATCGATCAGCAGCACGGCGTCGTTCGGGAACGCGCGCGCATAGGCTCGGAACGCATCGAGCTCCCGGGAAAAGGCGGTGACGAACGAGTGGGCCATCGTGCCGGACACCGGCACGCCCCAGGTTCGACCCGCCAGCACATCGCTGGTCGAGCCGAACCCCGCGAGCATCGCGGCGCGGGCCGCCTTGAGCCCGGCGTCCGTCCCGTGACCGCGACGGAGGCCGAACTCGGCGAGGCCGCGCCCCCGCGCGGCGAGTACCGAACGCGCGGCCTTGCTCGCGAGCACCGTCCCCACGTGCAGCAGATTGAGCATCGCGGTCTCGATGATCTGGGCTTCGACCAGCGGCGCCGTCACCTCGAGCAGTGGCTCGTCGGGAAACAGGATGGTGCCCTCGGGGACCGCCCGCACCTCGCCGGTGAAGCGAAGCGCGCTGAGCCGCTCGAGGAATGCCGGATCGAATCGGTCGAGCGTGCGGAGGTAAGCGACGGCCGCCTCGTCGAACCGAAGCGCGCGCAGATACTCGAGCGCGTCCTCCAGTCCGGCGGCCACCAGGAACCCGCGGTCGGCTGGCAGCCGGCGCACGAACAGGCTGAAGGTCGCCGCGCCGTCCACGCCTTCGCGGACGAACGCGGCCGCCATGGTGAGCTCGTAGAAGTCGGTGAACAGCGCGGCGCCGTCGAGGGTGAGCGGCCCCGAGACGAAGGCGGCAGGGGCGTCGGGCAAGCGTACTCCCGTGCGGTCGGAGGCCCCAAAGCTATCACCGCCGCCTCGGTGACGGCTTGCGCAGGCTCGGCAGCTGCCCAACCTTTTTGGGAAGTGTCCGACCGGCTCGCGATCACCCCCGGAGCGACGCGTGCAACAGATCAAGGGCGCCGTGCTCAAATCGCGACTCGCCTTCGTGCAGGAACAAGGCGGTCAGGAAGCGCTGCGGCGCGTACTCGCCGCCCTGCCCGATGCCGACCAGCGCACGCTCAAAATGCTGTTCACCTCGAACTGGTACCCCTTCGAGATGGGCAAGGCGCTCGACGATGCCATCGTCCGGGTCCTCGGCGGCGGCCGTCCCGAGTACTTCGAGCGGCTCGGTGCCGCGTCGGCCGAGAAGAATCTGAGCACGATCCACAGCGGCTTCCTGACCAAGGGGGACGCGCACGCCTTCCTGGCCAAGTCTCCCTCCTTCTATTCCCTGTACTACGAAGCGGGGCGTCGCGAGTACACCCCGACCGGCGCCAAGGAAGGCGTCTTCACGACCTACGACGCCGAGACCTTCAGCGCGCCCGACTGCCTGACCGTGGTGGGCTGGTACCGTCGCGCGCTCGAGATGTGCGGAGTCAAAGGGGTGAAGATCCACGAGGAAGAGTGCCGGGCCAAAGGCGGAAGCGTGTGCCGCTATCGTGTGAGCTGGGAATAGTCCGCGGAGCGCGAACGGGAACTGTCCCGCACCTCGACGTGCCTTACCCTGACGAAGCATACGGGACATGCGCCGGTCGTGGCGCCGTCGCATCAGGGGTGATCCGGCACGGGTCTAGGCTGTGCTCGCTTAGCCTACGTCTCGTCGCTCGGCCCGCAGCAGCTTGAGCGTCTCTCGTGCGATCAGCCGTTCCTCCTCGGTGGGAATGACATACGCCGCCAGCCGCGAGCCATCCGCGGAGATGCGTGGCTCGTTACGGTCATTGCGGCCGGCATCGAGCGTGAGACCCGCCCAGCCGAATCCCTCCGCCACGCGCCGGCGAATCTCCGGCGCGTTCTCCCCGATCCCTCCGGTGAAGACAAGCCCATCCGCGGCGCCCTCGAGCACGGCAAGGTAGGCGCCGACGTACTTGCGGACCCGGTAGCAGAAGATGTCGAGCGCGAGGTCTGCGGCCGGGTCGCGACGGCCCAGCAGCTCGCGAACATCGCTGCTCCCCGCGAGCGCCTGCAGGCCACAGGCGCGGTTGAGCATCAGCTCGAGCGCGGACAGCGACGTGCCTTCGTGCAGCAGGTGGGTCAGGATCGCGGGGTCGAGATCGCCGGCGCGCGTGCCCATGACCAGCCCCTCGAGCGGCGAGTAGCCCATCGACGTGTCCACCGAGCGTCCGTGGAGGATGGCCGCGGCGGAGCATCCGCTGCCC
The DNA here is from genome assembly GCA_051955835.1 of Gemmatimonadales bacterium. Lineage (GTDB taxonomy): Bacteria > Gemmatimonadota > Gemmatimonadetes > Gemmatimonadales > GWC2-71-9 > CAVVWJ01. The sequence goes on from JBQCGH010000075.1 coordinate 2,773, forward strand.
AGGTGCAGCGTGATGATGGTCGGCTCGGGTACCTCCGTGATTGCGGCATAGCGCTCGGTGACCCAGCGGTGGGACCAGCCATGGAACCCGTAGCGGCGTACCCCGGGCAGCTCGGGGATTGCGTATCGCCAGGCGTGCGGGGGCAGGCTGTCGTGAAATGCGCTGTCCAGCGCCGCCACCTGCACGACCCCCATGTCGCGTGTCGCCTCGATTCCCTCCAACGCGGGGCCGTTGTGCAGTGGCGCGAGCGGGGTCACTTCACGCAGCACCTTCATGACGTCGGGATCGATGACCACCACGTCGGGCAGCCGGCCGCCCCCATGCACGACCCGGTGCGCGATGACGTCGGGCCGGACGGCAAGCCCGTCCAGCACCCGCTCGACCGCGGCGCCATACCCGCCGTTCACGGGACAAGACGCCCCGGCCAGGACTGCGAGCTCGGCGCCGCGCTGCTCGAACAGCTTGTGCTTGAGCGTGGTGCTGCCGCAGTTGATCACCAGCACGCGCGTCGCGCGGCCAGTCAATGCCAGGTCCAGTTTCTGACCTCGGGCAAATCCTCCCCGTGCTCGGAGACATACGCCTTGTGGCGATGGAGCGCGTCGGTGAAGCGCGCCGCCGCATGCTCCGAGACCCGGGCGAGCCCCGGCACCCGTTCCAGCACGTCCAGCGCGAGCTGGAACCGGTCCATGCGGTTGAGCACGACCATGTCGAACGGGGTCGTCGTCGTGCCCTCCTCCAGGTAGCCCCGCACGTGGAAGTTGTCGTGGTTGTGCCGCCGGTAGGTGAGCCGGTGGATCAGCGTCGGATAGCCGTGAAACGCGAAGACGACCGGCTTGTCCGCGGTAAACATCTCGTCGAACGTCTCATCGGACAGACCGTGTGGGTGCTGGGGCGCGGGCTGCAGGGCCATGAGATCCACCACGTTGACCACCCGGATCCGGAGCTCGGGGAGCTCGTCCCGCAGCAGCGAGACCGCGGCCAGCGTCTCCAGCGTCGGCACGTCGCCGGCGCAGGCCATCACCACGTCGGGAAGCCCCTCGTCGTTGCTGGCCCAGGCCCAGGTCCCGAGGCCCACCGTGCAGTGACGCACTGCGTCGTCCATCGGAAGCCAGACCGGGGCGGGCTGCTTGCCGGCGACGATGAGGTTCACGTAGTTCCGGCTCCGGAGACAATGGTCCGTTACCGACAGCAGCGTATTGGCGTCCGGTGGCAGATAGATCCGGACCACGTCAGCCTTCTTGTTGGCCACGTGATCGATGAATCCCGGGTCCTGATGGGAGAACCCGTTGTGGTCCTGCCGCCAGACGTGTGACGTCAGCAGGTAATTGAGCGACGCCAGCGGCCGCCGCCAGCCAAGCCCGCGGATGGTCTTGAGCCACTTCGCATGCTGGTTGAACATCGAGTCGACGATGTGGATGAAGGCCTCGTAGCACGAGAAGAGCCCGTGTCGGCCGGTCAGCAGATAGCCTTCGAGCCATCCCTCGCACATGTGCTCGCTCAACACCTCCATCACCCGCCCGTCGGGCGCGAGATGTTGGTCCACCGGGAGCACGGCAGCCTCCCAGGTCTTCTCCGTCGCCTCGTAGACCGCGTCGAGCCGGTTGGAGGCCGTCTCGTCGGGGCTGAACATCCGGAAGTTGCGGGTCTCGAGATTGAGCTTCATGACGTCGCGCAGGTAGGCCCCGAGCACTCGGGTGGCCTCCACGATCGTCGCGCCAGGGTGGCTCACGACGACGGCATACTCGCGGAACGGCGGCAGCCGGAGCGGCACCAGCTCGAGGCCGCCATTGGCGTGCGGGTTCAGTCCCATCCGACCGCAGCCCTTGGGCGCCAATTCCGCCAGCTCGGGCTTGAGCCGGCCGCCGGCGTCGAACAGCTCCTCCGGACGGTAGCTTCGCATCCACGTCTCGAGCATCGCCAGGTGCGCCGGCTTCTCCCGTACCTCGGCGAGGGGCACTTGGTGTGCACGCCACGTCCCTTCCACCGGCTCGCCGTCCACCATCTTCGGGCCGGTCCAGCCCTTGGGCGAGCGGAGAATGAGCACCGGCCAGCGCGGGGGCTCGATCACCCCGCCCATGCGTGCCCGATGCTGGATGCCCCGAATGTCGGCAAGAATGTCGTCGAGCGTCGACGCCATCAGATCGTGCATGAGGGCGGGATCGTCGCCTTCGACATAGTACGGCCCATAGCCATACCCTTCGAACAGCGCCTGCAGCTCCTGGGGCGTCACTCGGGCCAGCACGGTGGGATTGGCGATCTTGTAGCCGTTGAGATGCAGGATGGGAAGCACCGCGCCGTCCCGCGCCGGATCCAGGAACTTGTTCGAGTGCCAGCTCGTGGCGCACGCGCCGGTCTCCGCCTCGCCATCGCCCACGACGCACGCCACGATCAGGTCCGGATTGTCGAAGGCCGCCCCGTAGGCGTGCAGCAGCGAGTAGCCCAACTCGCCACCCTCGTTAATGGAGCCTGGCGTCTCGGGGGCGGTGTGGCTCGGGATGCCATAGGGCCAGGAGAACTGTCGGAACAGGATGCGCAGTCCCTCACGATCCTGCGTCACCCGCGGATAGATCTCGCTGTACGATCCCTCGAGATAGGTCTCGGCCACGATCCCAGGGCCACCATGCCCGGGTCCGGTGACGTAGATCATGTCGAGGTCGTTTTCCACGATCAGCCGGTTGAGGTGGGTATAGATGAAGGTGAGTCCCGGCGTCGTACCCCAGTGACCGAGCAGACGGGGCTTGATGTCCTCTACGGTGAGCGGACGCTCCAGCAGCGGGTTGTCCTTGAGGTAGATCTGGCCAACCGAGAGGTAGTTCGCGGCCCGCCAGTAGGCGTGCATTCGTTCGCGGTATTCAGGATCGAGATGCCTCATCCCAATGCTCCTTCGGGTCCGGTGCGGCAATGTCGACCTCGGCGTATCGGCAGGACGGCCGGGGCTATTCGGGGGAGAGTAGACCAATGGACGCCGCGAGGCTACGACCCGGCGTGTACCTGCGCGGGCGGGTCGGGCATCGGATATGAATGGAGATCACGGATCCGAGGATGGAGGCGGGGCCGCGGCGCGCGGGAGAAGCCTCGCCGCGCGCCTGGAGCAACGATGGGTGCCGCCGCCAGAGGAGACCTAACTGCTCTTTTTTCGGCTGCTCTTCTTGCTGCTGCTTTTCTTGCTGCTGCTCTTCCTGCGACTGCTCTTCTTGCGTGGGACCTTTGCGCCTTTCTTGCGCGCCTCGGAGAGCCCGATGGCGATCGCCTGCTTGCGACTCTTCACCTTGCCCCCGTGCCCCCCCTTGCCCCGCCGCAGCGTGCCTTTCTTTCGGCGGCGCATTGCGCTCTCGACCCGCTTGCTCGCGCCCTTCCCGTATCGGCGACTCGATTTCTTTCTGGTGGCCATAGACGCTCCCGGTTGCGGTAATGGCGGTGGGGCTCGAACGACGAGCCTTTGCGGAATCTATATCGGTGGCC
>JBQCGH010000076.1:0-5067 GCA_051955835.1 Gemmatimonadales bacterium
TACGCCATACCGATCGTCGAAGACCAGTCGGACCGTGCCCAACGGCTGGTCGACACCGGTCTCTACGCACGCGTCCGCCACCCGTTCTATCTCGGATTGCTGCTCTTCTATGCGGGCCTCGCGCTGTGGCTCAAGAGCTACGCGAGTCTCCTCACGCTTTTCGTTGTCCTGCTTGCGCTGCTCGCCAGGATTGTGGTCGAAGAAGCGACATTGCGGAGGACGCTCCCCGGCTACAGCGCGTACGTGGCCCGCGTGCCGTATCGTCTCGTCCCCCGTGTGTGGTAGCCGGCCGCTCCGTGGCCCGCGCAGGCAGTCGCGGGCGCGATGCGGCCAAGATCCCGGGCACAACAGCACGGCACATCGGAGACCTTCCATCGTGAACGGGATCAGCGCGACGTTGGGGCTCTCGGTCGTCCTCCTGTGTCGGGGTGCTGTCGTAGCCGAGGCGCAGGGTGCGCGGACCGGGGCAGGGCGCACTCCCGTGGTGGTGATGCTCGGGACAGGCACCCCCCGGCCGACGCCGGACTTCTGGGGACCGGCGAGTGCCGTCGTAGTAGGCCACCGGGTCTTTCTGGTCGATGCGGGCGTGGGGGTCGAGCGGCGACTCGCCGGGGCGGGGTTGCCGACCGACGGCGTCAGCGCGGTCTTCATCACACACCTCCATAGCGATCACGTGCTCGGCCTGGCCGACCTCATCTTCACGTCGTGGGTGATGGGGCGCACCCGGCCGTTCCCGGTCTACGGACCGCACGGCCTGGCCGCCATGACGCAGCACCTGTACGAGGCGTTCCGCGAAGACATTCAGAATCGCACGGACGGTCTCGAACACGAATCACGAGGCGGGTACCGAGTTGCGGTGCGAGAGATAGGCCCGAGCGTCGTCTACGACAGTGGCGGCGTGCGCGTCACCGCGTTCAAGGTCAAACATGGCGAATGGCGGGAAGCGTACGGCTACCGGTTCGACAGCCCCGGCCGAAGCATCGTGTTCTCGGGCGACACGCGGCCAAGCGAGGAGCTCGTGCGGATGGCGGCGGGAGTCGACGTGCTCATCCATGAAGTGCAGCCCTCGGATTCGACGAAGCACCCCGGCAATCGCTCCGCCGCCGAATGGGCGGCCTATGTCCGTGCCTACCATACGACCGCCCTGCAACTCGGCGAGCTGGCCGCGCGAGCGCGGCCCAAACTCCTCGTGGTCTATCACAACGGGCGGCGGGTTCCGGACGATCGAATCCTCGCCGATATCCGGCGATCATTCTCGGGGCCCGTGACCATCGCTGCGGATCTCCAGCGCTTCTGAGGCGCGCCCGTCGAGCTCCGGAGTTCTCCGGTCATGAGACGTAATCCACCAGTCACCTCCCGAGGCGGTCATGGCACTGGCGGCGATCCTCATCTGGTACCTGGTTATTGGAGTGCTGGCGGCCATCGGGTCGGTGACGATCAGCCGCTCACGGTTCTCGCCGCGGGTAGAGCACACCGCCTTCGCGCTGCTGCTGATTCCAATCGCCGCGATGTACCTGGCCTTCCTGGCGTACTTCGGCGACTGGTCGACGCTCAGGTCCGAGTCGTGGGCAGTGGCGCTCTTCGCGGTGCTCGGGCTGCTGGGCCTCCAGTTTCCCGCGCTCGTCGTGCTGGGGTACGCCCTCCACGGGGGCTGGGACCTGGTCCACGAAATCGGGGTGCACCTAGAAGCCGGAGCAGGCGGCGCACGGCCGTTCACGGGCATACCGCTCGCGTACGGGGTGTTCTGCGCGGCGTACGACTGGTGGATGGCGGGGTACTTCGTCACCCGGCGTGCGGCCTGGCAGCAGTGAGCGACCGGCGCGCTCCGAGGCGACGGCTCTGGCGCGCTGCCACACCATCATGCCGTGTCAGGGCGCCCAAGGGCATAGACGCGCCATAGGTCAGCCGCTCAATCTGCCCAAGCGGACGATACGCCGAGGCGCGGCAACCTTTCGATCATGCGGAGAGACACAAGCGATAGCGATCGATCAGCGCTGGAGGAGTCGTGGCGATCACCTTGCCCTATCATTTCGACACGAGCAACATCTGGCGGAAAATTCTCAAGGGCGCGTTCGGACTCAACGCGGTGCTGGTGCTTGGCATCCTGTACACGCTCCTCGTCACGCATGAGTGGGGCAAGGCGCTGGCCCTGGTGCCGTTCGAGGTTGTCGTTTTCGGCTTCACCCGGGTGTTCATTCGATTTCAGGAAGGCTCCGTCGGCACGCTGACCGCGGATCAGGTGGTGGTCGCACCGAACGTGCTGCTCGGCATCGTGCTTCCCGGCCCGAGCGGTACGTACGCGTTGGACCGGTTCTCGGCCGTCCGCGTGGAGTTCCGGTCCGGCCTGGTCTCCACGACCCCCAACGCTGGTCGCCCGAACGAGGTGGTCTGGCTGGTGGGCCGCCCCGGCACCCCGAACATCGCGCTGGCGCTCACGGAGTTCCGTGCGGGCGCCGAGATCGGCCAAGAGTTCGGCGCGCTGCTCACGCTGCCCGTCGAAGAAGTGGGGGCACCGAAGGTCATTACCTTGTAGGCGGCCCGCTCGAATGTGGTGGGTGAAGCCGGCTTCATACGGTAGTGGTCGACCCATGCGGCATAACACACAGACGGAGCCCTCAGGCCAAGGTTTGCGGCGCTCCGTGCGGACCCAACGCGCCGGGTCCGGGCCGGTGAACGAAGGCTCGCGCGGATGATCACTGAGCGGCTCGAGCTCATTCCGCTGACCACGAAACTCTGCGACGCCGAGGTGCAGGGGCGGGACGCGGTCGGCCGTGCCTTGCGCGTGCGAGTCCCGGCATCCTGGCCACCGCCCGTCTTCGAGCCGGACGATCTCGAGCGACTCCACCGGCGGCTGGAGCGCGACCCGGCCAGTCATGCCTGGACGCTGTATTACCTGGTGCTGCGAACGGCGGTCCCGGCTGCACCGCGTGAGCTCCTTGGAATCGCGGGCTATCTCGGCCCGCCTTCCGCCGAGGGCGTTGTCGAGATCGGCTATGCGATCGCCGCAGAATATCAGCGTCGAGGTTACGCGACCGAGGCGGTCCGGGCCCTGACGACCCGGGCGTTCGCCGACGCGACGGTGCGAGCGGTCATGGCCACGACTTACGCGACACTGGTGCCTTCGATCGGGGTGCTGAGGAAGGCCGGCTTTGCCCTCATCGGCCGGGACATTGCGAGCGGGCTACTCCAGTACGAGCATCGGCGCGATTCCGGGAGGGATCCGCGCGCGCCTGCGTCGTAAACCTCACACGCAGCCGATAAGGTGATGCGCATTCGGCTCCGCCACAGCCAGCAGGTGGTGCCTTCGGCTCACCATTTCCATGATGGGACCTCATCGCATGGTTACGATCGGTTCTGAAGCCGCCATTCCGAACCCGGCCTTACAGCCCCTGGAGTTCCTGATCGGTGAGTGGCGCACCGAAGGCTCCCATCCCATGTTGCCCGGCAAGACTCTTCATGGTCGCACCAGCTTCGCCTGGTCCGAGGGCGGGGCTTTCCTCGTCATGCGCTCGGAGATCGATGAACCGGAGGTGCCAAGCGGTATCGCGATCTTGGGTACTGACGGCGATTCCAAGGAATGTTCGATGTTGTATTTCGACGAGCGAGGGGTCTCGCGCCGCTACATCGTAGCCCTGCGCAGCGACGAGTGGGAGTGGTGGCGTGACACGCCTGACTTCTCCCAACGATTTCATGCTCGCCTGGCCGATGGGGGCAAGCGGATGGTGGGACAGGGCGAGATGAATCGTGGCGACCGGTGGGAGCCGGATCTTCAGCTCACATACACCCGTGTCGAGTAGCGAGCGGGGTTTCCTGGGCACGCGGCTGGCATCTCGAGGCCTGCCATGATAGATGTGGTACTCGCGTGGAGCGGCGGGAAAGACAGTACGCTGGCCTTGGCAGCACTACGCGCAGATCTGCGGTTCCGAGTCGTGGCGCTTCTGACGACCATTACCCGAGGGTACGACCGCATCAGCATTCACGGCGTTCGCCGAGCGGTGCTCGAGGCGCAGGTCAGTGCTCTCGGGCTGCCGCTCATCGAAGCGTCTATTCCCTCTGGCTGCAGCAACGCGGATTACGAAGCGGCCTTCGCGCTCGCCCTGCGCGCGGCGCAGGAGCGGTGGCCGGGTGTGCGGCACGTTGGCTTCGGCGACCTCTTCCTCAGCGACGTCCGGGCCTATCGTGAGACGCTGCTGGACTCGTTGGGCTGGGTCGGGTTGTTTCCGCTCTGGGGTGAGGACACAGCGGCCTTGGCGCGGCACTTCGTGCAGACCGGCCATCGGGCGATCCTCACCTGTGTGGACACGACCCAGCTGGATGGGCAGTTCGCCGGGCGGGAATTCGATGCGGCGCTGCTGGCGGAGTTGCCCGAGACCGTGGATCCCTGTGGCGAGCGGGGCGAGTTCCACACCTGCGTGTATGCAGGGCCGCCCTTCGCCGACCCGCTGGCGCTGATTGCTGGCAAGCGGGTACGGCGGGGTGGCCGCTTCGAGTACTGCGACGTGCTGCTCGCGCCCGGCGCGACCGTGGCCGTGGCCAGGGCAACCACGGCGGGGTAGGCGGCGGTGCCTGTGGACAACGCCGTGTACGATCGCATGGCCGACAGTTGGTGGGACGAGGCCGGCCTCCTGCACGTGCTCGCCGCGTTAAATCCTGCCCGGCTCGGCTACATGCGGCGCGTGCTCGTTGAGGAGATGCGGCTCGCCCCGGTCGGCCTCCACGTCCTGGATGTCGGCTGTGGCGGGGGACTCCTGGCCGAGGCGTTCGCCCGCCTGGGCTGTGTTGTACAGGGAGTGGATCCGTCGGCGGAGTCACTCGCGGTGGCGCGGATGCATGCGGCCGGCCAAGGGCTCGCGATAGGATACCAATGTGCTCCGGGGGAGGCGCTCCCCTTTGCGGACGAAAGCTTCGATGTCGTTTATTGCTGCGATGTGTTGGAGCACGTGAACGATGTCCCGCAGGTCATCAGGGAAACCGCGCGGGTACTCAGGCTTGGCGGAACCTACCTGTACGATACAATCAACCGGACTCTCCAGAGCCAACTGATCGTCATCAAGCTGCTCCAGGAGT
>JBQCGH010000077.1:0-22951 GCA_051955835.1 Gemmatimonadales bacterium
GCTCGAGTACATCCTGCTGACCATGGCCGGCGAATTCTTCGATGCTCATCGGGCCATAGACGATTGTCGCGTGGGCATCCACGTACTCGCGAGTCGCGGTCCCACGGGCACGCTCCCCTTCGCCCAGCTCCTCGAATCGGCGAGGCGCCCCACCTGTCGCGTCTGGGCCGTGGGGAGCCCGTTCGAGTGCAAGGAGAAGCTCAAGGCGAGCGGCTACCGCTGGAACGATGGGAACGACGGCCGGCCGAAGGCGTGGTACACCGACGTGTCGGAGTCGGACCTCGAGCGCGAGCTCGCCTGGCTCGAGGAGAGCGTGTACGGCGGGATCTCCGAGAGCTGCGTGGTTACTCGGGTGACTGCGTTCGAGCGGTATTCGGTGCGCGGGTGAGCCGACGAAAATGGCCCAGCGCAATTGACGTCGCGCTGGGCCATCCAGTTGCCCCTCCTGGGCTCGAACCAGGACTCTCCTGATCCAGAGTCAGGCGTGTTGCCAGTTACACCAAGGGGCAGTACTGCTCTCGATTGTCATGGAGCTGAGGGGGATCGAACCCCTGACCTCTGCAGTGCGATTGCAGCGCTCTCCCAGCTGAGCTACAGCCCCGGGGGTTCTCCCGCGAGGCGGAAAGCTAGTCCCCGGGAGGATTTCCGTCAACGCTCCATAACGGCAGCCGCCATCGGGGGTTAGCATCTCCGACAGGGGCCGCCCGCCGGCTCCCGGCCAGATTCCGGCGCGTCATGCCCCCGGTGAACGGTATCACCGCGTCATACAGGCAGTTCGGCCTACCTTGCGGCCATGGACCTCACCAGCGGCACCCCGCTCTGGCCGACCGTCGTCGGCCTCCCAGCGGTCTACCCCCGGCTCCAGCGGGATCTCCGGTGCGATCTCGCCGTGATCGGCGGTGGGATCACGGGGGCTCTGGTCGCCCATCGATTCGCGCTCGCTGGCATCCACACGGTCCTGCTCGAGGCTGACGAGGTCGGGCGCGGTAGTACCGCAGCGACGACTGCCCTCATCCAATACGAGATCGATACGCACCTCATCGATCTCATCGAGCGGGTCGGAAGCGATCACGCGGTCCGGAGCTACCGCCTGTGCCTGGACGCGGTACGTGGCATCGAGGCGCTCGCGACCACGTCCGGCGACGGCTGCCAGTGGCGGAGCGCGCGCAGCCTCTACCTCGCGAGCCGCCGCCGTGACCCCCGGATGCTCCGCCAGGAGCAGCTTGCCCGGCGCGCGGCCGGGATCGAGGTGGACTTCCTGACGGAGCGCGACATTCGGGAGCGGTTTTCCTTCTCCCGGCCCGCCGCGTTGCTCTCGCCCGTGGCGGGTGAGGTCGACGCCTATCAACTCACCCACAAGCTGCTCCGGGAAGCCGTGGCGTCGGGACTCGAGGTCTACGATCGGACACCGGTGACGAGCTACGCGTGCGATCGACACGGCGTCGAGCTTGAGGTCGCGCCAGGCCCCCAGGTGAGCGCCCGCCGCGTGGTCTTCGCCACCGGCTACGAGACGCCCGAATTCCTGGACGCCGATATCGTCCGCCTCTACAGCACCTACGCGCTCGCGACCGAGCCGGCGGGTTCGATCGAAGGCTGGGGCGAGGATCGCTGTCTCATCTGGGAAACCGCGCGCCCCTACCTGTATGCGCGCACCACCAGCGATGGCCGGGCGATCGTGGGTGGCGCCGACACGCCGTTTGCCACCGCGCACAAACGGTCCTGTGTACTGCGGCGTCAGACCGACAAGCTGGAACGGTGTTTCCGTGAAATGTTCCCGACGGCGAACGCGGGCGTCGATTGGCGCTGGGGCGGGACCTTTGGCGAAACCGCCGACGGCTTGCCGTACATCGGCAGCGTCCGCCAATTCCCTCACGGGTATTTCGCGCTCGGCTATGGCGGCAACGGGATCACGTTCAGCTGGATTGCGGCCGGAATTCTGCTGGATTTGTTCCTCGAGCGCCCGAGTCCCGATGCCGAGCTCTTCCGGTTCGGCCGTCCGTAGGCACGAGGTGAACGGAGGAGATCACAACTTCGTCCAACAAGAAGGCGCGTCCGAGGACGCGCCGTTGGCCTTGCACTCCCTCACGTTCGTGGTCAGCCGGCCACGATCTTGGCCACCCGCCTGATTTTCTTGCCGGCCGCCTTCCGTGGTCCGCGCAGCTTGTTCTCGACGCGCTTCCCGGCGTCTTCCGTGAGCCGCGCCGCGTGCCGCCCGGCGGCCTTTCCAGCGGCAAGGGCCTTGGCCCGCGCCGCCGCGCCGATCTTGGCGGCCTTCCTCCGCACCTTCGGATTGGCCGCGGCCTTCCGCACAGCCTTCTGCACCGCCGCGCTCGTCGCAAGCATGACAGCGGCCTTCGCCAGCCGTTTGGTTCTGCCAGCCATCGAGGCTCCATGTGAAGGACCCCACCAGACTATCGCCGCGGGGCTCGGTGATGCCGTAACGGCCGTCACCTCGGTAGCTTTCCGGGGCCGGGCAGCCGGAGCGCCCCTTGGCCACCATCGCCGACCGCACACCTACCGACCCGCTTGAGGCGGGACGTGCCGCGCCTGCGCGCGGCGCATGGCAGCACGCGTCGCGCTGCTCAGGGCGGCGCTCGAGGACAATGTCTCGCCCGAGGCGCTGGAAGGCTGCGGCACGGCGGCGTGGTGGCTCGAGGAATTTCCAACCACCATCGCCTCCCGCGAGGAGGCGTACCGCGCCTTCCGTTCGACGGCAGGACCACGCAGGGCCGCGCGCGGCGACGACGTGGCTCGCCAGCGGCTACGCCGACTACCAGGGCGAGCTCGCCGTCGCCAACGGTTGGATCCGCCCCGCCGAGCGGCTGCTGGAAGATTTGCCCCGGTGCGGCGAGCACGGCGTATACCAAGGCGCACTTCGCGCTCATGGTCCATCGGGATCCCGCGGAGGCCAAGCGCCTGAGCGCGGAGGCCGCGGAGATCGGCGCACGGTCGGTCCGGCGGGCTTCGAGATGGTGGGCCTGGCGCTCGAGGGCCTCGCGCTGGTGACCGGAGGCGCGGTGGGGCGGCTGATGGGCCGCCGGGCACGGCGGACCGAGCCGCCACGCCCGGTGTCGGCCATGGCGAAGTCGTCGCCCATCAGCCGCTCGGGAGAAGTACAAGCGGCGCGCGGAGCATAGGTTTGGCGGGAGGTCGGGAAAGGACAACGCCAAGGGGGACTACGATGCGCGGCACACGGCTGGTTGTAGCGCTGCTGGCAGCGGTGGCGGAAGCGGGAGCAGTGGCGGCCCAGGAGACCGGGGCACACGATCATGCAATGCCGATGGCCGCCGACTCGTCGGTCGGCGGGCGCACGCCGTTGTATGACAACCTGGGACGCTACCACATGGCCATCACCACCCGGTCGTCCGTGGCGCAGCAATACTTCGACCAGGGCCTTCGGCTCACCTACGCGTTCAACCACGACGAGGCGATCAATTCCTACCGGGAGGGCACGCGCCAGGATTCCACGTGTGCCATGTGCTGGTGGGGAATCGCCTACGCGCTTGGGCCCAACATCAACGTGCCGATGGACACGGCCGCCGTGCAGCCCGCCTGGAACGCGCTGCAGCACGCGGTCAAGCTCGCGCCCGCGGCGACCCGACGCGAGCAGGCCTACATCAAGGCGCTGGCGACGCGATACGTGCCGGTCACCGCGGCCGATCGGACCGGCCTCGACTCCGCGTGGGCCGGCGCGATTGGGGAGGTCGCTCGCCGCTATCCGGCGGACGACGACGCTGCGACGCTTCACGCGGAAGCGCTGATGGATCTCAGGCCCTGGCACTATTGGACCAATGCGGGGAAGCCGCTGGCGCCCAGCACGCTGCAGACGGTGACCATCCTCGAAGGGGTACTCAAGCGGAACCCGGACCACCCGGGCGCGTGTCACTTCTACATCCACGCGATAGAGGCGTCGAATTTCGCGGGACGGGCGGTGCCCTGTGCCGAACGGCTCGGGAGTTTGATGCCGGGGGCGGGGCATCTGGTCCATATGCCCACCCACATCTACATGCGTCTTGGCCGGTGGGAAGATGCGGTCGAGCATAACGCGATGGCCGTGCACGCGGACCAGGAATACCTCGACGCCAGGCACCCGACCGGCGTGTATCCCCTTGGCTACGTGCCACACAATTACCATGTCATGTGGGAGGCCCTCAACATGACGGGCCGGAGCACGGAGGCGCTGGCCGCGGCCCGCACCATTCAGTCGAAGGTGCCGATCGAGGTCGTGCGCATGATCCCGCCGTTCGAGTACTACTCGCCGGTAGCGCTGTTCACGCTCGTGCGGTTCTCGCGCTGGAACGACGCGCTGGCGGAGCCCGCCCCCGAGCCCGACCTGCGCTACACCACCGGGATCTGGTACTACGCGCGAGGGCTGGCGCACGCGGCCAAGGGGCACTTCGATTCGGCGGCGGTGGCGCTCGACAGCGTCGGTGCCATCGCGGCGAAGATCCCACCCGAGCAGACGGCCAACCTCAACTCGAGTCGAGCACTGCTGCAAGTGGCCGAGCACCATCTCGCGGCCGACATCGCCGCTCGCCGGGGCCGGGTCGACGAGGCGGTGCGGGGCTTCCGGGCAGGCATCGCCATCGAGGATGACTTGGTGTACGACGAGCCGACGGCGTGGGCCATCCCCCTGCGCCAGCCGCTCGGCGCGGTGCTGCTCGCGGCGGGTCGCCCCAGGGACGCCGAGCGCGCGTATCGGCAGGACCTGGTGCGCTATCCGAACAACGGCTGGTCGCTCCACGGTTTGGCGGAGGCGCTCAAGGCGCAGGGCCGCACCCGCGAGGCGGCTGCGGTCGAGAAGCAGTTCAGGAAGGTATGGGAGAAGTCGGACGTGAAGGTGGCGGAAGTTGGAAAGCGGTGAGCCGTTTACTGGTATTGGATATACGACGGCACCGGCCACAGCTTGAGCACCTGCGAGGGGGTCATCATCGGCTTGTCGTTCTTGAAGAACAGCTTGAACCCGGTATACTGCACCGGCTCGGGGACGATGAAGAACTTGTACGCGTCCTCCTTTAGGTACGGCGCCCCGAATCCGTCCATGTCCACCACCACCTGCACCCGCGCATCCAGCTGGATCTTGTCGTGATTGGTCAGCATCCGCTGGGTGAACCGGTGCACGACGAGCACCTTCGGCGGCACCTTCTCGCGATCGACGATTCCCGCCAGCAGCCGCACCGCGTAGTTCACGTCCTCCGCATCGAGAGTGCCGATGCGGCGCCCCGGAACCCCGCCGAGCTTCATGGCGAATTCCGGGTCGAGCGCCAGGTGCACGTACGGCCGCTCGAGGTACTTCACCAGATGGGGGAGCTCGTCCGGAACGGTGCTGTGGCCGATTTGCACGTCGAGGAACACGAGCCAACCGCGCTCCTCCGCCCACCCGAGTACCTGTTCGATGAGCTGGTCCGAGTGTCGAAGCCGGTACTTCCCGGCGGCCCCGGGGGCGCCCTGGGCAACGGTGGCTATGAGATGTAGCGCGGGCAGCGTTTTCCGCCCCGGGTCGGCCTTGGCCCACTCGTGCGCCGTGCGCTCGAGCTTGGGCAGCATCTCGGAGGGGGGGAGCTCCCCGAGGATCCCCATGCGTGACGACTTGGGGTTGCCGTAGAAGGCGATGATGCGGTTCTCGGGCAGCAGGGAGCCGGGCAGCAGTGCCGGCCCCTTGACCGGCCAGCGCGCCGAGTCAGTGGGCGTGAGCGCGTAGCGCCGCCGCTCACCCGGCCCGAGCTTGGCTGCTGCCCGCTTGGCGGGCGCGCCGGCCATTGACGAGTCGTGAACCGCCGAGTCGCTGGGAGCCTCGGACGCGAGCCTCGGCGTCCGGCCAGCGAGCGAGTCCGTCCGGGCGAGTTTCGGATCCGGCTCGACCACGATGGGCTTGGCGACCCAGGGCCGGACGGTCGGCGCCGTGTCCGCCGGATGCGCCGGGGCGTGCGCCGCCGGCTTCGAGCTCGCGACCCGGCGACCCTGAGCCTGCTCGCGCCCGCATCCGGCGAGCGCGCCGATCGTCAGCACCGTGACCCCCGCCCCACGAAACAGCAGTCGATTCATCTTCATACCGAAATCTACCATGCGGGCCAAGACCTCTGTTCGGCGACCTGCATCCATAGACGAAGGGGACGGGCCAGATGCCCGTCCCCTTCCCGTTGAGCGAATGTGCCGAGCTATGCCGAGGTGATCAGTTGACGACGCAGGAGGCGACGCTGCGCGACTTCGCCACCTTCGCCACCGAGTCCAGCGCGGCACGGATACCAGACTGTCCCACGTAGGACGCGTCGTATTGCCACCCGACCAGTGCGCAGACGCCCGATGACTTGGCCGCGATGGTGCCGAGCTGCATGATCTGGTTCGCGGTCATGGGAGCCGTGTTCACGCCGGCGGCGTCGAGCAGATTGAGACCGACCATCAATCCAAGCCGCTCGCCGCTGGCGGCCTTGGATTCGTTCGCCAGGTAGGTGCGCAGGTCGCCCTGCCGCGTGTTATAGGTGGCCCATCCCGCATCCAGATAGCTCCACGTGAAGCTCGCCTTGGCCAGCAGCGACGGTGCGACCTTGGCAACCGTCGGAAGGCCCGGCCAGATGGACTTGCTGTACTTGGCCATCGCCTCCACCGTCTCCCACGGAATCGCCTTCCCGCCCCAGCAGCTGGCGCAATTTGGCTGGTCTACCAGGAAGTGGGCGAACAGCGTCTTGCTCCCGACGTACTGGCCGAGCGCCAGTGGCCGGTATTGATCCACCTCGGCCTTCCACTTGGTGAGGTTGAACGTGCCGTCCGCATTCTTCACCTTCCCCGGACGCGCCAGGTTGACGACGCTCCGAAGCCCGTTGGCCTGGGCGTCGGACAGGCGGCTCATCACCGTGCTCGGATCTGCCCGGTAGACGCTGCCGGTCCACCGATTCGAATAGGTGCTCGTGGGCGCCTGGAACACCCCGAAGGCAAGCGCGGTCCCGGACGGCGTCTGTCCTGGCTGCGACGTCGGGGTCGAATCCGGCGGCGGAGGCGGTGGCGGCGGAGGCGTGGTGTCGGAGGGCGGCGGCGGGGCCACGGTCGACCCCGACAGGCAGCTCCGCGTGCCCCGGTTCTGCGCCAGGCCGCGCAGCTTGCTCATCACGGTGCCCATGGTGCTCGTGAGGAAGTAGGAGTTGTACTTCCAGCTGATGAACGCGCACGGATAGGTGCTGCTCAGCAGCGTCCTGCCGTAGCTCTCGACTTCGGTCGGAGTCATCTGGCTGAGGTTGGGCGTGCCTCCGTCGAGCAGATTCAGCCCGACGACCAGCTGCATGTCCCGCGCCTTCGCGTCATTCACGACCTTCTGGATGTAGTCGCTCGCGTTGCCGAACCGGGCCACGTACTGGGCCCATGCCGCGTCCACGTACTTGGGAGCAGACGGGAAGAACTTGGGCTCGGTCCGCACCAGGGTAGCCATCTTGGGCCAGAGCTGCTTGCTGTACTGGCCCATCTGGTCCACCGTCGCGGCTGTCACCGGCACCCCGTTCCAGTTGGTGGGGTCCTGCGGCTCGTCCAGCAGGTAGTGGCCGATGATCGTGCCATCGGTGATGTACGAATCGAAGTTGACGCCGCGGAAGCGATCGATCCGCTGCTTCCACATTGAAAAGCTGAAGTGCCCGCTGGCGTCTTTGTAGTTGACCTCCGAGCCGGCCATCATCAGCACGACCCTGCCGCCGCGTGCCTTGATCGCCGCCAGCGTAGAGTTGAGGAGGTCCGGGGACACGGTTTCCTTGGCCCCGTTGTACACGCTGCCGAACAGTTCCGTCGGCTGCGCAAAGAGCCCGAACGGAATGCCGCCGGCGAAGCTCGAATTGGAGAGCTCGGGGGCGGGCGCCGCCGTGCTGCCGCCGGCGGCTGGATTGTCTTGTGAAGGATCGAGAGTATCCGTGTTACTGCATGCGGCGAAGGCGACGGTGGCGGCGGCCAGTCCGATGGCTCGCAGACGAGCGATCCTGCGGGACAGCTTGAAGGTGTACGTCATGACGGACGCTCTCGGGCGAGGGGTACGGGTCTCGACTATACGCGATTGATGGGGGGAGCCACCCCCGATGGGGCAGGCCGGGGTGAAGGCGCAGGCAAGAGCCGGGCCCGGATGGGACTTGGGCCCAAATGGCTGGAATTACATGTTCTATTGGGAGTTTTCCAACCGAAATGGACTCAAAAGTGCAGCGATCTGCACGCTCAGGGCGCCGCTGCCCATGCCCTGCCAAGCCGGCGGCGCCAGACTTTTTGCATTTTCCTCAAGCCTCTGACCTCACTTCGAAACCGTGAACGGGTCGCTGAACACGTGCGGCTTCGACCCGTCCGGCCCGAAACCGGGCAGCTCGTCGGACAAAGCTCGGAGCCGCCATGACCCTGGCTTGTCGATCCCGATGTGGAACTCGGCGACGCCATCGTGGGTGGGCTCGAACCGATTTCCCTCGATATGCTTGTTGCGGGAAATTCCATCCTCGTCGCCTTCCTCGAACAGCGCCACGTAAAGGGTGATGCCGGAGAGCGGCACGGTCGTACCGCTCGCGTCCGCCATCGCCACGCGCACGGTGAACGACTTGTCCTTGGAGACGTTCGAGGGCGGCTGGGTCACGAACACCAGATGGTCGACACCGCTGCCGCTCGAGGTTCCCTCCGCGGTGAACACAATGGGGCTTCCCTGCGCCGTCGGCGCCCGAGCTTCCAGCGTGTTGGTGCCAGGCGTGGCGCCGAGCGTCCAGGAGTCCACCCGGGCGATGCCGTCCGCTGAGGTAACCTGATTCGCCCCGCCCACCTGCCCGGCACCTGCGGTCACCACGAACGTCACCGCCACGCCTGCAACCGGCTGGCCCTGTCCGTCCAGGACGCGCACCGCGGGGCGCACCGCCACGGCGGCACCGGCGGGAGCGCTCTGGCCGTCGCCCTCCGACAGCTCGATCCGCGTGCCGGTCGGCGCGCCGGTGACTTGGATCTGTGCGGTGGCGTCCAGCGTGACGCTTCCGTTCACCGTGGCCGAAATCGTCTTGGTACCGGGCACGTGACTCTGGAGCGTTCCAGTCACGGTCCCGTCGGCACCGGTCGACTGGGCCGGCTGCGTGATCGTGTTGCCGTCACCGGTGGCCTGCAACGCAACCGTGGCTCCCTCGACCGGCGCGCCGGCGTCGTCGCGAACCACGACCGTGATGGTCGCGGTACCCGCGTCGGCCGGAATCGAATTCTGGTCCGACGTGAGCTCCGACTGGCTCGCGCTCGGCGTGCCGCCCGCGCCGCGGGCCGTGGCGGTGAAGTCGACCGAGCCTACGCCATCCACGGTTGCCGCCAGCGTATTGGTCCCAGGTGCGGGTCCCAGGGTCCATTGCGCCTGGGCCTGGCCGTTGTCATCCGTCGCGCTTCGCTGCGGTGACGTGGACCCGCCCCCCTCCGAGATTACCCAGCTCACGATCCGTCCCGGCACGCCGGTCCCCTCCTCGTCGACCACGCGCACGACGAGGGGATTGCCCAGCGCGGCGCCGGGATCGCCCGACTGTCCATTGCCATCCACCAGCTGGACCTGGACCCCGGGGCCTCCGGGAGGAAGCTGAAGGTCCCCGCCATTACAGGCGGTGAAGACAAGGGCGGTGACCGGGAGGGCTAGCAGGTGGGCGAAACGCATGGCGTAAATCCGTTTAGAGACGTCCTGCCGTCGTCTCTAGGATACCGTTCGACCGGGCCCGGCGTAAGGAGGGGGAGCGGCCGGGGCGGGCTTCTCGGGGTCACCCGGCCAACGGGCAGCCAGCTGCCGATCCTGGATTCGGGACAGGAGCAGCACCGACAATACCGCCCCGATGAGGGCGAGCTGCATGTCCCACTGCGTGTCCCAGGGGTCGCCCTGGGTCCCGAGGAAGTCGGTGGCCGCCGCGCCGGTCGAAATGACCGTCCAGAACTCGATCAGCTCGTAGAGCGCGCTGAACGCGAGGCAGAAGCACACGACGAAGAATGGGAGCCAGCGGGTGCGGCGAAGGGGGGATCGGCGGATCAGGATCTCCCGGGCAACCATCGCCGGGATGAAGCCCTGTGCCAGATGCCCGATCCGGTCATAGTTGTTCCGGGTAAACCCGAACCACCCCTCCATCCAGAAGCCCAGCGGCACCCTGGCGTACGTGTAGTGCCCGCCGACCATCAGGACCAGGCAGTGAATCCAGATGAGGCCGTAGGTGAGCGGGGTGAGGCGGAGCCCGGGATACAGCCAGATCAGGACCGGGACAGCGATGAAGATCGGCGCCGTCTCGAGCCACCAGGTGAACCGATCGTGCGGATGGATGCCGGACCACGCGAGAAGGACCACCATGCTCGCCAGCAGCCCCAGCTCGTAGCGCGACGGCGTGGATCGAATGGACGCCGCCGGCTCAGTCCGCGTACGGCACCTCGACGATCATGCCGTCCCGTGCGATCGTCGTCTCCGGAAAGACCGCCCTGGCCTCCGCCAGGAGCTCGGGGGCATCGCGGGTGTAGCGCGGGCTGATATGGGTGAGCACCAGGCGGCGCACGCCGGCCTCGAGCGCGATGCGCGCGGCCTCCGCCGCCGTGCTGTGGCCGGTCTCGACCGCGCGCAGGGCCTCGTCCCCGCCGAAGGTGGCTTCGTGGACTAGCAGATCCGCCCCGCGTGACGCCTCGAGCAGGGGCAGGTGCGGCCGCGTGTCGCCCGAATAGACCAGCGTCCGGCCGCGCCGAGGTGTGCCGACCAGCTCCGCGGGACTCACCTGGCGCCCGTCCGCGAGCGTCACGCTCTCGCCGCGGTGCAGCTGACCCCACAGCGGACCCTCCGGAACCCCGAGCGCGCGGGCCCGCTCGGGGTTGAATCGGCCCAGGCGGGTGTGCTCTGTCAGCGCGTAGCCCACGGTATCCGCCCGATGATCCGTCTCGAACACCACGAGGTCGTACTCCTCGCGGCACAGGCGGTCTCCCGGGCGCACTTCAACGATCTCGACCGGGAACCGGTTGCGCTCGATCCCCAGCGTGATCGCGGCGCCGAGCACCCGCTCGGCCCCACGGGGGCCATACAGTGTCACCGGGGCGCTCCGATCCTGAAGACCCATGGTCCGCAGCAGCCCGGTGATCCCGAGCACGTGATCGGCGTGGTAGTGGCTGAAGAAAACTTCGGTGAAGGAGAAGCCCACGCCATACCGCATCATCTGGCGCTGGGTACCTTCGCCGCAGTCGAACAGAATCGTCTCCCCTTCCCGTTGCACCGCAAGCGCGGCCACGTTGCGGTCCACCGTCGGCGTCGCGGCACCGGTGCCGAGGAAGGTGACGGAAAGCATGCGGGAAGGATAAGAACGGCGGAGAGGACGGAGAAGGCTACACGCGAGCCTCTCCACCCTCTCCTGTCAGAACAGCTTCACCGTCACCGGCACCTTGCCCGGATGCTTCTGCAGCTCGTCCACCAACCGCTTCATGCTCTGGCTGAGCTGCCGGATGTCGGTGTAGAAGCCGGTGTCGGTCGCGAATTTTCCGATCGAGCCCCGGCCGCTGTTCACACTGGCCAGTACGCTGTCGAGCCGGGCGCTGGTCGTGGTGAGCTGCGCCGTCATGACCGCCAGGTTGCCGGTGAGCGTGTCGGCCCGGCCCAGGGTGCGCGCGAGCGTCGGGTTGGCCAGCGTGCTGTCGAGCCGGGTGCTCAGGGCGCGGAATGACGCCATCGTCCGGGTCAGCTCGGCCGTCGGACCGCTCCGCTGATCGCTCAGAATGGCCATGGTGCGCTGGGTGGCCTTGAGCGTCGCCTGCAGCTGGTTCAGGGTCTCGTAGAGCTCGTCCGCCGTCTTCTGGTTGACGATGGTCTGCGCGCCGAGCAGGACGCTGTCCGCCCGGTCGCTGAGCTCGCCGGCCCGGTCGGTGAGGCCGGCCTTCATCGTACCGAGGATGACGCGGTCGTGCGGCAGGGGCTCGGCGGCACGGCCCGGATCGAACTCGATCGCCGCGTCACCCACGAAGCCCACCGCCACCACCGAGGCCGAGGCGTCCACCTTGGGCTGGATCTTGTCCGGCAGGCTCACGGACACGACCACCTTCCCCACGTCGGCCAGGGCGATCTTCTCCACTTTGCCCACCGGCACGCCCGAGATGCGCACCACCGAGCTGGCCTTGAGGTTCGCCGCGTCGTGGAACTGGATCTTGTAGAACTTGTCGCTGTTCGCCCCCACCGAGCGTCCGCTGAGCCATGTGGTGCCCACGAAGAACAGCACGAAGGCGAGGACGACGAGGGTGCCGACGGTGGCTTCCTGCTTGTAGGCCAGGTCCATGACTCGCTCAGGCTGCGATGATGGCGTTGTGGAAGTCGCGCTCCAGGAACTCCTGCACCCGCGGGTCTGTCGAGGCCAGAAACTCCTTCGGCGTCCCCTGCTGGACGATCTTGCCGCCGGTGAGGAGCGCGAGCCGATTGGCCGTGCGGAAGGCGCCGCGCACGTCGTGCGTCACCATGACGCCCGTGACGCCCAGGGTCTCGGCGAGGCTTCGGACCAGCTCGTCGATCACGTCGGCGTTCACCGGATCGAGCCCGGACGTGGGCTCGTCGTAGAGCAGGTACTTGGGGTTGCCCGCGATGGCGCGGGCGATCCCCACACGCTTCCGCATGCCACCCGAGAGCTGGGCCGGGTACTTGTCCACCGTTTCCGGCGGGAGGTTGACCAGCTTGATGCACTCGGCCACCCGGGCGTGGGCATACTCGAGGTCGCGATACTTGGCGTCGTCGGTGATACCGAGCCGGACGTTCTCGAACACGTCGTCCGAGTCGAACAGCGCGCCGTTCTGGAACACGTAGCCGATGTGCGACCGCAACTCGGCCAGCTCGTGGCGCTTGAGGTGGACGACGTCCTTGTCGTCCACGATGATGGTGCCGCTGTCGGGATGGATCAGCCCGATGATGTGCTTGAGCAGCACGCTCTTGCCGGTGCCCGAAGGCCCGAGCAGCGCGACCGTCTCGCCCTCCTGGACGTTGAAGTTCACACCGTCGAGCACGACCTGTTTGCCGAACTTCTTGTGGACGTCGATGAGCTCGATCATTGGTTGAGCAGCAGCTTGGTGAGGACGACGTCGAGCAGCAGGATCATGACCGAGCTGCTCACGACCGCGCCCGTGGTGGACCGCCCCACGCCTTCCGCGCCCTGCTGGGTGTTGAAGCCCATGTAGCACGAGATGATCGTGATGCAGCCCGCGAAGAAGAACGCCTTGATGATCGAGTAGGTGGCGTCGAACGAGCGCCAGAAGGTGCGGGCGCCGTAGGCGAAATCGGCGTCGCTGATGGGCAGGACCAGCTTCATACTGAACCAGCCCGCCCCGATGCCCATTACGTCCGCGAAGACGGTCAGCACCGGGATCATGATGAGCCCCGCGATCACCCGCGGGATGATGAGGTGCGAGGACGGCGAGCGACCCAGGCTCTCGAGCGCGTCGATCTGTTCGGTGACCCGCATGGTGCCGAGCTCCGCCGCGTAGCGCGCCCCGATGCGGCCGGCCAGGATGAGCCCGGTGAGCACCGGTCCGAGCTCGAGCACGATCGACTCGACGATGACCCCGGCCAGGTAGTAGATCGGAATCGTGCCGGTGAACTGGTACCGGGCCTGCAGGGCCGTGACGCCGCCGGCGAACCCCGAGATGAGCAGCACGATGAAGAGGCTGCCGACGCCGATGTTCCACGCCTCCGTGAACATCCGCGGCAACCAGATGCGGACCTCGTTGAGGCTCCGTAACAGGTCCGCCAGCAGCATAGCCACCCGGCCGACATGGGAGATGGCGTTCAGATACCAGCGGCCGACGAGACGGGGAAGGGCAAGTACTTCGGTGGCCATGAGCGGGCGGGATCTCCTGGTTGTCGGGCGGGCGGCGGCGGCGCCCGGCGATCCCCGGCATGGCCGGCTACCGCGGCGACATTCTATCTTCACCCCCCATGCCCGCCAAGTCCACCCCTCGGCTCGCCGCGCCCGCCCGCGCCGCAGACTTTCGCCGTCGCCTGCTCCGCTGGTTCCGCGGCCACGCCCGTGACCTGCCCTGGCGCCGGACCCGCGACCCGTACCGCGTACTGGTCGCGGAGTTCATGCTCCAGCAGACCCAGGTGTCGAGGGTCGAGGCCTACTACCATCGCTTCCTCGAGCGCTACCCCACGCTCGATGCGCTGGCCCGGGCCGACGCGGCGACCGTGCGGGAGGCATGGGCGGGTCTCGGCTACTATCGCCGGGCTGAGCACCTGCATCGGCTGGCCCGCGTGGTGACGACGGAGCATGACGGCGCCATCCCGGCGGATCCGGGGCATCTCGTGCAGCTCCCCGGCGTGGGGCGCTATACCGCCGGCGCGGTGGCGAGCTTCGCCTACGAGCGTGCCACACCCGCCATCGACACCAACGTGGCCCGCGTGATCCGGCGCGCGTTCCACCCGAGGCTGCGCGGCCCGGGCGTGGAGCGGCGTCTCTGGGCCACCGGGGCCGCCCTGGTCCGCGGACGGAACGGGCCGGTGGCCTGGGCGTTCAACCAGGCCATCATGGAGCTGGGAGCGCTCGTCTGCACGGCGCGGGTGGCGCGCTGCGAAGAGTGTCCGGTGCGAAGCGCGTGCGCGACGGGAATGCGACGACCGCCTATGGCGTGATTGGCGTCCGGGTCACGGGGAGGGTAAGACCTGCGCACGCGTAGGAGTCACCCTGAGCGCGGCGAGGGGACCACGGCGCGGGTTGATTTCGGGTTGATGGGTCGTCGTCACACTCGCGCATGTCTCGCACGTTCTACGTCTACATCCTGGCGAGCGACTCCCGCGAGCTGTACGTCGGGGTCACGAATAACCTGATACGCCGCATCGCGGAGCACCGTGGCGGCGTCGATCCGTACAGCTACGTCTTTCGGCATACGACGGCCAAGCTCGTACATGTCGAGGCGGCCGGTGAGGCTAGGGACGCGATTCGAAGGGAAAAACAGCTGAAGGCCTGGACTCGACGCCGAAAGATCAGGCTGATCGAGGCGACCAATCCCCGATGGGAGGATCTGGCAGCCGGGTGGCCTGCGGTGCTCGGCTCCTGAGCCGCCTCGTCATTTCAGGGGTTCACCTCCGTGGCCGCGAGATTACCCCGCCCGCACGAGCGTCCCGGCCACGAGCGCGAGAAGGGCCAGCGTCCCGGCCACGGAGCTCACGATCTTCTGCCGCGTTCTCAGTTCGTCGAAGTACGCGCCGCCAGGCCCGAGCGGGTCCAGTCGGGACAGCTTGGCCGCGGTGGGCAACCCGATGAGCAATACCAGCAGCGCGCCCAGCAGCCCGGCACCCTGCATGATCATGAGCCAGATGCTGAATCCTGCCAGCTGACCCATACGGCCCGAAACCGAAAAGGTCAGGATGAGACCCGAGAGCACCGCCAGCAGGGCGCCCGGGGCGATCACTGCCTTGTGAATCGAGGCCTGGGCCCTGGTGATGGCCCCGACGCCAGCACGCTCCTCCTGTTTTCCCGCCACCCCAGCCACCATGGCGGCGAGACCGCCGCCGAGCCACAGGGTGAAGCCGAGCAGGTGCAGGAAAAGCCAGACCCGGATCATGCGGTTACGGAGGACAGGATCGCGGCGTCGATGGGCTGACGACCGCCAAAGCCCGCCTCGATCTCGTGCCAGTGTGTAATGCGCTCCTCGCCGAGCCGCCAGCAGAGGAAGATCGGCCGATCATCCCGCAGCGAATAGAAGTCGACCAGACCTGCCTCGAACCCCTTGAAGACGCAGCCGATGGCCTCGAGCTCCTGGAGGTAGCGGTTGATGCGCTCGGCATGCCTCGTGACCTCCTCGCGAGCCGCCACCAGCTCCTGGGTCTCACCCCAGTCGGCGCGGGCTCCGCCGGTGAGGATCTCGAACCGGCTCACGGCAGCCCGCCAGGCGGGATACTCGGCGGTGAGATCGTGGACGATGCGCCGCACGAGCGGCAGAGTCTGCTCGGCTTCGCGCAGAGTGAACAGCTTGAACTCGGGCATGGTTACCCCCAGACGATCTCCACGCCTGGAATCTGCTCGGGATGACTGATGAACCCGATCACCAGACCCTCGCCGTCCACCACGGTGATGGTCGGTCGAAGGTGCGACTCGTTGGGGTCGAGGTCCATCCGCACCTGATACCCGGTGAGCTCCTGCTCGGGGCCCACCACCGGCGAGTTGGTGCGCATGAGCGCGTCCGCACGCGTATGCCACGGGTGCTTGCCTTCGGCGAGACAGCGCGTGACCAGATCGCGGTCGCTCAGTGTGCCGAGAAACCGGCGGGTGCGGTGGTCGTCCACGACGGGGACGACCGAGATGTTGCGGGTCTTGAGCATGATCGCCACCTCGCTGGCCATCGCGCCGGCCACCGCCACGTGGGGATCTGCGACCATCGCCTCCGAAGCTCTCATGAGGGTGAATTTGCCCGGAACGACATGGTGGTCAAGTGCGCGCGCGCCGCCTGGTAACCATCATCCGCGTAGCGACGCACCCGCTCCACCTGAAAGGTCGCGTTTCGCTCGATGCGCGGCCGGATGTAGGCGAGCGGGGTACGCGAGGGTTCCGCGCGCCAAGCCGCGAGCTGGGCGGCCGTGTGCGCTGCCATGAGCGTGCCGACCGCCTCGTCGTGGGCCTGGACCACGGCGGGAACCCGGGCGGGTGGGCCCGCCGGCGTGTCGAATCCCGGCCCGACGTCGACCGCCACCACCGGCTCCGCCACGACCCGAGCCGCCGCCTCGAGCGGCAGGACGCCGCGGAGTCCGCCGTCGCCGCAGCGGCGCCCGGTCAGCACCGTGGCCGGGAAGTACAGCGGCAGGGCGCAGCTTGCGCAGAGCACGTCGATGAGTGGCGCCTCGGCGCCGCCGGCCCCGAAGAGAAGCAGCTCGGAGGTATCGAGGTCGACCACGCTCACGGTGAGCGGCACGCGAAGGTCGGTGAACCGGCGGGCTGGGACAAGCGCCTCGACCGCTCGGCGGAACGGGGCGGGGCGCAGCAACGAGCGGGCGTAGAGTCCTGCGACCAGGGCGGTCCGGTTGCGCACCAGAGCGGTGGGCCCGGCTGTGGCAAGCCGTGCCAACAGCTCGTCGGGTGCCTCCCCTGACGCCAGGGCCGCCGCAATCACCGCGCCCATCGACGTCGCCACGTAGCGGACAGGGTCGAGCCCGAGCTCCGCCAGCGCCCGGACCACCCCCAGGTGCGCCGCCGTCTTGGCGCCGCCGCCGCTTAGCACCACAGCGATGGGACGAGCACTCATCGGGGCGGCGAGCTCCTCCGGTGAGCTTCCGCCCGCGCGTAGCGCGCCCGCTCCTCGTCGGTCCCGGCCACGAGTCGGGGAACCCGCTGCGGCTTGCCGGTCGGGTCGATGGCCACGAAGACGACGTGGGCCGTATGGGTGTGCCGCCTTTCCCCCGTGCTCACCTGCTCGGCGTAGACCTCGACCGTGATGTCCATTGAGGTGTTGCCCACGAAGTCGACCGTGGCTTCGCAGGTCACCAGGGACCCCACCCGAATCCGCTCGCGGAAGTCGACCCGGTCGATGCTCGCGGTGACGGCCGGACCGCCGGCGTGCCGGATCGCCGCCACCGCCGCGGCCTGGTCCACCAGCGCCATCAGCTCGCCACCGAACAGGTCGCCCAGCACGTTCTGCATGTGCGGCATGACGAACGTGGTGATCGTGCCGACGCTGTGGGACATCGGTCGAGATTCCGGAACCATTGGGCCCTCGGGGCGAGGGAAAGGGATGGCGCGCACGACGGATGGCAGGCTGACGGGCAGATTGGTGGCGGTGAGGCGGAGAAGCCCGGGCGCCTTCGAGCCGTCCGGTTCTCCCGGCCCGTTGCCTACTGGTCCGTCCTCAGCATCGGTTCGTTCTCCTACGGGTCAGGAGCGCCATTCTCGTCTTCCTTGTCGCTCAATAGTCCACCGGCCTCAGGTAATACTCGCCGATTGCCGTCGCGCTGAGCATGGCGACCGTCGGCAGTCGGCGTTTCCAGTGGGTGGAATCGAGCCGTTTCCGCACCAGCGCAACCTCGGCCTCGGTGAATCCGAGGGCTTGAATCTCGGTTGCCTTGTAGCCGAGCAGGATCCAGTGAAGAATCGCGTCCGCGCGTGGGTAGCTGATGCCGAAATCGCCCTCGTCGGTCTGGCCCGTGATGAGATCGGCGCTCGCGGGCTTCGACACGATGACGTCGGGAATGCCGACATGCCGCGCCAGACTCCACACCTGCGTCTTGAAGAGATCACCGATGGGGTTGACCGGCGGCGAGTCGTCCGCATGCCACGTGAAATAGCCGAACAGCCGCTCGGTCTTGTTGCCGGTGCCGAGCGGCAGCGCGCGATGTGCCGCGCTCAGGTCGAACAGCGTAATCATCCGGGTGCGTGCCATGATGTTGCCGAGGCGCCCCGGATCCGGGGCCTCGCCCACCGCCGTCGCGAGCCCATCCACGGCCGCGCTGATATCGACGGTCTCTGAACGGATGCCGAGTGCCTCGATGACCAGCTGCGCATGCGCCAGGCTCCCGGGGCTCGATGTGCGATAGGGCATCCGGACCCCGAGCACGTGGCGTGCGCCGACGGCTTCTGCGGCGAGATATGCCACCAACGAGCTGTCCACCCCCCCCGAGAGCCCGATGACGACGTGCTCGAACCCTCGGCGGCGCTGCACCTCGTCCCGGATGAACTCCACCAGCCACCGCCGAGTGAGCTCGGCGTCGATCGCGAGCGGGTCGCGGTCCGGGTTCGCGCGCATGGGAAGCGGCGGCAGGGCAGGTCGTGGTGTCCCCGCAGGCGCGGGTGCGCATGGGACCGCGTCCTCATCGATTGGGCGGGTCGAGGGTACCGGCGTGGGAGCGCCGGTTGGCCGCCCCCCGCGGCGCGCATCATGCAGCGAGCCGAGCAGGTGCGGCAACCGCATCTCGAGATCGGCCAGGAGGGGTAGGTCGGTCCGCGCCCGCGTGATCTCCTCGAAATCGAGCGTAGCCTGCAGGATCGCCTCGTCGAAGACCGGCGCTTCGGCCAGCAGATCGCCGCGCGGCGTGGCGATGAGGCTGCCGCCGGGGAACGCCTTCCCACCCTCGAAGCCTACGAGCTGCGCCAGCGCTACGTACACGCCGTGCTCGCCCGCCATGTCCTGGGCCAGCCGGATCCAGCGCGCGAGGCTGGCCGGCCGCCCTGGCGCGTCGTCAGCGCCGAGCACGCCTCGGGCGGGGCTCGCGCTCGGGATAATGATGAGCTGCGCGCCGGCCAGGGCCGCGAGCATCGAAGTGAACGAATGCCACGCGTCCTCGCAGATCAGGATGGCGGCGCGTCCCCATCGGGTGTCGAACGCCTGTACGCTACGGCCCGCCTCGACAAAGCGCTCCTCGTCGAATACGCCGTAAGTGGGCAGGAAAATCTTCCGGTGCACATGGCGGATCCCCGCCTCGGCACCGCCGAGAGTGGCGTAGAGCGCGCTGTTGAACAGACGGTTCTGATAGACCTCGTAGAAGCCGACCGTCACATCCAGTGACGGCACCTTCGCGTCTCGGTGCTGGCAGGAGAGATCCTCGTAGAGCCGGTCGGCGGTAACGGCGAGCTCGCGCACGCCGCCTTCGAGGAAGTAGCCGGTGAGCGCTGCCTCCGGCGCGACGATGAGGTCGGGCGGATCGGTCTCCGCGCCGACCTCCCGGAACACGGCACCGAGCCGTCCGAGATTCTCCTCGTAGGCGCCCTTCCGCGGGCGCAGCTGGGCGATGGCGAGGCGGAGCACGGCGGAAATGTATACCTTCCAGCATGCTCTGGTACATCGCCGTAGGAAGCGCGCTCGGGGGTGTGAGTCGCTTTCTGATCGGAGACACGATTCAGCGCTGGACCTCCGGCGCCTTTCCCGTCGGCACCCTGCTGATCAACATCACGGGCTCCCTCCTGCTTGGGCTCATCATGGGCTACGGCAGCGAGAGTCCCGCGCTCGGACCGGAGGTGCGGGCGTTTCTGACGGTCGGTTTCTGCGGCGGCTACACCACCTTCTCGACGTTCAGCTACGAGACTATCGCGCTCGTGAGAGACGGAGAGTGGACCAGGGCGGGTTTATATGCTGGGCTGAGCGTCGCGCTCTCGCTGGTGGCTACGTTCGTTGGCTTCGTCATTGCTCGCCAGGCGTTCCTGGTGCGTGGACAGGCGTAGGATGGCCTCCCCTTTTCAGGCGGTTCAGGGGCTGCCCAACGCCTGCCAGCTGCTCTCGACGGTTGTGACCGGGGGCCAGCCGTCCGCGGCGCAGCTGGCGGCCTTCAAGGCGGCCGGTGGCCAAGTGGTGCTCGATCTCCGGGATCCCATGGAGCCGCGTCCGCTCGACGAACCTACGGTAGCGCAGTCGCTCGGCCTCGAGTACACCAACGTTCCGATCGACGAAGGCAGCCTCACCGACGAGACGCTCGATCGGATCCTGGACGTGCTTCACCGGTCGCGCGAACGCCAGGTGCTGGTGCATTGCGCCAGCGGTAACCGCGTCGGCGGAGCGATTCTCCCGTTTCTCATCAACGACGAAGGCTTAGAGGAGGAGGACGCCGTTGGACAGGCGATGCGGGTAGGACTTCGGAGCGCAGAGTTGATGGACTGGGGGCTGGACTATGCCCGACGACATCGGGCGGGGTGAGCGAGCGTAACGGCGACGAAAAAGGGGCCTGCCTGGAAGCATGCCCCTTTTCGTTTCAGCGCCCGTGGCGATCACCGCCGGCGGAAACCTCCACCGCCGGCGCCATCACCATCGCTACGACCACCGCCGCTCGTGCCGCCCCGCGAGCCGCCGTCGGACGGCGCCGAACGCGGCGCCGAGTAGCCGCCGCCGTCTCCGCCACGATCCGGCGGTGAGTAGCTCCCGCGGTCACCACCGCGGTCGGACGGCTCGGGCCGATAGACCGGCTGCGGATCCGAATGGGGCTCGGCACGCCGCGGCTCGGCTTGAGATCCCGAGCGGCCGTCAGACCCAGAGAAACCGCCGCGCGAATCGTCGTCTCTCGCCCGCGAAGGACGAGCCTGAATCTGGGGTACCGGCTGCGCCTGGCCGGTGCTCGACGCATCGCCGCGGTCGCCTGACCGGCGCGAGGTGATCGTCTCACGATTCGGCCGAATCTCGGTCGGCAGGTTGCGGGCATCTCGCTGGTCACGGCTGTCCGGGATCAGGCTGCGGGTCTGTTCAGGCTCGCGCGCTCGGCGCGCAGTGATTTCACCCGGCTGGGCCATATGGTTGTCCATCCGACGGCCACCCTCGCGAGAGGGCATCGCGGTCGTTCCCCGGTCGGGATTGTGCCGTGCCGTGGTGCCGACGGGGGGCCGAGCGCGACTTTCGATGGACGGCCTTGCAACATCGGTGATCGGCGTGCCCGTGGTCCGGCGCATCGGCGTGGCGGTGACCGGCTGTCCAGCCCTGATCCGGGGTGGCAGATAGACCGTATTGACGGACGCCGGATTGCCCGCCCGATCACGATAGCCCGTAAACGCTCCATTCGACGGCCGGTAACGATAAGGCGTGTAGGGATTCAGTCCCCCACCGTACCGGTGGTAGTAGCCCCCATAGAATGGAGACGGCCAAGTCGGATAGTAGACCGTGGTGTAATAGGGCCGGGGATAGAACGGACGGTACACGTACGGGCGATAGTAGTACGGATCGTAGAAGAACGGATCGTAGAACGGATCGTACGTCGCGTAGAATGGATCGTAATAGTACCGGCGGTGGTACGGTTGCCCGAAGAACAGGCCGATGGATACGCTATACGGCGACCCATAATACGGCCGACCGCAGCCGTAGTAGCTGTAGCCGCAGCCACTGTAGTAGAAGTCGGAGTAGTAGTCCGAGTCGTAGTTGGAGGCGTAGACCACCCGCTCCAGTACGTCATAGCTCAGGATATCGTAGTCGAAACTGTTGTCCACCATACGGCGCACGAGCTCGTTGAGTTCCTGCTCGGGATCCGCGGACAGGCGCTGCGCGGCCAGGTTACGGTAATCCCAGTGATCGCCGAGAACGAATTGATCAAACCGGAAGGGATCGTGCGAGACCGCGGCGTAGACCGTGCCCCGACCACGGTGATCGTCGACCGTGAACGCTTCCCGACCACCGCGCCCGCGGATCTCGTACTTGCGGCCGCCCCGGACGAAGTTGTCGTCGCCCGGGTCGAGGGGAAACAGCACTCGCAACGTGCCGTCCGGCTCGACGTGAAAGACCGCCAGGTAGCCGTCCTCGCGCGTACGAACCTGCACCTTGGCGCGATCGCCAGGCAGGAACCGCCGGTCGTTGCTGTTGCAGATCTGGACAGCTGGGTCGTCGGCACGGACTGCCGGGGCTGGCCCGGTGGCAGGGGTCCCGGCGGCGAGCAAGGATAGGAGCAGGGCCGTGGTCATGGCGCCTCCCGACTACTGCTGTTCCAACGTGGAAACCATCATGCTGCTCTGGGCTGGCGAAATCATCGTTTTTCTCTGACTGCGAGCCTCGTGCCACAAAGCACAACCATGAAAACTCAACACTTAGCCTCGGCGGCGGGTTCCCGAGTGTCCACTTTTGAGGACGGCCAGGACGCCGCTTGTTAACGCCTCAGGGCTTGCTGGTCTCCCTTCCTCCGTTCCAACGGTGCCAGTACATGCGCATTTCGCTGATCAAGCCACCTTCCGTTTCACAGAAAATCGACCCGCGAGCGTCCACCCACTCCCCGGTACGTTTTCGCCGGAAGACGCATTTGAACTCGGTCGAGAACCAAGGGCCTGCCGCGTAGATCTCCCCCGAGGTAAACGTGATCTCGGACTGACTGTAAGGGACGTCCAGCCACCACCGGCGGATAGCGGCCGTTCCCCGGACCGGCTCGGAGAACGGCGTCTCGATGAACACGGCCTCCGGTGAAAAGACCGACATGATGCGATCCACGTCGGCTCGCGCCCAGCCGCCCCCGAAGGTGTCGATCAGGGCACGCCCGAGCGCCCGGGTGTCCAGGGCGGGCACTGGCATAGCCATGGGAGGTTCCTCGGACGGCATGCCTTCAACTTATAGC
>JBQCGH010000078.1:0-51036 GCA_051955835.1 Gemmatimonadales bacterium
CGTCCTGCTCCTGCAGGGACTCGAGACGCTCTCGCTCCGGATGGAGCGCCACGCCGCCAATGCAATGGGGGTCGCGCGGTTCCTGAGCGAGCACCCGCGAGTCGCGTGGGTCGCCTATGCCGGTCTGGAGGATCATCCCCAGCACGAGCTCGCACACAAGTACCTCGGCGGCCGCCCTGGCGCGGTGTTCTCGTTCGGACTTCGCACCAGCGACGCCGACGGGCGTGCGGCCGGCCGGCGCTTCATCGATGCCCTGCAGCTGTTCTCGCATCTGGCGAACGTGGGCGACGCGCGCAGTCTCGTCATCCATCCGGCCTCGACGACCCACCAACAGCTGAGCGAGGACGAGCTCCGCCGCGGCGGCGTCGCGCCGGAGCTGATCCGCCTCAGCGTCGGGCTCGAAACCCTGGAGGACTTGCTGTGGGATCTGGACCAGGCGCTGCGTGCGACTTTCGCCTGAATACCGCCCTGAGCGACGAACAGCGCCGGCGGTACCAGGATCCGGACGTCATTCGGCGCGTACTCACGACCGCGCGTACCGTGGCTATCGTCGGCATGTCCGCCGATCCACAGCGCGCGAGCGCTTTCGTCGCGAGCTACCTGCAGCACGAAGGCTATCGGATCCTGCCGGTGAATCCTCGCGGCGGGCAGGTTTTGGGCGAAACGATCTACCCGGACCTGGCCAGTATTCCAGTGCCGGTGGACGTCGTGAACGTGTTCCGTCCCGCCACCGAAGCCGTCGGGTTCGCCCAGCAGGCCATGGCAATCGGGGCGCGCACGCTGTGGCTGCAGCTCCGCATCGTGAACTTCGAGGCTGCCGACATCGCGAGCGCCGCAGGGCTCGATGTCGTCATGGATCGGTGCCTCAAGATAGAGCACGGCCGCTTCGACGGCACACTGCACTGGGGCGGGATGAACACCGAGGTGATCAGCGCCAGGAAGGCGCCTTTGCCCAAACGCGCCGAGTGAGCCGTAGGGCGAGCGCCTTCGTGAGGGGTTCCCGCACGAACCGGCCGGCGAGAGAGGGGCATGCAGCTTCCGAACGCTCACGGGCTCGCTCCGGCTGACTCTCCCAAGAACGTCGCTCCACGCTGCGGGCACAGGTTGACACCCTGTGGGACCAGGTCGCGCTCACAGATGTGACCGCCGGACTCAACGCGACCGAATCTCCTGTAACTGCTCGAACCAGGACACGATTTCGTCTGAACGAGCGAGCGTGTGCCGGTTCCGGCCCACCCCTTGGCAGCCATGAGCCTCGCCTCCGAGGCACGGGACTCCACTGCACGGGCGCCAGCGAGGATTGGTCTGACTGACTACGCAAGCGCCAGAATCATCTACCTGACCTTCACCATTGGTGACGGCGCCGCAACGCGACGCGCCGCCAAAGGTACCACCCGACGGTAGATCCGCGGGCCCGTGTCGTTGGCGAAGTACACGAGTGACCAGCGGTCGGGCGCAGCCGCGATCAGGGGGATGGTGTAGCGGCGGCCCACGTCGATGAAGTTCAGGTGATCCACGATCAGATAGGTGATCGGCACGGCGTCCACGAGCTTCTGAGCTACTGCCGGATCGGCCTCGAACGGCGGCATGATTGCGGGAAGGCCGGTCCGCAAGTAGGCCCGGTGCGGTGTCGATGTCGCCACTACCTCGCCCGGGTGGGAGTGATGGGCGAGCCAATCCAGCGCCTCGTCATGCAGCCGCCAGATGCGATCGTAGAAGAGCAGCGGGTACTCGTGGCGCCGGCCTTCGGCTGTATAGAAGGACATCTCGTGATGGTATGCGAGCGTGGCGTACAGCGTGTAGACCTGCTGAAGCAGGAGAAACGCGACCGCGCCCCCAATCGCGAGTCGGGAGGCGCCCAGCCATCGACCGGCCCGCGGGCGGAGCCAGCGCATCAGCTCGGCCACCAGATACATCATGGCGAGCGCAAGAACGGGAGCGACGGGAATCAGGTAGCGGGAAAATTGGCCGGGCCATGGCGTGAGGGCAATCAAAGTGAGGGCGCCCGCCGTATACAGCACCAACAGCCAGTACCCGCGCGCGGCGAGCAGCACGAGTCCGACGGCGACCGGGACACTGAGCGACGCCGTCACCACGTCCGCGGCAGTCACCGGAAGTGCCAGCGCGGGCGCCTTCTGGTTCCACTTTTCGATCCGCACCTCCCACCATCCCTTACGGTTGGTCACCGCTTCACCGACACTGAGTGGGACGGATAGCGAGTTTTCGAGTGCGCGCCACACCATCCCGATGGAGGTCACTCGCCCCAGCTCAGGGCGGAACGTGTCCACGTATCGCATGTTCTCGCCGTAGCCCACATTGTAGAACTGGTAGTCGGCACGCTGATACGCGTAGGCCGGATGTTGGTATTCCGGGCCGGCCCGCACATGAGCGACGTAGAGCTGCCAGCTGGTCACGGCCGCAATCGTGACGGCTAGCCGTGCGAGCACCTGCGGAGCGCGCCGGTCCAGGACGCTCTCCACGATCCAGGCCGCGAGCAGCGCAACTCCTGCTGTCCGGAGTGCAAACGCGGCAACCGCGAGCCCTCCCTCGAGCGCGCCGTGCCGTTTGAAGGAGGTCTCAGCGCCGTGCCGGCGCCATGCAGCGACCAGGAAGAAGAGCGTGGTGAACAGGGCGAACGGCACATCGGCCGCAAAGAAATCGGACATGAAGACAGTCTGCACGTGCATCGCCGTGATCAGTCCCACGACCAGCGCGTATACCGGCTTGACCACCCTCAGGCTCATGCCGAAGACCGCGGCGATATAGGCCAGGTACATCGCGCAGGCGGTGAGCCGCAACCACGGCCCCACGACGCTTGGGTCTGTGCTCCCCACCATTCGCATGTGAAGCGCGCCTATGGCTGGCAGGAGCGGCGGATACTGGACGGCCTGGATAGCGCCGGGCTCACTCAGGATGCGGTAACCTCTGCCTGTCGCCAGCGACGCGCTCAAGAGGTAGTAGACCCCGGCGTCATATCGGAGGTCGGGGGGGCCCTTCAGCCGCGGTAGCCAGCAGAAGACGCCAACTGCGAGCAGTGCCGGCAGGTGCCATCGCGGGGTTTTGGTCAGTCAGCGCCTCCGACGCGTGTATGGACCTGCCGAGATGAACAGGGGCGAGAACAACCTGCCCAGGCACGTAATCATGAGAGTCAGTGGGTGGCCAAACTAGGTGCAGCGTAGGTGGGTAACTGCAAGTGCCCGAGGCGAGAGTCGAACTCGCACGGGGTTGCCCCCGGTGGATTTTGAGTCCACTGCGTCTGCCATTCCGCCACTCGGGCCTGCGGTATCTTCGCCGCGCCAGCCCTCGATCGCAAGCGTCTCGCGGCCTGCTTACACTTCATTCCTCCCGCGGGCCCTGGCCCGCTCGGCTACCTCCACGACAGGCGTTGCCATGCCCAGTGTTCCTCCGCGCAGCTTCCATCCCTGGCATGACATCCCGACGGGGGCGAACCCGCCGGCCGAAGTCACCGCTGTGATCGAGATCCCGACCAACGAGCGCAACAAGTACGAGCTGGACAAGACGCTCGGCGTGTACCGCCTCGACCGCGTCCTGCACAGCGCGGTTCACTACCCCGGCGACTACGGCTTCCTCCCGAGAACCCTCGGTGACGATGGCGACCCGTTGGACGTGCTGGTCATGATGACCATTCCCGTGTTCACCGGTTGCCTGGTGAGCGCCCGGCCCATCGGACTGTTCCACCTGGTGGATCGGGGCGTGGCCGACGAAAAGGTGCTCGCCGTGCCGATGGGCGATCCGTACTCCGACGGACTGAACGACCTCAAGGACATCCAGCCGCACTATCTCAAGGAGATCGAGCACTTCTTCCAGGTGTACAAGGACCTGGAGGGCACGCGGACAGTGACGCGCGGATTCGAGGGAGCGGCCGCAGCGCGCGAGGCGATCCAGCGGTCGATCGAGCTGTACGAGGAGAAATTCGCGACCGGCATTCGATAGGCGCTCACGGTCCCGGGAACGCGCGGCGCCGGCGGAACTCCTGCGCCCGATTCTGGAGCCGGTCGCGCAGGAGCATGAGCTTGGCCCGCTGAACCGGATCGAGGTATTTCGACATCTCGCGCTGTTCCGCACGGAAGCTCTCGGCGTAATTCACTCGCAGGGTCATGAGCTGATCGGTCAGGCGCCCGACGCTGTCCGGAATCGCGGCAACGCCTGGACGGAGCTGATCGGCGAGCGCCTGGCGAAGCTCGCGCTGCCGGGTCTGCATCTCCCGCCGACGGCCGGCATACTCCCCGACCGTGGTCCTGAGCCGGCCCATCTGGTCCGGACTCAGCTTGAGCTCCTCACGAATCCGCTCACCGAGACGCGCACGCACCCGTTGG
Organism: Gemmatimonadales bacterium; assembly: GCA_051955835.1. Taxonomy (GTDB): domain Bacteria; phylum Gemmatimonadota; class Gemmatimonadetes; order Gemmatimonadales; family GWC2-71-9; genus CAVVWJ01. The sequence goes on from JBQCGH010000078.1 coordinate 4,338, forward strand.
CGTAACTCGTCCACGCCGGACGGAGCGGGAGTGGGCTGCTGGGCTCGGGCCGCTGGCGTCACGGCGCCGAGACACACGATGGCGGCGGCCAACGAACGGTATCGCATCAGCCCTCCCGGCCGGCAAGCGCATGCGCGAGCTCCTGATCTCCCGAGTCGTCAGGGGGCACATCGTCCGGTGCGACCTGGGCCAGCGGCTCGTCGAGCGACTTGAGCATCGAATCCAACGCCTCGGCGGGGAGGCTGTCGAGCTCGGGAAGCGGGAGCTCGAGCGCCGCGGTGGTGGCTTCCCCCGGCAACGGCGGCTCCGGCCTTTGCGGAACGCGCGGCGTTGGCGCCGCTGCGACCCCGCCAGGGGCGCGTTCGCGGAGGCCGGGCATCACCTGGTCGCTGCTCCTGCTCAAGAGAACGAGCGCCACCGCCGCTGCGGCGGCCAGTCCACCCATCGCCGCCGCCCGAGAGCGCATCCGCGCGCGATGACGCTCGCGCTCGAGTCGGGCGAGCACCACGGCTGCCGTACGGGACGGCTCGGCGGGCGCCAGCGCGAGTCCCAGTCGGCTGCCGGCAGAGACCACGGCCCATTCGGTACGGCAGTCCTCGCAGGCGGCGAGATGCCGCTCCTCGTCGTCGGTCCAGCGCTCGAGCCCGTGCGCCACGGCGGGCATCCGATCGGAGAGACGTGTGCAGGCGGTCATCGGACCAGCTCCTTCAGTCGCTTGACGGCGTGATGATAGTGCACCCGGGCGGCGCCCGGAGTGGTTCCGAGAGCCACGGCGATCTCCTCGTAGCCGCTCCCCTCCTGCACCCGCAACAGGAAGACTTCGCGCTGCAGCCGCGGCAGACCGGCGATACCTGCCCGTAGCCGTTCCTCCTTCGGCAGCCATCAGGGCGGCCTCGGGGTCCGTCCGGTCGGGCATGTCGCGGTCCTCGAGCGAGAGCATCTTGCGTCCTTTGGTCTTCCGGAACTCGTCCCGCAAGAGGTTGCCGCCGATGGTGAAGAGCCAGCTTCGGAGCGATGCCTCGCCCCGCCAAGTGGCCAGTGCCCGGAAGGCGCGGAAGAAGGTCTCCTGAACCAGGTCGTCGACGTCGCTGGCCGGCGCACCGGAGGCGTACAGAAAGCGTCCCACGGCGGCGGCGTGGCGCTGCACAAGTGCGGTGGCCGCCCGTTCGTCGCCGCGCCGGTATGCGGCCGCGAGGGCCGCGTCTGTCGGGGAATCGGGCCTCGGGGCCACGCTCATCCGAACCGTGCGGACGCCGGTTGGACGGGTCCGTTAAGGCGGACTACCTTTGGGCCATGCGACGCCCCAGCGTGATCGCCCATCGCGGCGCCTCGGGATACGAGTACGAGAACTCGCGCGCGGCATTCCGCCGGGCCATCATGCTCGACTCCGATGGAGTCGAGCTCGACGTGCACGCCACCCGCGACGGGGCGATCGTCGTGCACCACGACGCCGACGTGCCCGGCGTAGGTCCGATCGCCTCCCTCACGCTGGAGGAGGTGAAGCAGGTCCGGATCCGGAACGGTGAAACCCTGCCGCTCCTGCCCGAGGTGCTGGAGCTCCTCGGAGATCACGACGTATGGGTCGAGGTGAAAGGGTTGCCGCCGGGGCACGACCGGGCCCTGCTCGCGGTCCTCGACGCGGGCCCGGCCCCACACCGATACGCCGTGCACAGCTTCGACCACCGCATCATCCGCCGCCTGGGCCAGGAGCGACCGGGTCTGACCCGCGGCATCCTACTGTCGTCCTATCTCGATGACTCGGTCAGCGCCCTTCGTGGGGTCGGCGCGACCACGCTGTGGCAGGAGTGGCGGCTGGTCGACCAGGAGCTCGTGAATGCCGTCCACGCCGCGAAGTGCCGCATCATGGCCTGGACGGTGAACGAGGTCGGGGATCTCGAGCACCTGGCCCGGCTCGGCGTGGATGGGCTGTGCGGGAACTACCCCGATCGGATCCGCGTCGCGCTGGCAGCCCGTGGCGCGGCCGCGGCGGTCTGAGGCGGCTTAGCCGGGCGTGTGCGTTTCCGAGGTCGTCGGGACGTCGGGAGTGCGCGTCGGCCGCTGCCGCTTGGCCTCTGCGACCGCGGCTTCGAGCCGGCTCAGCTCCGCTTCGAGCTCGTCCAGCCGGAGCAGAAGCGCATCGGTCCTGGATGCTTCCACCTGCCCCCCGCGTTCGCGGCGGTGGACCAGGAGCCCGAGGTCGCGTGCGGCGCGGTCCCGGCGGCGGCGAACCCGCATCAGCTCGATTTGCAGCTTCCCTTCGTCCAGCGCGTGCTGCGCTTTCCTTCCGAACGCCTCGAGCTCCTGGTTGAGCCTGTCGAACAGCGTGGACCGTGTCATCGCTCCTCCAGTGTCTGGTGCGGGGGAACGCGGCTCATGGCCCCCGCTCTCGCGTCCTGATCCCTTCCGAAGTATAGACGCAAAAAAGGGGGCGCGGCCAATGGCCCCGCCCCCCCGGCCACGACGGCGACTCCTCAGGCGTCGGCACCCTCGGCGGCCGGGTACACCGAGACCTTCTGCCGGTCCTTGTCCTTGAACTCGAAGCGGACGACGCCGTCCACCAGTGCGAACAGCGTATCGTCGTTGGCCCGGCGGACGTTCTTGTCTGGGTGGAACTTCGTGCCCCGTTGCCGCACCAGGATGTTGCCCGCGATCACCTGCTCCCCACCATAGCGCTTCACGCCAAGGTACTTGGGATTGCTGGTCCGCCCGTTGCGGCTGGAGCCCACGCCCTTCTTGTGTGCCATGTCTGCCTCAGCCGAGGGTAAGGTCGGTGATGCGGACCTCGGTGTACTTCTGCCGGTGTCCGGTCTTGCGACGATAGTTCTTCCGCCGCTTGAACTTGAAGACGTAGATCTTGGGGTCCTTGCCCACGCCGACCACCTCGGCCTCGACCTTGGCGCCAGCGACGAGCGGCGAGCCGGCTCGGATGGTCTGCCCGTCGGACGAGAGGAGGACCTCGTCGAAGGTGACCTTCGACCCGGCCTCCGCGCTCATGAGCGGGAGGCGAAGCGTCTTCCCCTTCTCGGCCCGAAACTGCTTGCCCGCGGCCCTGAAAATCGCGTACATGCTGTGCCCGTGTGCTGGTAAGGAACGATGTTAGCCTGTAAAGGTAGGCAGGAGATGGGGTTGAGGCAAGGGGGACTGAGAGCGAACCGACACGGACGGCGCGCGAGTGGCCACTGGTTATGCCACCGCGTAGAGCTCCGTCACGTCGCGTCCGGCAGGACGACTCATCAGTCGGAACTCGTCCAGGCGCATCATGGGGTCGTCGCGCAGCTCGAGATCGAGTGAAGTGAGCTTCGATAACGTTTGCAGGAGCTTGGGTTCTTCCTCGAGCAGGTAGAGCGCGACCTCCGGGTGCAGCCGAACCGTCAGCTGCCGCTCGCGATGCTCGTGGCCGGCCCGTTTGAGGGCACGCTCGAGGCGGCGCGCCACCACCTCGGGGGTGAACACCCGGCCGCTTCCGGCGCACGTCGGGCAGTCGGTGGTCATGGAGTGCCACAGGGACGGGCGCACCCGCTGACGCGTCATCTCGACCAGGCCAAGCTCCGACACGGCGAGCGCTTTGGTCCGCGCCCGGTCACGTCCCAGATGCGTCCGAAGCTCCTGCAGGACCTTGTCGCGGTTGGAGCGGGTTTCCATGTCGATGAAGTCGCACACGATGATCCCGCCGATGTCGCGCAGCCGGATTTGGCGCGCGATCTCCCGCGCCGCCTCCAGGTTGGTGCGAAGGATGGTCTTTTCGGGGTCCTTCTTGCCCGTGTAGCGGCCCGTGTTCACGTCGATGCTGACCAGCGCCTCCGTGGGCTGGATGATCAGTGACCCGCCGGTGGGCAGCTCGACCCGCGCTTTGAACAGGTCGCGGATCTCCGACTCGATATCGAACTTGTCGAACAGCGGGGTGGCGTCGGTGTAGAGGTGCACGCGGCTGATGAGCTCGGGATCTATCTGGCCGAGATACTGCTCGATCTCGTTGTACAGTTCGCGCGAGTCCACGTGGAGTGCGTCCACCTTCGCGCTGAACAAATCGCGAATGATGCCCCGGGTGAGACTGGTCTCCCGCTGCAACAGCGCGGGCGCTCGTCTCACGAACGTCTTCTTGCGGTTGATTTTACGCCACAGCGCCAGGAGGGAGTCGATCTCTCGGCGGAAGTGCTCCTCGGTGACCCCCTCCGCCACCGTCCGGACGATCACGCCGCCCGCGTCCTTCGGGAGCAGCTTGGTGACCATCTCGCGCAGCTTGGCCCGCTGTTCGCGGCTCTCGATTTTCCGGCTGACGCCCACCTTCGAGGCGTACGGCATATAGACGAGGAAACGCCCAGGGAGAGAGATCTGGGCGGTGACGCGGCAGCCTTTGGTGCTGATGGGCTCTTTGGTGACCTGAACCGGAAGGGTTTGCCCCTTCTTGAGGATGTCCTGAATGTTCGGAAGGGGTCGGCGTGGTGAGATCTCTCGCTGGCGGGCCTCGCCGCTGGCCACCGAGCGCTCGCCCGTCGCGGCGGCGACCTGGTTCCTCCCCCGGCGCCGACGATCCCGCCCGCGCCATGATTTCCGCTCTCCCTGGCCTTCCTCGGCCGCCGGGGCGTCGGCGGCGGGGTCGGCGCTCGCAGGCGGGTCGGCCTCGACCGCTTCTTCTTCGGCTTCCTCGACTGGGTCCTCGTCTTCTTCGGGCTCGAGCAGGTCGGACGCGTGGAGGAATGCGCTCTTCTCCTGGCCGATGTCCACGAAGGCCGCCTGAATGCCCGGCAGGACCGCTTCCACGCGGCCCAGATAGATGTCCCCGACCGTGCGCCGATGGTCCGGACGGTCCACGAGGAGCTCTACCAGACGGTCGTCTTCTAGGATGGCCACACGGGTTTCCCGCTGGCTCCCGTTGATCAGGATCTCGCGCTTCAAACGATGCCCTCAGCCGCGGCGAAGCGTAGGTGGGCTTAACGCTCCGTCTGCCGCCGCCCGTTGGGAAAAGAGAGATGGCCACGCACGGCGCACCGGCCGGGGGCGTGCTCGGGGGAACACACGACAGCCCGACGATCCGGCGCGTCAAACCTGCGCCAATTATATGTCGCGATGGAGCTTAGGGCAACTCAGTCGACCACCTGCCCGAGGATCTGGCGCGCGATCACCATGCGCTGGATCTCGCTCGTCCCCTCCCCGATTTCGCACACCTTGGCGTCCCGCATCATCCGCTCCACCGGGTACTCGGTGGTGTACCCATAGCCGCCGAAGATCTGGACGGCCTTGGTCGTGGCGCGCATGGCGAGCTCGGAGCAGAAGAGCTTGGCCATCGCCGCCTCCTTCTTGAACGGGCGCCCATTCTGCTTGAGCCACGCGGCGTGATACAGCAGGTGGGTGCCCGCCTCGATTTCCAGGGCCATATCGGCCAGCTGGAAGTTGACGCCCTGGAAGCTCCCGATGGGGCGACCGAACTGTTTGCGCAACCCGGCATAGCGCAGGGCCTCATCGTAGGCCCCCTCGGCTATACCCAGCGACAGAGCCGCAATGCCGATCCGGCCCGCATCCAGGGTCTTGAGAAAGTTGATGAAGCCCTGCCCCGGCGTGCCGAGCACGTTCTCCTTCGGCACGACGGCATCCTCGAAGATCAGCTCGCGGGTATCGCTGGCCCGCCAGCCCATCTTGTCTTGCTTCTTGCCGGCCCGAACGCCCTTCGTCTTGGGCAGATCTTCCGCGTGACCGACCCCGAGGCTGCGGGTTCGTTCGAGGTCCACCGTGTCCTTGGTGACGATGAAGCTTGTGATCCCCTTGTTCCCGCGCCCGGGCTCGGTGCGAGCGGTCACCGAGAAGATCTCGCCTACCCCGGCGTGGGTAATGAAGATCTTGGAGCCGTTCAGCACGTAGTGGTCGCCCTTATCTATGGCTGTCGTGGCCGTTCCACCCGCGTCGCTCCCGGCCCCGGGCTCGGTGAGGCCGAAACCGCCCAGCACGCGGCCGCTCGCCAGCAGCGGCACGTACCGGCGGCGCTGCGCCTCGGTGCCGAACTCCACGATCGGGGACGTGCCGAGGTTGGTGTGGGCGCTGATGGTCAGCGCATGGCTCGCGTCCACTTTCGCCATTTCGTGGATCGTGATGTAGTAGGAGAGCTGATCCATGCCGGCCCCGCCCATCGCGTCACTCCAGGGCACGCCGAGGAGGCCGAGCTCGCCCATGGCCTTGATGTTTTCCCAGGGAAACGTCGACGTGCGGTCGAGCTCGGCGGCCACGGGCGCGATGTGGCTGCGCGAGAATTCCCGGACCGTCTCGCGGACCTGATGGTGATGCTCGGTGAAGTAAAGGGAGTCGTCCATGCTGGTCGAGAGAGAGGGTGAGACTGCCCTGTCGCGCTCAGCCCCGGCGATCGCGCCGGCGCCGATCACCCTGGCGTCGTTCGGTGTCGGGCAGCGAAAGCGTGGGAGCCGCTCCGCTCCGGCGGTCGGCGGCACGGCGCTCGCCACTCCGCCGATCGCTCCGGCGACGCTCGTCGAGCGCTGCACGCCCTGCATCGGTCACGTGGCAGGGGCCGACGACAGCGCTCGCGCCGGAATCTTCGTCGCCAGCGCCGCCTCTGCCGCGCCCGGGCATGTCGATGAGCCCGCGCTGATGCAGGTCGCGCAGCTGCGCCACGAGAACTTCGAACGTGTGGCGCGCGAGCTCGTCTGCGCCTGGGCGAAAGACGCGCTCACCGCCTTGGATGCGCTCCAGGATCTCGGCGTCACCTTGATCCATGGGCAGAAGATAACGGTCGGACGGGTAAGCCGCGACGAGACGCCGGAGCTCATCCCCGTATTTCGCCCGTGCGCGCGGCCCAAGTGCAGGCAGCCCGGCGAGCGGGTCGGCCACGTCACTGGTAGTATGGGCCAGTCGCTCGAGCGCGGCGTCGCCGAGTATCCGATATTCGGGAACACCTGCAGCCCGTGCCGCCGCGCGGCGCCACGAGGCCAAAGCCAGATGCCGGGGCCCGACTGGAGGTAGCCGCTGCGAGACTCGTCCAAGCGCGGCGAGGATAGGACGGCCCCACCGGCCCGCCAGTGCGGGACCGACGCCGGGCACGTCTGCCAGGCCTCCCACATCGGCTGGCGGATGCCGTGCGAGCGAGAGCAAGACCTCGGGTTCGAGCAAAGCAGCACCCCACGCACCCCGGCACTCGGCGACCGCGGCGCGCAGTCGCGCAAGCCTGGCGGCGACCGCTGGGTTGGCCGGTGTGGTGACCCGTCGATGGCGGCACCGGTCGCAGCCGGCGCATTGCTCGAGCGATTCGCCGAAATATGCCAACAAGGTGCGGCGACGACACTGCCGCCCGCTGGCATAGGCTTCGATTGCCGCGATGCGCGTCTCGGCGCGGCGACGCCGCTCGAGCACGACGCTCCAGTCGACCGGACCACGCTCCGGGCGCAGTTCCAGGCGCAGCCGCTCGGCCGAGGCATGCACGTTGGCGGGGATGCCATGACACCCACTGCCCTCGCGCCAGATTCGCTCAAGCAGCGGCCGAGGAGGAAACGTGACCTCGAGCTGGCGGCGGTGGAGTGCCGCATCTCCTTTACGCCAGAGCAGGACGCATCGTGCGGGCGCTCCATCCCGTCCCGCCCGGCCGGCCTCCTGGTAGTACGCCTCGGGTGTTGGGGGAAGGGTCCAGTGCACCACCATGCGGACCTCGGGCTTGTCAATGCCCATCCCGAAGGCGCACGTGGCCACGATCACGTCGACGCGATCTTCCAGAAACGCGGTCAGGCCGTGGCGCCTACGCTCCGGCGGAAGCCCGGCGTGATAGGGGGCCGCCCGGTGTCCCGCCTGAACCAGCGCTCGGGCCACGGCCTCGGTGACGCTCCTGGTGGGCGTGTACACGATGACCATGCTGTCATCGTCGGCAAGCAGACGGACGAGCGCGGCAAGCCGTTCGCGCTCGCTGCCGACTCGCATGACCCCGAACCACAGGTTGGCGCGGTCGAACGATCCCAGGTGCTCGGCGTATCGGCCGGACCGAAAGCGGAGCGTGCGGACGATGTCCTGCCGTACGTCGGGCGTTGCGCTACCGGTGAGCGCCACGGTCGGCGGACTGCCGAGACGGTACCGCGCGGCTCCGAGGGTGCGGTACTGCGGGCGGAAATCGTGGCCCCATTCGGCGATGCAGTGGGCCTCATCCACCGCCAGCAACGCCGGGCGAACGCCGCGGGCCTGGAGCTCGGGGGCGAGACGCGCAAGGCGTTCGGGGGACACGTACAGCAGGCGAAGGGAACCCTCGTCGAGCGCGCGTCGGATGTTTCCACGCTCGTCCTGAGGGACGCCGCTGTTGAGCGCGGCGGCGGGAATGCCGCGCGCCACGGCGGCCGCCACCTGGTCCTGCATCAGGGCGATAAGAGGCGAGACGACGAGCGTGAGTCCGCCCAGGACCATCGCGGGGACCTGGAAGCAGACCGACTTGCCGCCGCCCGTAGGGAGCACCGCGAGGGTGTCGCGACCGGCGAGCACTGAACGGATGACCGGGGCCTGCGCCGGACGGAAATCGGGATGGCCGAAATGCTCGCGCAGGCACCGGCGGGCGTAGTCGAATGACGCGGACACCGAGTCAAGCTGACACGCCCTGACAGAACGCCCGCATCCTTCTGTCCCGTCGCCGGGCCCGGAAACGCGAGGGCCGTCCGGTGACGGACGGCCCTCGAGTACTTCGGGAATTGCTCGACCTGACGTCTAGTGACCGCCTAGCCGCACGCCAATGGTAATGGGAATGAACTTCAGGTTGGGGCCAGGGGTAAAGACGTCGTGAAAACGCCCTTCGATGAACAGCCCGGCACTGCCGGCCTTGAAATCGAAGCCCGCGCCTGCGTTGAGACCGAACTTGGTCGTAGAGTTGCTCGTGCCGACCACGGTGCCGACGTTATCGCTGCCGGTCGTTTTCACGTTGTACACACCACCGCCCCCGATGATGTAGGGCCGGATGCTGGACTCCTCGGACGTCTTGAACTTGTACACCAAGTTGCCCGTACCGATCAGGAACCGGTCCTTGAGCCCGCTGAAGCCGACAACGTTTTCGTCGAGCTTGTACTGCTGAAATTGTCCGTCGACCTGGATGCCCACCGGCCAACCGGTCGGAACGACCGAGAGGCCCACCAGTCCGTTCCAACCGATGTTGGCAATGTCATTGAAGTTGCTCAGGGGAAAGCCAATGCCCCCGCCCAGAGAGAACTCAGCCCCTTGGGCATGCAAAGGTGCAGCACCCAGTCCAAGGACAAGGGCCAACGGGAGGACGCCCTTCCATACCCTCATACCGCTCCCTCCTTCGATCTGTTTGCGTGGCGCGGGAGCATCGAACGTGATTCCCGCAAGCTGGCCCGCCGTGACTAGAGCGGGTCGGCGTTAAGGTAGCGGAGGCAATTCGCACGCCACGTGAGATGCGTCACACGCGAGTGTTCCGCCGCTGTACAAGCCGGACGAGGAGCGAGGCCGCCAGGAGCGCGATGGCGAGCCAGCCGACCCGTACATCCTCCAGCGCGATCGCGAGCACCGCCGCGATGAAGCCGGCGAGCGCCAGCCCAAGGCGCAGCGCCGAGCCGCTCATCACTCGAGGAAGCGCGCGATGGCTGCCCGGAAATCCGGCGTCTGGCGGGCCACCGCGTTGACCCGCGCCCCCAGGGCGATGCCGTCCTCCAGCGTGCGCCCGTCGAGCTGGTAGAAGAGCTGCTTCGTGAGGGCGAGCGCTGAGGGACTGGCGGCGGCCAGACGGGAGAGCAGCGCGCCGGCTTCCCGATCGAGGTCGCCGTCTGCAATGACGCGGGAGACGAGGCCAAGCGTCCGCGCTTCCGCGGCACCGAGCAGTCGGCCTGTCAAAACGAGGTCGAGGGCCACTTTCTCGCCCGCGGCCCGGCGCAGCAGGGTCATGACCATCGCAGGCACGAAGCCGCGCTGAATCTCCGGATAGCCGATCTGCGCACCCTCGGCCATGAGCATTACGTCGCAGGCGGTCGCGAGGCCGGCACCGCCAGCGAGCGCCCGGCCCCGTACCACCGCGACGGTGGGCCTGGCCAGCCGCCTGAGCCGGACGAACAGATCTCCGAGTCTGCGTGCGGACGCCTCGTTCTCGGCCGGCGACATGTCGGCCGACGCGAGCAGCTCGTCGAGGTCCGCGCCGGCGCAGAAGTCCTTGCCCTCGCCTCGGAGCGCGACGACCCGGACGCCCGGGTCGAGGTCGGCGCGGCCCAGCGCTGTGTGCAGCGCTTCGATCAGGGCGGCGCTGAGCGCGTTCCGCTTGTCCGGTCGATCGAGCGTGAGGGTGAGGACGCCCGCGTCGAGCGCGACGCGAAGCGGCTCGCCGGCGCTCATGCGCGCGTGACCCGTCGCGCCAGCGCCTCGGGCACTGGGATCTCCATCCGGAGGAGCGCGGTCGAGTACACCTTGCCCTGCGCGTCGGTCTTGAGGGAAATCGTCCCGCCGCCGTCGAGGGCGTCATGCAGGAGGAAGTTGAGCGCCCCGAGATTGGGCAGCTCAAACCGCTCGACCGAGCTCACCATGCCCTTGAAGTGCCGCCTCACGCGGGCGGCCGTGACCTCCCGCTCGAGAAGCTCGTAATAGTCCGGCTCCAGCGCGATGAGCCCTACGTTGGCGGTATTGCCCTTATCGCCCGACCGCGCGTGCGCGAGGTAGCGAAGCTGTACCGGCCAGGTGGCCGGCCGGCGCCCCGCGCGTTTCATCGTCCGGGGCACGTCACGCCTCCAGTATCTCGACCCGCACGTGGGGCTCGATCTCGCGGCGGTCGATCAGCGCGGGCCAGTACGCGACGACTTCCTCGACGCCGGGCCGACCGCCCGCAAAGCCCGTGACGCTGGGTGGCCCGGTCAGCACGAGCGGGGCGATCTCCCGGGTGAACCGCTCCACGGGCGCGCGCTCGCGGGCCCGCACGCCGACCCGCAGCTGGACCTCCGGCAGGTCGGGGGAGGGCGGGCCGCTCAGGCGACCATGGGTCGCGTCCGCGCCGACGAACTCCGTGAGGATCTGGTCATACTCGAGCCCGAGGTCCGCCAGGCGCTGCCGCAGCACGCGATCCGCGGCGCTGGCCTTGTCGTACGCTTCGGGCCAGGCGTACACCAGCGTGCCCACCGCCTTGTACCCCCAGAAGTAGGCCACCGACACCTTGAGCATCGCGGTCCGCGGTGCACCGCGGATTCCGCTCACGCGCACCCGGTCGCGCCCGGCCGGCCGGAGCTGAATCGTGGTGAAGTCGGCGACGCCGTCCGGGGTGATGTAGGCGTGTGGATCGCCCATCTCGTACACCAGCTGTTCCGTCACCGACGCCACCGACACGACGCCGCCGGTGCCCTTGTGCTTGGTCACCACGAACGTGCCGTCGGGCGAGGCCTCGACGATGGGAAACCCAGGATCCGCCAGCCCACGGACGCCTCGCCAGCCCTTGAGCAGATTGCCGCCCGACGCCTGGGCACCGCACTCGATGATGTGCCCCGCGACGGTGCCCGCGGCGACCTTGTCCCAGTCCTCGGGCGACCAGCCGAACTCGTGGAAGATGGGTCCGAGCGTGAGACCGGTGTCGGTGACCCGCCCCGTGACGACGATGTCGGCCCCGCCGCGGAGCGCCTCGACGATCGGCGCCATCCCGAGGTAGGCGTTGGCGGAGAGCACCTTGTCGCGGATGTCGCTCAGGGGACGGCCGCTCTCCATATCGGCGAGCGCGTGACCGCGGGCGATGAGATCGTCGAGACGGCCCAGGATATCGTCACCCGACACCAGCCCGACCTTGACCCGGCGCGGCAGCTCCAGCCGGCGCGCGACGCCCAGCACCGCCTCAGCGCAGCCCCGGGGGTTCACGCCGCCCGCGTTGGACGTCACCCGCACGCCCTTTGCCACCAGGTCCGGCAGGATCCGCTCCATGAGCGGCACGAAATCGCGCGCGTAGCCGGCCTTCGGGTCGCGCGACTTCTGCTTCTGCATGATGGACATGGTCACCTCGGCGAGGTAGTCCATCATCAGGTAGTCGATCGGCCCGCCGCGCACCTGGCGGACAGGCGCCTCGAGCCAGTCGCCCCAGAACCCCTGCCCCGCCGCGATGCGGACGGTGCGGCCGTCGGCACGACTCACGGAACGAGGCCCGTGCCGCTCGGGCCCAGTTCGACCTCGCGGGTCCAGCTCCGGTCATCCGCCCGAGCCACCAGTAGACCGAGCGGCGCGAACCCCGCCGGTAGCGGCCATGGCAGCGGGGGCAGCACGAACGCGGCGTGCGCGGTGGCATGCGGCGCGATGCTGCGCCCGCTGCTGTCCGAACGGGTCAGGACGACCGAGGTATCGGCATAGACGCGGATCGATGCCTGGAGGGCCCAGTGCTGATCGCCGGCGGAGTCCGCGAATCCCGGGAACAAGCCGAGCGTCACCGGCATGTCGCCATGCGCCTCGGGCAGCTCTACCTGGAGTCGGGTGAAGGCGTAGTTGATCGGCTGTTTGCCGAGCTGACGGCCAAGCGAGTCGAACAGCGTCAGGCCGAAATCGGTGAACCTGCTCCACTGCGCCCGATCCATCGCCACGTCCACGACCACGCCGCGGGACCACGCCGGCACCACGAACGGAATGCGGCGCGGCGCCGATCCGTTCGCTTGGACACTCTCGTTCCGCACCGCGCCGCCCAGATGCATGCCGAGCTCGGCGTTCACGGCGGCGGCGGTCAGATTGGTGACCGCGACGCGCACGGCCGACCCTTCGCGGGTGGCGCGGAGCGCCACCGGCGACTGGCTCTCGCTCACGGTCGCGGTGATGGCCTGGTGCGGCGGTGCCACCACGACCGCTTCGTAGGCTCCGCGCTGGACGTCACGCGAGTCGGTCTCGTACTCCGCCGACTGCGGCCCGAAGCCGGCGGTGCGCGCCGCCTCATCGCGAAACGGCATCCCATCGGGCTCGTGGAGGAAAGCCAGGGCACGCTCCGCGACGCCTGCCGTTTCCACAGTCAGCGCGAACGGTCGCCCGCTGTCGGCGGCAAAGAAGGTCCGCAGGGTCGCGCCGCCGGCGAGCGGGACCTTGGCGCGAAGCTGCCGGGTGCCATCGCTCATGGGCGTCGCACTGACCACCGTCGTCACCAGCCGGAACGCGGGGCCCGCCGCCGTATCGTCGGTCCAGCCCGACACTACGCCGACAGCCGCCCCGCCCGGCGGGAGATCGTGCCGTGCCACGCGGAGCTGGACCGTGGCGCGCTCACCCCGGAGCGCGATGCTCGCGGGGGCAGTGAGCCAGGGGGCGTCGCTTCGGAGTGCGTAGGTCGACGGCGACTGGCCCGGCGGCCGAAGGAGCTCGAACGACTGGACCGTGTCCGCCGCGCCGGCCCGGCCGCGCAGCATTGCGCCGGTCGCGTCGCCGCGCCCCACGGCGCGAACCTGGATGTCGGGGGCGGGTGACTTCGCTTCGGCGAGCCAGCGGTAGGCCCGATCGATATCGGGCAGACCGGTGCCTTCATCGATCATCGTCGCGCCGGGCAGCGGCTGGGCCGTCACCATGAGGGCCTGCCGGATCGTCCGAGCCAGGATGGGGCGGTGGTCGGCCGTCAGGGCCGACATCAGGAGCGCGGCGAGCCCCGCCGCGTGTGGCGAGGCCATGCTGGTCCCCTGGTTCACCTCTTCCCCCGCATCCCACAGCGGTACCGTGCTGTAGGCCACGCCGGGGGTCACGATGTCCGGCCGGGCCACCTCACCGCCGCGCGAGCTGAAGTAGGCGAGCAGGTCGGGCGAGGGTGCCCCGGTCGGGCCGGTGGGTAGAAAACTTCCCGGCAGGGTGGCGCCCACGCCGATGGCGCGGGCCGCGCTTCCGGGGAAGCCCACGGTGGAAAGTCCTGGCCCGTCGTTGCCGGCGCTGATGGTGAGCACGACCTCGGGGTGCGCGGCCAGCGTGGAGTCCACGATGGCGTCGATCCGCGCCTGGCCCTCGATCTCATTGCCGACGCCGAAGCTCAGGTTGAGCACCAGCGGCAGGCGCCGCGCCGCGGCAAAGCGGATGGCGTAATCGAGCGCGCGCTCCATACTGCCGGTGGTGGACACACCACCCTGTGCGCTGTTCGCGATCTTGAGCCCGAGGAGCTGCGCGCCCGGGGCGACGCCGTCGAATCCGTGGACGCCGTAGAGATCGTGGCCCGACGCGATGCCGGCGACGTGGGTGCCGTGCGCCCCCGTGTCGAACACCAGGTCGAGCTTCGGCGCGCCCGCCGAGTCGGACACGTTGACTGCGACCGCGACCTTGGGCGCTCGCCCGCGGCCCCAAGCCGTCCAGCCGAAGGTCTCGCGCCCCACCAGGTAGTCATGAACCGGGTGCTCGTCGGCGAGCGAGCCGTTCTCGTCGGTGTCCGCGAACAGCACCCACCCGTCGGGCGCCTTCACGACGATCACGGGCAGGGTGTCGCGGACGACGCCGTTGCCGTCGAGATCGGCCGCGGGCGCATCGCCCAGCGGAATCTCGGCGATGGTGCCGCCATAGTATGGGCCGGTCGTGTTGAGTGCGACGACGCGGCTGAACCCGCCGAGCTTGCGGCCTCGGATGGTCACCGTGTCACCCGCGGGCTTCACCTGAGTGAGCGCGACCGCTCCCTCGGCGGAGAAGTCGCGCACGTCCAGCACCTTGGGCGTCCCGGTCGAGGTGGTGAGGAGCCCGGGGACCGAGGGATCGATGCCCGTGTCCCGGATGCCGATGAGGACGCCGCGCCCGTCTGCCTCGGGATGTGCCCGGAGGAAGCGATCGACGCCCGTGCTCGCCAGGGGCATCCAGCCGTGCGTGTATGCCATGTCGGGAGGCGCCATGCGCCGGACGGAGTCGGCAGGCGGCGCCGCCTTGGCGGGTGGCGGCGTGCGGCTCGCCACGGGCGGCTCGGCGCGAGGGGCCGGGGCCGCATGCGCGGGTGCGCCGGCAGTGGGCGACGGGGGCGCGGCCTCGCGCCGGCCGGACGAACAGGCCAGCGCGGCGACGAGCAGCGACACGGAGACGAGCCACAGACGCATGCGAACCTAGCAGTCGGGAGCGGCGTCGAGCGGGGGGAGCACGAACGGCCCGAGGTGCGGGCCGGCATAGTTGGCGACCACCCGTAGCGCGAAGGCGAGCTGGTCGCGGGTCTCCTCGGGGGCGAGAATGGCGTCCACGAACCCGCGCGCGGCCGCGTAACGGGCATCGAGCTGCGCGTCTTAAACGGCTCGCATCGCCTCGACCGAGGTCTTGACCTCCGGGGCGACCTCGCGGCGCTCGCGCTGCGCGCGCTCGATCTCGGGCCCGTGGACCGCCATGACGGCGCTTCCCCCCTCCATCACGCCCATGCGACCGGTCGGCCAGGAAAAGATGAAATCCGGGTCGAAGCCTTGCCCGGCCATCGCGTAGTAGCCGGCGCCGGACGCGTGGTTCACCGTGAGCACGAGCTTGGGCACGGCGGCCGTCGCCATGGCCTCCACGAAGCGGGCCCCGGCGCGGATGATGCCGCTGTGCTCGGCCTCGGGGCCCACCATGAAGCCGCTCACGTCCTGCACGAAGAGGATTGGCAGCCGCTCGCGGTTCGCGGTCTCGATGAAGTATGCCACCTTCTCCGCACTCTCGGTGTACACGATACCGCCGAATTTCGGGCGCTCGCCGGGCCGGCCTTTGATCACACCGCGCATATTCGCGATCACGGCCACGGGCCAGCCCTCGATGTGGGCGTGACCGCAGACCATCTCGCGGGCCACGCCGGGCTGGAATTCGTCGAGCGTGCCCCCGTCGAGCAGGGCCTCGAGCACGTGCCGCATGTCGTAGGAAAGCCGGTGGTCGGCGGGCAGCAGATCGTACAGGGCGTCGCCCTCGCGGGCGGGCGGCATGACGGCCCGGAGCCGATGGCGCACGCCGCGCACCCGCGGCAGGCGGGCAACGTACTCACGCATCCGGACCAGGCACTCGGTGTCGTTGGCCGCACGGTAGTGCGCCACGGCGCTCACCTCGGTGTGGGTGACCGCACCACCCAGCGTTTCCGCGTCGATCGTCTGGCCGGTCGCTCCCTTGACCAGGTTCGGCCCGCCGAGGCCCATGAAGGTCGTGCCCTCGACCATGAAGATCACATCGGAGAGCGCGGGCAGATACGCGCCCCCCGCAATGCAGCTCCCCATCACCGCGCTGATCTGCGGCACATGGAGGTAACGCCGCATGATCGAGTTGTAGTAGAAGATTCGCGCGGCGCCGTACTGGCCGGGAAACACGCCGCCCTGGTACGGCAGGTTCACGCCCGCGCTGTCCACCAGGTAGATGATCGGGATCCGCTGGCGCATGGCGACTTCCTGCGCCCGCAGAATCTTCCGGATGGTCTCGGGCCACCACGAGCCCGCCTTCACGGTCGCGTCATTGGCGACCACGACCACCTCACGACCTTCGACCACACCCACCCCGGTGATGACACCCGCGGCCGGCGCCTGACCGTCGTACTGATCGTAGGCCACGAGCAGGCCGAGCTCGAGCCACGGCGCGGCCGGATCGAGCAGCTTTGCCACGCGCTCGCGCGGCGCGAGCTTGCCCTGCTGGTGCATGCGGCTCACGCGCGACGGGCCGCCGCCGGCGCGAAGCCGCTCGGCGAGCTGGCGGTATTCCTCGGTGAGCGCCCGGAGGCGGCTCACCGCTCCAGATGCTCGGACGCCCACGAGGTGATGTAGGTGATGAGATCCGAGGTCGGCGTTCCCGGACCGAAGAGGCGGCCGATGCCCCGTGCCCGGAGCGCCTCCATGTCCTCGGGTGGAATGATGCCGCCGCCGGTGACGAGGATATCCGAGCGGCCCATCTGCTCGAGCAGCTGACGCACCCGGGGGAACAGCGTCATATGCGCGCCGGACAGGATGGACAGCCCCACGACGTCGACGTCCTCCTGCACGGCCGCGGTGGCGATCATCTCGGGCGTCTGATGAAGCCCCGTGTAGATCACCTCCATCCCCGCGTCACGGAGTGCGGCCGCCACCACCTTCGCGCCGCGGTCGTGACCATCGAGCCCGGGCTTGGCGACGAGCACGCGGATGGGACGGGGCGGCGACGGCGAGGCCATCATGAGGCGAGTCTCTCCTTGAGCAGGTCGTCGGCCAGGGCGCGGAGCGAGGCCACGGTCACGCAGCCGAGCGGCCGCGGCGTGCCGGCCGGCGCCAGCAGCACGGCCGGCATGCCGGCCCGGCGGGCGCCGACCACGTCGACCTCATAGAGGTCGCCCACGTAGAGCGCCTGTTCGGCAGGCACCTCCAGCGCGTCCAGCGCGGCCCGGAAGATAGCGGGATCGGGCTTCTCCACGCCGACGAGCGCCGAATCGATCACGACGTCAAAGCAGGCCCGGAGCCCCGCCGCCGACAGCGCCTCCTCTACCCGACCGTCGCTGTTCGACACGATGCCGAGTCGGAGGCCCGCACCTCGCAATCGTCTCAACACGTCGAGCGTCCCCTCGGCGACGCCACTCCAGAGATGGCGCTCCGTGTGGAGCTCGGTGAGCCGCGCACGCACCTCGCCCAGCCGCTGTGCCGGCACGCCCGCTTCGAGAAACAGGGCTTCGAGATAGGCGCTGGCCCGTTCGCGGTCGGTGCCGCGCGGCGCCTCCATCGCGCGCGCGGCGGCGGCCGCTCCCGCCGCGAGCGTTGGGCCGCTGAGCGGCAGCCTGAGGGCGGCGCCGACCGCCGTGGCCATGCGTCCGTAGTCGAGAAAGAGGAGGGTATTGCCGGCGTCGAACAATACCGCCCGGAGCGGAGCCCGCTGACCGCCCACCGTCACCGGAAGCGCAGCAACCCGGCCGCGCCGTCTAGCGCGGCGCGGGCCTCCGGGTCGTAGACCACGTTGACGTCGACGCCCTGGCGGAGGGCTTCTTCGATCGCGTCATCCACGATGTCGAGCACCGGCATCGGCTCGCCTTCTTCCCGGCACTCGCGCTCGGTTCGAGCCAGGCGACCAGAGGTGCCGCAGCGGAAGCCGGGTTCGGCGGCATCGGCGTGCACGAGGAGCGTGCGGACCTGTCCGCGCGAGAGCGCGCGCAGTGTGGCGTCCAGCCCGTTGACGCTCCATCCTCCGCCGAGCGCCTCCTGCATCTCGCGCACCTGCGCGCGCTCGCTCTCGCGCTCCCACGCCTCGCGCACCCCGAGCGTGGCGGCGTGCACCGCCGCCGCGGTCGCTTCCTTCGGATTGAGTCGGGCGGTGCCTAGCAGGCGCTCGAGCAGATAGGTGTGCAGAAATGGCTCCAGGGCGCCCGCCTCCGCGCCGGTGCCGGCGACGACCAGTCCGTGCGCCGGCTGGCGCCGGTCGAGCGTGAACAACTCGCGCGCCACAGCCTCGTAGTGGCGCTGCTTCTCGGTGCGAATCCGGTTGTTGTAGGTGTGCTCGCCCCACCCCGGACCGCTCTGATCGCCGCGGAAGCGCTTGCCGCGGGTGCTGTCGGCACGAAGCCCGGGCAGCTCACGCGTCTCGTACGCGGTGACCTCGAAGAAGCGTGCGCTGGTGCGGTCGAGCACCACGGTGAGCAGGCGCCCGAACTCCTCTTCCACCGACGCGAGCTCGCGGACCAGCGGGGTGGCGTCGACGCCCAGGCGCGAGCGGTACACCACCGGCAGCGGCAACGCCTCGAACAGGCCGATCGCCTCGCAGGCGAAGATCGCGAGCCCCTGCGTCGACGGCAGGTTGGCCGGGTTCCTGAGGTACCGGTGGACCCGCTCGAGGTCGCGCGTGACCTCCTCCTGAACCTGCCGATCGAGCTCCAGTCGAGGCAGTGCCTGCGCGGCCGCGCGCATGCGGTTCTTGATCTTGATGAGGTACTTGTTGCGGCTTCGGTCCCTCGGCTCGAGCTTCAGATAACAGCTGACCACCCGATGCGGTGCGGGCGCCACCGACGTGAGCCCCTCGAGCCGCTCGGTGATGGCCGGCGCCGCCGCGCGCGCGGCCCCCCGTCCGTTGGTCCCCCGCTGCGCCGTGCGTCGGCCATCAGAAGAAGACCGGCTCTCGATAACTGCCATAAATCTCCTCGAGCACATGTCGGATCTCGAATAGCGTGCAGTACGCACGCGCGCAATCCAGCATGGCGGGAATGACGTTGCGATCGCCGGCCGCCGCCTGGCGCAGCGCGTCCAGGCGGACCGCGACCAGCGCAGCGTCCCGGGTGGCGCGGACCCGAGCCAGTCGCTCGCGCTGCGTCTGCTCCGCGGCGTCACCGACCTTGAGGATCTCGACCGGCGCCTCCGCTTCCTCCACGAAATCGTTGACACCGACCAGCGTGCGCCGCCCCTGCTCCACCTCGCTCTGGAAGCGGGTGCTACTGGCGGCGATCTGGCGCTGGAACCAGCCGCCTTCGATGGCGCGGACCACCCCGCCCTGCGCCTCAATCTCCGCGAACAAGCCTTCGGCCTCGCGCTCGAGCTCGTCGGTCAGCGCCTCCACGTAGTACGATCCGCCGAGCGGGTCGGCGACGTTCGGCACGCCGGTCTCGTACGCCATGATCTGCTGCGTCCGGAGCGCGATGCGCACGGACTCCTCGGTGGGCAGCGCCAGGGTCTCATCCAAAGCGTTGGTGTGCAGGGACTGCGTTCCCCCGAGCACGGCCGCGAGCGCCTGGTAGGCCACCCGCACGACATTGTTGTGGGGCTGTTGGGCCGTGAGCGTGACGCCCGCGGTCTGGCAGTGGAACCGCATGCGCCAGCTCCGCGGGTCGCGCGCGCCGTACCGATCGCGCATGTGCCGCGCCCATATGCGGCGGGCCGCGCGCAGCTTCGCGATCTCCTCGAAGAAGTCGTTGTGCACGTCCCAGAAAAACGAAAGCCTCGGCGCGAAGCGATCCACGTCGAGGCCCCGGGCGATGCCGTGCTCCACGTAACAGAATCCGTTGGCGAGTGTGAAGGCGAGCTCCTGGGCGGCGGTGGCGCCCGCTTCACGGATATGGTACCCCGAGATCGAGATCGTGTTCCACTTGGGCGTGTGCTCGGCCGCCCACTCGAACAGGTCCACGATGATCTTGAGCGCAGGCTCCGCCGGATAGATCCAGGCGTGCTGCGCCATGTATTCCTTGAGAATGTCGTTCTGGATGGTGCCCTGGAGCTGCGCAATGGGCACGCCCTGACGTTCGGCCGCGGCGACGTAGAAGCAGAACAGCATCGCGGCAGGGCCGTTGATGGTCATCGACGTCGAGACCTGGTCGAGCGGGATGCCGTCGAACAGCGTCTCCATGTCCGCCAGGCTCGAGACGGCGACGCCACACTTCCCCACTTCGCCCTCGGACCGGGCATGGTCCGAGTCGTAGCCCATCAAGGTGGGGAAGTCGAATGCGACCGAGAGGCCGGTCTGCCCGCGCTCGAGCAGGAACTTGTAGCGGGCGTTGGTGTCCTCGGCGGTGCCGAAGCCGGCGAACTGGCGCATGGTCCAGAGCCGGCCGCGGTACATGGTCGGATGGATGCCGCGGGTAAATGGGAACTCGCCCGGCAAACCGGTGGCGGCCTGGGCATCGGGCGGGAGATCGAGCACGGTGTAGAGCGGCTCGACCGCGTGGCCGGACACCGATGTGAAGTCGACGTCGGTGCGAGTCGGTAGCCGAGCCGCCTCGGCGCGCCACGCGGCCACCTCGGCTCGCAGCCGGGCCAGCTCCTGCTCCTGGAGCGCGAGGCGGCGGAAGGTCTCCGCCTCGAGGTCGCTGCCTCGCGTCGTCATATCCGCTCCCCTTGCTTGATCCCGTCCAGCAGCTCCGCCGCCACCTCGTAGGGACTCACCCGGCCGGCCGCGATCTCGTCCAGCCGCCCTGCGATCCGCTCCTCAGCCCGCGTTTCCTCCCAGATCCAGCGGCGCGTGGCCCGGTCGACGACTTCCCGGGTGCGATCGAGCATGCGTCGGCGCCGCCGCTGCTCCAGCGCCCCGCTCGCCACGAGCCACTCGAAGTGCCGGTCGAGCGCCTCGAGCAGCTCGGGCACGCCCTCGCCTTTGGCGGCGACGGCAAGGAGGACGGGCGGCTGCCAGCGTTCGGCGTCGGCCGTGGCCGGCGCGGGCCCTCGGCGAGCCCCCGTGTACCCGTGATGCGCCGGCACGTTCCGGAAGGCGTTTCCGCGCCGGATACCGAGTGTGACCTCGAGCTCCTGTCTCAACTTGTCCGCGCCCGGTCGGTCGGCCTTGTTGACGACGAACAGGTCGGCGATCTCCATCACGCCGGACTTGAGTGTCTGGATGCCGTCGCCCGACTCGGGCACCAGCACGAGGACGGTCGCGTCGGCCATGCGCGCGACGTCGAGCTCGCTCTGGCCGACCCCGACGGTCTCGATCAGAATCCGGTCGAACCCCGCCGCATCGAGGACGTCCGCCACTTCGCGGGTGGTCGTGGCCAGACCACCCAGCGAGCCGCGGCTCCCCATCGACCGGATGAAGACGCCCTGATCCAGCGCGACGGATTCCATGCGGATGCGGTCGCCCAACAGGGCGCCGCCGGTGAAGGGGCTGGTCGGATCGACCGCGACCACCGCCACGCGGTGGCCGGCCGCCCGGTACGCCGTGACGAGGCGCTCGACCAGGGTCGACTTGCCCGCGCCGGGCGGGCCCGTAATGCCGATCCGCCTGGCCTGGCCGACCAGCCGATGGACTTCGGCGAGTAGGCGCTCGAACCCGGGCCGTCCGTTCTCGACCACCGAGATCGCGCGGGCGAGAGCAGCCGTGTTACCGGCCTGCAGGCCCGCGAGCAGGAGGTCGGGATCCATTGGGGAAAGGTCGCCCGGCCGCAGGGCGGAGGCAAGCCAATGACAAGACGCAACTTCCTGCAGATCACCGACCTTCCGATGACCCGGCCACCGTCTCGTCCATGTCGAGGGCTTCCTCCGCCTCCTCGATGTGGAGCTCCTTCTTCGCAGTCCAGTGGATGATGAACACGAGGACCACGCCCACCACCAGTGCCCCGAGCAGCCACAGTTGCACCCGGCGGACCTTGCCCAGCAGCAGCGTGGCACTCCCGCTCACGAGGTAGCCGAGTCCGGTGAAGACGGTAGCGCCGATGACAGCACCGATGCCGTCGATAACGAGGAACTTCACCAGCGGAAGCTCGTGAAGGCCCCAGAACAACATGCTGGCCGCCTTCGTGCCATACACGAAGCGCGCAGCGAGCAGCTGCGCGGGACCGAAGCGTCGAGCCAATGCCTCGATCCGATGACCCACCCGGCGGTAGAAGCGTCCGGCGCGGAACCGCGGGCCTCGAACGCGTCCGACCCCGAACCAGGCGAGATCGCCGAGCAGGCTGCCGATGGCGCCCGCCAAGACCGCGAGCGGAAACGGGAAGTAGCCGAGGTGGGCGGCCACGCCGGCAAGGATGAGCGTGAAGTCGCCCTCGAAGGCCGCGCCGATGAACACGGCCGCGAGCCCGTAGCGGAGAACCAGGGCTTCGAGGTTCACCCGGGCACCCCGAGGCCGTGCGCGCTGGCGCCGGGGCCGATCGGCCAGCGGCTGGATAAATACAGGGAATTGATCATCGCTCGATCTGCTCGTCTCGGCCAACGGGAGCCGGACGCTCGCTGTCATTTCGTATGGACGGGCCTGTGACGCGACGTACGGCGGCGTGCCGTCTCTTTCGCTGGCCCGAGAAGATGGCCACCCAAAGGGCGTGGGTGAAGCCCACTCGCCGAAATCGACCGGGGCCCGGACGCAAGACTCCGGGCGCCGATGGGCGTACGCGCCTATGATCATGGTAGGCGAAGGCCACAATGGCGCAACAAGCCGGTCAGGCCGGACAAAGTGTCCTGACTGGGGAATTGGCCAGAGGGGGTCAGTCCCGGCCCCCGGGGCCGCCATTGGCCGCGATCTTGCCCAGCGGCCGCTCAGTCGTCGATGGATGTGCCCGCGGCCACCCCCTCATGGCAGGGCGGTACATTTCCGGGAGCGTGATCCGCCCGGCTCAGTCTCGAGGGCAGATGGTACCCGATGGCACGTGAAGGTGACTGCTAGATGATGCCGATGGGCCTGCCTCGCCGGCTGGCCGTGCTCACGGCCGTCATGGCCGTCCTGCTCGTGACCGGCGCGACGGAGATCGCGCTCTGGTGGTCGCGCCGGACCCGCCTCGAGGACGTCCGCCTCGAGACCATCGCCCTGGCGAACACCCTCGCGTCACTGCTCGTCCGCACCTCCCCGCATGGCGACGCCGCCAGTCTGGCCCAGGGCCTCGAAGGCTGGGCGCGCCATCGCACCAACGATTCCCAGGCCCTCGTGTACTTGACACACGGCCAGCATCTGACGCCGGTGGCGGCGAGCGGAGCGCCGGATACCACCCCAGCGAGTCGGGTCGCCTACGCAGCGCTCAGCCACCGCGCCACCGAGGTCATGCTCCATCAAGGCAGCGCACCCGGATGGGAGGTCGCCCTGCCACTTGGCGTCCCGCGGATGTACGGCATCCTGGACGTGAGAGTATCGACGCAGCGTCTGGTGGACTGGGCGCGCCTCGAGCGCCGCCGCGGCTATCTGCTCGCGCTCAGCTCGGCCCTCCTGGTCGCATTGTTCGTCGCAGTGCTGACGGCGCGGTGGGTCGGTCGCCCGCTCGCGGCACTGGGCACGGCGATGGCGGCAGCACACGGCGGCGCCACCGGCGCACCCGAAGCGCTCGAGGTGGGGCCGCGGGAGTTCCGCGAGTTGACCCGTCGATACAACCGCATGCGGGAGGCGCTCGCGGCACGCGAACGCGAGAGCGCCGCGCGCGCCATGCTGCTCACCCTCGAGGAGCGGGCGCGAGGGCTCGACCGCCTCGCCCTGATGCACGAAACGGCTGCCGTCTTCGCGCACGAGATCGGCACACCGCTCAATACCGTCAGTGGCCACCTGCAGTTGCTCCGCGACGACTTCGAACACCAGCAGGATGGGCGCGGCGTGGAGCGCGCCCGGCTGCTGCTGGCCCAGGTGGACCGGGTGGCAGGTATCGTCCGCGCCGGGCTCAACCGCGGCGCGTGGCCCCGCCCGCTGGTCCGGCGGCAGGACCTGAACGAGGTCGCGGTCCGGATGGCCCGCTTTCTCGAGCCCTCGTTCACCGACGCTGGCGTGCGCGCCGAACTGGCCCTCGACGGCGGGCGGCCGGTGGTCGCGGCATGCGATCCGGCCATGGTGGAGCAGATCCTGTTGAACCTGCTGAAGAACTCGGTCGAGGCCCTCCGGGAGGGCGGGACGGTGACCATCGAGACTGGCCTCG
This sequence comes from Gemmatimonadales bacterium, assembly GCA_051955835.1. Taxonomy (GTDB): domain Bacteria; phylum Gemmatimonadota; class Gemmatimonadetes; order Gemmatimonadales; family GWC2-71-9; genus CAVVWJ01. The sequence goes on from JBQCGH010000078.1 coordinate 28,456, forward strand.
CCGGCCGGCAGGCGTACATCGACGTGCAGGACGACGGCCCCGGGCTCGACGCCGAGGCGCTGTCCAACCTGTTCCGTCCCTTCGCGACGACAAAGGGGCCGCTGGGCAGCGGCCTCGGGCTTGCAGTGAGTCGACGCCTCGCCCGCATGCTGGGGGGCGACCTGCTCCATGTACCGAGCGCCCGCGGGGTCCGCTGGCGTCTCACGCTGCCCATCGAGGAGACCGCATGACCGCGCCGTCCATCACCCGCGCCAGGCTCCTGCTCGTCGACGACGACGAAGAAGCCTGCCGCCTGCTTGCCGAAGTCCTCGAGCGCGAATCGTACGACGTGGTGCCGGCCTTATCGGCCGACGAGGCGCTCGCCAAAGTGAACGACGGCGGCCCCTTCGACGCCGTGCTGACCGATCTCCGAATGCCCGGCAAGAGCGGGCTCGACCTGCTCCGCACGCTGCGGGAGCGCGACCCCGGCGCGCTCGTCCTCGTCCTCACCGCATTCGGCGACGCCGGCGCCGCCGGCGAGGCCATCCGGGCCGGCGCCTACGACTTCATCAGCAAGCCCTACGACATCGCCGCGCTGCGCGAGACGCTGGCCCGCTCCCTCGGCCGCCGGCGCCTGGCCGGCAAGCGCCGCGACCGCGGCGCCGAGCCCGATGCCGAGGACGATGCCCACTCGCCGGATCCCGCGCTGGTCGGGCACAGTCCGGCGATCATCGAGGTCATGAAGACACTCGCCCGGGTGGCGCCCTCTCAGGCCACGGTGCTGGTGCTGGGAGAGACCGGCACGGGCAAGGAGCTGGTCGCACGCACGATCCACCGATTTTCCGAGCGGGCCGAGCGACGGTTCGTAGCCGTCAACTGCTCGGCCCTGGCCGAAGGGCTGCTCGAGAGCGAGCTGTTCGGCCACGTGCGCGGGGCGTTTACCGGCGCGGGCACCGCGCGGCCCGGCCTTTTCCGCGAGGCCGACCGCGGCACGCTCTTCCTGGACGAGATCGGCGACATCTCCCCCGCCCTGCAAGCACGGTTGCTTCGTGCCCTGCAGGAGCATGAGATCGTGCCGGTGGGATCGGAAACGCCGATCCGGGTGGACGTGCGCGTGCTGGCGGCGACGCACCGCGATCTCCCGGAGCTGGTGCGGCAGGGCCGCTTCCGTGAAGACCTCTACTATCGATTGAACGTGGTGACCCTGACGCTGCCGCCGCTTCGCGCGCGGCCACAGGACATCCCGCTGCTGATCGACCACTTCCTCCGCGAGCTGGCCGAGCGCCACGGACGCGGGCCGGTCGCGGTGGATCCCGAGGCGCAACGCCGTCTGCTCGCCTACGACTGGCCGGGGAACATCCGGGAGCTGCAGAACGTGCTCGAGCGCGCCATGCTGCTCGCGGAACAGGACGTGATCGGCCCAGAGCATCTGCCGGCCGACCTCAGACCGGCGCGCGGGACCGCACCCATTCCCGTGCCGGCATCAACGGCCGAGGCGCCGACGCCTGCGCCGCTCCGCTCACTGGACGAAGTGGACCGGGAGCACGTGCTCCGGGTGCTCGGCGCGATGCGTGGCAACCGTGACGAGACGTCGCGCGTGCTCGGCGTCAGTCGGCGGACGCTGAGCCGAATGATCCTGCGCTGGAACCTCCCGCGCCGGTTCGAGTGAAGCCTTTCTGTCCCCGGGCGGACAAGGTGGCGCGCCAACCCGGGCCGCCGTCTGCCCGAGGGACGGGGGGCTGACGGTTTTACCTCGCTGCCACTGGCACGTGGATTGCCTTTCCGGCGGGCATCCCAAGCGGACTCCATTCCGGAATCCCGCGCCGCACCCTCCAGGAGGATCCACGATGCGCAGGTTCTCTCTCTTCGCCGGTATGCTCGCCATGTGTCTGACCGCCGGGGCGCTCTCCGCACAGTCAACGAGCACCCAGCAGCCGGCCAGCAAGCCGACGATGAAGCAGCAGTCGTCGACGCACGTCACGCAGGACACGACCAAGGCCGTCGCCAAGTCGTCGTCGATGAAGACGAGGCACGCCACCTGGACCAAGGACCAGATCAAGGAAGCGCAGGAGGGCCTCAGCAAGGCGGGCCTGTACAAGGGCAAGGCGACCGGGGTCATGAACGCGGACACCCGCAAGGCGCTGCGCAGCTACCAGAAGAAGAACAATCTGCCGGTGACCGGACGGCTGAGTGACAGCGTCCTGGTGAAGCTCAAGTCTACCTGACCAAGCACCCGCAGGCCTCGCCCCACGCGCCCCTCCGGGAGGAGGGGCGCGAGTCCTTTCCCCGGCACTCGTGGAGTCGCCGGTTCGAGCAGCACCTTGTCGCCAATTTCGAGCTGTATCTCTCGGCCGTCACCGTCGGCGTCGCCCTGCTCCTGCCGCTCGGCCTCGAGCTGGGCAGCGACCTGCAGGAGCTCGCAGGAGCGGCGCTTGGCGCGTGCGTGCTCCAGGCCGTGGTGCTGTGGGTCCTCCGCCGCCGGGCGAGGGCCGCACGCCAGCGGCTGATCGCGGAAGTCCGGGGCCTGCTGCGCGATCGAATCAACAATCATCTGCAGGTCGTGCTGTTCTCGTTGGCCGAACAGGACGCGAGCGCGTCCCGCGCCGATCGCGAGCGGCTGGCGCAGGCCATGACGGCGGTCGCCGCCGTGTCTCGCACCCTCGACGAGCTCTCCACCGATTCGATCCGCGCCTGGCGGGAGCGGTACCGTGAAGCGCTCAGCGAGGCCATTCAACCTGCAGACGGGCGAGGCGGCGGCGGACCCGATCGCTGGCCAGCGGAGCGGTCGGCGGAGACCTGCCGCGCGGGTTAGCCCTTTCGGGGTCTCCGATGGGTGCGCGACGCGGCGGAAGCGGGCGGCAAACAGGGGGACGGCGGAGCAGGACACGGCAGGCAGCCGATCCATTCCGGCGGCAAGCTCACAACAGCACCCAGCCCGCCAGGCCGAGCAGCAGGAGGAAGCCGCAGACGTCGGTAAACGTGGTGACGAAGATCGACGAGGCGATGGCCGGATCGATCCCGTAACGCTCGAGCACCACGGGAATGAACCCGCCGGCAAAACCCGCCACCAGCAGATTCCCGGTCATGGCCAGGAAGACCACGAGGCCGAGGCGCGCGTGGGCGCCCATGACCGTGGCGACGAAGCCCACCACGATCCCGATCGCGACGCCATTCACCATGCCCACCAGCACTTCCTTGCCGACGACCCGCACGAAGAGGTGCGACGGGATCAGACCGAGCGCCAGCCGGCGGACGGTCACGGCGAGCGCCTGCGTGCCCGCGTTGCCGCCCATCCCCGCGATGATCGGCATCCAGACGGCGAGCGCCACCGTGCGCTGCACGGTCCCTTGGAACAGATAGACGACGCCACCCGCCAGAAAGGCGGTGAGCAGGTTGAGATAGAGCCACGGCAAGCGGCTTCGCACCGCCTCGCGCCAGCTGGCCGACAGCTCCTCGCCCGCCGGCACGCCGCCGAACTTGAGAATGTCCTCCGTGCTCTCGTCCTCGACGACGTCGATGATGTCGTCGAAGGTGATGCGGCCAAGCAGATGCCTCCCGTCGTCTACCACCGCCACGCTGGGGAGATTGTAGCGGGCCATCAGCCGGGCCACTTCCTCCTGGTCGGCGTCGGGGTGCACGGAGACGTCGGCCGCGGCCATGAACTCGTGGATCTGCCGCTCGGGGCGGCTGACGACCAGGTCCTTGAAGGGCAGCCATCCCACGAGCCGGCGATCGCCATCGACCACGAAGACCTGGTATACGTCGTCGACCGCCTCCGCCTGGCGGCGAATCTCCTCGAGCGCCTGTCCCACCGTGGCCGTGTCCCGCACGGTCACGACGTGGGTGGTCATGCGACCGCCGGCGCTCTCCTCGTCGTAATGGAGCAGCCGCCGGACGTCGGCGCGGTGCTCCAGCGTGCTGAGAATGCGCTCCTGCTCGTCGGGCGCGAGCTCGCCCAGAATGTCCGCCGCGTCGTCGTCGTCCAGCGCCTCGACGATCTCCGCGGCTCGCTCCGGGGCCAGCGCCGCGAGCGTCTCCTCGGCCATCGCGGACTCGGCCATCTCGACCAGGGCCTGACTCGACAGCTCGGGCGGGAGCGCCTGCACCGCGGCCAGCCGCTCGCGCTCGTCGAGCGCGGCGAGCACGTCCGCCAGGTCGGCGGGCTCGACTTCCGCGGCGCGACGCACGAACGCGGCGATGTCCCCAATCCGCGCCAGGTCGATGAGCCGCTTCATCGTGGCGCCCCAGCGGTTCATGAGCCGCCGGGCGCGAGCGTGACCGGGGAGCCGCTGCCCGAGCGAATGAGCAGCCGCTCGATGCGGGTGGGGGAGGCCTGCAGCACGTCGAACTCGAGGCCACGGACGGTGAATCGCTCGCCGGCGTTCGGGATGCGCCCCGCCCACTCCGCGAGGAGGCCCGCCACCGTCGTGGAGCGGCCGTCGGGCAGCGAAACGCCGAACCGCTCCTCGATCGCCTCCGGCGACACGTTGCCGTCGGTCTCGAACAGGACGGGGCCCGTGGCCGGGGCGCCGCGCACCTCGTCGTCGTGCTCGTCGTAGATCTCGCCGACCAGCTCCTCCAGCAGGTCCTCGAGGGTCGCGATGCCGAGAGTGCCACCGAACTCGTCGAGCACCACAGCCAGATGCCGCCGCTCCCGCTGCATGTCGAGGAGCAGGTCGCCGCAGTTGCGGCTGGCGGGCGTGACCGCCAGGGGCCGCACCGGCAGGGGGTCGCCGGGCTGGAGGCGGAAGAGATCGAACGCGTGGAGCATGCCGATGATGTCGTCGAGCGTCTCCCGGTAGACCGGGATCCGGCTGTAGCCACTCTGGGCGAACACCGTACGGATATCGTCGAGCGCCGCGTGCTCGTCGATGGCGACGATATCGGTCCGCGGGGTCATCACTTCGCGGACGGGACGGACGCTGAATGCCATGACGCCGCCGACGAGGAAGAGCTCGTCGTCGGCACGGAGGCCGACCGCCGCGCCTTCCCGCCAGATCGACCGCAGGTCGGTGGGACGCGTGGCGGTGCGGGCGGGCAGCAGCAGCCCGACCACGCGTGACCAGGGGCGCAGCACCGGAATCACGTGCTCAGCGACGGTCTCGGCGCGCGGCTGGGTGAGCCGCCGCGGCACCAGGTAGGCGCCGAACAGCACGAGCGGCACGCCGAGCACCGCGAGCGCCACGACGACGCGCGGCGCGTCGGCGCCGGCGAGCGCGGGCAGCGCGGCCCCGACGATGAGTACGCCAAGCGAAGTGGTGGCGGAGGCCGCGGTGAGATACGTGTCCACCTGCGACAGCCACGCGAGCGACGGCGTGGCACCGCGCAAGCGTCGGCTCACCGCCCGGGTGAGCTCGGTCCGGCTCACGGTGATCAACGCCGCGCCGGCGGTCGCGCCGAAGGCCGCCACCGCGATGCCCACCAGCATCACGAGCCACGTCATGGGACGGCGCGCTCCGCGCCCAGCGGGGCTTCGACCGCCGGCCGGTACACGGCGACCTTGCGGACGCGTCGCCGAATGACCTGTTCCACGACGAGGCGGTAGCCGTCCAGGTTGATCGCCTCACCTGCCCTGGGCACCCGCCCGAACTCGGCCAGCACGAGCCCGCCCACGGTGCTGACGTCCTGCCGGTCGAAGCTGTGTCCGAGCACGCCCTCGAGCTCGGACAGCGCGACGCCGCCCTCCACCCGGAGCTGGTCGTCGGCGACCACCTGAATCGGGGCGACCTCGTCGATGTCGCGCTCATCCTGGATCTCGCCTACGATCTGCTCCAGAATGTCCTCCAGCGTCACCAGCCCGGCGGTCCCGCCGAACTCGTCCACCACCACCGCGAGGTGGCTGGGCCCACGCTGGAAATCGCGGAGCTGCCGGTCGAGCGGCTTGCCCTCGGGCACGAACGCGGCCGGTCGGATGAGCGACTGCCACGGCGCCTCGTCGGCGTCCTGTGCGGCGAGGATGTCCTTCGCATAGATGACGCCCGCCACGGCGTCGGGGTGGCCATCGCATACGAGCAGGCGGGCATGCTCCGAGCTCCGGAGGGTCTCGGTCACTTCCTCGCGATCGGCCGAGGAATCCACGGCCACGATGTCGATGCGTGGCGTCATCACCTCCGCCACCGTGGTCTCGGCAAGCGAGAAGACGCCGAGCAGCATGTCACGCTCGGTCGGCCCGGTGTGTCGTGGCGTCGCCGCCGGCGTGGCGGCGCGCGCCCGGGCATCGGCCCAGGCCGCGAGGCGGAGCAGCGGCGGGAAGGGCGCCAGCGTGGCCGCGGCGGCGCGCCGGGCCGGCGCCGTGAGCTCCGGCGCCACGGCCGCGAGCAGCCGCGGCAGCAGATCGCCGATGACCCAAACGAGCCCGACCGCCAAGGTGAGCCGGAGCAGCCCTCCCGCCGGATGGCGCGCCCACCAGGCCACCGCCCCGCCGGCGGCGGCCCCGGCGAGCACCAGCAGCGCGAGGTGGGCCACGTGCAGGTTGCGGGAAAGCGTACCGGCCCCGACCTCGTTGGCGAACTCCCCGCCAAGCGCCCTCGGCAGGTCCGCGTCGGATTCCGCCGCGAGCGCGAGCCATGCCGCCCACAACGTGAGCGCCGCCGCAACCAGCGGCGCAATGAAGAGCTGCAGCGCCGCCATCATGTGAGGGCGTTCACGTAGCGCTCCTGCCGTCGCCACATCGGGGAACGTGTGCGTCCCTCGTCGTCCGGGTGATCCAGACCCAGGGCGTGCAGCGTCCCGTGCACGAGCAGACGGACCAGCTCCTGCCCCAGCGGGATCCCGCGGCTCCGCGCCTCGCGCTCGGCCACCCATGGACAGAGGTAGACGTCACCCACGGCCCGCCCAGACGGCTCGGTCATGGCGAAGCTGAGCACATCGGTGGGTCGGTCGCGGCCGGTGTGGCGGAGATTGAGCCGGCGCATCGCGTCCCGGCCCAGGAAGGTGATCGAGATGGAGCCCCGCCGACGCTCGCCGCGGAGCACCGCCTCGACGACCCGGCGGACCCGTGCGGCCGGGAGGGGCAGACGCCGCCCGCTCACCGTGACCTCACTCGCGCTCGACGGTCTGGAATTCCGGTGTGATCCCGCCGCTGGCACGGGGATACCCGATGCGCTTGTGATAGGTGCCCGACATGACCCGGGCGAACTCGCGCTTGACCCGATCGAGGTCGCGCAGCGTGAGCGGCGCGTCCTCGAGCTGGCCGGACGCGAGCTTCTGCTGCACCAGAAGGTCAATCGCCTCGCGCACGTTGTCGGGACTCGGATCGGGGAGCACGCGGATGGCGGCTTCCGCGGAGTCGGCCAGCATGGCGACCGCGGTCTCGGCGCGCTGCGGACGCGGTCCGGGATATCGATAGTCCGCCGGATTGGGCACGCCGTTGGGCGAGGCACGGCGCGCGCGTGCCAGGAAATAGGTGATCTCAGTCGTGCCGTGGTGTTCGGGAATGAACGAGCGCACGATGGCCGGGAGCGCCGCCGCCTCCGCGAGCGCGGTCCCGTCGAGCACGTGCTGGCGAATGATGCGCGCCGACTCCGCCGGCGGCAGCGTGTCGTGCGGGTTCGGCCCCCCGCCCTGGTTCTCCACGAAGAAGCCGGGCGCGGAGAGCTTCCCGATGTCGTGGTAGTAACAGCCGACCCGGGCGAGCAGTCCGTTTGCGCCGATGATGTTGCAGGCCGACTCGCACAGGTTGGCCATCGCCAGGCTGTGGGCCCACGTGCCCGGCGCTTCCAGCGCCAGCCGGCGGAGCAGCGGCCGGCCGAGGTCGGACAGCTCGAGGAGGGTCAGGTCGGTCGTGATCCGCGTGGCCGACTCGGCCAGCGGCATCACCAGCATCGCGAGCGCGGCGCTCGCGAGTGCCATCAGCGAGCCGAGCAACGCACTCGCGACGATGGTGACCAGGGACCAGCCCTGGAGCAGGCCGATGGTGATCGAGGCGAGGGTGCTGGCCCCGGCCACCACCGCGACCGTGACGTAGAGGTGGCGGCGCCGGCGTACGGCGCGGATCCCGATGGCGCCGGCCACGCCGCCCATGAGCCCGAAGAACAGGATACCGCTCTCGCGCAGGGGCCACTGGCCGTCGAGCAGCACCGCCAGGGCGAGCGCGGCGAACACACCGATGCGGCCGTCGTAGAGCAGCGTGACCAAGATTGCGGCGAACGGAATCGGGACCATCTCGGGCCGGATCGGGAGCAGCTGGGTCGTGCCCGAGGTGATGAGTACGACGAGCACAAACAAGGCGCCGAAGAACCCCATCTCGCGGATTTCGGCGTAGGTCTCGCGGCGATAGAACAGGATGAGCAGCCAGAACGCGCCGAGCACGAGGGTGTTGTAGAGCAGGCCGCCGACCACGCCCGCGGTCCAGAAGCCTTCCGTGCCGCGCCGCTCGAGCTCCTCATGGAGGCCGACGAGCTTGGCCTGCTGCTCCTCACTCACCGCCTGTCCCGCCGTCACGATCCGCTCGCCCGACCGCACGCCGTACCGGATCGGGTCCACGCTCGCCCGAAGCTGCTCCCGCCGCGCCGTCGTGAGCGTCGGGTCGGGCACGATGGTGGGGTGGTAGAACGCGCCGACGAGCCGTCGCAGGGTCCGCTGGCCGACCGGGTCTTCCACCACGATGCCGGCGGCTTCCGCTTGTTCCATGAGATCGGCAAAGGTCTGGATCGAGTCCCGCAACACCACGCGCTCCGCGTCGTTCCGTCGGAGCGTGATCTCCCGGCTGGGCTCGCCGCGGATGACGCCGGCATCGGCTACGCCGCGGGATAGCGTCTCGCCGAGGAAATGGGTCACCAGCTCGCGCATGGTGCGACGGTTGGTGGAATCGGCGAGGTAGCGCGTTTCGGCGGGTCCCAGGTGTGCTTGGGTCGCCGCGACCGCCCGCACCAGCCCCGAGTCCCGGCCACCGGCCCGGTCGAGGTCGGCGAAGAAGTCGCGCGCGGCCGCGAGCGCCGAGTCGTAGGCCGTGGGACTGAACCGGTACACCGGCTGGGCCGTGAGGGCGCGGGCCTCGCCTTCGCGAGCCAGCTCGTCGGTCGTCTTGCGGACCTGGAAGGGGAACGGCGCCACCACGGTGCGCTCGGCGCGCTGGCCGACGTCCGGCACGCGCGAGAGCACCGTGGACGGCGGCGGGAACAGCGCGTACGTCACGATGGCGGTCACGAAGAGGGGCACCCACCGGACGGCGTGAAAGCGGATCCGGTCGATCACCGACTCCCCCGCGGGGGCCCGAGTCGCCGCCCGAACGCTCATCAGCCGATCTGGTCCTCCGCATAGGCCTTGATGATCTCGCGCACGAGGCGATGGCGGACGACGTCGGCCTCGTGCAGATAGCAGAAGGCGATGCCCTCGATGCCCGGCAGCACGCGCTCCACCTGTACGAGGCCCGAGTCCTCGCGCTTGGGCAGATCGATCTGGGTCTTGTCGCCGGTGACCACGGTCTTGCTGTTCACGCCGAGCCGGGTCAGGAACATCTTCATCTGCGCGCCGGTGGCGTTCTGCGCCTCGTCGAGGATGATGAACGCGTCGGCAAGGGTCCGCCCGCGCATATACGCGAGCGGCGCGATCTCGATCGTCCGCGACTCCAGCGCGCGCTGCACGCGATCGTGCGGCATCATGTCCTCGAGCGCGTCGTACAGTGGCCGGAGATACGGATCCACCTTCGCCTGCAGGTCGCCCGGCAGGAAGCCGAGCGACTCGCCTGCCTCCACGGCCGGCCGGGCCAGGATGATGCGCTTGACCCGCTTCCGCGCCAGCGCCTCGACCGCCTTGGCGACGGCGAGATAGGTCTTCCCCGTGCCGGCGGGCCCAATCCCCACCACGATATCGTGATGGCTGATCGCCTGGAGATAATCGCGCTGGCCTTGCGTCTTCGGGACGATGGCACGACGCAAGCCGGGCAGCACGATCTTGCCGTCCGTGGCGGGCGCGCTCAGCTCACCCGCCGATCCTTCCGCCGCGAGCCGGGAGACATCGTCGGGTGAGACGGGCTCGCCCATGCGCGCGAGGTCGAGCAGCCCCTGGACCACCGGCGTCGCGCGCTCGAGCTGCTCGCTCGTCCCGCTGAGCGTGACCGCGTCGCCACGGAATGAGACCCGAATCCCGAGCGTGCGCTGAAGCTCGAGCAGGTTGGCGTCGTTGACGCCGGCGAAGAGCAGTGGGTCCGCTCCCTCGGCGGACATGCGGTGCTGGGTGTCGTCAGCCATGTTACTCGTCCACCGGCTTGAGGTGCAGGGCCAGGAGGTCGTCCGCGAGCACGGCCGTGGGCGCGCCCTCGAACAGCGCGCGCGCCGCCGTGGTCTTGGGGAACGCGATCACGTCACGCAGCGAGCCTGCCCCCGCGAGCAGCATCGTGATCCGGTCGAACCCCAGCGCGAAACCGCCGTGCGGCGGCGCCCCGGCCGCCAGCCCCTCGAGCAAGAAGCCGAAACGCCGGCGAATCTCGTCCTCGGGAATGCCGAGCAGCTCGAAGACGCGCCGCTGCAGGGCGGGATCGGTGATGCGGATCGAGCCGCTCCCGAGCTCGGTGCCGTTGTAGACCGCGTCGTAATGCAGCGCGCGGGCGCCGCCCGGATCGGTCTCCAAGCGCGCGGCATCGGCCGGGTGCGGCGCCGTGAAGGGATGATGGGCCGGCAGGTGGTGCCCGGTGTCGGGATCCCGCTCGAACAACGGGAAATCCACGATCCACGCGAAGGCGTGCGCCGTGAGCGGCCGCGCGTCGGGCCGCCGGATGAGCGCGGCGCGCACCGCGTGCAGCGCCGGAGAAGTGATCGAGTCCGTCCCGGCCACCGCCAGCAGCAGGTCGCCGTCGGTGCCGCCGAGCGCATCGAGCAAGGCCTGGCCCACCGCCTTGACGCCCTGACCGTCCCAGGCACCCCCGGTTCGTCGGGCCCAGATCAGCCCTCCGGCGCCGGCCTCCTTCGCCATGGCCGTGAGCGCGTCGATCTCCTTGCGGCTGAGCCCCGCGCCGCCCGGCAGGATCATGCCGCGCAGCCGACCGCCCTTGTCGCGCGCCTCGGCGAGAAACGGAGCGGCGTCGTGTCCCAGGAGGGGCGTGAGGTCGCGGAGCTCGAGCCCGTAGCGCAGGTCGGGCTTGTCGATGCCGTACCGCTCCATGGCCTCGCGCCACGCGAGCCGCGGGAAGGGCGCCGGGACCTCCACGCCGCCCTCGGCCCAGAGATCCACGAGCACCCGCTCCACGACGTGCTGCACGTCCTCCGCGCTGACGAAGGAAGCCTCGAGATCGATCTGGGTGAACTCCGGCTGGCGGTCGGCCCGGAGGTCCTCGTCGCGGAAGCAGCGGGCGATCTGGAAGTACCGGTCATACCCCGCGACCATCAGCAGCTGCTTGTAGATCTGCGGCGACTGCGGCAGCGCGTAGAACTCGCCCGGGTGCACGCGACTCGGCACGAGATAGTCGCGCGCTCCCTCGGGCGTGGGCTTCGTCAGGATGGGGGTCTCGATCTCGAGGAAGTCGAGATCGCTGAGCGTCTGCCGCGCGCGCTGCAGCAGGCGGTGCCTGAGGATCAGGTTCCGCTGCAGCTCGGGACGCCGCAGGTCGAGCACGCGGTGCTTGAGCCGCAGCTCTTCGGCCGGCAGATCCTCGCGCTCCTTGCGCGCGACCGGAATGGCCGGCGTCGCCGCGGGCCCGACGACCTCCAGCCCCGTGACATGCACCTCGACCTCGCGCGAGGGGAGATCGACATCGCGCGACGCCTCGGGGCGCATGGCCACCGTCCCCACGACCAGCACGACCGTTTCCGCTCCCGCCGAGGCCGCGCGCTCCATGACCTCCGGTGGCGTCCATGCCGGGTTGCAGGAGAGCTGCACGAGGCCCGCCCGATCCCGCAGGTCGATGAAGACCAGGCCGCCGAGGTCACGCCGGCGATGCACCCAGCCGCCGAGGCGCACATGCTGGCCGACATTGGCCCGCGTGAGGTCGCCGCCACGGTGCGTTCGAAGCGCCGTGGCGGTCACGTCACTGGTCCCGGCTCGCGATCCGGCCAGCGAGTCAACGCGTTTCCGCGTCGAGGATGGCGTGATAGAACGCATCAGCGCTGGCGGCCTCGAGCAGTTGCTGGCGCACGGTGTCGCGGCGCACCAGGCGGGCAATCCGACTCAAGATCTTGACGTGAAGCCCTGCCGACGCCTCGGGGCCCACGATGAGGAAGAACAGGCGTACCGGCTCTCCGTCAATGGCGTCGAACGGCACAGGCCGCGCACTCACCCCGGCGACCATGGTGAGCTCGCGAACCGCCGGTGACCGACCGTGCGGAATGGCCACCCCGAACCCGATGCCCGTGCTCTGGACCGACTCACGCTCGAGCACCGCGTCCAGAACGGCCTCGGCGGGCGCCCCGGCGAGGTCAGCGAGTCGGCGCGACAAGGTTTCGATGGCTGACGGCCGGTCGTCGGCAAGTAATGGGAGCACCACCCGGTCAGGCGACAGCAACTCGGTCAGGAGCACGGAATGACCTGATGGTGCATGGGTCAAACGTAACCGACGGTCGGAGGGCGGGCAATGCGAGTAATGCGAGCGATTTAGCCTCCGACGCGCTGCCGGCTGCGGGCTGGCGCCCAGCCCCGTCGACGGCTGGAAGGCGCTCGAACACGATTTCGCTATCCAGTTATATTGCAACACGATGTCCTCATCGACCTCAAGTTCGGACTCCGCGGCGAACCTGCTCAACCTCGCGCCGGCGGCCGCCCGCGAGGCCCTGGCCACCTGGGCCGGGTCGCGGGGCCTTCCCACCTATCGGGTGAATCAGATCGTCAGGCGCCTCTGGCAAGCCCCGGTCGCGAGCTGGGCGGCCGCGACCGAGCTTCCCATGGCCCTGCGGGCCGAGCTCGACGCCGCCTTTCCCGTGTCCCGACTCCCGGTCCAGGTGGAGCAGCTCTCCGGTGACGGGACGCGAAAGTACCTCTGGCGCCTGGCCGATGGGGAAGCCATCGAATCGGTGCTCATTCCCTCGGGCACGCGTCGGACCCTGTGCATCTCCTCGCAGGCGGGCTGTGCCCTGCGCTGCGCCTTCTGCGCCACGGGACGCATGGGGTTTCGCCGGAATCTTTCGGCCTTCGAGATCGCCGGGCAGGTTCGGGAGCTCGTCCTAGGTGATCCGGGCGATCTGCCCACCAACATCGTGTTCATGGGCATGGGCGAGCCCTTGCTCAATTGGCCGGCCGTCGATACCGCGCTCAGCATCCTGAACGGCAACGAGGGATTCGGCATCGGCGCGCGGCACATCACGGTGTCGACGGTGGGCATCCTGCCGGGCCTCGCGGCGTTCGCGCAACGCCCCGAGCAGTTCCGTCTCGCGATCTCTCTCCACGCGACGACGCCCGAACAGCGTCTCGCCCTCATGCCGATCGAGAAGAAGTACGATCTCGAGGCAGTGCTGAACGCGGCAGCCGCCTTCCGCCGGCGCGTGACGTTCGAGTACGTCATGATCGGCGCACGGAATGACGCGGACGCGGACGCCGATCGGCTGGCCAGGCTGGCACGTCGGCTCGGCGCTCTGGTCAACATCCTCCCGTTGCATCCCGGCGGCGCCCCCGATCTCTCGCCAACCAGTGTAGAGCGGATTCGCGCGTTCGCCGGCCGACTTCGGAATCAAGGCATCGAGGCAACCGTGCGCCGAAGCCGCGGCCTGGATATTGATGCCGCGTGCGGGCAACTCAGAACGAAGGCGGAGCACGCAGAGAAGGAGCGAAGGAGCGGCCGGAAGACCAAGACGCGAACGGAAGGGTGATCGTCAGAACGGCTCGAGGATTCCTCGCCTCCCCGCCCCCATCGTTCCGCGGCGCTATGTGCGGCCTGGCTTGCTTGACCGTTCTCGCCGCCGGTCCCCTCTCTCCACTCTTATCCAGTCGCACCGAACCCCGTCGCGATGCAGTTGATCGACAGCAGCAATGCCGAGAGCAGCTCTTCCTGGGAGCGATCGCTCCCCGTCTCCCGGAACTGGCGCACGAGCTCGATCTGCTGGCGTGAGATCTGATTCAAGGTCGGGAGCCGGCGGGCCAGCTTGCGGCGGAAGCGGGGGAAACGGCCAGCGAGGGCCGTGCCGCCGCTGATCCGGAGCAGTGCCTCCACGGTCCGGTGATACTCCTCATCGATCAGCGGAAACACCGCGTCGCGGACTCGCGCCTCCGGCACCAGCTCGGCGTACTCACGGGCGACGGCCAGGTCAACATAGGACAGGGTCTTTTCCGCCTCGTCCACGACGAGACGGAACAGGCGTGAGTCGCTGAACATCCGCCGGAGCAAGGCTTCGCCCCGGTCACCGCGCACCTGGAGGAACGTCAGAATCCCGCTGCCCATGCCGAACCACCCCGGCACGAAATGGCGGTTCTGCGACCAGGCGAACACCCAGGGGATCGCCCGCAGATCTCCAAGCGAGCGCGCGCCGAATCGGCGCGCCGGACGGGAGCCCAGGTTGAGCAGCGAGATCTCCTCCAGTGGGCTGGCGGCCTGGTAGTACGCCAGCAGGTCAGGATGGTCCACCAGGCGCCTGTAGGCCGCCTGGGCCGCGCCGCTCAGCGCCTCCATCGCTTCGTCGAACTCCGCCGCCGGCGCGTCCTCCCGCTCGGACTTGAGCGTGTGCTCGACCACGCTGGCCGCGAGGAGCTCGATCTGGTACTGCGCGGTCCCGCGGTTCGCATACTTGAAGGACACGACCTCACCCTGCTCGGTGAGCCGCATCCGCCCCTGAATCGATCCGGCGGGCTGGGCGGCGATGGCGCGGCCCGTCGGCGCACCGCCCCGGCTCACCGACCCTCCGCGACCGTGGAAGAATGCGATCGGCACGCCGATCTCGCGTCCGAGCCGGGTGAGCTTGATCTGCGCCTTGTACAGCTCCCAGTTCGAGGTGAGGAATCCCCCGTCCTTGTTCGAGTCGGAGTAGCCGATCATCACTTCCTGCACCCCGCCCTGGGCCCGGACGCTGCGCCGCACGAGGGGTACGGCCAGCAGCTCTTTCATGATGCCGGGCGCACGCTGGAGGTCGTCGATCGTTTCGAACAACGGCACGATGGGCAGCGTGCAGCTCTCGACGGCGGGAGTGTCGGCGAAGAGGCCCCCCGTCTTGGCCAGGAGATACGCGCCGAGCACGTCGGCGACGCTGCGCGTCATGCTCAACACGAAGGCGCCGAACGCCTCGCGGTCGATCTCTTCGCGGAGCTGACGCACCAGGCGGAACAGCCCGAGCGTCTCTTCGGCGTCGGGGGACAGCGCGGGCCGCGTCATGCCGGGCGTGAGCGGGCGCGCCAGCTCGGCACCGACCCAGCCGCGCCACGCCTCCGATCCGGCATCCGGCGGATCGCCGTCGTGTCCCGAGGCCCGCCACAGCTCCGCCAGCGTGGCCCCGAGCTTCGTCGTGTTCTCGCGCACGTCGAGCCGAACGGTGCTGAAGCGGAACGACTCCACCTCACGGCGCACCGGCCGCACCAGCGCACCGCCGATCTCCGGACGGCCGGCCTGGGTCAGCTCCTCCTCGATCAGCTTGAGATCGCCGAGCAGCTGGTCGGCGGACGCATAACCGGCCGGATCGGGGCGGGTGTCGCCACGCTCGGTGCGCTCGATCATCGTCTGGATCCGTCCGAGCATGATGCCGAGATACTGGCGGAAGACCTCACCCGGGTTGCGCGTGGCGAGCTCCTCCGCGCGGCCGGTGCTCGCCAGGGCTTCCTCCAGGCCTTGCCGGAAGCGCGCGGAGATGGGCACCGCCTTCTCGGTAATGCTCAGCGCGCGCACCAGCTCGTCGATCCGCCGGCGATACCGCCGGAGGGACGTGAGCCGATTCTCCAGCAGCGTGCTGCGGGTGACCTCGTTGGTGACGAAGGGATTGCCGTCGCGGTCGCCGCCGATCCAGGAGCCGAACTGGAAGAACGGCGGGACCGTCCACTCCTCGTCGGGATAGTGCCGGGCGAGTGTCCGCTCCACCTTGTCGAGCAGGTCGGGCACCGCCTCGAACAGCGTCTCATTAAAGAAGTGGAGGCCCCAGAAGACCTCTTGCGGGACCGTCGGCTTCGAGAGCCGCAGCTCGCCGGTGAGCCAGAGGAGCTCGATCTCGTTGCGGAGACCGTCCACCAAGGTCTGGCGCTCGCGGGGGGTCCACCGGGGCGACTCGAGATCCACCAGTCGGCGGTAGATGCGACGGTGCTTTTCGAGCACCGTGACGCGCTTGGCCTCGGTCGGGTGGGCGGTAATGACCGGCCGGATGCGGAGCTGCTGCAGCATCGCCTGAATGCCTGCCGCGGGCACGCCCGCCTCCGCGGCCCAGGCGAAGACCTGGGCGAAGGTGCCGCGCAGCTGTTCGTAGCCGCGTTCCGCCTCGATCTGACGCCGCCGACGCATCGCAGCGTTCTGCTCGGCGATGCTGACGAGCTGGAACCAGATGCCCTGCACCTACAGGGTGCGCGCGAGGAGCTCGGGGCTCAGCTCGTGGGCGGCGCGCTCGCCGCGCAGCACGGGCTCGACGTCGGGGGCGCGCTCGCGCACGAGCTGGAGCATGAGATCGCTCAGCAGCTCGACCACTTCGGTCGCATACCGAGCGGCGCTCGCGGCCGCCGGATCCGACGACTCGGGCAGCTCGGTCCCGGCGACGAACGGCTCCAGGACCACGTGGCTCACACGACCCGGTCCCGGAGCGGCTGTCCGGCGAAAAACCGCTGAAGATTCTCGAAGGCGCGCATGCCCATCGCGACGCGCGTCTCCGTCGTCGCGCTGCCGAGATGCGGCAGCAGCACGACGTTGTCCATCGTGGTGAGGGCGGGGTTCACCTGCGGCTCACGCTCGAACACGTCGAGTCCCGCACCGGCGATCCGTCCGGCGGCCAGCGCCTCGACCAGCGCATCCTCGTCCACTACGTCGCCGCGGGCCGTATTCACCAGAAACGCCCGGGGCCGCATCAGCGCGAGACGCGCGCGGTCCATCAGGTGCCGGGTCTCGGGGGTGGCCGGGCAGTGCAGCGAGACGAAGTCCGCTTCGCCGAGCAGCTGCTCGAGCGTGTCACGCGGCTCCGCACCGAGTGCGCGCGCCACATCGGGCGGCGGCGGGAACGGATCGTGGTAGATGACCTTCATGTCGAAGCCGTGGTGCGCGCGGTGCGCCACCGCTCGAGCGATCCGGCCCATGCCCACCAGGCCGAGGGTCTTTCCCGAGACATGGGTCCCGAGCATGTGCGTCGGCCGCCAGCCGGTCCACTGGCCACCGCGCACGTGGCGCTCGCCTTCGCCCGTGCGGCGAGCCACCATGAGGAGCAGGGTCATCGCGAGATCGGCGGTCGCGTCGGTCAGGACATCGGGCGTGTTCGAGACGGCCACGCCGCGCGCCTTGGCGGCCTCGACGTCGATGTTGTTGAACCCGACGCCGAAGTTCGCGACCAGGCGCGTGCGCCGCGGCTCCGCGGCCAGCAGATCGGCCGTGACCCGGTCGGTGACCGTGGTGAGCAGCGCGTCGGCCGTCGCCAGGGCCTGGCGCAGGCCGTCCGGACCCAGCGGGCGGTCTTCGGGATTAAGGCGCGCGTCGAATGCCCCGCGCAGCGCTTCGTGCACCGCGTCGGGCAGACGCCGGGTGACCACCACCACCGGACGGTCGCTCACCTCGCGACCGCCACGCGCTTCGAGAGGCCGCCCAGCACCCGCGCCGCGGTCGCGCCGAGATCGGCCGGGCTGGGCACGACGGTGAGTCCCGCCTCTTTCATGATCTCCACCTTCTCCGCCGCGCTCTCGCCGAAGGCGCGGATGATCGCGCCGGCGTGGCCCATGCGCCGCCCCTTGGGCGCGGTCAGGCCCGCGACGTAGCCGATCACCGGCTTCCGCATGTTCTCCTTGGCATACAGCGCCGCCTCGGCCTCCTGCGGGCCGCCGATCTCGCCAATCATCATCACCGCTTCGGTCTCCGGATCCTCCTCGAATCGCTGCAGCATGTCCACGAACGAGCTGCCGTTGATCGGGTCGCCGCCGATCCCGACGCTGGTGGAGATGCCCACACCCAGGGCCTTCATCTGGGACGCCGCCTCGTAGCCGAGCGTCCCCGAGCGTGTCACCAGCCCCACCGTGCCCTGTTGGTAGATGTGCCCGGGCATGATGCCCACCAGCGCCTTCCCGGGGCTGATGATGCCGGCGCAGTTCGGACCGATCACCGTCGAGCGCTTCTCCTTCGGATATCGGCGCAGGTACCGCTTGACCATCATCATGTCCTGCGCCGGGATGCCATCGGTGATCGCGCAGATGAGCCGCACCCCGGCGTCGGCCGCTTCCATGATCGAGTCCGCGCAGAACGCCGCGGGCACGAAAATGATGGTCGCCTCCGCGCCCGCCTCGCGCACCGCCTCCTTCACGGTGTTGAACACCGGCCGGTCGAGGTGGCGCTTGCCTCCCTTCCCCGGCGTCACACCGCCCACGAGGTTGGTGCCGTAGGCGATCATCTCCTTGCCGTGGAACGTGCCCTTGTCGCCCGTGAAGCCCTGGATGATGAGGCGCGTCCGCTCGTCGACGAGAATGCTCATGGCTTGCCGTTCCCCCCGGTGGCCTCGCCAGGGCCCGTGAGCCCCGGCGCACCCCCCGACGCCTTGAGGACGGCTACCACTTTCTCCGCCGCCTCGGTGAGTGTGTCCGCCGTCGCCAGGTCGAGACCGCTTTCCTTGAGAATGCGACGGCCTTCTTCCACGTTGGTGCCGGCGAGTCGCACCACGAGCGGCACTGCCGGCTTGAGCTCCTTCACCGCGCTGACCACGCCTTGGGCCACCCAATCGCACCGGTTGATGCCGGCGAAGATGTTCACCAGGATCGCCTTCACCTTGGCGTCGGCGAGCACCAGGCGGAACGCGTTGCACACCTTCTCCGGGGAGGCACCGCCGCCCACGTCGAGGAAGTTGGCCGGCGAGCTGCCCGCGTGCTTGATCAGGTCCATCGTGCCCATCGCCAGCCCGGCGCCGTTGACGATGCAGCCGATTTCCCCGTCCAGCGCCACGTAGTTGATCCCGTACTCGGCCGCCTGCGACTCCCGCGGGTCTTCCTCGGCGTAGTCGCGGAGCTCGCTCACATTCGGGCGACGGAACAGCGCGTTATCGTCGAACGTCATCTTGCAGTCGAGCGCGAGGAGCTGACCGTCGGTCGTGGCCACCAGTGGATTGATCTCCACCATCGTGGCATCCAGGTCGCGGAATGCGCGGTAGCAGCCGAGCAGCGCCGTGACCGCGCGGGTGACCTGGGCCGCATCCAACCCGAGCGCGAAGGCGATCTCCCGGGCCTGAAACGAGGTGAGGCCTACCGCGGGCTCGACCACCGAGCGGATGATCGCGTCGGGCGAGCGCTCGGAGATCTCCTCGATCTCCATCCCGCCCTGCGCCGACGCGACGATCATGACCCGCTCGCTTTTCCGGTCGAGCACGAACCCCAGATAGATCTCTCGCTCGATCGGCACCGCCGCCTCGATGTAGAGGCGATGCACGGTGCGCCCTTCCGGCCCGGTTTGATGGGTGACGAGGCGTTTGCCGAGCAGGCCCTTGGCGGCCTGCCGCACCTCGTCCTCGTTGGTGCAGAGCTTGATGCCGCCGGCCTTGCCGCGCGCCCCGGAATGGATCTGTGCCTTGACCGCCCAACGGGCGCCACCGATCTCGGAGGCGCGATAGACCGCCTGTTCCGGGCTGTACGCCACGCCGCCGCGGGGAATCGCGACGCCGAAGCCGGCGAGCAGCTCCTTGGCCTGATACTCGTGGATGTCCACGCTGGTCCTCCGTTGGGCTGTGTGGGGTTGGGGCGCGGACCGACGACAGCCGCGCCCCGCACGCGGCGTGGTGCCGCGCCTGTGCTGGAGTTTACCCGGATTGGTGCCGGGTACCCCCGGCGGCTATCGGGCCGCCCCGGCCGCCGCGGGTCGGCCGGGCCCCCGCTGGGCAATGGCCTGCGCCGTGTCCACCACATTCTGCGCCATGCGGGCCGACGCCGCGTCGATCATGCGGCCGTCGAGCTGCGCCGCGCCCCGGCCGTCGCGGGCCGCCGCCTCGAGCGCCTCGAGGATCCGGCGCGCCCGGCTCACTTCCTCGGGCGGCGGGCTGAACACCTCATTGGCGAGCTCGATCTGCGAGGGGTGGATCGCCCACTTGCCCTCGATCCCGAGCGCTGCCCCGCGCTTGGCCGCCAGCCGATAGCCGTCCGGATCCTTGAAGTCGCCGAACGGCCCATCGATCGGCCGGAGGCCGTAGGCCCGGCAGGCCACCACCATGCGGGAGAGCGCCGCGTGCCACTGGTCACCCGGATAATCGGGATTGAGCCCGCCGATCACCACGGTGCGCGCCCGACAGCTCGCGGAGTAGTCGGCGACGCCGAAGTGCATGGCCTCGAGCCGCCGGCTCGACTGGGCGATTGCTTCGACGTTCGCCATGCCGAGGGCGGTCTCGATCAGCACGTCGATTCCGATCCGGTGCGGGATGCCGCGCGCGGCCTCGATCTGCGTGAGCAGTGCGTCCACCAGATACACGTCCGCAGGGACGCCGACCTTTGGAATGAGAATCGTGTCCAGCCGGTGGCCCGCCTGCTCCACGACGTCCACCACGTCACGGTACATGTAGTGCGTGTCGATGCCGTTCACCCGCACGCAGATCGTCTTGCCGCGCCCCCGCCAGTCGTGCTCCAGCAGCGCCGCGATGACGTTCGTTCGCGCCTTCTCCTTGTCTCCCGGGGCGACGGCGTCCTCGAGATCCAGAAAGACGTAGTCGGCCGGCCCGTCGAGCGCCTTAGTGAACAGGCTCGGGTTGGAGCCGGGCACGGCCAGCTCGCTGCGCTGCAGTCGCTGGCATGCCGGCTCGACGCGGGTGTGACTCATCGGGCCGCGCCGGCGGTCGCCTTTTTCGCGGCGGACGACGCCGGCAAGGGATCGGGCGCCCGGGGCGGCAGCTCACGCTTCTCGAGCGGCGCCGCCGTGCTGCGCCAATAGTCCTCGGCCGCGCCGACGCCGCTGCCCGGGGTGAGCTTGATGCCGGCGTCACGCATCGCCATCTCCGCGCCGGCGAGCCCGCCGAGCAGCATGCATTCGTTCAGGTCGCCCAGGTGACCGATGCGGAACAGCCGGCCGGCCATCCGCGCGAGCCCGGCACCCAGGGCCAAGTTGTAGCGCCGGTACGCGACGTCGATCACCTCGGCGGCGTTGATGCCGGGCGGTACCATGACGGCGCTCACGGTATCGGAGTACCAGCGCGGCTCCCGCGCGCAGAGCTCAAGTCCCCACGCCTTGACCGCGGCGCGAGCGCCTTCGGCCAGACGGTGGTGGCGGGCGAAGACATTGTCCAGCCCTTCCTCGAAGAGCATGGCGAGGGACTCGCGCAGACCATAGAGCAGCGGCAACGACGGCGTGTACGGGAAGTAGCCGGTGGCGTTCGCCTTCCGCATGTCGCCGAAATCGAAAAAGACCCGCGGGAGCTTGGCCTGGTCGTAGCGGGCGGCGGCTTTCTGGCTCACCGCCACGATGCCAAGACCCGCCGGCAGCATCAGTCCCTTTTGCGAGCCGGTAACGGCACAGTCGACACCCCACTCGTCCATGCGGAAGTCGATGCTGGCAATCGAGCTCACCCCGTCGACCATGAGGAGCGCGGGATGGCGGGCATCGTCGAGGGCCTTCCGCATCCCCGCCACGTCGCTGGTGACGCCGGTCGCCGTCTCGTTGTGGGTGAAGAGCACTGCCTTGATCTCGTGCCCCTTGTCGGCGGTGAGCGCCTCATGGTAACGCTCGAGCGGCGCCCCTTCCCCCCATTCGGTCTCGAGGACGTCCACCTTGAGGCCGAGCCGCTGCGCCATGTCGATCCAGAGCTGGCTGAACATGCCGAAGCGCGCCGCGAGCACCTTGTCGCCCGGACTCAACGTGTTGGAGAGTGACGCCTCCCAGGCGCCGGTCCCGCTGGCGGGGAAGATGTAGGGTTGGCCGGTCGTGGTCTTGAAGATCTGCTTGAGATGCTCGAGCACCGGCGCGGCGAGCTTGGGAAAGTCGGACGAGCGATGATCCTCCATCGCGACGTGCATGGCGCGGAGGATACGGTCGGGCGTGTTGGTGGGCCCGGGGACGAAGAGAAAGTTGCGGCCGGCCATGCGCGAGCCTCGTGGATGAAGGGTGCGGGCCGAGGCGAGACGCCCCTGCCGGATACGAGTACATTAGCAGGCGCCCGTGCGGGTCGCGGTGAGGCCCATACCGCCTGCTGAATTTTTATGCGTCAGCCCATGTATACCACTTTGTGCTTTTTTTCACAAGCCTGACTTCGTGACCCGATCCGCCGCCCGCTCCGACCCCGGCGCCCGCGCGCGCCGCGTGTTGCTGGACCTCTATGCGGCTGCCACCGAAGCGGTTAATCCGGGCCCAGCCCTGGCTGCCCGGCTGGAGCGTCTGGGCGCCGAGCCGATGGTGCGACGCTGGGTGCTGGCCCTCGGCAAGGCCGCCGGGCCGATGGCCGCGGCCGCCGTCCAGGTCCTGACAAAGTGGGGCCACGCGCCAGTCGGTGGACTGATCGTCGCGCCGGCGTCGGGGCCCGCGCCCCACCCCGCCCTGCCGGTCGTCCGCGGCGACC
This sequence comes from Gemmatimonadales bacterium, assembly GCA_051955835.1. Classification (GTDB taxonomy): domain Bacteria; phylum Gemmatimonadota; class Gemmatimonadetes; order Gemmatimonadales; family GWC2-71-9; genus CAVVWJ01. Next base: position 50,973 of record JBQCGH010000078.1, read on the forward strand.
ATCCCGAGCCCGGCGCCGGATCGCTCGCCGCCGCCGAAGCGCTCGGCCACGTCGCACGTCGGAT
>JBQCGH010000079.1:0-3210 GCA_051955835.1 Gemmatimonadales bacterium
GTGAAGCACCTCGGCGGGTTCGAAGCCGAAGGATTCAACCCCGTCGAAGATGCGCTCGCCCGAACCGAGCAGGACCGGTGCGATGTCGAGGGTGAGCTCGTCGATCACGCCAGCGATCAGTGCCTGCCGGACGGTCGAGGCTCCGCCGGCGATGTCTACGCCGTTGTCCCCGGCGGCCTGGCACGCTGCGGAGTAGGCCGCGTCGAAGCCCGCGGTGACGAAGTGGAAGGTCGTCCCGCCTTCCATCTGGATCGGGTCATGTCCGTGATGGGTCAGCACGAACACCGGCGCATGATACGGCGGTTCGGGGCCCCACCACCCGGTCCATTCCTCATCCCAGTCCCCGCGGATCGGGCCGAACATGTTCCGGCCCATCACATACGCGCCTCGCGGGCGCATGAGCCACTCGTTCGCGGCCTTGTCGGCATCGTTGGCTCTCGGGTCGCCGATATGCCAGCCGTGCAGTTCCCGCCCCCGCTTGCCCAGGGGGTCCTCGCGGCTCTGGTCCGGCCCGGCGACGAAGCCGTCCAGTGACATCGACATGTGGCAGGTGGTGTCCGGCACCGTGAACCTCCTGGGTGATTGCGACTTGCTGGCGGTCGTGCAGACGGTAGCAGGTGATGGCAAACCGTATCTGCTACACACGGGATGGTGGCGCCCAGGTCAGACCAGCCGCGCTGATCGCCCACGGTCTCCTCGCCCGGCGCACGCCTCCACCGCCGAGCTACGCGACGCGCGGCTGATCGTCGCCCGGGAACTCGGCTTCCCGACCTGGCTGGAGCTCGTGGCGGCCCTCGAGAAAGCCCGGCGTGATGACGCCGAACGCCAGGAGGAGCGGCGTCGCCTGCGTCCGGAGGCCGAGGCCCTGCTGGCCGGCGACGCCGCCCGGTTGGCCCGGCTGACCGCCGGGCAGGCCGACACCTTGCTGCAGATGCTCGCCATGCGGGAGCTCCTTGGTACCAAGCTCGGCGAGGGACTTGGCGTGCCCCGCGCCGCCGTCGATGTGCTGATAGGCAAGGCCACCAGCCTGGACCTCCCGCTGCCCAGGCCATCGGCGGCGACCGGGTGGAGTATGTGCGCCTGCTGCTCGGTGTCGGCGCCGACCCCGGCACCCGGACCGACGGCATCACGCCGCTGGAGAGCGCCATCTATTTTGGCCGCCCGCAGATGGTCGACCCTGCTCGCCGAGCACGGCATCGTCCCGCGGGCGCTGTGGACCTATGCCGCGTGCGGCCGACTGGATCTGGTCCGGGCCTACGGCCCAACGCCGCGCTGTCGCGACCCAACCCGGTCGACTTCTCCCCGTTCCAAATCCCAGCCTGTGACGCAAGAACGCCGGAGCGACTGATGCCTTGACGCAACCAACTAGTTGCCATAGTCTAGCAACTAGTTGGTTGCATTACTCACGTCAACGAAGAAGGATCATCACCAGTGACCACGACCACCGACTACCGCACGACCGTCAGAGTGAACGCCCCGGCCGACGTCGTGTTCGACGCCCTCACCAGCACCGAGACGCTCGCCGCGTGGTGGAGCCCGGTGAGTGGCTCGGGCCTGGCCGGCGGTGAGCTGCACTTCCCGATGGTGGCGGACCAGCCGCCGCTTCTGATCCACGTCGACGAGGCGACCCGCCCGACGACCGTCCGCTGGACGGTGGCCGAGTGCACCTTCATGGAGGACTGGGTTGGTACACATCCCACCTTCACGATCACGCCCCTCGACGACGGTGCCTGCGAGCTCACCTTCGAGCACCTCGGCCTCAACGACGAGCTCGAATGCAAGGACATGTGCAGCCGTAGCTGGGACCACTTCATCCGAACCAGCCTGCGAGAGCTCGCCGAGGGCGGTCCCGGCGCCCCCAACCGCAGCCCACGGGACCTCGCCCGCCGCGCCGCCGAGGAGCAGGTCTGATCCCGACCGCCAGGGCACGGCCCGTCGCGGGGCCGTGCCCTGTTCGCACCTGTCCATCGGGGAGGAAGTGATGGCGTTCCCTGACCGCATCGAGCGCACCATGACGCTGGCCCGCCCGCCCAGCGCCGTGTGGTCGGCGCTGACCACGGCCGAGGGATTGAGCGCCTGGTTCGGGGAGCGCGCCACGATCGACCTGCGTCCGGGCGGGGCTGCGTCGATGACATTCGCCGGCGGCATGACCGTCGAGATGCGCGTGGAGCGGGTCGAGGAGCCCAGCGTGTTCGCCTACACGTGGCGACTGCCGAACCTGCCAGAGGACGATCCGCGCCGCACCTACGTCGAGTTCACCCTGGAACCCGCCGGCGACGGCACACTGCTTCGCGTCACGGAGACCGGCTTCGCCCAGCTGCCCGTCGACATCCGGAGCGAGACGTACGACTCGCACAGCGACGGCTGGTCGCGTGAGCTGTCCGAGCTGGTGGAGTATCTCAATGGAGCCTGACATCGAGGCCGTGGCCGAGCAGGTCTTCGTCGCCCTAGCTGACCCGACCCGCCGCGCCATCCTCGCCGCCCTAGCCACCGACGGGCCGGCCACGGTCACCGACCTGGCGGCGAACCTGCCGATCACCCGCCAGGCGATCGCCACGTGACCTGCCATTCTGATGTTTCGTGTCGGCTGGACCGGTAGGCAGTGGTGACGGGTGGACGGAATCGCACCGGAGGCTGCATGCCTGGCTAGCTGAGCGTAGTTAGCTTCTCGCCGAGTATTACGCGTCGGCCATATATTTCCTGTTGACGCCAGAAGCGCCTGGGCGGATGTCCCGTCTCGCCCACGCGGTGCGGGAGCTTTGTCTTCACCTGCCAGATGCCGTGGGGGTGGTCAAGCTGGACTGCAGGCAGAGCGAGGCGAAGTCCGAGGAATTTATCAAAGCGTGGGAAGCGCTCGCCTGCCGGATGATGCCGGCGGCTCCGGGTGTGCGGTGAGGTTGTCACCTGAGCGTGAGTGCACCGACGGCGCCAGACACGGCGATGTACTGCACTACTCTAATCGAGATGACGAGCAACAGCCGCGTGAGCGCTCGCACTCCGGCCTCTCCCGAACGACGCGATTTCATCCGCGAGATCGTCGCCGCCGACGTGCGCGAGGGCAGAGTCTCAGAGGTCGTGACGCGCTTCCCGCCCGAGCCGAACGGATACCTCCACCTCGGCCACCCCAAGGCGATCGCGCTCAACTTCGGGATCGCCCAGGAGTTCGGCGGCCGCTGCCACTTGCGCTTCGACGACACCAACCCGATCAAG
>JBQCGH010000080.1:0-59660 GCA_051955835.1 Gemmatimonadales bacterium
CCGCCCCCCCCCCCGGGCCCCCCCCCCCCGCCCGGGCCCCCCCGGGGGCCCGGGGGGGCCCGCCCGGCGGGGGCGGGCGGCCCCGGGGCCGCCGGGGGCCCCCCCCCCACGCCCCGCCCCCGTCGTCCGATCCGGGCGTCCGCGCCGAAGCCGAGCGGGCCGCCCGCGTGGCTCATCGCCGCGATCATCGTGGTCGCCGGCGTCGCGGCGTACTTCATCCTGCACTGACGAACGGGGTCTCGTGCACTTCACCTGCGCCGCCCGCACCGATATCGGCATCGTCCGCTCGGGGAACGAGGACAACTACCTCATGCTCGCCGACCGCGGGATCTTCATCGTGGCCGACGGCATGGGCGGCCACGCCGCGGGCGAGGTCGCAAGCGAGATGGCCGTCCGGATCACGTCACACAAGATCGGCTCGTTGCGGGGGCTCAACGACGAGCAGGCGGGCGAGCGGGTATCCGAGGCGATTCGATCCGCCAACGACGCCATCTTCGAGCGCACGTTGGCGGAACACGACAAGCGCGGCATGGGAACGACCGCCACGGTCCTGGTGCTCATGCCAGGCCGTTATCTGATCGGTCAGGTGGGCGACAGTCGGGCCTACCTGCTGCGCAAGGGCGAGTTCCAGCAACTCACCAAGGACCATTCGTACGTGCAGGAGCAGGTGGATGCGGGGTTGCTGACGCCCGAGCAGGCGCGGGTGCATCCCTACAGCAACGTCATCACACGCTGCGTCGGGGCCAGCATGGACGTGGTGCCGGACATCTACTTCGGCAGCCTCGAGGCGGGGGACGTGCTGCTGCTCGCATCGGACGGACTCACCGGCATGTTGGAGGACGAGCAGCTGACGCGCATCCTGAGCGCCGACGGAGGGCCGCAGCACTGGGTAGACCGGATGGTGACCGAGGCCAATCGCCGCGGCGGGCTGGACAACATCACGGCGATCGTGATTCGCATCGACTCGGTGGACAGCACCACGGGCGAGCACCCGGCCGCGGCTGCGTCGGCGACATCGGGCTGAGCCTGCCCCAATTAGTCTTCGCTTGACCCCCCTAGTGTGGCGGGCTTCTGCTCGTCTCTCAGGGGTGACCGCCCCTTGTGGCTTTCGGTAGCGCTCCAACCCCCGCCCTTCGTTCGCGGTTACACCTCCGCGTTCGCTTCCCGCAGCCGCTCCGCCTCCAGATCCCGCTCCAACTGGATATCCGCCCTCGCGTATCGCTGCCCTGAGGCGAGGGGGACCTCGACGAAGCCGTGTTTCCGGTAGAGCTGGAGGGCAGGTGCGAGTCGGGTGTTGGAGACGATGATCACGCGGTGCGCTCCCGCTCGCCGGGAGAATTCGATGGCTGCCTCCATCAGCAGGTCGCCGTAGCCCCGACCCCTGGCTTCCGCCGCGACCGCCATCTTAGCGATCTCGAGGACCTCGGGCCGGTGCCGGATGACGGCGCAGGTGCCGAGCACCCGCCCGCCGTCGACCACGAAAAACACCTGACCGCCCGGTGCGACGATCTTGGCGGCAGGGTCTCGAAAGGCCTCTCGATCGGCTTCCTCCACCGTAAACCAGGTCTCGATCCACTCGCGGTTGAGCCGCTCGAAGTCCGCCCGGAGCGGCTCGCGGTACGTGATGACCTCCGGCATTGATGACCCCGGCTGTGAGCCTTGGCACACTGCAGGCTTGCTCATGGCGCGGGTCGCGCGGCGCGGAGAAGGCTCGTGGGGATTCGCGGTTCAGCCGTCAGTGGTGGGCGAAGATCGCCGTCTTGCCGTCTTTCCCGAACGAGAGAACGTCGTAGGGATCGGCGGGCGCGCCGGGCTCCGCCATGCCTGGCGTGCCGCCCGGCATGCCCGGCACCGCCAGCCCCGCAACGTCGGGACGCTGGGCGATGAGTCGGTCGAGGTCGGAGGCGGGGACGTGGCCTTCGATCAAATAGGAACCGAGGAGCGCCGTGTGACAGGAGCGCACGGCTTTCGGCACACCCATCTCGTCCTTCATCTTGTCCATGTCGTCTTCATCGTGCACCGTGGGCGTGAAGCCGTTGGCGCGAAGGTGGTCTACCCACTTGGCGCAGCAGCCGCACGTGGGGCTCTTGTAGACGGTGATGGCGGTGCCGCTTGTCCCCCCAGCGACACGGCCGGTCGCCGTCCATTCGCTCGCGGACAGGCCGCGGGCACCGAGGCCGGCCAATGCGAGGCCGGCCGCGGTCTGGGCAAGGAAGTCCCGGCGGGTCAGCATGCGGTAGTTCTCCTCTCGAGCAAAGGCGATCCTTCATCCAGCAGGCGCCGAACTTCCGCCGCCGGACAGGCCAGCAGGGCGGGGACGCCGCGCAACGGTGACGGCGGGGTGTCCCGGACGAACACGCGAAGCCGCCGCGCGCTCCGGTACAGTTCGTCGGCCACTCGGGGCAGGCCAAGCTGGCCGACACGGCCCGCATCGGTGAGCCGCTCGATCGAGCCGCCGCGGGTTCGGAGCGGGAGGTCTACGCCGAGCATGGAGGAGCGCGCAGGGAAGTCTAACAGCACGTCGCCAGGGGCGAGCCCCACCTCGGCGGCGATCGCGTCTTCCACGCGCTCGAGCAGGTCCGGGTCCTCGGCGACCCAGGGCTCCGTCGTGGCGGGCACGTCGCTGGCAGGCAGATCGAGCGCACGCTTGTACAGGCGGCGAGCCCGGATGGCGGCCGCGAGTGCATTCCCGTCCCCCGCGATCAGCCGCTCCATGAGGCCGTCGTCGGTGGCTTCAGCGATCTCCGACATGCTGACGCTGCCGCGGGCCACCGCGCCGCGCACCGCGCGCTTGAACATGCAGGTGGCGGCGCGCACGGCATGGTGCCAGTAGACGTTGCGGTACATCTGATACTTGGCGAACAGCAGCGACTCCAGCGCGCTCACGCCCTTCTCCAGCACCCCGACCTCGAAACGCCCCGGCGAGGTCTCGACCAGGGTGAGGGTCGCGAGCAGCCGGTCCACGTCGACCGTCCCGTAGGGCACGCCGCACATTCTGGCGTCCCGGCTGAGGTAGTCGATCTTGTCGAGGTCGAGCGACCCCGAGATCAGTCCCTGCAGCGCGCTGTCGCTGCGCCCGCGGATGAGCCGGCCCAAGGTGGCGGCGAACCCGGCGCCCCCGATCTCTGCCAGGCGCTCCCCCAGCTCGCCCTGTCCGAGCTTGGCCACACCGAGCCGTTCGTGAGAGGGAAACCCCGCCTCCTCGAGCGCGTGGGAAAAGGGATAGTGCCCGATGTCGTGCAGCAAGGCGGCGAGGCGCACCGCGAGGCAATCCCGTTCGGGCACGCACTCGAGCTCGCCCCGTTCTTCGAGGCTCGCGAGCGAGCGGCGGGTTAGATGGTAGGCGCCGAGCGCGTGCTCGAATCGGGTGTGCGTGGCGCCGGGATAGACCAGAAAGGCATGACCGACCTGCCGTACGTAGCGCAGTCGCTGGACGGCCGGGGTGTCCAGCGCGAGCAGCGCCGGGCGATCGAGCCGGATGTTGTCCCACAGCGGATCGCGGATGACTTCGATGTCGCGCGGGTCGGCCATAGGGGGATGGTAGTCACAGGCGCACGGCGCGCAAAGGCGCCTTCATGCGGTTCGTGCGATCTTGCCACTGCGCTCCTCGCGCCCCAAGCAGCGAGCGCGGGCATGAGAAAGGGGCATGACCTCGGTCATGCCCCTTGGGCCATCGGGTGCTGCCTCGCCTGCTCGCCGGCTACGCCTTGGGACCCGCCCCCGCTACCGCGTCCGACACGCCGGCCCGATAAAGCTCAAAATTCTCGCGGAACATCTTGGCCAGCTTCCCGGCTTGCGCGTCGTAGGCGGCCGGGTCGGCCCAGGTGCGCCGCGGGGAGAGCAGCTCGGACGGCACGTCGGGTACGCTGGTGGGCACTTCGATTCCGAACACGGGATCCATCACGTAAGCGACCTTGTCGAGCGTCCCGGCGAGCGCGGCACGGACCATCGCGCGGGTGTGCGACAGCTTCATCCGGGAGCCCACGCCGTACGGTCCCCCCGTCCAGCCGGTGTTCACCAGCCAGACCTTGGCGCCGTGACGCGCGATCCGCTCCCCAAGCATCTCGGCGTAGACCCCAGGATGCATCGGTAGGAAGGGGGCGCCGAAACAGGCGGAGAACGTGGCCGAGGGTTCGGTCACCCCGCGCTCGGTGCCGGCGACCTTGGCCGTGTAACCGGACAGGAAGTGATACATCGCCTGCTCAGGCGTGAGCCGGGCGATTGGCGGCATGACCCCGAAGGCGTCGGCCGTGAGGAACACCACGTTGCGGGGATGGCCACCCGCGCCGCTGGGCTGGAAATTGGGGATGTAGTTGATCGGGTAGCAGGCGCGGGTGTTCTCGGTGATCTTGTCGCCATCGTAGTCGACGGCGCGGGTAGCCGGGTCGAGCATGACGTTCTCAAGGACGGTGCCGAACATGCGCGTCGCCGCGTAGATCTCCGGCTCGACGTCGTGCCGGAGCCGGATGACCTTGGCGTAGCAGCCGCCCTCGAAGTTGAAGATGCCGCGGTCGCTCCAGCCGTGCTCGTCGTCGCCGATGAGGCGCCGCCCCGGGTCGGCCGAGAGGGTCGTCTTCCCCGTGCCCGACAGGCCGAAGAAGATCGCCGTGTCGCCCTCGGGGCCGACGTTGGCGGAGCAGTGCATCGTCATCACGCCCTGGGCCGGGAGCACGTAATTGAGGGCGGTGAAGATGGACTTCTTCATTTCGCCGGCATACCGTGTGCCCCCGATCAGCACCAGCTTCTTAGCCAGATTCAACACGATGAACGTGCTGCTCCGGGTGCCGTGGCGCTCCGGGTCGGCCTGGAAGTCCGGCGCGTGGAGCACGGTGTAGCCGGGGTGGAACTGGGCGAGCTCCGCCGGCAGTGCCCGGATGAACATGTTGCGGACGAAAAGCGCGTGCCAGGCGTTCGGCGTGATGAAGCGCACGGGCACCCGGTAGGCCGGGTCTGCTCCGCCGAACACGTCCTGTACGTACAGCTCACGGGCGTCGAGATAGGTCCGCACGTCCTCGTGGAGGCGCTCGAACGCCTCGGGATCCATCCGCGGGTTCTTCGCCCACCAGATTCGGTCGGCGGTCCCGGTCTCTTCGATAAGGAATTTGTCTTTGGCGGAGCGTCCGGTGTGGGGCGCGGTGACCGCGGCGAAGGCGCCATGATCGGAAAGCTGGCCTTCGCTGCGGCGGAGTGCGTGTTCGATCAGGGCGGGCGGGGTCAGGTTGGCGTGAATGCGAATCGGAAAAAGGCCGTGCTCGACGAGGGTGAGGCTTTCACGTGGGACTGAACCCGTCTCGGTAGTCATACGCTCCTGGGCGCGTGTCCGCGCAGCGAAAAGGCCGGGCCGGCGGGAGCCGACCGGTACAGGTCGGAATTATCGGCAGAGGAACCGTCGGGGGCAACGGGTGCACTCGTAACCTGTTGCGGTACAAATGTTTGTCATGCAAGACCGCAAGCGGATCAGGCGCGGAAGCGGTGCGAAAATGGCGCGCCGCCTGACGCGCTTCGCCACCCACCGCATGCGGGCTAGCGCGGGGTCAATGGCGCGGCGGGTCTGGCCGCGGCTGATGCCCCGGCTCGGACCGGGACGACGTTCGGGGTGAGGTGGTAGATCACCTCGGCGGTCGAGAGGTCGCGCTCGCTTGGCGCCGTGACGACGGGGTCTTCGAACATGATGTCGGTCGAGTCGCCCGAATGGCGCCAGATGCCCAGGGCATGGCCCAGCTCGTGGGTCGTGGTGAGGGCGAGGCAGTCGGCCAGTCCGGGCGCATCCGGAATGGAGCCGGGATCGATGAAGATGCGCACCGGCAGCCGGAGCTGGGTGAGGTCGTCGCTGATGTCGAGATCGGTCACGCCGGCGCACTGGGGCGCCAGCATGCTCCCGAGCCGGGCATTTCCGAACTGGGTGCCCGAGCCCGAACCGGCGCGCACGATCACGTCGGCGGTCGTCGAATCGCTCACGATCGTCGCATCGAACTCGTCGTACAGGAAAGCGGCGCGCCACGCGGCGATCGCCTTCGGCATGTTCTGAGGCAGGTTCGCCGCATCCTCGACCCAGATCTTGACCGGCAGGCTCGCGCGCGGCCAGTGGAACGTGAGACTGTCGGCCCCCGAGCCGCTCGGCGCGGTCACGATGAGACGCCACTCATAGATGTCGGTCCGGAGGGGCGGCGCGATGTCCTCGCAGGCCGACCCGGCGACCACCAGCGCGAGCGCGCTCCAGCGGGCAACCCTGCTCATCGCGCGGCCCTCCGGCTCAGCCCCACCGACAGCGAGACCCGACTCACGCCCTGCGTCTGCGAGAAGCCGCGGAAGTCGAGCTCGTCCGTGGTGAACCGATGGAAGTCGTACCGTACGGAGGTCATGAGATCCCACGCCTCCCCGATCGGCCGCCGGTAGTCCACGCCCGCACCGGCGAGAAACCGCGCCTTGCCGCCCTGCAGGAAGATTCCCACTTTGTCCTTGGGCCAGTAGTCGAGCCCTCCGATGCCGGCGCGCCAGCGGAAGGACGGCACAATCGGGCCTTCGAGCTGCAGCATCAGCGATCCCGTGCGCAGCGTGCCGAGGTCGGTCTCCACGCTGGCTTCGCTGCTGTGGAACTTGCCGGATGCGATGGTCCCCTCGAATCCCACGCGGTATCCGCGCCCCCCGATCGGGAGCGACGCTCCCAACGCGAGCATCGGCGCGATCGACTGACGGACGGTGATCTCGTCCCCGATCACGTCGCGCAGCAGGTTGCTCGCGCCGACCGCGCCGAGGCGGGCGAAGTACTCGGTCTGCGCGGACGCCGAGGTACTTCCGGCGAGCAGCAGGAACACCACCATGGCCGGCTTTCGCATGGCGGGGAAGATGCCGCCACCCGGGAGCGCGGTCAACGCGAACCGCCGCGGGCGTAGGCGCGGAGACGTCGCAGCATGCGACGATCGAACGTCACCTCGTCGTCGCCCTTGGGGGTCTCCAGAATCTTCATCACGCCGGCGAATCGCGGGTCGCGCATGATCCGGCGGAACGGCTCGGGACCGAGGCTGCCCTCGCCGATCAGCGCGTGGCGGTCGCGACGCGAGGCGAAAGGCGTTTTCGAATCGTTGAGGTGCAGCACGCACTGGCGGTCGAGGCCGATGACCGCATCCCAATGCCGCCACACCCCTTCGAAATCGCGGACCAGGTCGTAGCCTGACGAATAGAGGTGGCAGGTGTCGGCGCAGAACGCCACGCGGCGGCGCACCCGACCGCCGATCGCCTGTCGCAGTGCCGCCAGCTCCTCGAACGTGCTGCCCAGGGCGGAGCCGGTGCCGGCGGTGGTCTCGAGCAGCACGCCAGGGCCCGGCACCGCCTCGAGACAGCGCGTGTACGACTCGGCGTTGCGCTGGAGGCCGCTGGCCCGGTCGTCCATGAAGTTCCCCGGATGCGAGACGACCCAGGGAATCCGGAGCCGGGCGCAGCGGTCGAGCTCCATGCAGAAGGCGGCCTCGGACCGCGCGCGCAGGCGGCGGTCGGGGGAGGCCAGGTTGATTAGGTAGGAGTCATGCGACACTATACGTGCGATGCCGCTGCGCGTGAGCTCGCGCCGGAAGGCCGCTGCGGCCTCGTCGTCCACCGCGGGCTCGCGCCACTGGCTGGGAGTCTTGGTGAAGACCTGAATCGCGGAGGCCCCGATGGCCACCCCGCGGGCCGGCGCGGTCGCTACGCCGCCCTGGATCGACACGTGCGCGCCCAGCAGCTCGGGCGTCCTTACTTGGGCCATTCATCCCTCATGATCGCGTGAACGGCGCCGGCGACGCGCTGGCCCGGCCGCGATTGCTCCTCACGGGCGACGTCTCCGCGCGTCCGGAGGGCCTCGAGCGGGCGCTGACCCGGGCCGGCTTTCAGCTCGGCGAGACCCCGCACGGGCCGCACGACGTGCCGCCCGACGCGCTGCTCACCACCCTCACCACGGCCGAGCCCGACGCGTTGCGGCGCCTGCTGGCCGACGCGGCCGCCGAGCCGCCCCGTGTGATCATCTTCTCGGCACCGGATCCCGACGCGCCGGCCGTGGCGCTCGGGCTGGGCGCGGCCGACGCGCTGGCCGCGCCAGTCCACTTGCCGGATCTCTGCGCCCGGATCGTGGCCCGCATTCGGGAACGGCAGGCGCCCTTCCGGACGCCCTACGAAAGCCGGGTTCGTGACAGTCTGCGCGACCTGGTGGAAGAAGCGCGCTCGCTGCTCCAGCCCGAAGAGGTGGCGCTGGCGCTCGTACGGCGGCTGGTCCGCGCGCTCGAGCTTGCCGAGGTGAGCTTCGTGCTCACCCGCGCCGGCCCGGACGAGGGACGCGTGCTCGCCCGCACCACGAGCGGCGAGGCGGAGCCGGCCCGGCTCGATCTCGCACGGCATCCCGCGATCAGCGAAGCCGTCCGGAGCCGGCGCACCGTAATCGCGCCGGAACCGGCCGGCGCCACCCCGGCGGCAGGCCCGACGACCATCCTGCCGGTCACGGCGGACGGCGAGGTGCGCGGCGTGCTGCTCCTTCGTCCTGGGGCCAGCGGCCTCCCACTGGGCGCCACCCAGCTCGGCGTGGCCGCGAGCCTGGCCGAGGCGGCGGCCCGCGCCTTCGAGACGGGCCGCGACCGAGAGGACCTCCCGACCTTCACGCCCACGCTCGACCGCCGACTGCAGGAGGAGTTCGAGCGGGCCCGGCGCTATTCGCTCAGCTTCAGCCTGGTCCTGCTCGGCTTCGACGGTTCGCCTGAGCCCGAGGCTCCCGATGCGGGCGCCCTGGCTCGCCAGCGCCACGAGGTAAGCGCGCGTATCCGTCGGGAGCTCCGCCTGCCTGACTTCGTCTCGAACTACGGCGAGCATGAGTTCGCCGTGGTCCTGCCCGAGACCGGCGCGGAGGGGGCCCGGCGCTCGGTGGTGCGGCTGCGCGAGCGCGTGGCCGGCGTCAGCGCGGGGATCGTGGCCTATCCGCACCCGGCCGTCGCCGCTCCGGACGACATGTTCGCGCTGGTCGAGGCGGCTCTGCGCCGGGGACGCGCTCAAAGTGGCGAGCGGATCGGCGTAGCGGAATAGTCGGCCGCGCAGGGCGCGATCCTCAGCGCTTTCGCAGCCAGGTGGTCGGGTCGAGCGCAACCTGATTGTCGCCCCGGATCTCGAAGTGGAGGTGCGGTCCGTAGTCGGAATTCTCGCCGCCGACCGTGCCGATCAGCGCAGCCTTCGTGATGGACGCTCCCAGCTTGACGGCGGCCGTCTGCAGGTGCGAGTACACCGAGTAATAGCCGTTCCCGTGCTCCAGCACGACGGTGAGTCCGTAGGTTCCGAACTGCCCGACCAGACGCACCTTGCCCGCTTCGACCGCGTGGACCGGGGTGCCTACCGGCGCTGCGATGCCGATGCCGTTCCACCGGATGATTCCGCCGCTCGGCAGCGTATCCCGGCCGAAGCGGTACACGATAGTGCCTTCGACGGGCCAATCGAGCTTGCCCAGGCTCGCGGTCGTGATGGAGCCGGGTGCCCCCGTGCCGCCGCGAAGCGTACCGCGCTCGGCTTCCTCACGCCGCGCGCGCTCGAGCGCCGCGAGCAGGCCGTTGAGGCGGGCTTCGTCCTTCTGCAGGCTCGCGAGCTGCCGCTCGGTGCTCCGCGCCGACCGCTGGAGCTGCTGCAGCCGCCGCTCCCGCGCCTGCGCGAGATCGGTGTACTTGGCGAACTCCGCCTCGCGCTCCTGCCGGGAGCGGTCGAGCTGACCGCGCACGTCGAGAATGGTGTTGCGCTCCGCGACGACCCGGCCGCGCAGCTGCTCGACGTCCGTCACCAAGGCACGATCCTGCCGGCTGGTCAGATAGAGGTATTTGTAGCGGCTGAGCAGGTCGCCGAACGACTCGGCGGCCATGAGCGCCTGGAAGGTATAGAGCGGGCCCCGCTTGTAGATCTCGACCAGGCGGCGCTCGAGCACCGCACGCCGCTCGGCGAGGTTGTCCTCGGCCAGGATGAGCTCGGCACTGGAACGGTCGAGCTGGCTGGCCAGCCCGCCGATCTGCCGCTCGATCTCGCTCACGATGCGCTGGGTGGACTCGCGCTGGCGCTCGAGGTTGCTCAGCTCGTCGTTCACGTCGTGCACCTGGCCCTGGAGCCGCTGCTGCTGCTCCTCGAGCCGGTCGCGCTCCTTTCGGATCTGCTCCAGGCGGCGCCGGCTGGATTCGAGCGCGGTGTCCTGGGCGTGGAGCGGCGTGGCGAGGAGGAGAACCACGAAGAGCGACGACAGCAGGGTCAGACGATCGGATGGTCGGAGGATCCCCGGAAGCGTGGTGGCGACGTTCCACGCGCCCCGCCGCCGCCCACGCACCGTCCGACCGCCTGGCTGTCGGACTGCCCCGCTACACATGCCTCAGGTGTCTCCCGACGCTCACCAGACTCGCCCCGAGGCCCAGCAGCACACCGAACCCGACGATGGCCACCATCTGATAGGTGCGGAAGAAGATCAGACCCGCAAACGTGCCGCCGCTTCGATCGCGGAAGAGCAGGTAGCCGGCGTAGCAGAGCAGCAAGGACAGGAGGCCGCCTAGCAGACCCTTGAGCGCGCCCTCGAGCAGGAACGGTCCCCGGATGAACCAGTTCGTCGCGCCGACCAGACGCATGATCGAGATCTCACGCGCGCGCTGCAGCAGCGTAACCCGGATGGTGACCCCGATGATGACCACGGCTACGGCGGCGAAGGCGAGGCCGATGGCCGCGCCGACGATGCCGGTGATGTTGCGCAGGTGGTCCAGCTTCTGGACCCATTCCCGCCCGAAGCGAACGTCGTTGACGAAGTCGAACCCGCGGAGCCGCTGGGCCACGCGCTCCACCGTGGCGGCGTCGCGGTTGCCGGGCTTGAGCCGGACCTCGATCGAGGCGGGGAGCGGGTTCACTTGGAGGTCGCGGTAGGCATCACGGAACTCGACCAGCTCGCGACGCGCGCGGGCCAGGGCCTGTTCCTCCGTCACATAGGCGACGTCCTGCACCTCGGGAAACGCGGCGATGTCCTGCGTGGCCAGCGTGATGGTCTCGGTCGGCGTGCCCCGGAGCACGAAGGCGACGATCTCCACCCGCTCCTCCAGCCCCTGCAGCGCCTGTCGGAGGTTGATCGCCACCAGCCCGAACAGGCCGAGCGTGAAGAGGGAGAAGGCGATGGTGGTGATGCTGAGGGTGGAGAGAAGGGGCGCGCGCCGGAAAGAGAGCAGGGCCTCGCGGGTGAGCAGCTTCACCGCGCGACCTCCTCGTCGTCCGGCTCGTCCACCGCGCTGTCGTACACCACCTGACCTTCGCGCATCTCGATGGTGCGGTAGCTCGCCTGGCGCACGAGGTCGAGGTCGTGCGTCGCCATGACCACGACGGTGCCGCCGGCATTGATGTCGCGGAGAAGCTGGAATACGCCGCGCGTCGCGCGCTCGTCGAGGTTTCCGGTGGGCTCGTCGGCCACCAGAATCGCGGGGTCATTCACCAGCGCCCGGGCGATGGCGACCCGCTGCTGCTCGCCCCCGGACAGCTCGCGGGGATACGCCCGGCTCTTTGCGGTGAGCCCCACCTGCGTCAGGACGCGCATCACCCGGGCCTCGATGGTGTCGCTCCGTGCGCCGGTCACCTCGAGCGCGAAAGCGATGTTCTCGGCGGCCGTCCGATCCTCGAGCAGGCGAAAGTCCTGGAACACGATCCCGAGCCGCCGCCGGAGTCGGGGAACCTCATCGGCACGCAGCGCGCTCACGTCGTACCCCGACACGCGCACTTCGCCGTTGCTGGGGCGTTGTTCGGCGAACAGCAGCTTCATGATCGTGGACTTGCCCGCGCCAGAATGGCCGGTCAGGAAGACGAACTCGCCCCTGCCGATCCGGAAGGAGACATCCTTCAGGGCCAGCGCACCGTTGGGATAATACTTGTCGACGTGGGAAAGGCGGATCACGGTGGGAAGCTAAAACAGGCAGCAGGCGGGGAGAAGCGGGGCGACCGCGCTCACCGCTCACCGCTCAGCGCTTATCGCGTAGTCTCACCGTCCGAGAGCCTGGTCGAGATCCCCGATGATGTCCTCCGCGTCCTCGATGCCACAGCTCAGCCGGAGGAATCCGTCGGGAATGCCGGCAGCGGCGCGTGTGTCCGGCGCGATGCCCTTGTGGGAGGTGTGGCGGGGCTCGCTCACCAGACTCTCGACCCCGGCGAGGCTCGGCGCGTGCGCCACGAGCTTGAGCCGCTTGAGCATGCGTTCCGCCGCCTTGGGGCCGCCGGCCAGCTCGAGCCCCACCATGCCGCCGAACCCATCGAGCACTCTGGCGGCGTACGCATGGTCCGGATGGCTGGCGAGTCCGGGATAGTGCACGCGGGCGAACGCGGATTGTGAGGCCGCCCAGTCCGCCACCGCCAGACCGTTGGCGTTGTGGCGGGCCATGCGCAGGGCGAGCGTCCGCATGCCGCGATCCACCAGCCACGCCGCGTGCGGGTCGATCGCTTGCCCCCAGAGACGCATCAACCGATTCACTTCCTCGACGAACGACGCCGACCCCGCGACGGCGCCGGCGATCACGTCGCTGTGGCCGTTCAGGTATTTCGTCGCGCTGGTGATCGCGATGTCGGCGCCGTGCTCGAGGGGGCGGAAGTTGATCGGGCTCGCGAAGGTCGCGTCGACCAGGAGCGCCAGGCCGAACTCGCGGGCAACATGCGACACGGGGGTCATGTCGACGACCCGCATGAGCGGGTTGGTCGGTGTCTCGACGAACAGCGCGCGCGTCGCCTTGCGCACCGACTTTCGCCAGAGCCTCGGCTCGTCGGGTGCTACGTAGGTCACGCCGATGCCGAGCCGGCCCAGCTCCTCGTCGAACAGCCGTCGGGTGCCGCCGTAGATCCAGCTGCTGCTCACCAGGTGGTCGCCCGGCCGCAGGACCGCCAGGTGCGCCAGCGCGGTGGCGCCCATCCCGCTCGCGAGGAAGATGGCGTCCTCGGCGCCCTCGAGCAGCGCATACTTGCCGGCGAGCTGGACCTGGTTGGGATTGTTGCCGTAGCGACTGTAGAGGATGTCCTCGTCGCTGCCCACGGGCGAGACGAACGTGCTGCTCTGCTGGACCGGTGGCGCGATCGGCGACCAGTCGGCGCGCCGATGGGGCGTGCCGTGCACCGCCGTGGTGGAGGGCCCGTGCTGGCGGCCCCTCATTCGATGGGGAGGGGGCGATAGCGCTCGCCGTCGGTCTGGACCAGGCGCCCTCCAGCGAGGCCCTCGAGCGCCGCCTCGGCCCGGGCCGGCGGCCAATCGAGCGCGCCGGCGAGGTCCGACGACCCGAGCGGCCCCCGTTCGCACAAGCAGTCGAACGCGGCGCGCGCGTCGGCCGTGACCCACCCGAGCAGCCGCGGCTCCGAGTCATCCTCGTCGCGCAGCGCCGTGACCGCGAGGCGATGGTGGGTGAGCACATGCTCGATGGCCTCGTGCTGGTCCTCGCGCAGTCCGCACAGCACTAGAAAGCGGCCGTCGCGATCCTCGTCGTCGAGCAGCAGCTTCGCGACGACCTCGTCGGCGCAGCTGAAGTCGAGCAGCTCGATTCCGGAGAAGTCCAGCAGTGCCGTGAGGCAGTCGGAGCCGGCGAGGACAGCCTGGATGCGGCCGCGGATGGCGGCGCCGGTCGGACGGGTGACGAGGTGACGATAGGGCGAGGCGACCGTCTCCCGGAGCAGATGACCGATATGGATCGTCTGGATCATCGGGGCTCGTCGGCCTGCGCCGGGATGAGGACCTGGACTTGGGCGCCCGGAAAGAACGCCAGGTGATCGCTCAGCGGGACATCCTCATCCCATGGCGGCACGATCGCGAGGCGCGCGGTGCCGCTCCGGATCGAGATCTTGCCCTGCCACTGATCGAGGAATCGCTTGATCGCGGCCAGCCCCTGGCCGCGGCCGGGATCGCGGAACCGGCTCACGTTCTGGATGAGGGCCGCCTCGAGCGCCGCGCCGTCGCCCCAGCGCTCGCCGAAGCGCTTGGCCTGCGTGCTCTCGAGCGAACGGCGGAAGCCGATGCCCGCGTCGCTCACGGCGATGACCGCCACGCGCCGGCCCAGCCGGCGCCGGAAGGTGTACGCCTGCACGGCCACCCAGCCGCTGGTGCCCGCGTGCTCCACAATATTCTGGCACGACTCCGAAAGCGCCATACTGAACCGCATCGTCGCTTTCATCTCGAGGCCGAGCTCGCCGTGGAGGATGCGGGCGGCGCTCTCGGAGATCTTTTCGACCACCGCGTGCACGTCGTCGGTGCCCCGGATCGGCGTCACGTCCAGAAGCACGTCTGACGGGCCGGTCGGCGCGCGCGGAATCTTTCCGTGCACGTCGAACAACTCCTCCGCGAAGCGGAAGAAGCCGATGCGCGCCCAGTACCGCCGCACGTCCTCGCTGCTCGGCGCCGTGAGGAGCGGCCGCTCGCGCCGCGCCTCGGCCAGTGCCTGGCCGGCGGTGAGGATGCCGAGGAGCCCGTACGGCGAGGCCCACTGGGCGCCGCGCGCATCGAACAGGAGCTTCTCCTCCGGCGGCCAGTCGCCGAATGCGGCGGCGAAGCTCTCGAAGGAACGGTCGTCGAACGTGGCGGGGACTTCGATGATGCGCGTCACGGCACCAGCAGCTCCCCGCGGAGGTGGCGCGAGAGGCCGCCCGCGCCACGGAGCCCCGCGTTCCGCGCGGCGAGCGTCGTGGCGTGTCGGAGGGCGGCCTCGACCTCGTCGCCTGCGAGCAGGCGGGCGCACATGGCCGCGCCGAAGACATCGCCGCATCCGGTCGGGTCGACCACGTCGACGCGGGGGGCTGGGATGAGGGCCGTGCGGGCGGCGAGCCCATGCCGTCGTGGGGCCGCAGAATCCTCGGGGTCGCGTCCGAACGCCCCCAGTCGGAGCCCGGGCACCCGGGCTCTGGTCTCCTCGCCCGGGCGGCCCCCAGAGCCCGACGGCGCGGCGCCATCCACGTGGCCGTTCCTCCATCCATCGAACCCCGGCGCCGCGACGTACGCCGCTCCCTTCGGGCCGAGCGTCACGACCAGGAGCGACGTGCCGACGGCAAGCGCCTGCGCCGAGAGCGACAGCGGATCGGGAGACAGCTGGCGCATCTCCTCCTCGTTGAGCTGCACCACGTCGAAGCAGCCGAACCAGGCGGCGGCATCGGCCAGCGGCTGGAGGACCCGAAGTCCGTCGTGGTGCATGCCCAGGAACAGACTGTGGAGGTCCGCGTAGATCGGGCCGGAGAAGCCCTGCCGCAGCGCCTGTGCGGTGCCCAGCGTGAGCTCGAACCCCGAGATGAAGTTCACGTACAGCGCGTCGAGATCCATCACCATCGGGCCCAGCTCGAGCCAGGTCCAGGCGGGCACGCCGCCGCTCATGCGCTCACAGCGGCGCTCGGCCGATTGATAGTGGAGCACCACCCGGTTGTTCGGCGCCGGTACCTCGACGCAGCGGGCGCCGGGGGCCAGGCGCTCGAGCCCCCGCAACAGCTCGGCGGCCTGCGGCGCAAGGTCGCGGCCGACCTTGATGAGCGGCACGATCTGCCAGTCGGCTGGCAGACTCACGTCCAGCCCCCCGAGCGCGTAGGCGATGCCGCCCCATTCTTCGGCCGGCGGCGCGAGCGCGTCGCGTCCGTGAATGAGATCCCAGACCAGCGAGCCGACGATGCCGACCCTAGGCACGCGCGGTCTGGTCCAGGAACGCCTTGGCGGCGCCGTAGACTCCGGCCGTGCCCACGAGCGCGCCGGGAACGATGCGGCACGCCGCCACGGCCGGCTTGAACGCCCGGCGCGCCACTTCCCGCCGAAGCGGAACGAAAAGATGGTCGCCAGCGGCCGTCACGCCGCCGCAGACGACGACGACCTCGGGGTTGAAGACGTTGAGCAAATTGCCGATGCCGACACCGAGGAACTTGGCGGTGTCGTTCACGACTTCGAGTGCGAGGTCGTCGCCGTCCTGCGCCGCCTGATAGACGGTCTGTGCGGTGATCCGGCTGAGATCGCCGCCGACCAGCGAGGGCAGCCGGCTCACGGCGCCGGCCTCGATCTCTTCCACCGCGCGCAGGGCGATGTTCGGCCCCGAGGTGTAGGCCTCGAGACAGCCGTAGTTGCCGCACTTGCACCGGCGGCCCTCGGTATCGATCGTCGTGTGCCCGATCTCGCCCGCTACGTCGGATGCCCCATGGTAGAGCTGACCGTCGAGGATGAGACCGCCCCCGATTCCGGTGCCGATCGTGATCCCGATCGCCTGCCGGGCGCCGCGCGCGGCGCCCCCCCACCACACCCCGACCACCCCCCCGATGGCGTCGTTGTCCAGCGCGGCCTCGAGGCCCAGCCGGTCGCGGATGATCTGCCGGAGGGGCAGGTTGACCCAGCCCAGATTCGGCGTGAGCAGCACGATGCCGCGCTTGGTGTCGAGCGGTCCCGGGGCGCCGACCCCCACGCCGAGGATCTCGGCGCTCGGCGACTCGCGCCGGGTGGCCGCGATGGTACGCTCGGCGAGGCCGACCAGGCGCTCGAGCACGTCCTTGGTGCCCGCCTCCGCATGGGTCGGTTCGCTCGCGGTCGCCACGATGGTCGAGCCGTCCTCGGCCACGCTGCCCACGACGAGGTTGGTCCCGCCGATGTCAATGCCCAGTACGAATCGCACGCTGCGCCTCCACGCACGCCGCCACCGCCTCGGCGACCGACGCCACCGACAGCTCACGCATGCAGCGGTGATGATCGAGCGGACAGACCTGTGGGCCATGCGCTGAGCACGGCCGGCACGCGAGTGACGAATGCTCCACGACCCGGTCGAGCGGACCACGCGGCCCGAACCCGAATGACGGCACCGTCGGGCCGAACAGCGCGACCACCGGCGTTCCGACCGCCGTCGCGAGGTGGAGCGGCGCCGAGTCGTTGGTCACCAGCACCACGGCGCGCTCGATGAGCGCCGCCGAGACGCGGAGCGGGAGCGCCCCGGCCGCGTTGGCGGCGCGTCCTGGCGCGGCGGCCGCGACCGCCTCGCCCAACGCCGAGTCCTCGGGCCCGCCGACGATGACGACCGGCGCATCGAGCCCCGCGGCCAGCGCGCCGTACCCCGGCCAGCGCTTGGTGCCCCAGATCGAGCCCGGGGCCAGCGCCACGAATCCCGGCGGAACACCGCGCTGCCCGAGCCAGGCGTCGGCAGCGGCGCGATCGTCGGGCGTGAGTTCGAGGTGCACCGCTGGCGCGAGGGCGCCCGTTCCCGCCAGGGCGAGCAGGCGCTCGACCTCGTGGCCGGTGGCACTCCGGTGGACCCGTCGCGTGTAGGTCGCGGCGGCGGGGCTGTCGGCGAAGCCGGTGCGCTCCGCGGCCCTGGCCAGGAGCGCGAGGGCGGCCGACCGCCACGAGGGGTGGGGAAGATATGCGCGGAGATACCGGCGCGACCGGAGCGCACGGCCGACGCGCCAGAGACCCGCCGTCCCGCGGTCTGCGCCCCGCTTGTCGTACCGGACCACGCTGGCCACCGCGGGATGGGTCTCGAGCAGCGGCGCCGCGCCCGGCGTAGTCACCACGTCCACCGGCCCATGCCGCTCCGCCAGCGCCGCGAGCAGCGGCGTGGTGAGCACGACGTCGCCGAGAAACGCGGTCTGGATGACGACCGTCTTCCCCACCTACTCCACCTGCAGGACGGCGAGGAACGCCTCCTGCGGGATCTCGACGGCGCCGATCTGCTTCATCCGCTTCTTCCCCTCCTTCTGCTTCTCGAGGAGCTTCCGCTTGCGGGTGATGTCGCCGCCGTAGCACTTGGCGAGCACGTCCTTGCGGAACGCGGAGATCGTCTCGCGCGCGATGATCTTGTTCCCGATCGCCGCCTGGATGGCGACCTGGTAGAGCTGGCGGGGGATCAGCTCCTTGAGCTTCTCCGCGACCTTGCGGCCGTACTCCTGGGCCTTGTCCCGGTGGATGATGACGCTGAACGCGTCGATCGGGTCGCCGTTGATCAGCATGTCGAGCTTGACCAGATCGGATTCCCGGTAGCCCGCCATCTCGTAGTCGAGCGACGCGTACCCGCGCGAGAGCGACTTGAGCTTGTCGTAGAAGTCGAGCACGATCTCGCCCAGCGGAAACTCGAAGTCGAACTCGACCCGCGTCGTATCGATGTAGTGCATGCCATTGTAGACGCCTCGGCGCTCCTGCCCCAGCTTCATGATGCCGCCGATGTAGTCGGCGGGTGCCATGATCCTCGCTTTGACGTACGGCTCCGCGATCCGGTCGATCTCCGCGGGGTCCGGCAGATTGCTGGGGTTTTCCAGCAGCACCATGTCGCCGTCGGTCCGGTAGACGTGGTATTCCACCGTCGGCACCGTGGTGATGAGGCTCAGGTTGAACTCGCGCTCGAGCCGCTCCTGCACGATCTCCATGTGCAGCAGCCCGAGGAAGCCGCACCGGAACCCGAAGCCGAGCGCCGTGGACGACTCGGGCTCGTAGTGCAGGCTGGCGTCGTTGAGCACCAGCTTCTCGAGCGCGTCCCGCAGGCCCTCGTACTGGTCGGAGTCCGTGGGATAGATGCCGGCGAACACCATCGACTTGACGTCACGATAGCCGGGCAGCAGCTCCGCGGCGCGGTCGTGCGCGTCGAGGATCGTGTCGCCCACGCGCGCGTCGCGGACGCCGCGAAGACTCGCCACCACGTAACCCACCTCGCCGGCCTCGAGCTCGGGCGCCGGCTGCTGGCCCAGGCGTAGGTAGCCGACCTCGTCGACGTGGTACACGTCGTCGGGGTGCGAGCCGAAGGCGATCTCCATGCCTTCGCGCACCGTGCCGTCCACCACCCGGATGCTGGGGATCGCCCCGCGGTAGCGATCGTAATACGAGTCGAAGATGAGGGCGCGGAGCGGCGCATCCTCGATGCCGCGCGGTGGCGGCACCCGGGCGACGATGGCCTCGAGCAGGTCGGGGATGCCGGTGCCTTCCTTGGCGGAGACCGTGAGGATCTCCTCCCGACGCGCGCCGATCAGGTCCATGATCTCCTGCGCCCGCTTCTCGGGCTCGGCGCCCGGCAGGTCGATCTTGTTGAGCACCGGGATGATCTCGAGGCCGGCGTCCATCGCGAGGAACAGATTGCTCAGCGTCTGCGCCTGCACGCCCTGCGACGCGTCCACGACGAGGATCGCGCCCTCGCAGGCGGCCAGCGAGCGGGACACCTCGTACGTGAAGTCCACGTGGCCGGGCGTGTCGATCAGGTTTAGCTCGTATCCCGCGCCATCACGGGCCGTGTAGCCCATGCGGACCGCGTTGAGCTTGATGGTGATCCCGCGCTCGCGCTCGAGGTCCATGGTGTCGAGCAACTGCTCCCGCATCTGGCGCTTTTCGACTGTGCCGGTGGCTTCGATGAGGCGATCGGCGAGCGTCGACTTTCCGTGGTCGATGTGCGCGACAATGCAGAAGTTGCGGATGCGGGACTGGGACATGGGAGGAATATAAGGCGGGGGTGAAGATGGAGAGACGGAACTCACGCGTTGCTCCCGCCGGATTATCTTCTGTGGTGCCCGACTCGGCCGTCAGCGCCTCTCCGTCCTCGCCGCCGTCTCCGTCCGCATCACCCCTCCCGCACCTCACGGCGCAGGACGGCGGCATGATGCTCGTCTGTCTGATCTGGGGCGTCAACTTCAGCGTCACCAAGATGGCGCTCGACGTCATCCCGGCCCTCGCCTTCACCGCTGTGCGGTTCACGCTGGCGAGCCTGCTTCTCTGGGCCATCGTGCGCCTCACCGAAGGCCCCGGCCGCCTGACGCGCCCGGACCTCCGGCGTCTGGTCATCCTCGGGGTGGTGGGCAACACCCTCTATCAGACGGCCTTCGTCCTGGGCCTCGCGTGGACGACCGCGACGAACAGCTCGCTCATTCTCGCGACGGTTCCGACCGTGGTGGCGCTGTTCGGCGGCATTCTCGGGCTCGAGCGCATCTCGCGCCGCATGTGGCTCGGCATCGTGCTCGGCACGGTGGGAGTGGCCCTCGTCATTGCGACCAGCGGCGTCGAGTTCTCGGCGGAGACGATCCGCGGCGACTTGCTGACCGTCCTCGCCGTCCTGTGCTGGGCCGGCTACACCGTCGGCCTTCGGAAGCTGCCCGAGGGGGTGAGCCCGCTCCGGGTGACGACCGTGACCAACATCGCCGGGACGCCGGGCCTCCTGCTGCTCGGACTGCCCGGCATCGCGCGGCTGGAATGGGCGGCCGTCCCATCCAAGGGGTGGGCAGCCCTGGGCTACGCCACGATCCTCTCGCTGGTCGTGGCTTACGTGCTGTGGAATCGAAGCGTGAAAGCGATCGGTGGGACGCGGACGGCCATCTACATGTGCGTCACGCCGCTCGTGGCCGTCGCCGCCGCGTGGCTGATGCTCGGCGAACAACCCCACGCGCTGCAAGGCGTCGGAGCGGCGCTCATCATCGCCGGAGTGCTGCTCACGCGATGGTGAAGGCCCCGCCCGGCGACGAGTCTTCGCGGCCGGTGGGACGCTCGATGGTCACTCCTCAAGGCGAGGGGCCATGCGTTCGGCATGCGCCTTCGCGTTGCTTGGAGTAACTCCCTTTCTGCCGAAAACCCCTAGCGGGCTGCGTCCAACTCCTCCAGCCTCGCCATGGCGCGGCGCAGATGCGGGATCACGATGCTTCCGCCCACGACCAGGCCCACCGAGAAGACCTCGAGAAACTCCTCCCGGCTCACCCCCTCCTCGTGGCAGCGAAGCACGTGATAGGTGACGCAGTCGTCGCAGCGCAGCACGAGCGAGGAGACTAGCCCGAGCATCTCCTTCACCTTTACGCCGAGTGCCCCGGCCTCATAGGTACGGCTGTCGAGCGCGAAAAACCGGTTGATGGTGAGATGGCCCGTGCCCAGAATCAGGTCGTTCATCCGGGCGCGGAACGCGTTGAAGTCGGCGATGGTGTCGGCCATGGCGCGCAATATACCATGGCCTCACCGATCACCCTCCCGGGTCGTCCACGATCTCCCGATAACTGTCGGGGTTCCACTTGGGACGCTCCGCCGCGTTGCCGACGGCCTGACCCAGGTAGTAGACGAGCCGCAGGATGCGCGACTCCTTCTCGCTGTCGATCTTATCGGGCGAGTCGGTGACCCGGTGATAGTCGGGATGCACCCCGTTGAAGAAGAAGAGGATGGGGATGCCCTTCCGGGCGAAGTTGTAGTGGTCCGAGCGGAAGTAGAAGCGCTCCTCGGGCCAGCGGTCGTCGATGGCGGTCATATCGAGCTCGGGGTGCGCCTCGTTCACCCGCGCGAGCGTCGCGCCGAGGTCCGAGTGTTCCCGGCCGATTGCGACGATCGTGTCGCGCCAGTTGCGGCCGATCATGTCCATGTTGAGATCGGCGACGATGTGGTCGATCGGCACGGGCGGGTGTTCGCTGAAGTAGCGGCTTCCCCAGAGCCCCTTCTCCTCGCCGCTCACGGTGAGGAAGATGATCGACCGCTTCGGCCGCGCGCCGGGCCGGCTGAAGGCTTCCGCCAGCGCCATGACGCCGGCCGTGCCCGATCCGTCGTCATCCGCGCCGTTGTTGATGCTGTCGGGCTGGCCCGGCGAAATGCCGATATGGTCCATGTGGGCCGAGAAGATGAGGTACTGGTCGCGCAGCGCCGGATCGCGGCCCTCGAGAATGCCCACGGTGTTCGGCGCCGACACCTGCTCGAGGACGGAGTCCCGCAGCTCGACGATCGCGCGGAGCATCGGCAGCCGGCGCAACACCGGCGTCGTGTCGGCGCGGATCGCGGCCGGATTCACCCGCGCGGCCCGGAGCACTGGCGCCACCGTGGCTTCGCCGAGCTCCACGATGGGAGGGCTCGTGAGGCGGAGGTCCACCGTGACCCTGGGGGCAGGAACCCGGGGCACCCGGGCCGCAAAATCCGCGGGAGGCAGACTTACGAGCAAGAGGATCGCCTTCGCCCCGGCGAGCCGAAGCGCGCGCGTCACCTGGGTCGTGCGTGCCGCCGTCGGCCCGGCAACATCGGCTGCGTAAAGCACGACCCGATCCTTCAGCATCATCCCCTTCACGGCCTTCGCATCCACCCGGCCGCCGACCAGCACCGCTGGCCCGGTGACCGGTCCGTTCGCCACCTGACCCTGCAGGAAGTGCGCGCTGCCGTCGAAGCGAGCGATGGCGCGCACGCCCCCGACCGAGAGAGAGACCCGCGACCGCTTCGTGTCGAATTGGCGCCGGCTGATTGGGTAGCGCTGGAGCCATCCGCCGCGATCGCCGGCGGGCTTGAGGCCGAACTTGCGAAACTGGTCGGCCACATAGCGCGCGGTCAGCTCGAGACCGCGGCTGGGCGTGTCGCGGCCGAGCATCGAATCATCGGCCACGACGCCGATGCGATGGGCGACGTCCCCCGCCGTGATGGAGGCGGCGCCGCGTTCGACCGCGGACGACGTCTGAGCGGCGAGCGGGGCGGCGCCCAGGGCGAGCGCGAGCGCTAGCGCATAACGCCGGTCGATGCGTTGGCGGACGATGTCGCAACGTCCGGTCCGAGGAAAGGCTGGCATGGGTCTGGACCGACTCCTTCGTGGAACGCAGCGAGCGTGGGCTGGCGGGTGCGGCGGAGTATAGCAGGAGCCTGTCAGCGATGACGACGACGGAGCTCGGGTTCACCCGTGCTTTGCGGGGCGGGTTGGGCCGTCTGCGGCGGCCGAGCCGGCCGGAGCCCGTCGGGCAGCGCCCGCGAAGAGTCGTCGCCTTCGTGGGCGTGAGGCGCTTCACGCCGGGGGTCGACCCGGTGCCGCTCCTCGATCAGCGGGCGCGCCGGGGGTGTCTCCGGTGCCACCTCGTGGTCGCGCCGGCGGAGCGACTCGAGCCTCGGCGCCGGCACAGAGCCGGGCCCGCCGACGTCGTCGCTCGTGCGGCCCGCGTCGTCGTCGAATCGCCGTCGATCACCATCGGCGTGACTCACCGCCGGGCGGCGCGGGTCGGCATCGCGGAACACATACCGGGGCCCAGGGTGGGCAAGCCGCTGCGCCACCACGTTTCTGCCGTAGCGATACGGGTAGTAGCGGGGGTCGTCGCGAATGACCACACGGTAGCGGGTGCAGGCCGTGCGGTAGGGATCCCAGTCGTTATAGCTCGCGTAGGCATGGCAGTCGTAACAAACGAACCGGGGGTAGTCGAACCGGCGGTCGACGTAGTAGGGAGAGATGTCGTAGTCGTAGTCACCGGCCGGGACCAGCTGGGCCGCCAGATCCGTGAGGCGCACGTACGGGTCGCCCTGAATTCGACCGCCATCGATCAGACGATCGTCCCAGTAGTCGCCACGGGTGAACGCTCGGAAATCGAGCGGCTCGGCGGACGCCACGGCGAAGAGATACCCGATGCCTGGATCGTCGTCCACAATGAAGGCGCTTCCACCGCGCGGCCCGCTCACCTCGACTCCCTCCTCGGGGCCCACATGGCTCTCGCGCCAGGGCTCGCGCGGGAACAGGACCCGTATCCTCCCATCGGTGTCCACCCGGAACACCGCCACGTACGAGGGCTCGTCGACGTCCAGATAAACGTGGGCCTGCTCTCCCCGGGCATAGGGATCGTCGCGGTCGATCCACACCGAAACGCGGCTCGCGCCGTGGGGGCGGGTGGCCGCCGACATTGGCATATGGTGAACGGGAAGGACGCCGGCAGCCGCCAGCAGCCATCCCAACGCGACGAACATGAATTCCTCCGGGTGCTCTAGACGTGCGTGCAGGCTGCCAGCACGCGGTGTGCCACGCTGGAGGTGTCGACATAAGATAGGCGCGGGTAAAGCCTTGGCGATGGCGGGCCGCCGCCGCTGCCCATGAAAGTGTCCTCAAAAGTGGACGCCGACGATCTCGCACCGGCGCCGGCCCGGTCGGCGGGAAGTTCCTGAGGCTCGATTTGCCTCCGACTTTCCATTGCCCTACGATTCAGGCCTGCATGCACCGCCCTGTTGCCAACCCGTCCCGCTCCCGTCTCGACTTGCTCGACCCCTACGAGGTCTCCAAGCTGGGCGGCCTCGAGGTCGTCACCGAGGGCGTCGTCGAGGGATTCCTCTCCGGTCTCCATCGCTCGCCCCGGCGGGGGTTCTCGGTCGAGTTCGCCGAACACCGGATGTATCAGCCGGGCGACGAGCTGCGGTACGTCGACTGGAAGATCCTCGGCCGCAACGACCGGTTGTACGTCAAGCAGTTCGAAGAGGAGACTAATCTGCGGGCGATGGTGGTGTGCGATGCCAGCCGGTCGATGGCCTGGACTGGGTCGCCCGAGACGGTGCTGCCCAAGCTGGCCTACGCCCAGCGGCTCATCGCCGCGCTGTCGCTCGTCTTGCTCCGGCAGCGGGATGCGACCGGCCTCATCGCCTTTGACGACGACGTGCGCGCCGTGCTGCCGCCTCGCGCCCGCCTGAGCCACTGGCGGCAGCTTCTGGGAGTGCTGGGCGCACTCGAGCCAGGCGCCGGCACCGCGGCCGAGCCGGCGCTCCGGCGGGTGGTGCACCAGCTCCGCCGGCGCGGCCTCGTCGTGTTCGTGTCGGACCTGCTGCTCGACCGCGATCTCGCGCTCAAGGCGCTCAGATTCCTCCGCCACCGCGGACACCAGGTGCTGGTGCTGCATCTGATGGACCCCGCTGAAGTCGCGCTCGGGGGCCCGGCGGAAGCCCGATTCGAGGATCCGGAGACGCACGCCGCCGTGGTGCTGCGGCCGCGCGACTGGGCACGGGCATACAGGGACACGGTGCAGGCAGTCGTGCACGAGTTGCGACTGGCGTGCCGGAGCCACGACATCGGCTACTACCGGGTAACCACCGATACCCCCTACGGCGTGGTGCTCCGCGAGGCGCTCGCGTCGAGTTCGCGCTCGGCATGATGGGGTTCCTGCATCCCTGGGCGCTCGCCGGACTGGCGGCGGCGGCCGTCCCGCTTCTGCTCCACCTGCTGGCGCGTCGCGAGCCGCCCACCGTCGTCTTCCCGGCGGTACGGTACCTGATCACCACCACCCGGGAACATCAGCGCCGTCTCAAGCTGCAGCATCTTCTCCTCCTTCTGGTCCGTACCCTGCTCATCATCGCGGTGGTGCTCGCGGCCGCCGGCCCGACACTGCCGCGCCGGGGCGTCGCCGGTCACGCTCCCAGCGCGCTCGTGCTGGTGGTCGACAATTCGCCCAGCAGCGCGGCGGTCGTCGCAGGGACTGCGCGCCTGACGCAAATCCAGGCGGCCGCGCGCCAGGTGCTCGACCGGGCCACGGCCGACGACGCGCTCTGGCTCCTGGCCGCGGACGGGGTGCCCCGCCGCGGGGACCGCGCGGCGCTCCGCGCCCAGGTGGATGCGCTTCCCGTGTCACCCCGGCGCTTGGACCTCGGTGCGGCGATGACGCTGGCAAACGACGTGCTCTCGAGCGAGTCCCGACCCGGCGAGATCGCCCTGCTTACCGATCTGCAGGCGAGCGCGGTTTCCGGCGCCAGGACGGCCGTGCCGATCCTGGTGGGCAGGCCCGACGGCGCGCCGCCGCCGAACGTGGGGATCGCGCGTCTCGAGACCGGGCCTCAGCCCTGGGCCAGCGAGGGCGGAAGGCTCACGGTGACGCTGGTGGGCGATTCGGGAGCCGCCCGGCCGGTCACCGCACGGTTTGGCCAGCGACCGCCGCGCCAGGCGCTCGCCCGCGTGGGCGGGCCCGCCGTGCTTTCTCTGCCGGGTGAAGCGGCCGGCTGGTGGACCGCCGACGCGGAGCTCGATCCCGATGAGCTCCGGCTCGATGACCATCGCGTCGGCGTCGTGCGCGTGGCGCCCGTGGCCCGGGTGGACTGGGACTCGACCAGCCGCTTCGTCGCGGCCGCGCTCGAGGTGCTCGCGGCCAACCGCCGAATCGCTCGCGGCGCCGAGGTCACGCTGGGCCGGCTGGCGCGTGGCCGGTCGGTGGTCGTGCCGCCCGAGGATCCGGCCGCGATCGGCGCGCTCAACCGGGCGCTGGCGGCAAGGGGTGTGAGCTGGCGGTACGGCGCGCCCGTCCTCGCAGCCGAGGTGACGGACAGCGGCGCGATCATCGGTCGCGTGCGGGTACTCCGCCGCTATCAGCTGCAATCGTCGGAGAGCGGTCGCACCGGCGTGCTCGCCACGGTCGGCGGCGCGCCCTGGCTCGT
This sequence comes from Gemmatimonadales bacterium, assembly GCA_051955835.1. Lineage (GTDB taxonomy): Bacteria > Gemmatimonadota > Gemmatimonadetes > Gemmatimonadales > GWC2-71-9 > CAVVWJ01. Next base: position 26,069 of record JBQCGH010000080.1, read on the forward strand.
GCGGAGTGGCGATGTCGTGCTGCTCGGCAGCCGGCTCGACCCGGCCTGGACCGACCTGCCGGTGTCGGCCGGCTTCATGCCGTTCATGGACGCGCTGGTCAACCGCCTCGCCCGGGGTGTGGTGTCGCTCGAGGACGGAACCCCGGGCGAGCCCGTCAACCTCCCCGACCTCGTCTCCGACGTACGTCAGGGCGAGCGTGACTGGCGGGTCGAGGGCGGCGGCGCGTTCCGGCCGGGCGAGCCCGGCACCTACTATCTGGTCGACGGCGACGACACCGTCGGCGCGATCGCGGCGAACATCGACCCGCGCGAGTCGCTGCTCGCGCCCGCGCCCGACGCGCAGATCCGCCGACTCTGGCCCGGCGCGCAGATCATGTCGCTCGCCAGTGTGGCGGACGCGGTCTTCAACGCCGGAGCCCGCGGCGATCTCCGCGGGCCGCTGCTCTGGGCCGCTCTGCTGCTCGCGCTTGGGGAGACCGCGCTCGCGAGCGGGTGGAGGCGGCGGGCCGGATGAGACTTCGGCCGGTGCTCGACGCCTTTGCTCGAACGCCCGCCGCCGTGGATCTGGCGGAGCGGCTGCCGGGGCGCGGGGAGCCGCTGCGCCTGGGCGGGCTGCCGGGCTCGAGCGGGGCAGTGCTCGCGGCGTGGCTGGCCGCGCGGTTTCCGCAGCGCCTGCTCGTGGTCGTCGCGCCGACGCCGGGCGACGCGGAGCGCTGGCTTACCGACCTCGCCCACCTGACCGACGAGGGCATCGCCCTCTATCCGCAGCGCGAGGCGCTGGGCGAGGACGAGCCACACTATGAGATCGCCGGGGAGCGCGCCGAGACCATCGAGGCGCTGCTGCAGGGGCGGCTTCGGCTGCTGGTGACCACGGCGCGCGCCACGGCAGAGCGCACCTTGATGCCGGTCGCCCTGGACCGGCTTCGGCTGCGCCTGGCGACCGGCGAGCGGCGGCCGCCCACCGAGGTCGCGCGCGCGCTCGAGCGGATGGGGTACCGCCGCGTGCCCACCGTGACCGAGGTGGCCGAGTTCAGCGTTCGGGGCGGCATCCTCGATCTGTACGGGTTCGGCATGGCCGGCCCGGCGCGCCTCGAATGGTGGGGGGACGACATCGCGTCGATCCGCGGGTTCGATCTCACCACCCAGCGCTCGCTCCAGGAGCTGACGGAGGTGACCGCGCTCCCGATCGACACCCGCGGCGTGCGAGAGGGCGACAGCGCAGGATCGGACGGGAACGGTGCCGAGCCGCCTTCCCGGACCGGCGTGTCCGGCTGGGCAGGCTCCCGTGAGCTGAGTGGTCCGTCGGAGCGCCGAACTCTGCTGCAGCTGCTGCCATCCGAGACGATCCTCATCGAGGAGGCGTCGGGCCCGGACGATGACGAGGTGCAGCGCGCCTGGAGCGAGGCGCAGCACCATCTCGACGTCGCGCGGCGCCTGGGCGAGGACGTCCCGGGCCGCGACGAGATCCTGGAGCCGCCCGAGCAGTGGCGCGCGCGACGCGCGGCGTTCCCCCGGCTGCTGCTGCGGGACGAGCGGGTGGATCTTCAGTTCGGCTTCTTCCCGCCTGAAAAGATCGATCGCGACCTCAACCGTCTCCGCGGCCTTCTGGCCGGTACGCCGCCGACGCTCGTCCTGTGCGACAACGAGGGCCAGCTCGAGCGGCTGGAGGAGCTGCTGGAGGATGGCGCGCGCGGATCGGGTCGCGCGACGCTGGCCATCGGCGCCCTCGACGGCGGCTTCGTGATGCCGGCGCTGCGGGTGCTCACGGATCACGAAATCTTCCGTCGCGCGAGACGGCTGCGCCGCGCCCGGCGGTACCGGCAGGCCGCGCCGTCGGCGGCCACCGGCGCCCTGGTCGAAGGCGATTACGTCGTCCACCTCGAGCACGGCATCGGGATCTACCGCGGCATCGATACCATCACGGCCGACGAGTCCACGCTCGAAGTGGCGATCGTCGAATACGAGGGCGGCGATCGGCTGAACGTCCCGCTCTACCGCCTGGACCAGCTCGAGCGCTACCGGGCCGCGGGCGAGGACGGCGATCGGCCGCCGCCGCGGCTCCATCGGCTGGGCGGCTCGTCATGGGCCCGGGTCCGCGAGAAGACCCGCCAGGCCATCAAGCAGATGGCGGCCGAGCTGCTCGACCTCTACGCGCGCCGCACGGTGAGCGCGGGCTTCGCCTTTCCACCGGATGCCCGCTGGCAGCGGGAGCTCGAGTCCAGCTTTCTGTACGAGGACACGCCGGACCAGCGCAAGGCGACCGAGGAAGTAAAGGCCGACATGGAGCGCCCGCGGCCGATGGACCGGCTGCTGGTGGGCGACGTGGGCTACGGCAAGACCGAGATCGCGGTGCGCGCCGCGTTCAAGGCCGTGCAGGGGGACAAGCAGGCGGCGGTCCTGGTGCCCACCACGATCCTCGCGGAGCAGCATGGGCGGACCTTTCTCGAGCGGCTGGCCGACTTTCCCGTTCAGGTGGAGGTCCTGTCGCGCTTCCGCACGGCCAAGGAACAGCGGGAAGCGCTCGCACGCCTGGCCGATGGACAGACGGACATCGTCATCGGCACCCACCGGCTGCTCTCCAAGGACGTCGCGTTCAAGGACCTCGGCCTCTTGATCGTGGACGAGGAGCACCGGTTCGGCGTGAAGCACAAGGAGCGGCTCAAGGCGCTCCGGCTCGCGGTGGACGTGCTCACCCTGACTGCGACGCCGATTCCCCGCACCCTCCACCTGTCGCTCGCCGGACTCCGTGACCTCACCCTGATCGAGACCGCGCCGCGCGACCGCTCGCCCATCCTCACCTTCGTCGAGCCGTGGGACGATGCCCTGCTGGAGGAGGCGTTCGCGCGCGAGATCGACCGCGGTGGCCAGGTCTTCGTGGTGCACAACCGGATCGAGACGATCGACACCATCGCGGCCAAGATCGGTTCGCTCGCTCCGAGAGCCCGGGTCGGTGTGGCCCATGGTCAGATGCCGGCCGAGGCGCTCGAGGCGGTGATGCGCGGGTTCGTGTCCGGGGAGGTGGATATCCTCGTCTCCACCATGATCGTGGAGTCCGGCCTCGACGTGCCCAACGCGAACACCATGGTGGTCCACGACGCGCACCGGTTCGGCCTGGCCCAACTGTACCAGCTCCGGGGCCGGGTGGGCCGCAGCCATCGGCGGGCGTACTGCTATCTGCTCGTGCCGGACACGATCGATCCGGACGCCGAGGAACGCCTGAAGGTGCTGGAGCATCATACCGACCTCGGGGCCGGCTATCGGATCGCCCTCAAGGACCTCGAACTGCGCGGCGCGGGCAATCTGCTCGGGGCCGAGCAGTCGGGGCACGCGCAGGCGGTCGGGTTCGACCTGTACATGCGCTGGCTCGAGGAGACGGTGAAGTCGCTCCGAGGGCAGGACACGGTGGAACAGCCGGCGCCCCCCGACGTGGTGCTCGACCGGCCGGCCCATCTTCCGGATGTCTACGTGCCCGATGACGACGTGAAGCTCGACCTGTACCGGCGACTGGCGCGGGCCACGACGTCTGGCGACATTGATGGGCTTCGCGACGAACTGCGGGAGCGCTTCGGGCCGCTTCCGCCCGAGGCCGAGACGCTGCTCGACATGGCGCGGCTCCGCACCCTGGGAGCGGTGCTCGGCCTTCAGCACGTGCTCGTGCGGGGCGACGAGGCCAGACTGACCTACCGCGCCGGGACGACTCCGCGCCTCGCCGGCCTGACTTCAGCCCTGGACGACGTGCAGCTCGCCGCCGAAGTGCGGCGCACCGTGCCGCTCTCCCTTCGGCTGCTGCGGCTGGGCGGCGAGCCGATCGTGCCGGCGCTGGTGCGCGCGCTGCGCGCGGCGGTGAAGTAACCTATTTCGGAGATGTCATGCGACGCACTGTGATCCTCGGGACGATCCTCGCGGCCGGTCTCGCCGGCTGCACCACCTTCCGCGACCTGTTCTCCGCGCACGCCGACGTGGCGGCCGAGGCCGGCTCCCAGCAGCTCTCGGCCGATCGGCTCGCGCAGATTTTGAGCGCCGGCGGGAAGGGCGTCAGGATCAACCGCGAGACCGCCGATTTCGTCGCCAACATCTGGGTGGACTACGCGCTGCTGGGGCAGGCGGTGGTGCACAACAAGCTCCCGCTCGATTCCGCCAGCGTCGCCGAGGCGGTGTGGCCGGAGCTCTCCGAGCTCAAGGGCACCCATTGGCACGACACGCTCATGGCCCACCGTGGCCGTGTGACCGACAAGGCGATCGACAGCGTGTACAACGCCGCCGACACCCGGGTGCTTCAGCATATCCTCTTCGGGGCGCGACCCAACATCGACTCGGCGGAGCGGAACGCCGTCAAGGCCAAGGCCACGGCGACGCTCGCGCAGATCCGCAAGGGCGCCAGCTTCGATCAGCTCGCCGCCCAGCTGTCCGAGGATCCGGGCAGCAAGGCCGACAGCGGCTATCTGCCACCCAGCCCGAAGGGCCGGTTCGTGCCCGCGTTCGACAGCGTGGGGTGGTTGCTCCGGCCGGGCGAGGTGAGCGGGGTCGTGCAGACGCCGTTCGGCTACCACATCATCAAGCGGCCGACCCTCGCGGAAGCACGCGGCCACATCACGGACTTCCTGGAGGACCGGGCCGGCGCGCACCTGGACTCCCTCTACATGGACAGCCTCGCGGCCGCGAACCACATCCAGGTGGAGAGCGGCGCGCCGGCCGCCATGCGGGCCGCGGTCGAGGCCGCCGACCAGAGCAAGAACTCCGACAAGACGCTGGTGACGTTCACCGGCGGGTCGCTCACGGTGAAGGAGTTTCTGCACTGGATGCGCGCCCTGCCGCCGCAGTACTCGCAGCAGCTGCGCGAGGCCAACGACTCGACCCTCGCGCGATTCGCCCGGATCCTCACCCAGAATGTCCTGCTGCTTCGCGAGGCTGACCGGAACAAGATCACCATCACCCCGCTCGAGTGGGCGGACATGAAGCGGAAGTACGAGAACCAGCTCGACACGCTCCGCTCGGAGATGGACCTCCAGGGCGCGGACCTGACCGACAGCTCGGTCTCGGCCGGCGAGCGCGAGAAGGTGGCCGGGCTCAAGGTGGAGCGGTATTTCGACGGGCTCATTGCAGGGAAGACGAAGCTGCGTCCGCTGCCGGCGGCGCTCGCTATGCTGCTGCGGGAGCGGCTGCCCTATTCCGTGCACGAAGCGGGCGTGACCCGGGCGGTCGAGCTCGCCACGGAGATGAAGGCCAAGGCCGACTCGGCCGCGCCGAAGGGACCGATGCAGCGGGCGCCCGGCGGACCACCGGTGCCTGGGCTGGAACCGGCGCCCAACGGACCGCCGTCCACCGGCCCCGCCTCCGGCGGCGCAACGACGCCGTCGTCGGCGCCCTCGCCGGCGCCGTCTTCGACGCCGGCCCCGGGTGCCGCGGCGTCCGGCAACCCGGCGCACAGGGCGCCCACAAAATGATGCGCCGCAGGCTCCAGTCGATCGGGGTGGTGCTCGCGCTCCTCGGCCCGGGGTCGGTCGCGGCCCAGGACACGACCGGGCTCGGTGGGCCGGTGGATACCCTGGTGCCCGACATCCGGCCGGTCCTTCCCACGACACCGGCGCCGGGTGACACGATCCCGGCCGCCGGGAAGGCGCCGGCAGGCGACTCCACGGCCGGGCCACGAGATTCGACCCTCCTTCCCCGTGACACGACGCGGCTCCACGCCGACTCGATTGGTAGAGCGCCGGCCGGATCCGCGGCGCCACGGGCCGGCGCTACCACGCGCGCGCGACTGCCCGATACGACCGTGGTCGTGGACCGTGTCGTCGCGGTGGTCGGCAACCGCCCCGTCCTCGCGTCCCAGGTGGACGAGGAGATGTTCTCGCGACAGGGGCAGGGGCAGCAGCTGCCCGAGAACCCCGACTCCCTGAACGCGCTGCGCAAACAAGTGGTCTCCTCCATCGTGGATGAAGAGCTGCTGGTGCAGCAGGCTCAACGGGACACCAGCATCAAGGTGACCGATCAGGAGATCGCGGACGGAGTGGAGCAGCAGGTGCAGAAGGTGCGCGCCAACTTCTCGTCGGAAGTGGACTACAAGAACGAGCTGCGGAAGGCCGGGTTCGAGACGCCCGAGGAGTACCGCCGCTGGCTGTCGGACCAGCAACGGCGGGCGGCCTTCCAGAACCGGCTGATCGACAAGCTCCGCCAGGAGGGCAAGCTCAAGCCGGTCTCGCCCACCGAAGCGGAGATGCGGACCTACTTCAACGAGCAGAAGGGAAATCTCGGCAGCCGGCCGGCCACGATCTCCTTCCGCCAGATCATCATCACCCCGCAAGCCAGTGCGGCGGCCAAGGCCCGCACGCTGGCGCAGGCCGACTCGATCGTGCTCGAGCTGCGACGCGGCGCCGACTTCGCCACGGCGGCCAAGCGGTTTTCCCAGGATCCCGGTTCGAAGGATCAGGGCGGGTCGCTCAACTGGTTCCGGCGCGGCGTGATGGTGCCTGCGTTCGAGCGGGTGGCCTTCTCCCTCAAACCGGGCACGATCTCCGATCCGGTCGAGACGCCGTTCGGCTACCACATCATCCAGGTCGAGCGGATTCAGCCCGGCGAGGTGCAGGCCCGGCACATTCTCCTCATTCCCGACGTCGACTCGACCCACGTGGACAGCGCGCGCGCCTCGGCCGAGTCGGTGCGGCGGCTGATCACGCACGGCGCCTCGTTCGACTCCCTACAGCGCAAGCTGCACGACCCGTCGGCGGAGAAGCAGGCGGACAACGTCCCGCTCGACAAGCTGCCTGAAGCGTACGCCAAGGCGATCGGCCAGGCGGACTCGGGCACGGTGGTGCCGGTGTTCGAGCTGCCGGGTGCCGGCACTCGCTCGCAGTTCGTGGTCCTGCAGGTGACCGGGCGCCGCCCTCCAGGCGACATCCGTTACGAGGACGTGCGCGACCGCATTCGCGACCAGCTCGGCCAGCAGCTCGCGATCCGGCGATACATCGACCGACTCCGCCAGTCGACCTACGTGGACATCAGGTCGTGACGAATCGAGCGGAGTGCCTCGGACCAGCGGTCGCCTCAACCCGTCCGGTGCGCATTCCCTCCCTCTCGCGGTCGCCCTCACCGACGCGTTCGTTCTCATGACCCGGCTGGCGATCACGCTCGGTGATCCTCGCGGCATCGGCCCCGAGATCGTCGCGCGCGCGCTCGAGCCGCCGATCGACGCCGAGGTCACGCTGGTGGGCGCCGAGGATCAGATCGCGGGGCTGCCGGCGACGGCGCGCGTCGGCGTCGGGTCGTGGGGGCTGGGCAGCGGTGAGCGGCCCGACGACCGGGCCCGTACCATCCGGGCGGGGCGCGTGGCGGGCCATGCGGTGGAAACCGCCGTGAAGCTCGCGCTGGCGGGGCAGGTGGATGCGATCGTTACGGCCCCCGCCCACAAGCACGCGTTACACCTGGCAGGCTTCCCCTATCCGGGCCACACCGAGTGGCTCGCGAAGCTCGCCGGCGACGTCGACGTCGCGATGATGCTCGCCGCTCCCGAATTGCGGGTGGTGCTGGTGACGACCCACGTGCCCTTCCGCGACGTGCCCGCACTGCTCACCATCGACCGGGTCACCCGCACCGGCCAGATCACGCAGCGGGCACTGCGCGAGTGGTTCGGGGTCGGCTCGCCGCGGCTCGCGGTGTGCGCGGTCAACCCGCACGCGGGCGAAAGCGGTCTGTTCGGTGACGAGGAGGATCGGGTGCTGCGCCCCGCCGCCGAGGCACTCGGCGCCGCGGGGCCGCTGCCCGCCGACACGGTATTCGTACGCGCGCTGCGGGGCGAGTTCGACGCGGTGCTCGCGCCTTATCACGACGTGGGCATGACCGCGATCAAGGTGGCGGCATTCGGCCGGGCGGTGAACGTGACGCTGGGACTGCCCTTCCCGCGGACCTCGCCCGATCACGGCACGGCACTCGACATCGCCGGGTCCGGCCGGGCCGACCCCGCGAGCATGCGGGCGGCGATCGAGCTGGCCGTCGAGCTGGGCCGGCGCCGTCAGGGCATGGTCGTCACGAAATCAGCCTGAGTACCGGCCTCACGAGCGGACGCAAAGGGGGCATGCCGGTCGCATGCCCCCTTTCCCGTGGTCGGCCCCCGCCGGGTTCGACCCTCGGAATGCCTCGGCTCCCGACCGTTCATTCCTCCAGGCCGAGTCTGTGCTCGCGCTCCTCGGTCGCCCTGCCCTGGGGTGCCTGGTCGGCCGGATGGGCCGAAGCCGGACGGCGAGCCCGCATGGCGGCCCCCAGCAGGATCAGCCCGAAGCCCAGCATCACGAGGCCCCACCAGAGATCGACGTTCAGCCCGAGCGACGGCGCGTTGTGGACCGCGTTTCCCGTCTTGGTCAGGCCGTAGGCGCCGACCAGGGCGCCGAGCGCCGTGAAGAGCCCGCCGATCGGCAGGCGGATATCCAGACTGGCCGCGCTCATCGAACCTCCGCGGGTCGCAGGTCGCCCTCGCTCAGTAGAAGATCAGGTTGAGCATGACCGTGAGGAGCAGCACCACCACACCGAGCACCCAGGGGCGGGACCGAAGCGGCAGCGCGGCATCGCTCGGCCGCGGGGTGAGCGAGTAGACCAGGCCCCGGAGCTCGTCGGCCGGGCGCGGGCGCGTGGCCGCGCTCACCGCGATCGTGACGACGAAGCAGGTGACCCACGCCACGATCGCCGTCCAGAACGTCTGGGCGAGCTCGCTCGGATACCTGTGCCAGACGCCGAGGTACCCACCCTTGACTCCGGCACTGACGCCGGCCGGCAGCGTGAGGCCGTGATGGACGGCGGCGGCGAGCGTTCCCGCCAGCAGGCCGACGAACGCGCCGTGGCCGGTCGTTCGGCGCCAGAACATGCCGAGGGCGAACGTGGCGAACAGCGGTGCGTTGACGAAGGCGAAGACGAGCTGCAACAGGTCCATGATGTTGTTGAACGCCCCCGCCACATACGCCGCCGCCACCGCGAGCACAATCCCCGCTACGGTCGCCACCCGTCCCATCCACAGATAGTGCGCATCCGACGCCCCGCGCCGGATGTGGCTCTGGTAGATGTCGTAGGTCCATACCGTGTTGAAGGCGGTGATGTTGCCGGCCATGCCGGACATGAAGGAGGCGAGCAGCGCCGTGAGCCCCAGGCCGAGCATGCCGGCGGGAAAGAGCCGCACCAGCATCATGGGCGTCGCCAGATCGTAATCGAGCACCACGCGCCCGGCCCCGTCCACCAGCGGCGCGCCGGTGGCGGTGAGCTTGGCGGGGACGAGTCCCTGGCCGGCAAGCAGCCCCTGTCCCGCGCCGGCCACGTCGTGGCCGGTCCCCAGCACGAGCGCGATCATCCCCGGCAGAATGACCAGGAACGGAAACAGCATCTTGGGGACGGAGGCGATGAGCGGTGTCCGCCGTGCGGCGGTCATCGAGTCGGCGGCCATCGCACGCTGAACCACCAAGAAGTCGGTACACCAGTAGCCGAACGAGAGCACGAACCCCAGGCCCATCACCAGTCCGAACCACTCGACACCGATCGGATTCTGCGCCGCGTCTCCGAGGTTCGACCAGGTGTGCGTATAGGCGCCAGGCGGGAGGCCCCGCGCGGTGGCGACCGCGGCGAGGCGCTCCGAGAGACCGGGCCAGCCGCCCACCGCGTACAGGCCGAGCGCCACGAGCGGCAGGAAGCCGAACACGATGAGGAAGAACTGGAGCACTTCGTTGTAGATGGCGCTGGTGAGGCCGCCGAGCAAAATGTAGGCGAGCACGATCACCGCGGACACCAGCACGCTCACGTTGAAGCTCCACCCGAGGAGCAAGTTGAGCAGCTTGCCCATGGCGTACATCGAGACGCCGGAGGAGAACACGGTCATCACCGCGAACGAGACGGCGTTCAAGGTCCGGGTTTTCTCGTCGAACCGGAGGCGCAGATATTCGGGCACCGAGCGTGCCCGCGACCCGTAGTAGAACGGCATCATGAACAGCCCGACGAAGACCATGGCGGGAATGGCGCCCACCCAATAAAAGTGGCTGGTCGCGATGCCGTACTTGGCCCCCGACGCTCCCATGCCGATCACCTCCTGTGCGCCCAAATTCGCGGAGATGAACGCGAGCCCGGTGATCCACGGCGGGAGCGACCGGCCCGAGAGGAAGAAGTCGGTGCTCGTCCGCGTGAGCCGTCGGAGGCCCCACCCCACGCCCAACACGGCGACGAAGTAGAAGGCCATGACGACGTAGTCGATCAACGCGAGATGGACGACGGGGGCAGGGGCCATGTCGCTCACCGGGAAAGGGCGCGGGACAGCATGTACTGCACCGCGAGGTCGGTGCTGCTCCAGAGCTGCACGTCCGAGCTGGTGCCGTACCGGGTGGGCTGAAGCCGGCCGCCCTCGATGCGATAGCTCCAGAGCTCGTTGTGCTCGAGGCCCGAGGCGCGCACCGCAGCCAGCGTGGCGCGAAGGGCCGCGAGCGCGCGGGCCGTGTCAGCGGGGGCAGGCGCCGACGTGCGGTCGAGCGCGGTCGCCAGGCCGAGCAGCAACAGGTTCACTTCGCGGCCCCAGACCACGCGTGGACCGTGGTAGGCGTCCTTCGCGAAGATGTCCCACACCCGTTGGCCCGCGAAGGCGTCGTTGGCGACCGCCGGCCCGAGCCCCTCGATGAAGAGGCCGACCGGATACAGCCGCCTGAACGGCTCGAGCACATCGAGCGACACGGGGTGCGCGCCGGTGGCGTCCAGGAACAGCTCGGTGGCGGGGTCCGTGTTGGGGATCGGAATCGGCCGGGCCGCCGAGTCGAGCGACAGCGCGAGGAAGGTGAGCGAGTCGGGCGCGCCCCTCCCAGTCATGCGCGCCTTCCAGTAGGCCCGCTCCGGCGCGGGGAGCCAGGCGAGCTTCGCCTCGGCCCCGCGCGTGACGTCAGCCCGGGACAGCGTGACCACGAAATGGCGCCGCGCGCCGCGCCAGACATCGATCGCGTGCTGGAGCGCGGTCGAATCCGACGCGTAATGACCGAGGGCGCCGTGCGCCGCGTCGGGAGCCAGCGAGTCCACCGCGGCCCGTTCGAAGCCGAGGCGCGGAAGGGCCGCCAGGATGTCGCCGAGCGCCGCGAGCGCACGGGGCGCCCAGATGGCATTGATGTCCATCGCGAAGCGCCCGTTGGCGTAGCCGGCGTCGCTGTCGCGCCAGCTGGCCGAGCGCCAGTGGGTGGAATCGCGTTTGACGAACGAGACGAGATTGGTCGCGCGAGGATCGCCCACGTAGGCCCGGGTCTCCTCGGCGACGAGGCCCAGCTCCCGCAGGAGTCGGGCGATCCGGGGCGGCCCGGCGCCGTCCTGCTCGAGCAGGAAGGCGCGCTTCCGCGCTGCCGGCACCGCCGAATCGGCCAGGTATCGCGCCTCCAGGATCGGCAGCTGGAACTCGTCGTCCAGCATGTGATAGTTCTCGCGGGTGCGCTGCAGATCTCGGAGCAGGGCGCGCGCGGCATCGAGCGTGCAGCCACGAGCCTGGCTCCAGGTCAGCGCAGCCGTCGCATCGCGGCCGGGCGCGCCGGCCAAGGTCTCGGCGGCGGCGCCTTCACGCACCGCTTCCGCCGCGAGCGAGGTGTCGCAGAGCGCCACGGTGGCGCTGTCCGCGGCCGCGCTCGCGGGCCGGGCCGCGGCCTCCCGATGTGCCGTCATCAGCTGGGCATACTCCGCCGCGTGCTCGCGGATGGCCTGGCCGCCCAGCGCCTCCTCGTGGCTCACGTCGCCGCGCGGCGAGAGCTTGCGCAGGACACTCGCGATCACGTGCTCGGACATCGCCGGGCGCCAGATCGGCCGCATCATGAGCGCCGCCATCATCATGTCGCGTCCGAAGTAGGTCGCGAAATTGGGCAGCCCGGCCATCAGCTTCTCTTCCGAGCTCAACAGCTCGATGCTGCGCACCTCGCGCTCCAGCCGCCGGCCCGGGAGCGAGGCCGTGTCGCCTGCCGCCTTCGCCACGAAATCCAGGAACTCGCGGGTGAAGATCGAGTCGCGCCCCAGCGGCGTGAGCGGCGCGCCGTCCGTTCCGATGCGAACGGTGAAGGCGACGGCGTCGCCGCGGCGCGCCCGCAGGGTCACCGTCCGCCCGGCGACCCGCAAAGAAACGTCGCGCGGGTCCGCGCGAATCTCGAGCGTCAGGCGGTTGCGGCCGTCGAGCGAGGGTCGGTCGATCCGCGCGACGCACGCCGGGGCGCAGCGGCCCGTGATCGAGGGCAGCAGCCGCCCACGCAGCTCGCCGAGGCTGCCGGCGCGGAGCAGCTCGAGTTGCCGCTGCCGCTCGTCCGCCGGTTGCCGAGCGACAGTGGCCACGAGGGTCGACTCTTCGGCGACATAGTACGTGCCCGCTCCATAGGGGCGGAGATGGGTCTTGTTGTACTGGAAGTCCCGTTCGACGCGCATCGAGCCCAGCAGGAACCAGCCAAGCGCGACGGCGCGCGCGCGCGCCGTGAGCCGATACTCCAGCGTGCGGACCACACCGGAGTCGCCGGCCGCCGCGCGGTCAGCGGCCCAGTCGACCCGGACCGCCCTGCCGGCGGGGTCGCGGACGTTGAACCCGAGGCTCTCGTCGTCGGCGTCGGCCCAAAGGTTGACGACCCGCGTTCCCTTGGGCTCGATGTAGATCTGGACGGTGTTCCCTTTGACGTCGCGGTAGAAGCGGGTCTGATAGCCCTGGTACGCCGCCGTATCGTCGACGCCGGGCTCGGGGAAGTTGAGCACCGGCGGCTGGGCGGTCTGCAGCAGGAGCAGCGCGAGCGCGATCACCGAGGCACCGCCGCGTCACGCGGCTGAATGTGGCGCCCCGCCGAATCGATGACCACGTCGTAGTGGCGGCCGCGCACCTGCAGGTTGCGGAGCACCATGCGCCGGATGTGTGAGGGCAGCACCGGCGCGAACTTGGGCTCGAGGCCCTGCTCACCGAGCCGGAGACCGGTGTAGCCGAAAATCATCTGTTGGAGAAAGCCGCCGGCTCCGGTCAGAAAGCTCACGGCATTGTTGGTCGTGGTCTCGGACGGGAGCAGGTACGGGCCCTTGAGGTGATTGCGGTAGCTGTACGGGAGCAGCGAATCGACCAGCCGGCGGTCACCCAGCTCGGCGGCGTCGACCGACAGCAGGGTGATGCCCATCATGACCCCCGCCGCCTCGCCGGGCAGATGTGCCATCACCTGGTCGAGGTGTTTCCGCTTGATGGAATCGGGCATCGGGACGCCGAGCGGGTAGGCGAGCAGCGGAGTCACCATGCCGAGCGTCGAATCCGGCGCGCCCTCGTAGGTGCGATAGCTCCCGGTCGCCGAGTCGATCGGCACGTGGAGCTTGGCCGCCACCTCGGTCCAGCGCGGGTCGGGGGTGACGCCGAGGCGGCGCGCGGCCGACGTGGCGAGCGTGAGGGTGCGGCGAGCGACCTCGTTGGTGTAGGCGTCGTCGCTCACGCCGACCAGCCCCTCGGCGACCGACACGACGTTCCGGATGTGGTACTGGCCGCCCGCCCGGTCGTAGGTCGAGCGGCTGACCCAGAAATCGGCGGTCCCGCGGAGCACCGGGAAGCCTTCGCGCGCGAGCCAGGCGGAGTCGCCGGACGCCAGGTAGTACTGCCACTGGGCCACGGCGACGTCGCCGTTCACGTGTATCTCGGAGCTCGCGTTCTGCGCGGCGAATCGCGGCGTCGTCTCCCGGCCCACCTCATCCGACTCCCAGGGGTACATCGCGCCCCGGAACCCGTGCGCGCTGGCGCGTGTCCTGGCGGGGGGAAGCGCGCGCGCGCGAAACGAGACCAGCGAGCGGGCGATGTCGGGATGCGTGAGCACCAGGGCGGGGAACATCCAGGTGTCGCCGTCCCAGAAGAAGTGCCCGTAGTAGCCGCCGCTCGAGAGGCCCATCGGCGGGATGGCGAGGCCGGTGCCGGAATCGGCGCTGCAGAGCAGGTAGAACAGCATCGCGTGCGTGACCCGCTGCAGTTCGGGGTCGCCCTCGAGCACGATGTCGGTGGCCCAGCGTTGCGCCCAGGCGCGCGCGTTGGCCGTTGCGGCGCCCTCGTACCCCGCCGACCTCGCTTCCGCGATGCGCCGGCTCGCGACGGCGAGCGGGTGGGCGGTCTCGATCGATGGAACCGTGCTGACCAAGAGCGTGAACGTATCCGTGCGGCCCGCAGCGCCGTCGAACGCGATCTCGACCGACGCGCTATCGCCCGCGGCCCGGGTGCGAGCGCTGACCGCGGGCAGGTCGGCGGCCCAGTGCACGTCCGCCAACTGGGCCACCACGGTGGAGCGGCCCTCCGGCGCCGAGGTCATGGTCAGCGACGCGCGGCCGGTGCCGGCCGTCGCCGCGCGGGTGCGGACCGTACTGTGACCGGGATACCAGAGCTGCGCCGGTCCCCAGCCCGGGTGCGTGCGCGTCAGCTCCGCGAGGGTGAGCCGGGCAAGGGCGAGCCGGGCGGGCGGCGGCCAGGCGGCCAGCGCAAACCGAACCCGCATCGGGCCGGCCGCGTTCGGCGTGACGGCGATGCGGGTGGCTGCGAGCCGCGGCGGGGCGCGCGAGATGAATGTCTCCACCCGCACGCTGGTGCGCCGGGGGCCGTCCAGCCAATCGTACTCGGTACGGGCCGTGCCGGTCCGCATGTCGATCGTCTGGCGGTAGCCGGCGATCGAATTGCCCTGGGGCGGGTCATGGAGCCAGCGGTTCCCGTTGAAGATCGCGATGCCATTCCAGGCGGGGACGGCGGTGATGCGGGGGACGTCGCCGGGGCCGTGCTCGTAGAGGCCCGCGGCAAGCGACGGCGTCGCACCCAAGCCGAGCGGGGCGATCACCACACCGAGGCGCCCGTTGCCGATGAACGGCGACGGGGCCCGGTGGACATCGTTCGTGGAGAGCACGAAGGCGGAGGCGGTGTCGGGCGCCTGCGCGCTCGCGCGGGCGGCGGCCAGGGCGAGAAGACTCCACGCCCCGACCGCCGCCAGCCGGTTACTGCGACTGCTGCTCGGCAGGTGCGCCGCCGAAATCGTACCCGACCGAGACCATGAGCCGCCGCGGCAGGATGGGGCGGGCCAGGAAGATCGGATTCCCGCCAGTGCTCAGCAGGCGCGGGTTGCCCTCTTCGAGACCCTTCCCCTGGAATGCGTTGAGAAGGTCGACCATGATGCGCGTGCCGGTATTCGGCACGGCGTACGATGCGCCGAAGTTGAAGTAGCTGTAGGCCGGGAGCGAGATCCCGAGCGTCTGATCCACGGGCCGCGAGTCGACCCAGTGCCAGTCGCCCTTGAGCTGGAAGCCCGTCCGCGGGACGTTGTACGTGGCCGCGATGTTCGACAGCGACGTCGGCACGCCGTTGATCCGGCTGCCGATGTCCGCCCCCGCGCCGGTGCCCAGCTCGGCCTTGAGGATGGTGGTGTTGCCGAAGACCTGCAGGTTGTCGATCGGGCTGAACACGAGCTCGACCTCCGCGCCGTAGGCATTGTTCACCGGGGACGTCGTCACGATCCAGGCCGAGCGGCCGGTGATCGAGTCGATGACCAGGCCCTGCGACACGATGTGCTTGAGCCGCGTGTAGAACCCGTTGACCGTGAACCCGAGGTGGGGCAGGCTGCCCTTGATGCCGCCCTCGAGCGACTGCACCTGCCGCGAGGCGAACAGATCTACCTGCGCCTCCGCCTGCGCGTTCAGGAACTCATCGAGCGCGGGCATCTTGTAGCCGCGGGAGGCCGACGCATAGAGCGAGTACCGATCGGTGAGGACGTAATTGAGCCCGAGCGATCCGGCCCAGTCGGTGAGGCCCTTGCTGAAATGCCGGAAGGTGTTGTTGCCGAAGGTCTCGCTGTCGAACGTCGTCGTCGTGTCGCCGTCCAGATCGAAGGTGCTCGTGTTCTCCGAGCTCTGGACGTAGTCGTCGTACTCGACCCGACCGCCGAGATCGGCCCGGAGCTTGGGGGTGAGCTGAATTTCGCCCCCGAGGACGCCGGAGAACACCGAGGTCTGCCCGCTGCCGTTGTTGTAGCCCGACAGGAAGTTCATGAAGCCATTCTTGGTGATGGCCGTCGGGGTGCCCCCCGGCGTCGTAACCACCGCGTCGAGGAACCGCGGGTTGTCGCGGACATCGGTCAGGACCTGGCTGAAGAACCAGTGGTTGTCCTGGGTGTAGTTCGCGAAATAGGCGCCCGCGGAAATCGTGTGCGGCCCGAACGTCTTCCGGACCTGCACCTGGTCCTGGAACGCCGAAATCGGCTTGGAGACGTGGATGAGCTGCCCGGGGGCCACCAGCCCGTTGGGTGTGTCGAACGGAAGCTCAGGAGCTCCGGCGGTGTCGGCCACGAAGTGGTTGGTGAAACCCAGTGCCACCGTCGAGCCCGCCGGTAGCCCCAGGCCGCCCTGGCCCTTGGGCAGGCTGATGAAGTCCGCCACCGACATGGCCGTCGAGGGGACGAGCGCGTTCCACTCCTGGTTGTTCTGCATCACCTGTGCGGTGTTCTGCAGGTGCCAGCCCTGATCCAGGTCGAAGCCCACGTCCGCGGTCAGCCAGCCCGCCTGAGTGCGGAGCCCGTTGTCGAGCGGGAACGTCAGATCGCCCGTGGGGATCCTCACCGAGAGGTCGAGCGCCTCGTTGGTGTTGAACGATCCGTAGTTGGTGAAGCCCGGCACATACTGCGGGTCGCTCGCGTTGACGAACGGGAGGTCGAGGATGAACTGATTGCGGTCGTCAATGACCTTGCCGGTCAGCCGGATGTACCCATTGTGCAGGTCCCGGGTGACGCTGGCCTTGACCTGGCCGCCCCGGATGCCCGGGAAGCCGGGGTCACGCACGCCGTGGTCATAGCGGTAGAAGCCGCCGACGTTGAAGTGCCAGTCCTGCCCGAGCGGGCCATTCACGTTCAGGTCGTACCGCGCGAGGCCCTGGGTGGCGCCGGACGCCTGCATGGTGCCGGCCACATGGTCACCACCGGTCTTGTTGATGAAGTTGATGATCGCGCCCGGCGTGTTGGAGCCGAACAGGGCCGAGGCACCGCCCCGCACCACCTCCATCCGCTGGATGTTCTCATCCATCCGGAACAGGTTGTCGGCGTTCATGAAGAACGTGTGCATGGTCGGAAAGACCGGCATCCCGTCCTCCATGAACATGACATACTCCACGCCGAGAATGCCGCGCATCGAGATGTTCTCGTTCACCTCGCCGCCCGAGCTCTCGACCCGGGTGAATCCGGGCACGTAGCGGAGGACCTCGGTCGTGCTTCTGGGGGCCGCGCGCTGGATGTCCGTCGGCGTGAGACTGGTCACCGCCACGCTGGCGTCGAGGTTGATCCGCGGCGTCGTGGTGCCGGTCACCACCATGGTCTGCAACTGCAACGGGTCACGCCGGACGGTAAAGTCCGCCGTCGTGGTGGCGCCCGCGGTGACGCTGACGCTGGTCGACTCGGGACGGAAGCCGAGCATGCGGACGTGGACGGTCTGGGTGCCGGCGGGCACCCGCTGCAACGTGTAGACCCCGCTACCGGCCGTTTGCGTGCCAATCGCCGGGGTCACGATATAGACCTGGGCGTTCCCGACGGCGGCGCCGTTCTCGTCGGTCACCTTGCCGCTGACGGTGCCGGTCTCGGGCGTACCCTGGGCTTGGGCCGGGGCGGCGGCGAGGCCGGGCAGCACGAGCGCGGCAATCGTTACGGCAGCCAGGCGCGTCGGGGTCCGATGGTTCCAACGCCTGCTAGCGATCATGGACACCTCCATACTCGGGGCGGTTCAGCGCGACATTCCGCGGAGACCAGGGTGGGGGACGCTGGAGCGGGGAAGAACGAAAACGAAAGGGTGGAGGGACGATGGCAAGCAAGAACGAACGGCTGAGACCGGAACCGCGACGTGCGCCGGTTTCGATCGACAGGGAGCCTGGGGCCGCTCCCCGGGCTTTGCGGGGCCCGCTTGAGCAAGTTCACGGTCGACTTCCCAGCTATGCGTAAGACGCCGCCGACAGGCGGCCGGAGTACCAGACACTTCTATGCAATTCCGGGAACGGCCGCAAGAGGGTGCTTGGCGGAGCGGCGAGTTCGGTGTTACCGTGCTCGGGTCCGCGCGGGGCGACCGTCTTCGCGGGAGTTGTTCGAATTCTGATAAAATGCTCGTCCGTCCGCCGCCGGTTGCCCGGCGTCTGGCTCGCCGCGGCCCTGATCCTGGGCTGCGGCGGCGCGCCCGCGGGCGGTCCCGCGGTCGTCACCATGCCGGTCAGCGTGCTCGGGGCCGAGGGTGCCGTGCTCCGGCGCCAGCTGGCTCGGTTCGCCCAGCTCCGGCCCGACATCCGCGTCGAACAGCGCGCTACGCCCGACGCCGCCGATCAGCGGCACCAGCTCTACGTGCAGTGGCTCAACGCCGGCGCGAGCGAGCCCGACATCCTGCAGCTCGACGTCGTCTGGACGCCCGAGTTCGCCGCCGCCGGCTGGATCCTCGACCTCGACCGGTTCCACCCGGCGATCGATTCCTTTTTCCCGGCCACGATCGCGGCCAACCGGTGGAATGGCCGGCTGTACGCGGTGCCCTGGTTCGTGGACGTCGGGATGCTGTACTGGCGTACCGACCTGATGCCGGGGCCCCCCGCGACCATCGGCGACCTCGAGCGGATCGCCGCGCGCGCCCGAGCCGAGCGTGGCCTGCGGTACGGGCTGGTGTGGCAGGGGGCCCGCTATGAGGGGCTGGTCACCGTCTTCGCCGAGTATCTCGGCGCCTTCGGCGGGCGGATTCTCGACGGCCCCCGGGTCACGGTCAACTCGCCGGCGGCGGTCGCAGCCCTCACCGCGATGCGACACGAGATCTACGATGAGGGGATCGTGCCGCCGGCCGCGCTTACCTGGCACGAGGAAGAATCGCGGTTCGCGTTCCAGAATGGCGAGACCGCGTTCATGCGCAACTGGCCGTATGCCTATGCCTTGATGCAGGACAGTTCGGCTTCGCGGGTGGCCGGCCACTTTGCCGTGGCACCCATGCCCGCCGCTCCACGTGGCCAACCCACCGCCACGCTGGGAGGCGCGCAGCTCGCCATCAACGCGCACAGCGCGCACCCCGAGGCCGCCTGGGCGGTGATCGAGTATCTCACCCGGCCCGAGCAGATGCTCGAGCGTGCGCAAGGGGTCGGTCAGTTCCCGACCCGCCCGGCACTCTACGATGCCCCGGCCCTGACGCGCGCCCTCGCGATTCCGCCCGCTCAGGCGCGGGCCGTGATCGAACACGCGGTGCCCCGGCCGGTCACGCCGGTATACACCCAACTCTCGGACATCCTGCAGGTGGACCTGCACCGCGCCCTGACCCGGCAGCAGGAGCCGTCGGCTGCGCTGGCGCACGCCGCGATCGAGATGCAGGCCCTCCTCGACCGCTCGGGACTCGGCGCGGGAGCGCCGGTCGCGGCGCGATGACGTCGACCGCCCGTCGGTTCGCCGGTGCCGAGCGCGCGGAGGCCCGCGTGGCGTGGTGGCTCGCCGCGCCGGCCCTGGCCACCATTCTCCTCGTCGCGCTGTTCCCGCTCGCCTGGACCGTGTGGGAATCGGTGCACCTGCACGACCTCAGGATGCCCTGGCTGGGGCGCCCCTTCATCGGCTTGGACAACTACGTCGAGGCCATCGGCGACAGCCGGTTCCGCGAGGCACTCGCCCACACGCTGGTGTTCACGGCGGCGACCGTCGTGCTCGAGCTCACGCTCGGCTGCCTGCTTGCGCTCGCCATGAATCGTGCCTTCCGGGGGCGCGGCCTGGTGCGTGCGGCGGTGCTGGTCCCCTGGGCGATCCCTACCGTCGTCTCGGCACTGCTCTGGCGCTTCATCTTCGAGGGGCAGTCGGGCATCGCCAATACGCTGCTCGTGCGCACGGGCCTGGTGCACAACCCCCCGGTGTGGTTCATCGAGGCGGGGCTCGCATGGGTGCCGGTGGTGCTGGCCGACGTGTGGAAGACGACGCCGTTCGTCGCCCTCCTGCTGCTCGCCGGCCTCCAGAACATCGACGCCTCCCTGTACGAGGCTGCGCGGATCGACGGCGCCTCCACGTGGCGCCAGTTCCGTCACGTCACCCTCCCGCTGCTCCAGCCGGCCATTCTGGTCGCGCTCATCTTCCGCACCCTCGATGCCTTCCGGGTGTTTGACCTGATCTACGTCATGACCGGCGGAGGGCCCGGCACCTCCACCGAGCCGATCGCGCTCTACACCTTCAACTCGCTGCTCCAGAACCTGCGCTTCGGTTACGGCTCCGCCCTGTCGGTGATCGTGTTCGCGGTGACGTTCGCCCTCGCCCTGGGCTACATCCGGTTTCTCGGCGCAGGTCTGACGGAGACCCGCGGATGAGGCCGCGGAACGCCTGGGGGACGGCCGCGCTGCTCGTGCTGGTCGTCGCGACGGCCTTTCCATTCTACTGGGCCATCGTGTCGTCGCTCACGCCGGAGGCGCGCCTGTTCCAGGCGCCCTCCCTCATTCCCCACACGTTCGTGCTCGACCACTATCGGGCGCTGTTCCGGGAGCGTGACTTCCTGATTCCCATCCGGAACTCGCTGATCGTGGCCGGCTGCACGACAGCGTTCTGCGTCACGCTCGGCGGATTGTGCGCCTACGCGCTCGCCCGCCTGAGGTTCCGCGGCAAGGCGCCCTTGCTCGGCCTGATCCTCGCGGTCAGCGTGTTCCCTCAGATTTCCATTGTTTCGCCCCTGTACCTGGTGCTCCGGAGCCTGCATCTGATCAACACGTTTCCCGGGCTCATCCTCCCGTATCTCACCTTCGCCATGCCGCTCACGGTCTGGCTGCTGGTCGGGTTCTTCCGCCAGCTCCCCGGTGAGCTCGAGGAGGCCGCGATGGTGGACGGTGCCGGTCGGCTCCGGGCGCTCTGGGAGATCATTCTCCCGCTGGCGCTGCCCGGCCTCGCCACCACGGCGATTCTGACCTTCGTGTATAGCTGGAACGAGTTCCTGTTCGCGCTGTCCTTCACGCTCGGCCCCGAGCGGCAGACGGTGCCGGTCGCCATCGCCCTGTTTCGGGGGCAGTACCAAGTGCCCTGGGGACAGATCCTCGCGGCCGCCGTGGTGGCAACGGCCCCGGTGGCGCTCCTCGTGCTCGCCTTCCAGCGGCGCATCGTGCAGGGCCTCACCGCCGGCGCGGTGAAGGGCTAGCCATGGCACGGGTCCGGCTCGTCGGCGTGGAGAAGGTGTACCCCAACGGACACGTGGCCGCGCGGGGGCTCGACCTCGACATCGCGGACGGCGAGTTCATGGTGCTGGTGGGGCCGTCGGGCTGCGGCAAGAGCACGGCGCTTCGGATGATCGCGGGGCTGGAGACGCCGACGGGGGGACAGGTCTTCATCGGCGAACGCGACGTCACCGCAGTGCCGCCGCAGGACCGTGACATCGCGATGGTGTTCCAGAGCTATGCGCTCTATCCGCACATGACCGTCCGCCAGAACCTCGCGTTCGGTCTCCGGATGCGCGGCGCGACGCCCATCGCAATCGCGGAGCGGGTCCAGGCAGTGGCGCTCGCGCTCGGGCTCGAGGCGGTGCTCGAGCGCAAGCCGAGCCAGCTCTCGGGCGGACAGCGCCAGCGTGTGGCGCTCGGACGGGCCATGGTCCGGGATCCGCAAGTGTTTCTCTTCGACGAGCCCCTGTCCAACCTGGATGCGAAGCTTCGGGTCGAGACTCGCGCCGAGCTCGCGCGGCTGCACCGCCGCCTGCAGGCGACGATCGTCTACGTGACGCACGATCAGGAGGAGGCGCTCACCCTGGGTGGCCGGGTGACGGTCATGCGCGAGGGTCACATCGAGCAGGTCGGGCCGCCCATGGAGGTGTACCGGCGCCCCGCGTCGATGTTCGTCGGCGGTTTCGTGGGGTCACCGGCGATGAACTTCTTTCCCGCGGGTCGTCTACTGCCGTATCCACGCCCGGCCGAGCACGATCCCGGCCCCGTGACGCTCGGCGTCCGGCCGCACGATCTGGCCATCGTCGCGTCCGGCGCGGGCGACGCGGATGCCCGGGTCGACGTCGTCGAGCCCAGGGGGAGCGAGCTGCTGGTCCACCTGCGCCTGGAGGGAGGTAGCGACGGCGAGGAGGTCCGGGTCGTGACGCCGCCAGAGACAGAGGTGCCGGTGGATGCGGTCGTGGGGCTCACGGCGGACCGGGAGCGGCTGCACTGGTTCGATACCCGGACCGGCAAGCGGGTGTAGCCCGGTAGCGACGTCTCTCTTCTAAGTTTCCAGCCGCGCCATAAACGCCAGATACGCATCCAGCTTGAGCTTTTGCGAGGCCCGGTTGGCGACCAGCACCGCGCCGCAGTGCAGCACCGTTTCCCGCTCCACCAGCCCGTTGGCTTTGAGCGTTCCGCCGGTATCCACCAGGTCCACGATCCAGTGCGCCAGCCCCAGCAGCGGCGCCACCTCGACCGATCCGTTCACCTGGATGATGTCCACGGGGCGGCCCGCCGCCCCGAAGTGCGCCTGCGCCAGCCTCGGGTACTTGGTGGCCACGCGGGCCGTGACCCCACCCGCCGGCACCGGGTAGGACGCATCCGCCGGCGCGGCCACGCTGAGGCGGCAGAACCCGAATCCGAGCTCGAGCGGCTCGAGCACGTCGGCGCCGGTTTCCCGCAGGATATCCGTGCCGGTGACGCCGAGGTCGGCGGCGCCCGACTCGACATACACCGGCACGTCGCCCGGCTTCACCACGAGGAACTCGATGGTAGGGTCGGCCGACGGCACGAGAAGCCGGCGGCCCGCGTCCGCCATGGGCGCCGCCCCGGCGCGGCGGAACCGCTCGACCGACGGCTCGTACAGCCTGCCCTTGGCGAGCGCCACGCGGAGGCGGGTCACCGTGGCACCTCCGCGATCGTGTCGAGATCCAGCGAGACACCCACCGCGGACATCGGGCGGCCGAAGCGCGCCATCAGGTCGTCGTAGCGGCCGCCCGCACCTGCCGCGCGCCCCGCCCCCGCGATGAACGCCTCGAAGTGAATGCCGGTGTAGTAGTCGAGTCCGCGGACCTCGCCCAGGTCGTACACCACGTGGGCCCGCTCGTCCGGGTCGAGCGCGGCATCGAGCGCGAGCAGCCGCTCGAGACCCTCCACGGCCGCCGACGGCGCCGAACCGAGCGCGCTCTCGAGCGCCTCGCGCCGACCGATCACGAACGGGAGCACGGTCAAGGTGGCGGCTTCGCTGCCGAGAGCGGCGAGGGCACGGCACAGGCTGCCCCGGTCCTTCCGGTCGATCCAGCGACGGACCTCCGCCCGGTCGGCCTCGGGCAGCGCGGCGAGTCCGGGGGCCAGCACCCCGACATGCCCCACGTTCACCTGGAAGTCCTGGACGCCGGCCGAGCGCAGCAGGGCGATCGTGAGCCGGACGATCTCTACGTCGCCCGCGAGCTCGGGCTGTCCCATCAGTTCGGCGCCCACCTGGAGCATCACGCGGATCCGGCCGCCGCGCTCCGGGTCCTGGCGGTAGACGTTGCCGGAGTATGACAGATGCAGCGGTCCCGACGCGGCGGCAAATGTGGTCGCGGCCACGCGCGCGAGGCTGGCCGTGAAGTCGTAACGAAGGGCGAGGATGCGTCCGTCGCGATCGGGAAAGCGAATGAGCCGCTCGGCAACGCCGGAGCCGCCCGCGCGGAGAAAGGTGTCCTGGTACTCGAGCATGGGCGGGATCAGCTCCTCGTACCCGCCACGCTCCAGCACGTCCATGGCGGAGCGCTGCAGGCGCCGCCGCACGCGGGCGGCCTCCCCGGTGAGATCGAGCGCGCCAGGCGGCGTGACGGCTGGTTGCAGGACGAACATGGGGCGGGAAGCTAACGCCGCGCGCGGGCGCGACGCGAGCCTGGCGGCTCAGATCGACGCGGTCAGTACCTCGCGCACCTTCCGCGCGAGCTGGTCGGCGCTGAAGGGTTTTTCGAGCAGCCCGCCGGCGTCGGCCAGTTCGCCCCGGCGCTCGACCGCCTCGGGTGCGTAGCCGGTGATGAAGAGGATGCGGAGCCCGGGCCGTGCCTCGGCGAGCTGGGCCGCGAGGGCGGTGCCGCTCATGCCCGGCATCACCATATCGGTGACGAGCAGGTCGATGGGCTCGGTGGCGGCGTTCCAGACCTGGAGCGCAGCCTCTGCGTGCGCGGCCTCGAGCACCCGGTATCCCTTGGTTCGGAGCACTCGGCAGACGAGATGGCGTACCGCTTCCTCGTCCTCCACCACGAGCACAGTCTCGCTGCCGCCGGGCGCGGGCTCGGGCGGCGGCGCGGGCGCGGCCCCATGGCGCACCGGCTCGTCGACCCGCGGGAAGTACACCGTGAAAGTGCTGCCTTCGCCGGGGCGGGAGGCCACCTGGATCTGGCCGCCACTCTGCCGGACGATCCCATACACCGTCGCGAGCCCCAGGCCGGTGCCGCGCCCCATCTCCTTGGTCGTGAAGAACGGCTCGAACAGATGGGCGAGCACGTGCTCGTCCATGCCGGTGCCGGTGTCGCTCACGGCGAGTGCAACCAGCGGACCGCCAGGCGGGAGACCCTCGCGGTCGGCGCCGGGCACGCCGGGGCGGCTCACGTTGGCCGTTACGATGGTCAACATCCCGCCGTCCGGCATTGCGTCGCGCGCGTTCACCCCGAGGTTGGCAATGACCTGCTCGATCTGGCCCGGGTCCGCCGTCACCTCGCCGAGGGCGGGGTCGAGATCCAGCCGGAGCGCGATCCGCTCGCCCACCAGCCGGCGCAGCATGCCACCCATGTCGCGCACGATCGCGTTGAGATTCACCAGCCTGGGTTGCATGACCTGCTTCCGGCTGAACGCGAGCAGCTGCCGGACGAGCGCCGAGGCCCGGTGCGCGGCGCGGCCGATCTCCTGCACGTCCTCGCGCCGAGGATCCTCCGGCCCGGTGCTCGAGAGCAGGAGCTCGGTGCTGCCCAGGATCGCCGTCAGGAGGTTGTTGAAGTCGTGCGCGATCCCGCCGGCGAGCTGACCTACCGCCTCCATCTTCTGCGCCAGGCGGAGCTGGTCCTCGAGGCTCTTCCGCTCGGTCACGTCGCGAAGATAGACGAGCAGATACTTCGGGCGACCGCCCGCGTCCTGCACGGCCGACGCGTTGAGATACATCCAGAGCGGGGGGCCGCCCGGTCGAAGCCAACGCAGCTCCAGGTCCAGGGTGCGCGTGTCACCCTCGAGCAAGCGTCGGCGCTCGGCCCGCTCGACCGGAATGTCGTCGGGGTGGAGGAGCGCCTCCATCGGCGCGTCGAGCAGCTGCGACTCCGGCAGGCCGAGCAGCCGGCACAAGGTGGGGGGCACCTTGAGCCAGCGCCCGTCGAGCCCGACGTGCGCCGTCATGACCAGCGCGAACGCCTCGGTCCGCGCGAGCTGCGCCTGGCTCTCGCGCAGCTCGTTCTCGATACGCAAGCGCTCGATCGCGCCCCCGCAATGGTCGGCCAGCTCCTGGAGCATGGCCAGGTCGTTCTGGTCGTACGCGTCCGGGGTGTAGCTCTGGATCGAGAGGATGCCGGTGAGGCGATCGCGGTGATGAAGCGGCACGAACATCAGCGAGCGCGAGCGCCGGGTGGTGTTGCCGAACGGGATGAGATCGGCCGGGTCCATCGCCGAGTCGGGGCGGAGGATGAGCAGCGGCCCTTCGCGGAGCACGCGGGCGAACATCGGCGTCGGTGTGCTCGTGGAGTTCGCGGCCGGGACGTCCACCGGCGGCCCGTCGAACGAGTCCATCGTGAGCACGTCCTGGACCTGGTCGGTCTCGGGGAAGTACAGGTCGAGGGTGCAGGCGTCCCAGCCCAGCAGCTCCTGCGCGACGGCGACGATGATGCGGGCCGCTTCTTCCGGCGTGCGGGCGGCGCTGAGGCGCCGGCTCACTTCGAAGAACGCGGCGCGGGTGCGCTCCGTGCGCGGGACTTCGGCCGGGCCCCAGGCGCTAGGCACCCGCCCCCCGTTCAGCCTGCTCGGCGCCGACCGCCGCCGGCGCGGTGTGCAGCCGGAGACTTTTCACCCGGCGCCCGTCCATCTCGATGACCTCGAACGTGTAAGGGGCGACGGTGACCCGGTCGCCGGGGCGCGGCAGGCGCCCGAGCTGCCCGAACACGTAGCCGCCGAGCGTCGTGTAGTCGGCATCGTCGAGCGTCGCGTCGAACTTCGCATTGAACTCGGTGATCGGCATGGCCCCGTCGAGCCGGGCGGCCCCGTCGCCGGCAGCCGGCCGGTCCTGCGGGTCGTACTCGTCGAAGATGGGGCCCACGATCTCCTCGAGCAGGTCCTCCATCGTGACCAGCCCCGCCGTGCCGCCGTACTCGTCGAGCACGACCGCGAGATGGGTCTTCAGTCGCTTCATGTCGGCCAGGACGTCCTCGACCTCCCGGGTGCCGGGCACGAAGAGGGGCGGTCGCATGATCGCCTGCAGCGTCTCGTGGGGCCGCGCGCGGAGCGCCGTGAGGATGTCCTTGGCGTGGACCACGCCGACGATCTCGTCGAGGGACTCGGTGTACACGGGATAGCGCGACCGCCGGGCCTGGGCCACCTGGTCGGCGGCCTCCTGAATGCTGAGCCCAGCCTCGAGCGCGATCATCTGCGTGCGCGGGGTCATGACCTCCTGGGCGGTCTTCTCGCTGAACTCGAACACCCCTTCGATCAGACGCGCGTCTTCCTTGAGCAGGCTGCCGCCTTCCGTGCTCTGCTCGACCAGCATCCGGATCTCCTCGGGCGAGTGGAGCCGCTCGTGCTCGCCCGGCGGCGCGATCCCGGCCAGCCGGAGCAGGCGCGTGGCCGCCCCGTTGAGCAACGCAATCGGCCAGGCCATCAGCCATCCGAAGGCGATCAATGGCCCGGCAACCCAGCGGCTCAGCTCCTCGGGGTGCACCAGCGCCACGGCCTTGGGCACCAGCTCGCCCAGAGTGATGTGGAGGATGGTGATGAGAATGAAGGCGATCACCGACGCGACGCCGTGGGTCGCGATGGCCGAGAGCGGCTTGGGCAGCCAGGTGAACGCGTTGCCCACCAGGCCCGCGAGTGCCGGCTCGCCGATCCAGCCGAGCCCGAGCGAGGCCAAGGTGATCCCGAGTTGCGTGGCCGAGATCGAGCGGCCAAGCGATTGTACCGCACGCCGGGCAAGCCTAGCTTTGCGGTCCCCTGCGCTCGCCAGCTCGTCGAGGCGGGTACGGCGCGCGCTCACCAACGCGAACTCCGCCGCCACGAAGAACGCGTTGCAGAGCACCAGCACGACGACCGAGATCAGTCCGAACCCGATGGGAGGCGACGCTGCCGGTTCCATACGCGATAAGTCTAATATCTCTAAGGTGTTACCGCGAGATCCAGGCATGATCCGTGTGCTGGCGGTTCCGCCGTTCGACACGCTCGACGCCTTTCTGCCGCGGTCGGCAGGGAGCGACGCAGCCACCCGCGACACCGTCCGCTCCATCATCGACGATGTGATCGCGCGGGGAGACGAGGCCGTTCGCGAATACGGGCGCCGATTCGATGGGGTCGATTTGGCTCCCGGGGACTGGCCGCTCGAGGCAGGCACCTGGCAGGGCGCACTGGCGCGAATCGCCCCGACGCTGCGCCGTGCCCTGGACCGCGCCGTGGACCGGGTCCGAGCCTATCACGAGCACCAGCGTGATGACGGCTTCCACCTCGCGGAGGCGGATGGCAGCCTGGTCGGGACCAAGGTGACCCCGGTGGATCGGGTTGGTCTGTACGTCCCGGGCGGGAAGGCCTCCTATCCGTCCTCGGTGGTGATGAACGCCGTCCCGGCGCTGGTGGCCGGCGTTCAGGAGATCGTCGCGGTGGTGCCACCCGCAGGCGTCACCGATCCCGTGCTCGCGGCGTGCGCGCTCTCGGGCGTGACGCGCATCTTCCGCATCGGTGGGGCACAGGCGATCGCGGCGTTGGCCTACGGCACGGTCACCGTGCCTAGAGTGGACAAGATCGTCGGACCCGGAAACCGGTGGGTGGCGGAGGCCAAGCGGCAGGTCGTGGGGCAGGTGGGAATCGACATGATCGCCGGGCCCACCGAGGTCCTGATCATCGCCGACCACACGGCACGGCCGGACCGGGTCGCTGCCGACCTGATCGCCCAGGCGGAGCACGACGAGGATGCCGTGAGCTGGTGCGTGACTACTGATCCGGCCCTGGCGGAGGCGCTGCCTGCGGCGCTCGCCGACGCGTTGGCTTCCGCGCCCCGCGCAGCGATCGCCCGGACGGCGCTCGAGCGCAACGGGCTCATCGTGCTGGTGCCATCGATGCGCGAGGCGATCGAGGTCGCCAACCGTCGCGCGCCCGAGCACCTGGAGGTCGTCACCGAGGGTGCCGAACGGGTGGCGGCCAACATCCGCCACGCGGGGGCCATCTTCCTGGGCGACGATACGCCCGAGCCCGTGGGCGACTACCTGGCCGGCCCCAGTCACGTGCTGCCGACCGGGGGAACCGCGCGCTACGCCTCCCCACTCGGCGTCTACGACTTCGTGAAACGCACGAGCGTCATCCGCTACAGCCGCGCCCGACTGGCGGAGGATGCCGACGCCATCATCGCGCTGGCCGAGGCGGAGGGGCTGTATGGGCACGCGGCGGCGGTGAGGATGAGAATCGGTGAGCGGTAAGCGGTGAGCGGTGAGCAGGACCCCACATCGGAGCAGACTGGTGTGCCCTTCCCGCTCACCGCTCACCGGTTACCGTTCACCGCTTACGTCTCCCCCTCACTTCTCCCTTCCTCCCTCTTACCTTTCCTCCATGGCCACCATCGCGTCCCGCGCCGAGTGCGCACACCTCACCGGTGGGCCAACCACGCCCATGCCCCGCCTCTGGGCCGTGCTCTGCCTGACCGGGTCGTTCATGGTGCTGGAGGCGTTCGGCGGCTGGGTCAGCGGCTCGCTCGCCCTGCTCGCCGACGCCGGGCACATGCTGACCGACGTCGGCGCGCTGGCGCTGGGCTTGCTCAGCGCGTGGATCGCACAGCGCCCAGCGGATCAGACCAAGACCTATGGCTATCTCCGCTGGGAAATCCTCGCGGCGCTGGTGAACGGCGCGGCGTTGTTCGGCATTGCGGCGTGGGTCGTCGTGGAGGCCGTTCAGCGCGTGCAGCACCCGTCGCCCATCCGTGCCGGCCTGTTCCTCGCAATCGCCGCCGCTGGCCTCGCCGTCAACGCGGTGAGCCTGGTTCTCCTGCACGGCTCGCGCGAAGGCAGCCTCAACGCCCGGGGCATCTACCTCCACGTCCTGGGCGACGCCCTCGGCTCGATCGGTGCCCTCGCCGCCGCCGCCATCATTTGGCTCACCGGTTGGACCCTGGCCGACCCACTCGTCTCGATCGCCCTGTCCGTGTTGATCCTCGCCGGGGCGTGGCGTCTGCTCCGCGAGAGCACCGACATCCTGCTCGACGCCGTACCCCGCCACGTCGTCATGGCCGACGTGCAACGACGGATCCTCGCCGTCCCAGGGGTCGCCGCCGTCCACGACCTCCACGTGTGGACGGTCGTCAATGGGGTGGTGGCCATGAGCGGCCACGCGGTGGTCCCGGACCTCGTGGCCCACCCGGACGTGCTCGACGGCATCCGGTCGGAGATGGCCGCGCTCGGGATCGGACACGTCACGATGCAGCTCGAAGTCGCCGACGAGTGCGAGGACGTGCGGACGGTCGCTCGCGAACACGCCGGCCACAGGCATTAGGGCAAGCCACACCCGACCGGTCCGAGAGGACGGACGAGAGGTCTCCACCCACTCCATCCCCCCCGTCCTCTCCGCTTTCTCCCCCCGTTCCCTCCTTTCTTGCGTCCCCGCCCGGCCTAGTCTATATATGCGCCGCGGAGGCCCGGGCTCGGGCCTCCATCCGTTCAGACTGAAGGGGTAAGTCCGGTTTGATCCGCAACCTCGCCATCATCGCCCACGTCGACCACGGCAAGACCACGCTGGTCGACCAGATGCTGCGGCAGGCGGGAGCGTTCCGCGCCAATCAGCAGGTGGAAGAGCGGGTGATGGACTCGAACCCGCTCGAGCGCGAGCGCGGGATCACCATCCTGGCCAAGAACACCGCTGTCCGCTGGCAAGGCGTGAAGATCAACATCGTGGACACGCCCGGTCACGCGGACTTCGGCGGTGAGGTCGAGCGCATCCTCCGCATGGTGGACGGCGTGCTCATCCTGGTGGACGCCGCGGAGGGGCCCATGCCCCAGACGCGGTTCGTCACTCGGAAGGCGCTGGCGCTCGGCCTCAGGCCCATCGTCGCCATCAACAAGATCGATCGGGCCGACGCGGAGCCGCTGCGCGTGCACGACGAGGTGCTCGGCTTGTTCATCGACCTCGAGGCGGCCCCGGAGCAGCTCGACGCCCCCTTCCTGTACACGTCGAGTCGAGCCGGCACGGCCACGGCCGAGCTGGATCAGCCGGGTACCGACCTCCGACCGCTGTTCCAGGCCATCCTCGATCACGTTCCGGCGCCCGGGGGTGACCCGGAGGGTCCCTTCCAGATGCTGGTCTCGACGCTCGACTTCTCGAGCTTCCTGGGCCGCATCGCGATCGGCCGGATCGAGCGCGGGCGCGTCCGCGTCGGCGATCAGGTGGCGCTCCTGCCGCTCGGGCCGCCGGGCATGGTCGATGACGAGACGTTCGAGCGGAACCGAGTCACCAGGCTCTACACCTTCGACGGACTCAACCGGGTGGAGGTGGATGTTGCCGGCGCGGGAGACATCGTCGCGCTCGCGGGCTTCGAGACCATCGAGATCGGAAAGACGTTCACCGCGGTTGACGCGCCCGAGCGGCTTGCCGGCATCGCGGTTGAAGAGCCCACGATCTCGGTGGACTTCATCGTCAACAACAGCCCATTCGCGGGACGCGAGGGGAAGTACGTCACCAGCCGGCAGCTCAAGGACCGCCTGCATCGGGAGCTTGAGCGCAACGTCGCTCTGCGCGTGGAGGAGACCGACAGCCCCGACACCCACACGGTCGCCGGACGGGGCGAACTCCACCTCGGCATCCTGATGGAGACGATGCGGCGCGAGGGCTACGAGTTCCAGGTGTCCCGCCCGCGAGTCATCACCAAGTTGGGCCCCGATGGTGAGCGCCAGGAACCCTACGAGGAGCTCACGGTCGACGTGCCCGAGGAGTACATGGGCGTCGTCATGGAGAAGCTCGGGCCGCGCCGGAGCGAGATGACCGAGATGCGGAACCCGGGCCAGGGCATGGTGCGGCTGACGTTCCGGATTCCGGCCCGCGGCCTCTTCGGCTATCGCTCGGAGTTCCTGACCGATACGCGTGGCACCGGCATCATGCACCACCGCTTCCTGGACTACGGCCCCTGGGCCGGCCCGCTGGCCGGTCGGAAGCGCGGCGTGCTCGTGGCCGATCGCGAGGGTGCGGTGGTGGCGTTCGCCCTGGGCAACCTGCAGGAGCGCGCCCAGATGTTCGTGACGCCGGGCGATCAGGTATACGAGGGGATGATCGCGGGCGAGAGCTCGCGCCCGGGCGACATGGACGTCAACGTCACGAAGGAAAAGAAGCTCACCAACATGCGGACCACGGCTTCGGATGAGAACATCATCCTCGAGCCCCCCCGCCAGATCACATTGGAGTATGCCCTGGAGTACATCGAGGAAGACGAGCTCATCGAGGTGACTCCGAAGAACATTCGCCTTCGCAAGCGGGTGCTGACGGCGAACGACCGCAAGAAAGCCGCCCGGGCCGCCCGGGTGGCGGATGCGTCCTAGGACCCCGGAACCATACTCTCTCTGATGGCGGAGGACATCATGTTGGCCTGGGAGACGTCGATGGAGGCCCTGGAGCTACGTCGCAAGTTCGATGAGGATGACGACGAGTTCGAAGATGACGGGTTCACCTTCGACGACGACGAGGAGGACGAGGAGGACGACGTCCTGGATGATGAGGACGACCTCGACGACGATGACGACCTCGACGACGAGGACCTCGAGGAGTTCGAGGAGTTCGAGGAGGAAGAGGAGGAGCGCTGAGGTCCCGGCCCAGGCCTGCCACCTTGCGCGGGCCCGGGCAGCGGGCTATCCTCCCGTCCCGTCGCAAGGGCCTGTAGCTCAGGTGGTTAGAGCGCACGCCTGATAAGCGTGAGGTCGGTAGTTCAACTCTACCCAGGCCCATACGTCCGAGTACGCCGCCCCGCCGACAGTCGTCCTGTCGCGGGGCGTTTTCATGCCGGCGCGGCGG
The DNA here is from genome assembly GCA_051955835.1 of Gemmatimonadales bacterium. Classification (GTDB taxonomy): domain Bacteria; phylum Gemmatimonadota; class Gemmatimonadetes; order Gemmatimonadales; family GWC2-71-9; genus CAVVWJ01. The sequence goes on from JBQCGH010000080.1 coordinate 58,176, forward strand.
CCGGCGCGTGACGCGTAACCGCCGTCACCGTGCCGCAGGCCGCGCCGGCATTAGGCTGTCAGGGCGACCAACCGGCGGAGATCATGGCTCAGCGCGAGGCGGCGGTGCGGCCCGAGTTCCAGGAGTGGTATCCCTCCGTGAAGGCGGGCCGCTGGTACTCCGCGGCCATGCTCCGGGATGCCGTGCTGGGCCAGCTTGCCTCCGGCGAGCCGCGCTGGAAGGCCGAGGACCGGGTCCCCGGCGATTCACATTTCCTGTTCCGCGGCGGCGAAGGCCCCCGACGCGCTCCGGCCAAGACTCGGCATAGCGACTGACTCCCGGGGTAGACCGGGCAGTCCGCGCGGGCAGGTCGCCAACCGATTCGAACGCGAGCGCGCCTAGCAGCGCGCGTGTCGGTGTGACGGATGACCGCGGACTGTCCACCGATCCATCCACACGCCCGACCCCTGGCACAACCCGCTCCTGACGGGTAACATCACCCTCGCGGGTGATCAGGGGCGGCTCGGGGCTGCCCAATCCCAGTTCCTCCATCGCTCCCTCCTCGTGGGGAGGGCTCTAGGCCGTGTGATGCGGCCGCGGAGCCGTCATGCCCACGATCTGTGCCCTGCCCGACGCCGAGCCGGTCCCGCACGTCCCGCTCGCCGCCCCCTTCGACGACCCGGGCTGGATGTTCGAGCCACTCTACGATGGGTTCCGCTCCCTGCTCTATGCCTCGGCCGACGGTTGCGAGCTCCGCGCGCGGCAGGACCCTCATTTCGAAGGCTTCGCCGATCTGTGCGATCGCATCATGAGCGTGCTCGGAGGCCGCGCGTCCATCCTCGATGGGCGGATCGTCTCACTCGATCGCCATGGCAAGCCGATTTTCCGGGAGCTGCTGAGGGCGCGCGGCTATCTCGCGTTCGCCGCGTCGGATCTGCTGTGGCTCGACGGCCACGACCTTCGCCCGATGCCGCTGGCCGAGCGCAAGCGTCGGCTGGGCAAGCTGCTGCCGTCGGATACCGGTCCGCTGTACAAGGTGTTTACGCTGGAGGAACACGGCCGCGCCCTGTATCAGGCCGCGCGACGCATGGACCTGGCTGGCATCGCCGCGAAACGGCGCGACGATCCCTACGCCCGCCAGACGGTGTGGTATCGGGTGTCCAACCCGGCTCACCGCCAGGGTGAGAGCCGGGTGGGCATGACGAGTACGCCGGCCCGGGCCCGACGCGAGGTCATCGAGTCCTGAACGGACACCGGCCCGAGGAATCGGGCCGGCGCCGGCAAGAATCGGTCGTTATAAAGGGCTGAGAAAAACCATTTAGCAGTTTTACCGCATTTGAAAGAAAAATTAAAATACCCGCCGGGCCACCCCGATCGTGTGCCGCCACCGCTGCCAGTCGCCGGCGAGCAGGATCTGGGCGAGATCACGGGCGTCGTGCAGCAGGCTCGACAGGGTCTCGGTCCGGCTCATCCCGCAAGGTTAGGAGGGCAACCTACGCGCGCGGC
>JBQCGH010000081.1:0-2608 GCA_051955835.1 Gemmatimonadales bacterium
CACGCTGCGCGATCCGCGGCATCGCGGGATCGCGGGGTTCTCCATGGGTGGCTACGGAGCCGTGTCGCTCGCGGCACGGCATCCCGATCTCTTCGGCGCGGCGGTCAGCCATTCGGGCGTCCTGGCTCCGCTGTACGTCGGTCCCCATCCCTATCCGGGCCATGCGCGCTTCGCCGCGACGCTGCCTCAAGTGCTCCGGCGCTGGCCGGCGTATCGCTGGCCACTCTTCGAGGTAGAGTTCGGCACCGATACGGCCCAGTGGTGGTCGCGCGAACCGCTGCGGCTGCTCGCCGGACTCGTCTCTGCCCGGCGGCCGCTCCCGAGGCTGTACGTCGATGTCGGTGTCGAGGATACCTTGACGGTAGACCAGAACCGGGCATTTCACGATTCCCTGGTCAAGGCACGGATCGCACACACCTACCGCGAATTCCCGGGCGCACATACTACTGCATATTGGCGAGCCCACGAGGGGGAGGGGCTTGCCTGGCTTCTCCAGCAGATTCGTCGTTAGCGAAGGAGCGTGAAGCACCGCTATGCCCTCACCAAGCAAAGTCACGACGTCCGACCGTCTCCCTCTCACGGGCCGGGTGCACATCCTGGGCGCGGGACCCGTCGGTCTCATGCTGGCAGCCCTGTTTCAGCCGATGGAGAAGTTCGCCGTCCACCTCTATGAGAAGCGACGCGAGTACACCCGGACCCGGATGGTCCAGCTCCGCGACTACCTGGTGGCGGATACGGTGGCGAGCTACTGCACCGACTACATCGACGGAGAGAGCGTCGAGGCCCTGTTCGATCCCTCGGAGCTCCAGGAGGGACTCGCCTTTCGGCATGCCATTCCCGCGGACCTGATGGCGCTCCTCCGCACGTGGGTGCGGGGGTTCTGCCCTCTCAACGCCATCGAGCGCGGCCTCAGCGAGCTGATCGATACACGCCGGACTCAGCCGGTGCGGCGCACGGCCGGCGTCGTGACGGCGGCGGATGCGATGGCGATGCTCGAGCCGGGCGACGTCCTGATCGACAGCACCGGCAAACACTCGCTGCTCAGGGACCGGCTGGTACCCGGCGACGGCCACGCCGGGGCGAACACCTTCAGGACCCGGCTGGAATACGCGATCATGGTGACCTTTCTGTACAGCGAGGCGTACGAGTGCAACGAGTACTGCAAGTACTACAAGAACATCGAGAACGCGTACTACAAGTTCATCCCGGCGGTCAACCGCACGTTCCACGACGGCAGCATCACGCACGTCACGGGGATCATCAACATCACGGAGGAAGATTACGAGCGCATGCCGTCACAGTTCGACGGCCCGTGGCTACGCGCCAACTTCGCGTATATCGCGCAGTCCATGGACCGGTTCATCAAGAAGGTGGACCGGGAGACCGGCGGGGCGATGATGGGCGACCTGGAGATCGTGCGGATCCCGATGGAGCTGTACCATGCCCGGCACGCGACCAGCCGGCCGTGGCATCGGGCGGGGGCGAACGACCATCCGTTCGGGCGGTCACCGGTGTTCCTGGCGGGTGATGCGGCGGTGGGCTCGCCCTACTTCCAGTCCATCTCGCTGGGGCTCGAGTGCGCCATGTTCCTGGCCGGCCTGCTGGCGCAGCGAGACCTGCCGGTGGGCGATCTCCTCGACCGCTACGAGCTCTACGCGTACAAGCAGTGGGTGCGGGTGTACATGCGGAGCAAGGCGATCAAGAACAACAAGGACCTGTTCGAGATCCTGGGGGACAACTTCGCGGTGCTGGACCGGCTGCACATCTATTGAAAGCGGACGGGCGAGCAGGCGAGCGGGGGGGCCGCATGACCGCAGTCGGCGGCCGGGCGGCCACAGAAATCAGCGCACGGCGGGACGCTCCTTGGTCTCCCAGGGTGCGGTCTTGCTGGTGGGTTTCGGCCGCGTGATGGTGGCCTGACCGGGTCGCCAGTTCGCCGGGCAGAGCTCGCCGCACTGGAGGCCTGCGAGGACCCGCATCACTTCCCCGGTGTTCCGCCCCACGCTCAGGTCGTTCACGCAGAGCCACCGAATCCTTCGCTCCTCGTCGAGCAGGTAGGTCGCCCGAAGCGGCACCTGCTCGGCGGGATCGAGAATCCCGAGCTCGCCGGAGACCTCCTTGCGATCGTCGGCCAGCATGGGGAACTCGAGGTTGCGGAGGTCCGGGTTCTCCTTGCGCCAGGCGAGGTGGGCGTGCTCGCTGTCGGCGCTGATACCGTACACCCTGGTGCCGAGTGCACGGAATTCCCGGAGCGCGCGATTGAACTCGATCAGCTCGGTGGGGCACACGAAGGTGAAGTCCTGGGGCCAGAAGAAGACGGCGGACCAGGTGCCCTCGAGCTCGTGGGCGTCGATCGTGCGGAACTCGGATCCCGGCTGGGCGGAGACGCAGGCCTGCAGGGAGAAATCGGGGAAACGGGCGCCGAGGCCGAGGAGTCGTGGTGTGGTGGAGGTCATGGCTCAAGGTACATGCGGGGGTGAGCGTGATCAATTCTCCCGGCTCATGGTGTGGCGGGACCGGGTCTCACCATAACGAACGTGCTGCCCGCGGTTCAAGGCTGAGAAGGGTTGCCCCCCAGCGGGCCGTCGCTATCCTGCAAGTGGGAAGC